>CAMUYR010000023.1 GCA_947164965.1 uncultured Prevotella sp. | reverse complement strand
CAAAGGTATATCATTTCACTTTTTTATGCAATACGTCAGAATTGGCTGCTTACGGATAATCATTCCTGCCACGAACAGGCAAGTAAATAATTGTACCATTCTCTTCTTCGTAAGGCTTAACCCAAAGAATATTATCTGCATTGAAGGCAAATCGTTCGCATTTCATAATCCGGACAATACCAGTCATCAAAGTAACACCAATGCTCATCCTCCACAAAATGCTTCGTCATCGACTTCAGCAGCTGCAGGTACATCGTCACCGCACGCTCATAAAGCCCTGCCTCCAGCGCCTCCTTGATCAGCACGCCCACCGGCTCCATCAGCTTCGCAATCCTGGTACATTCATCATCAATGTTCCCAGCATCAAATATCGCCTCATATTCTGCATTCAACTCTATCATCCGTCTCTACCTCCCGTCTTCCTTTCGTCTCGCTACCCTAACGCTACTGTCTCGCTACCGCCTCGCATCCGCTCGCCCTTCCGGGCTCATGCCCGCCTTCGGCTCGCAGCTCCGGCGCTCCGCGCCTCCGCTCTCATTTCTTTACATCTGGCCCGCTATCGCGTGCCCCTTCGATGTCCCTTCCATCTCCCTTGCACCTCCCTTGCAACAAGTTGCGGAAAAAAGCGCCATTTTCAAGTAAAAATTCACGACTCGCTACCTACTACCCACCTTAGACCTACCTACTACCCATCTACTACCTACGGTGCCACGGGGACTGGCCCCTGTCACGGGGAGGGAATATTTTATCTTAACGAGGTCCAGGCAGGGCACTTCAACTGAAGTTGCTCGAAAACAGTGTCCATGCCCTTGCACGGACCTCGTGATGAGAGTTTAATTATAGGGCATGATAGCCGCCGGTCTTTTTAGAGCCTCGATGCTCAATGAGCCTTCGCTCAATCAGCACCTTGATGTGGCGCTCGACAGACTTCGCGGGGATGCCCGTCTCAGCCTCGAGTCCCGGAACATGCAGAGGGTAGTGAATTTCCCTTTGTGCTCCCTATAGATCGGACGTATCGCCTCGTACGCCTCCTCAATCTTGCCCTGCTTGCGCAAAGCAAATATATCCTTAACGTTCATAAACCGCAAGGATATTAGAAGGCTATCGGATCTATATCGTCCAACCAGGTTGTATTAACCAGAAATGAACCAACTGTTGCACTTGCTGCCGTAGGATAAATCGCTCCCGTCAGCTTGGTCACGCGGTTGCGCTTGAACACTCTCATTGCTGCACGAAGCAGCCAGCAGGGCAAAGCCTGCCATCAAAAATAACTTTTTCATTGTTGTTGTTATTTGAGTTAATAATATTTATGAGTACGGCAGAATGTCCGCTACTCAGTAATTATTAACGCATAACAACAATGATTATGTATTCAAGTAACTATTTTCGGTATTCTTATTTTTTATAAATGATATGAAAATCACTCCTAACGAACGACCATAACTAACTAAAAGTCAGAACGTTAGATACAATTCAACTTGTTTCTTAAATCAAAATGCAGTGAACCATTGAGAACCGGTTCCACATTTTCTGCCTGCAAAGGTACGACTTTTAAGGGATATAAACAAATATTTTGAGGGGAAAATACTAAAATTATTCAATTTTACTGTTATTATCCCTCTTTATTTGTTTAAAAGGGAATTTTTCGAAAATCCCCCGTCCCCTTTAACCTTAAAGGGGCTCCACCTCTCCCTGTCGCCCCTCCCCTCAGGGAAGGGACAAAAAAATTTTTTTGTAATTTTTTGAGAAAAAATTTGGTGGAATGGAATAATCGGAGTAACTTTGCAATACAAAATAAATTAAACATTAAATATTAAAAATTAAACATTAAATATTATGAAAAAGGAAAGAATGAAATGGGCTGCTATGGCAGCATGCTTGGGGGCATTTGGCCTTGGGAGCTGCACAACAGAAGAGGTAGTGAACCAAGGCGGAGAACAGGAAATCAGTAAATTGAGGGTGATTACCCGAACAGAGGGAACCAGCCAAGCACCAGAGGAAGGAATCGTCTACCTATTTAATAACAATGGAACATGCACAAAGATTATCCAGGCTGAGGATTTAGGCAGCAACAAGGCTATCAGCACCACACCAGGAAAAACAAAACTCATAGCCATAGGAAGCAACGACCTGAGCGTCTATCAACTGCCAGACATGGAAAACGCCACAGACAGCAGCATCATCACACTGAAACCAGGTTGCAACATGACTGACCTCATGCTGAAAACCGACAGCACCATCCTGAATGAAGGGGAAACCACGCAGATCAACATGGACCTGAACAGAGAGGTGATATGCATCAACGAGATAAAAATAGAGAAGATGCCTGATGATGTGCTTAACGCAGAAATGATTATCGGTCCCATCTATCAAGGGATTAAAATGAACGGAAAATATACGACAGAGACATGTAATATGAGCATCAGTCTGACCAAAGACACCGTGACAGGCAACTGGACTAATCTGGACAACGTCATATACGCGTTGCCATCGAAGGGCAACCCTACCCTAACGCTCAGCATGAAAACGGATGATACCGTGAAAGAATATGCCTACGAGAACAGTGGTGCTTTTAAGAAAAACAGATACGTTAAACTGCTAATGGACTATCAGGAAGGACTGATAACCTACCTGAGCAGTTCGCTCACGGCCCCTGCATGGGAGGGTACCGACTCTATCTGCTTCGAATTTAACGATAACTATCTGGTAAAAACAGATTCTGCCAACTATAACAACCAAATAGTGGCTGGCAAGAGATACCAAAGCTACTATGTGGTATCGAACACTGGGTCAGGGAGTGCCGTATTGCTGAGGAAAAAGGGAGAAGCAGGTATTTCCAATCAAGAAGATATGGACGCCAAAAACAACAGTATCAACAAGCCAACAGGTATGACCTGTGGAAATTGGAGACTACCAACACTGGAGGAATGCAGAGCGTTCTTGATGGCGTGTCCTATCTATCAGAAGGATAAGACCAACAGATCTATTAAGGTTGACGAAGTAGAACCTGGCGTATACTATTGTAGCATCAACAACATTGTGAGCACCATAGAACTGAAACTGATGAATGGTGTGAGGACACTCATGGAACCAATAGAAGACTCGGGCTATGACGCAACCGTCATCTACCGGCCTGTGATCGACATCAGTTACTAAGGGCACCCCCCTTAGTAACTGATGACATCTTCGCCCTCCCAGTCATCATTGAAATTGATGATGACGGTAATAGTAGAAGAGGAACCTGAAGGAGAATCAGAGAAATAAGCACCCGTCAGCTTCGTTACCTTACGACGCTTCATGGGAATATCGAACTCACGTTCGTGCTGGACATTGCTGTTTTCATCGTAAGCTGTGGCCAGCAGATGAATAGTGCCCTCTTCTGCATGCAGGAAGGTATAGAGATCGAATACTGATGACTCCTGACCAGGATTGATATCATTGATCCAAACAGTTTGGGTGCTCTTGACACTGCCCAAACCTGTCGAAGCATCGAAGGCACCAGAGCCTCCTGTATACTGGAAACGCATCTGGGAGATATTATCAGGGACTGGATCGGTAATGACAAAGCGACAGAGGGATACTATGCGATTGAGATCGACTGGCAAAGTCACTGAGGACTCGCCTAACTCAATGGTGTCGTTGCTCATGAAGGTATCGGTATAGCCCTGATTATTCTTAAACTGTATCTTAGCAGGATTGGTCATCGTAGGATTGCCATCACTGCTATGTGCTACCACCACCACACGATATTTACCCGGGTCGAGCTTGAAATAGGCTGTGCCAAAACCCTGGTCGCTAGACAACTGGTTGATCTGCTTAACACGCGTATTCAGCGAATCGTAAACCGCAAAATTAAGTCGTGTGCAATGGTCAGCAAGAGCCGCACGAGACATAGACTTGGTAAACGGAATGGTTTCCATCTGATAAACCGTGACAATGAGGTTGGCCTCACTATCGCTCACGGAGCTGTCTTCATCGAGGATGAGAGGTTTCTCGCATGAAACAAGACACACAGCAAGGAGTAAAAAATGAAGATACTTCACTTTTTAAATTAAAGATTAAAGATTAAACATTAAATTTTAGGAGAGACCTAACAGGGGCTTGAGGTCATCTTCTTTGTAGAGGATCCAGGCTGTGGTGCCTAGGAAGGCCAGGAACAGGAAGACGAGGCACATCTGAGCGCGCTTGGGGCCAGCCTTCAGCACAGGGACTGTAGCACTCTGCAATGTAGTGAATGCTGGGGTCTCCTGCTGTACCTTAGCTTCAGCTGCTAACAGCTGGGCTGCCACCTGCTGGTAGGCATTATACTGCAGCTGCATCTCGTTCTCGAGATCTGTTATCTTCTGGCGGACACTCTCTAAGATGACATCCTGGTTGGCATCGGCATACTCGGCATAGAGTCTGCGGGCCCTATCGTAGCGTGCCTTGGTCTCGGCCGCAATCTTCTTGTTATACTCCAGATCGACACGGGCCTTGGAAGTCCGATAGTCTGTAATAAATTTTTGCAGGCGGGTCTTGACCGTATCAGCCATACAGGCAGCTATCACTGCATCCTGGTCGGTCACACTGATGGTGATGACCATGGTCTTCTTATCCACGTCGCACACCACATTCTTATCGATAGCCTTCACAATCAGATCCTGCTCCTTTGTGAGACGGAAAGGATCAACCTTCTTGACTTCCTCTTCCTCTTTTGAGCCAAAGACAGAGAATATGGCTTTCTTCGCCTCACTCCACCATGGTGCTTTCTGACCTTTACTGAGGTAATCATAATAAGTCATCGTTTGATCAGCCTCACCTTTTTCCTTATTACCTTCAATCGTTACAGGAACATCAAACAGGGATGTCTTGAAATCGACACTGTTCATGAGGTCGGGATACAAGGTTGGAAACAGGGCCTCAGTGCCATTACCCATGGCTGAACCCAAGTTCACACCAAAGCTACTGGCCAGAGAGGCTAGAGACCCAGCACTTGCCTTAGAGCCACCCATCTCAGGACTCAACATCACCTTACAATTATAAAAGTTTGGGAGACCCAGGGCATAAATGGCTGCCAGAATAAAGGCTACAGGCAGCACTTTAGCGTAAAGCCACTTGTGGCGCAACACATCTTTAAATATTTTGCCAAAATCGATAGAAGATTCTTCTTCGACCATCTCAATATTCTTATTTTCTTCCATAATTCTTTAGAGTTTAGTCAATGCTACTACCATGGTGGCCAGAGATGCCAACGACGAGCCCATAGTGAGGAAGCTAGCCCAATTGACAGGATTCTTGCGCTTCTTGCTAGGTACTACGATTTCACAGCCTGGCTCAGGCTTAGCACCCTTGGCAACCAAGCCGATGGTACCATTCTGATAAACGATGAAGGTCTTGGACTTCTTGGCACGATGACCATAGCCACCAGCCTGATCGACATAGTAGTTGGCCTTCTTGCCATTGAGGAACGATACCGTATTGGGATAGAACACATCGCCAGAAACCTTGACCGTTGCATTATACTCGGGGACATAAATCTGATCGCCCTCGCGAATCAGGATGTCATAGATGCCACCAGGTTCCTGAAGGGCCTTATCGAGTTCGATACCTACCACATAGGTGTCGCCCAACTGCAACTTAGAGCCTGCGACAGAATCGCCACGCTCTGTCAGGATGTTACGAATGGCCTCAAGGGTAGCCTGCTGGCGCACACGCTCCTCATCGTTCATCTGACGCACCAGACGGGCACCACGCAAATAAGCTGCATCGGTAGCACCACCTGCCATCGTCACAGCGTCAGAAAGACGCAT
The DNA here is from genome assembly GCA_947164965.1 of uncultured Prevotella sp. Classification (GTDB taxonomy): domain Bacteria; phylum Bacteroidota; class Bacteroidia; order Bacteroidales; family Bacteroidaceae; genus Prevotella. The sequence continues at coordinate 43,945 of CAMUYR010000023.1, read as the reverse complement.
GTGCTTGTTCTCAAGGGTAAAGTTGCCCTCGAAGTTGACCTCACCAGTGACCGTGATATTACGGGCTGTAGAGAAGGCTGGGCTACGACGTACATGAACGACATCGTAAGGCTCGAGCACAAAGCCCTTCTCGCCATCGATGACCAGACCATCCTTGATAGAGAAGGTAAAGGTCTGGGCAATGGCATCGGTCTTCACTGTAGACTTGGGATCACGAATACGACGAGAGACATCGACCTTTGCCAGAGAGGCTGCATCGGTCAGACCACCTGCACGAACAATAATATCCTCGATGGTCTCGTTATCAGCAAACTGGAAGGTTCCCGGAGAGATGACCTCACCCGTAATGGTCACTGTACGCTCAGCAATACGCTCAGACTGCGTAGGCACAAAGAGCACATCCTCGTTCTTCAAGGGGACATCAGCCACTGTGCCCGACATGATGCCTGCGATATCCAGAGGCATGGTCTCGAGGGTGCGATCCTCCTTCAGGCGATACATGACACCACGCGCTGTGAAGGCATCCTCGGTCAAACCACCTGCTGCCTCGATCAATGAACGAACCGTGGTAATCTGCTTGCCCAGTTCAAACTGGCCAGCACGGAAGACTGCTCCCTTGACCTCGACCATATTCTCATAGCGGTTGATCATGCCATCGATAGTGATGTTATCGCCATCGGTCAGCTTGAAGCTGCTCATATCGAACTCATCAACGGTATGGACACTATAGCGCTCGCCTGACTTACGTACCAAGCGTGCTGCCTTCTTATAGGCATCGCCGGTAAAACCACCGGCATACTTGATGACCTGGGCTACAGACTCGGTGGGACGCATCTCATAGAACATAGGACGCTTGACATTGCCCTGGATGCCAACGAGACAATCGTAAGGACCAACGACAATGACATCGTTCTCATGTAAACGGATATTGCCTGCGAGACGACCATTGAGGATATACTCATAGACATCGACCACCGTGACCAGCTTGCCACCACGATATACCTTAATATTACGCAGGGTACCAAGGTCGTTGATACCACCTGCCATATAGAGGGCATGGAACACCGTAGCAAAGGCACTCAAGGTATAGGTACCAGGGGCTTTGACCTCACCCATGACATTGATCATCATGGAACGAGTCTGACCGACAGAAATCTTCAGACTAGAGCTGGCATAACGAGAACCCAGGGTGCTGCGAATCTTAGACTGGGCACCTGCCACTGTAAGACCGCTCACCTTGATAGGACCAAAGCCAGGCACTGTGATATCGCCATCGGGAGAGACTGTCAGCGATTCTGACTTCTGAGAAGCACCATAGATATCGATAATGACTGCATCGCCAGGACCAAGAACATAGTTCTGAGGGGTGGCAATGTTCATATTGGGCTCGAAAGAGAGAAGCTTGTTATTGAAGATATCGCGACCGAAAACCTTCAGTTTGGCCTCGCCTACCTCACCATCAACATGCTCGTTGATATTCTGCTGAATCTCAGCATACTGGACATCAGCCTCCTGCTGGAGCTGACCCTGGGTAGAACCCTCCTTACCGACAACTACCTCCTGGGCCTCCTTGCCTGAGTTGTTCTGGCGCATACGAGCATCAGCAGCACCTACAGCTGCATCAGCCTGACCGGTAAGACCTTTGGCCTTGATCTGCTTATCGTATTGCTGGCGCAAACGACGAATCTGCTCGATCTTCACACCACGCTGCATGAGCTTGGTGACAATCTGAGCCTGGGAAGTACCTGCAGCAGTCTCCTGTTTGATAAGATTCATGATTTGAGAGTCGCTCATCTGAGCGTTTGCAACCGTCACAGACAGCAGCATCAACAAAAACATCAAGTATTTTTTCATAAATGTATCTTTTATTCTACTTTTGCAAAATACGGGTGCAAAGGTAGCAATTAAAATCTATATGACAAAATAAAAACGAGAGAAAAATATATTTTTCTGCTGTTTCGGGGCTAAAAGGCTATTTTGCCGGCATAATCCGGCTGTATTCTTCGACCAAAGAACGCTGATTGGCAGAAAGGGAGCCCTTGCGCCATTCTGCGAAAAGGGACTGTACCTGATGGAGGAGATCATCGTTGTGAGATAAGATGGCCAGATACATCTGGGCCTTGACTCGCAACAAAGAGGTGGGCTTGAGCTTGGCAACGGCCTGCTCTAAGCGCTGCTGAGCCTTCTCGACATCGTCTTCACCAAGATGGAAAGCCGCCATATAAAGGGGTAAAGCCAACTCGCACTCGGTAGAAGGGGTATAACCATGGAAAGTGATTAATCGGGCTTGTGTTCTGCGTAATTCTGAGCGCAAGAGATAGTATTCGTTTTCGTCCTGATACTTATCGGAGAAATCGAACAACAGACGATGGGCCAAATCGAACAACAGGCGCTTGTCTTCGTCAAGATTTTTGGATGGCTTCTCTTTGAACGTACCCTTCAGTTCGAGCATATCGGTGGTCAACTCGATGGCTGCATAGACAACACCAGGAATCTGAACCACCAGATGGCGATTACGCTTACCCTTGATGCGCATGATGACACCCTCGCGACCTTGGTATAAACCACCTCGAATACGTACCTGATCGCCCTCACGAAGGGTAATCTCACCAGGTTTGAAATAGGTGATATGCTCTTCGTGATTCTCTGTAGCAGCAATGAAGTTATCCATCGCCTGGAGGGGTACTGACAAGTAGTCCTGCTTATTGGAAAAGGTAGACTTACGGATAAAAATATTGTAATGAGAATTCTCAATATATTCCCTGATGCGATCCAGATCGCCACGTACAAACATCAGACCAGTAATGGCAGGGACCAGCATACGCTGGCGCACACCACGTTTAGTATGTACCTCGTACTTCAAAGGAACAAACGAAGGGAGACCATAAACACGCGCTTCATCGCGCACCTGAAGTTCCTTACGAGGGCTCGTACAGCCCAAAGCATACCATAATTCTTGCAATTCTTCCATTGGAATGCAAAATTACAAAGAAAAAAAAATCCTGCCAAATAAATCGGCAGGAAATTTTAAAAAAATTATCAACTTAAAAACTTACTTCAGACCACGATTGTTCAGTGTGGCATTGAGCAGCATCACATACTTACGATACTGATCCTTAGAGAGCACATAGTCCATCCAAGCCAAATCCTTACGAATAGCATTGTCGACCATCTTGTCGCGCTCCTCACCACTCTTCGTCTGAGCTGCAAACATCATCTCAGCAGCAAACGTCTTGTGGATCTCATACACACTCTCCACCTGATCCTTGCTCAGGTTCAACGCCTGGCTCAGCTTGCCCATATTCACGGTCATGTTATAGGCCTCGGTGGTGTTCATCGTTGCAGCATCCTCATTAGCTGCGAAGGTCATGGTCATGGTCATCATTGCGACCAGGGTTAAAATCATCTTTTTCATCTTTGTTACCCTTTCTTTCTTTTAATTTTCCTTTTTACCTTTTTTGTTATCCTTTTTATCGCAAGGTTTTTTTACCTTTTGACGCTGCAAAGGTAAGGGGTTTTTCGCTACCCACCAAACATTTTTCAGAAATTGTGTCCGCAAACAGCCGTATTTTTGACCTTTGTCAACGAAACGTCGGATTCGTTGATATAAGTCATTTTAGAAAGGGAAACATCCCCTTTCTGTCCTTTTCTCCTATATAGTGGGGCATACCCCCACACCCCTGTAATAAGCAAATCTAAACACACCAGTTTTTCGTAAAGTTAACCAACCAGTTTCATTTTTCTGTTTTTTAATGTTTTGTTTGTCGAAAATGGTTTGTCTGTTCTCCATTCTATAGCTTGTACCTTTGAGATTTATCACCTCACATCTGTAGAGAATTCGGTCGAGCAAGGCAGATGCCAGCACTTCATCATCGAGGGTCTGGGCCCATTCTGTAGGAGCCTTATTTGTAGTTATGATGATGGAGGTATGCTCATGCATAGTGTTGATGAGATTGAAGAAGCCAGCTGCATCTTCCTTGTTGATGGGGAAGAGCATGATATCATCGATAGCGACCAAATCAGCCTTGGCAATGCGGTTGTAGTTGCCCATGGCCGTTGGTGATATGGACTTCATCTTGATGGTAGTTATCAGCTCTTCCATAGTCATCATGTAAGCCTTCTTCCCTTGCTTTACGGCCTCATAGATGAGTCCGCCTGCAATAAAGGTCTTGCCTGTACCGCTGGGTCCCATGAGGATGATGTTGTATGCCTGATCTACCCAGTTGAGCGTACGCAGTTCCTTCATCTCCTGTTTACTAATGCCCGAGGAGTAATTAAAGTCAAATGCATCGAGGTCGTGCTGCGATGGCAGGTGTGCCAGCGACAGTCTCCGTTGCCTATCTCGTTCCTGCCGACCCTTTACCTCATCCTTGAGTACCTGTGCAAGAAAACTTATGTAGGTTGGCTTTTCTATTTGTGCCTGGCAGATGGTATTCTCCAGGTTCACCTTTACATAGTGCAGCTTCAGCAGCGTTGCACATTCCGCAATCGTCTGTTTGTCGTTCATCATTTAAAATACTGTTCAAAGGAGTTAATGGATGTACGCTCAGGGCGCATGTTGCTTAATTCGGGTGGCACACTTGCCGTTTGTGGCTGCTGGATGACAGACATGCCACTGCTTACCCTGATACTCTCAGAGGCCTCTATGAGCATCCTTGCATTGTAGGCCTTGCTTGTAAGGCAACGTACAAGGGCTTCGTGCAGCACCTCGGGTTTGTAGCCGTACATTTGGTGGATGATGTAGCTGAGATTCCTACTGTAGTAGGCTGGCTTGCTCTGGCTGATTCCTGCCAGGAAAAGATCCAGAGCCTCGATATCACCAATGTATCCGTGTATTGTCAGTTCCTTATCCGTGATTCCTTCCCCTCTTACTGTCTTGTGGGCAGGATCCTGTACCAGTACGCCTTTGACCTCGCTCAATGGATGGTTGGCTATTCGCTTTCCTGTCTCCTTACTGTAAATGTGCAGGCGTCCTTCCTGTTCCTCCACCATGACGCGGGTGCCAGCATTCTTGTAGGTGCCACTTGGCACGGTATAATAGCTGCAGTGGTAGCTGATGGTGTTGTCCTTGCGTACGCTGTATTCCTTCATTTCCACTTGTGGCTCTACTGGGGTGCCATAATATGGCTGCAGGTAATCGCGTTCCTCCTTGAATACATCCGATGGTATACGGTAAATACCGTGATGCATAGTCCCGTTGCCAGTACGCTCCAGCCACGCCAGGCACTCCTCATTCAGGTACTCAGCATCTATGAAAAGCCTTCCTTTAAGGAAATTCTGCTTTACATATTTGACCACATTCTCCACCTTGCCCTTACTTTCAGGATCTGACTTGCGACAGAACACAGGCTCGAAGTGCTGCTGGTCGACAAAGGCACGGAAGCCCTTGGTCAGGATCAGGTCGCCCAAGTTCTCGTCATGCAACAATACCTTGTCCTGGTCATACAGCATTTTCTTCGGACGACCACCGTAGTATGAGAAAGCCAACTCATGAGCATACACCGTCATAGCAGTATTGAAGGGCTTGGTGCAGAAATATACATACTTGTAGCGTGAGCGGCTGAGTACCATCACAAAGAAGTACACCTTCAGATGCCTGCCGTCTGTACGCTGCATCCAGTATTCACCGAAGTCAGCCTGGGCATACTCGCCGAAGGGAAGCTCCGGCAGCTTGTCGTAAGGCCGTGGAGGACGCTCGAATTTAGGAATGGAATACTTGGCACGGATATGTACCACATAGTTAAAAACAGTCTTGCTGCAAATGCCCTCTACCTCTTTGCCGTACGCTTCTTTCAGATGATCCTCTATCTGCTTACTGGAGTAGCTCGGGCAGCTGCGGAGCTCATTTAAAACAAAACTCTCATACGCATCCATCTTGTGCGTATAGTTACGACTGTAGGCCTCGCTTGAGAGAAACTCCGATTCAGACATGTGTAGATACTTGCTTACACGATGCCTGTCGATACCCAAATTACGAGAAATTTGGCTATAACTTTGGCCCTTTGAAAATAATTCCTTAATTTTGTACCACATTATTAGTTTCTTTGTGGAACCGATAGTGCTGGGAGTATTCATTCTACACTTTGTTTTATTTGTCAACTACAAAGATAGTGAATACTTCCTTTTTTTGCGCTACCTAATCCCGATTTTATTACTTACCATAGTTGGTTATTTAACTTTGCCAATTTCTGGTGGTTTTAAATTACGAAATTTTGGCGGTACAAAGTTACGTATTACAACCCCATATATATTTATTTCTTTTTCGAAAATCCCCCGTCCCCTTTAACCTTAAAGGGGCTCCACCTCTCCCTGTCGCCCCTCCCCTCAGGGAAGGGGCAAAAAAATTTTTCGCAGAAACCGACGAAAAATTGACTTCGTCTTCTTCCTTCACGACTCGGGATAGCTGATGCGAGCATCGCTATCCTCTCGCTGCTCCGTCATTTTTATGTTTTGGTATCGCGGAACGACGGCTTATCGTTTTTATATGCTGCGCGTAGCCGATAAAAAAAGACATCGCGTCGTTCCGCGATACCAAAAACCCTGGGCAATAGCGGGTACCGATATTGACCGGTAGTCCTTCCATATAGGGAAGGATTTAGGATAGGTGGATGCTTTCTTTAGTTCTTTCTTTCGCGCCGAAAGAAAGGACAAAATGGGGTGTGGGGGTATCCCCCACGAAGGGGTAAGGGGACGGGGGATTTTCGAAAAAAGACGAAATAATTTGGTGGTCTGATTGATTATTTGTACTTTTGTACCCACTTTTATATATAATAAGGTAAAGAAATGGAGAATAGAATGATTTCAGTCCAGTATCAACTATACGTGGATGGAGACAATGAGAAAGAACTGATAGAAGAAACACGTGAGGACCAACCCTACATGTTTATCACTGGCTTCGGCACAACCCTCGATGCCCTGGAAAAAGCCTTTATCAACATGCAACCAGGTGAGGAATTCGACCTGACACTGACACCAGAAGAGGCTTATGGCCAGCGCCAGGAAGAATACGTGATAGAAGTAGCCCGCGAGGTATTCACCATCAATGGCCACTTTGACCACGACAACGTCTATGTAGATGCTATTGTACCCCTGCAAAATGAAGAAGGACACCGCTTTAACGGACGCGTAGTAGAAATAGGCGAAGAACAGGTGAAGATAGACCTGAACCATCCTTTCGCCGGACAAACCCTCTACTTCAAGGGTAAGATCCAGGAGAACAGAGAGGCTACACAACAGGAGGTAGACCACTTGATGAAACACCTGACAGGAGGCTGTGGCGGAGACTGCAGTGGCTGTGGAGGAGGATGCGATCATGAGCATCACCATGAAGACTGTGGATGTGGACATTGTCATTGAGGGATGAATACGTTTGGTAAGATATTCAGACTGACCACCTTTGGTGAAAGCCATGGAGAGGCCATAGGAGGGGTGATAGATGGCATGCCTGCAGGTATTGACATCGACATGGACTATATCCAGGCACAACTCAATCGCAGGCGTCCTGGACAAAGCAATATCACTACCAGCAGGCAAGAGGCTGACCAGGTAGAACTGTTGAGTGGCATCTATGAGGGCAAGACAACAGGTTGCCCCATCGGATTCATCGTGCGCAACCAGAATCAGCACTCACAGGACTACGACAACATGAAGGAGGTGTTCAGACCATCGCATGCCGACTACACCTATTATTATAAGTATGGGCATAGAGACCACAGGGGAGGAGGCCGCTCTTCAGCCAGAATCACCATTAGCAGATGTGTGGCTGGAGCTTTGGCTCAACTGGCTCTGAAGCCTCTGGGCATCAGTATTCAGGCATATACCTCACAGGTGGGAGACATCGCTCTGGAAAGGGACTACACACAATATGACCTGAGTCTGACAGAAAGTAATATCGTGCGCTGTCCTGATGCTGAGAAAGCCCAGGAGATGATACGCCTCATTGAGGCTGTCAAAGCGGATGGAGACACCATCGGAGGTGTGATCAGCTGTGTGATCAAGGGATGTCCTGCAGGACTGGGAGAACCTGAGGGAGGCAAGCTACATGCTGCCCTGGGGGCTGCTATGCTGAGCATTAATGCCGTGAAGGGCTTTGAATATGGTGAGGGCTTTGCCGGGGTTTCTATGAGGGGTTCTGAGCAGAATGATATAATTAAGGGCTGCGACACTATCGCAGCATACAGGACAGAGGCAGAGACAGGCAAGGGCATTACGACCGGGAGTAATCATAGCGGGGGCATACAAGGGGGGATATCCAATGGACAGGATATCTACTTCAGAGTGGCTTTTAAGCCGGTGGCTACCCTACTCCGCCCTCAAAACACCATCGATATTCATGGCCATGAGACCATTCTGCAGGCCAAGGGAAGGCATGATCCATGTGTCTTACCACGTGCTGTACCTATTGTGGAAGCCATGGCTGCCATGACCATCTTAGACGCTTATTTGCTGAACAAGACTGTTAAAATGTAGCATAAAAGTATACATTCCCCAAAAAAAATTGGAAAAAAACATTGTCGTTTAAAACTTTTATACTATCTTTGCAACAGCAATAGGAGGTTTGTGAAAATCGCTTTTTGCATTAGTTAAGTCTAGTTTAGTTTTTGTGTTGGTTGAGGGCTGCCCTTTTGGGCAGCCCTCTGTTTTTATCGACCAACGAAACTTTTTACTAGATACATCCCACAATTTCATGGATATCATGACAACCGTGAGACTCGAGCCAATCGTTGATGCCACGACTAATTTTAAGGGTTATGGCAGGATCCAGGAAGTTGGCAGTACCCACCTCAATGGCCGTAGCACCACACATCAGAAACTCGATGGCATCCTTGGCAGAACAGATGCCTCCCAAGCCCACCACAGGGATCTTGACAGCCTTGGAGACCTGATAAACCATACGTAGGGCAACAGGTTTGACAGCAGGACCAGAAAGACCACCAGTGCCAATGGACAATACCTTCTTGCGCTTCTCGATATCGACAGCCATACCCATCAGCGTATTGATGAGCGACACACTATCGGCACCCTCAGCCTCGACAGCACGAGCTATCTCGGTGATATCCGTCACATTGGGTGAGAGCTTGACTATCAAGGTCTTATGATACCGTTCGCGAACTGCCTTAACAACACTGGAAGCCCCTGCACACGTCACTCCGAAGGCCATACCGCCATCTTTGACATTAGGACAGGAAATATTCAACTCGATGGCTGGAATGCGCTCTAGAGCGTCTATACGCGCTGCACACTCGGCATAATCCTCGGGGGAAGAGCCACTGACATTGACAATCATATTAGTATCGATGTCCTTGATCTGCGGATAGATATGTTCACAGAAATAATCGACACCCTTGTTCTGCAGGCCCACACAGTTGAGCATACCACTGGCCGTCTCAGCCATACGGGGATAGTCATTACCCTCACGAGGGTTCAGAGTGGTACCCTTGACAATGACACCACCCAACTCTGAAAGGGGTACAAAGTCCTGAAACTCAAGACCATAGCCAAAAGTACCAGAAGCCGTCATCACAGGATTCCTGAGCGCTAAAGCGCCTATGTTTACGCTTAAATTTGCCATAATAACCGATTGATATTAAATACCGGACCATCTTTGCAGACACACAGATTGCCATCTACCGTCTTCTCGACACAACAGAGGCAGGCTCCCAGGCCACAGGCCATCAGATTCTCCAATGAGACCTCACAGGGAATATCGTGCGTCTTGGCATAATGGGCAACAGCCTTCATCATAGGCGTAGGACCACAGGTGAAGATCTGATCGAAATGTTCATTGAGCACACTATGATTGGTGACAAAACCCTTCTCGCCAGCTGAAGCATCTTCGGTGGTTATACACACGCGCCCGTACTTATTAAATATATCCAGCATCAGGATATCAGCCTTGGTGCGTCCACCTAACAGGAATGTAGGCTGAAAGCCCATAGCATGCAGCGTAGCACCTAAATAGAGCATAGGAGCCATGCCTACACCACCACCGATTAAGAGGTGAGAGGGCTGAGGTATGATGGAAGATGTTTGGGGTAGTGTAAAGCCATTACCCAAGGGCAGGACACAATTAAGCGTATCGCCTGGCTTTAAAAGACCTAAACGACGCGTGCCTTCACCAATCATAGCCACCATGAGCCATAACTCATTATGAGCCCTGTCGACAAAACTAATGGAAATAGGGCGACGCAAAAAGGTATGAGGGGCATCATCGACACGCACCTCTACAAACTGTCCAGGAACCATCTCTGGAAGCTGTTCTGCATGAGTCAAACGCAATAAAACATGCTTTTCGCTTAAGCGTTCAACCTTGACAACCGTTAAATCAAGAATATACTTTTTCATCATTTGACTGCAAAGGTAGTGCAAATCGCTTAAAATACAAAGGGAAAACTTGTTTTTCTTTATATTTTCGAAATGCAGCCCACCTTATAGCCGGGCATGATTACTTTTTGGAAGGGACAAACGTCTCATAGGTCTGGTCATCGTAATAAACACGAATCTCAGTGACTTTTCGGGGTTGTTTGTCAATAATTTTTATTTCCTCACGAACCATTTCTGGGTGTGTACTTTTGACACTCTGCTGAAATTGAGGTGAAAAAGTGGGATTTTGAGACATAGGAGAGATACCTGGAGAAGGGACATCAAAATTTAATGTCTGTTCCTGGGGGTTAGAAACAGGATCAGAATAGACCTCAGAAGTGGGGGAGACAGGGGTATGATACATGTTACCAGTGCCATAAAGCAACCACTCAATACTGATGTCAGGAATTTTTACTTTGATGGCATCGATCACATTGAGGGTGGGTTTGGTACGTCCATTGAAAATACTACTCAGGGTAGCAGGGGACTGCTGGAGGAAATCAGCAAACACCTGTTGGGTCATGTGTTGGTCCTCCATAATGAGGCGAATTCTGTCTTTTGTTTCCATCTTAACTCAAAATAGGGCTAAAAAGCCTGTTTATAATAACGTTTACAAAGGTAAAACAAAAAAATGATATATGCAAGAAATCTAAAGAAAATTTTGTTTTCTTAAGTTTTGATTTGCAGTTTTAAATTCTAAATTCTAAAATGGTAAATTACCAATATTCTGCTTTAGTATTATAAATCTAAATTTAGAGACTAAAAGTGTATTCAAGTATTTCTAATGGGCTATTTTCGTAACTGACTGGTTATAAATGAGGTATTTAGCACATCTATCGCCTAAAATGCTGGATATACAACCTTTTATGTGTCTAAAGGGTTGTTTGGATAGATTTTTAAGTAAAGATTTGCGTATAACTAATTGATTTTTAGTGTTTTAAATGTCTAAATATGTAGTTGTATAAATATAACTACGGAATTCTGAAGACTAAAATTTGGATTTACAAAATTAATGTTTGATTTCTAATTTAGATTTACAAATATCGAAATTTTGTTTGCTAAAACTGAATATTAGCCGTTACTCTAAATCATTTAGGATTTCGAATCAACAAAACAAAAATTAAAAATTAGTTAATCCTAAATTTGACGTTTCCGAAAAGCACGAAATTTTGCATTTACAGCGTTTTCTGAACAACGGGAAAAGAATCTGGAAATTTGCGAAATATGAGGCGTTATTTGGGGCCAGAAACCGTTTATCCATCGAGGTTTGAGGGCAAAAAAGTCTGTCTGGGAAAAGTTTTATTCTAGAAAAAAAGACCCTGAAAAAGGGTCATTTTTTAATGAAATATAAAGAAAATTAGTTCTTTCATGAGCTCTCCAGGGGGGGTATTTGGGTTATCCAAACCCTTACTTTTGGCGTCAATCTCTCTCATTTTCTCCAGAATGTGCATCGCTTTCATTCCAGTGTAATTTCGCATGCCAATGACATAGTCTCGAGCAGCCCATGGAGATCGTAATTCCAACCACTGAGCTAAGGCCTCCTGACTACCTCTTTGGGGACAATAATACGAAATCAGCAAGTTTTGGAAGTAATTATAGAGCAATGGGAGAAAAGCATAAAGGCTACCAGCCTTTGGATTTTCGTCAAAATATTTTATTATCTGATTTGCCTTGAAGATATTTCGGTTGACAACAGCATCGCGCAACTCGAAACTATTAAAGTCTTTGCTCACCCCTATCTGGTCTTCTACCACCTGAGGTGTCACTCGCCTATTCCCCTCAGGCAGACTGAGAAGCACTTTATCAAGCTCAGATGTCAGGCGACTGAGATCAGCACCAATGGAATCAGCGATAATCTGGCAGGATTTAGGATCAATAGATGCCTGACGAGTCTGCAAATAGTGCTCAATAAAGGCTGGAAGGTCCCTATCCTTCAGTTTTTTGCTCTCAAAAAGGACACCACACGCCTGAATAGTCTTCATATACTCGCGCTTTCGGCCATCAATGCTGCCATTTTTGTGGCACATCACCAGAATGGTCGTAGGCATGGGCTGTTTGAAATACTTCTCCAACGCCTCTATATTCTTGATATTCTGGGCCTCTTTGACGATAATAACCTGATATTCGGACATCATCGGATAGCGCTTGGCAGCATCGACAATCTGCGCTGCAGTGACATCAGAACCAAACAAAACGGTCTGATTGAAATCACGCTCTTCAGGCTGTAAGACGTGCTCAGCAATCCAATCGCTGATCTTATCGATATAATACGACTCATCGCCCATCAGATAGTAGAGGGGCTTAAAATGGCGCTCTATGAGGTCGCGCATCACTGCATCGTATGTTACTGCTGCTTGAGCCATGCTGCAAAATTACAAAAAAAAAACGTATTATCATTATTTTTTTTGTAATTTTGCAAACGAAATGAACGAATTAAACTTACCATCCTTTGACGTCAAACTGCGTGGAACCCGCGAGAAGCCTGAGATATTCGACTTCCTGCGCAAGCGCTATGTGGCTCTGACTCCAGAGGAATGGGTGCGTCAGCATTTCACCCACTGGCTGGTAGAGCACAAAGGCTATCCACAGGGACTTGTAGGCAATGAGATAGCCTTGAAACAAGGGGAAAAGGCACTGAGATGCGACAGTGTGGTCTATCATAAGGATGCTGAGCCCCTGATGATTATAGAATACAAAGCACCCACTGTGAGCTTATCACAGCGGGTGCTCCATCAGATTTCTGTCTATAATCTGCTGCTGCACGTAGACTATCTGGTTGTCTCAAACGGACTGCAACACTGGTGCTGCAAGATGGACTACGAGGCGCAGACCTACCATTTCCTAGAGGAAATTCCTGACTATCGATGTCTGAGGGATGATGTATGATGGAAGATGTTAGATGGAAGATGTATTAATCGTCCATTGAGTCCATCATCTCAGGAACATCGTCGATTTCAGGTGCTTCCTTCTTGATAGTCTTACGAATAGCACGTTTGCGCGTCTTCTTCTCCTCGCCAGTCACTTTGTCAATCTTGACACCAGCCAACTCTGGGTCGATGAGAATACGTCCGCAGTACTCGCAGACAATGATTTTCTTGTGCATCTTGATGTCCAACTGACGCTGGGGAGGAATCTTATTAAAGCAACCACCACAAGCATCGCGCTGCACATAGACAATACCCAAGCCATTGCGGGCATTCTTACGAATACGCTTAAAGGAAGTGAGCAAACGGGGCTCAATCTTTGCCTCCAACTCCTTGACACGAGCCTTCAGCTTCTCTTCCTCAGTACGAGTCTCAGCCATAATCTCCTCAAGCTCTGCCTTCTTCAAATCCAGAGCCTGATTGCGATCAGCGATAATCTCTTGGTTCTGAGCCAGTTCCACCTTCTTCTCCTCGATACGGGCATTTGCCTCACGAATCTTCTTGTTGCAGAGCTCAATCTCCAGTGTCTGATACTCAATCTCCTTAGAGAGCGTATCATACTCACGGTTGTTCTTCACATCGTTCAACTGGTTCTTATAACGCTCTACGCTAGCTTTTGCCGTCTCAATTTCGCCTTTCTTCATCGAGATAGCCTGCTCGAACTCATTAATCTCACGCTGGATCTTGTCCATACGAGTGGTCAAGCCCTCGATTTCGTCCTCAAGGTCTTGTACTTCCAGAGGCAATTCGCCTCGCAAAGCACGCTTCTCATCAATGCTTGAGAGCGTGGCCTGCAGTTGATAGAGGGTCTTCAGGCGCTCTTCAACTGGCATTTCTGTAGGATCTTTCTTTGCCATAACTATTTATATGAAATATTAAAGATTAAACATTAAATATATAAAATCGGATTGGTATTGGTCTCTGCGATGTAGGTCGGAACATCGGGACAATCCTTAGCGATGATATCACGGAAGATTTCAGCAGTATACTGCTCGCTCTGATAATGGCCGATGACACAGATCTGAATCTGCTGGTCGTAACCAAAATACTGATGATAGTGCATCTCGCCAGTGATAAAGGCATCAGCACCCTGAGCTAACGCATTGTCCAAGAGGAAATCGCCGGCTCCACCACAGATAGCAACCTTTGTGATGGGGCGTTCCAGTAATGCGTTACACTGGACACAGGCCACTTGGAAACGAGCCTTCAGAAGCTGTATAAAGTCCTCTGACTGCATGGATTGAGGAAGATGACCTATCACGCCACTTCCTGAAGTCTCAGCCTTCTCTGAAGACGATGGAGCCAAAAATGCGAGATGATTCATGCCCAAACGCTCAGCTATTTTGAAATTGACACCATCCAACGCATTATCCATATTGGTATGCATCGAGACAATAGCGATATCGTGCTTGATAGCCTTGATGACACAGCGCTGCACATAGTTGGCATCAGTAATCTGTTTGAGTCCACGAAACAACAAGGGATGATGGCTCACAATGAGATTACAACCCTTCCTGATGGCCTCGTCAATGATGGCTTCGTTGACGTCCAGACACAATAATGCCCCTGAAACCTCCGCCTCTGTCAGTCCCAACTGCAGGCCAGCATTATCCCAACTTTCCTGCAAGGGCAAAGGCGCGAATCGTTCAAGGGCGCTCAGCACTTGCTTTATTTTCACGCTACAAAATGTTTATTTTGAACTGCAAAATTAATAAAAAAACACGAATTACACGAATTATACGAATAATTTTATGCTTTTTTAATTCGTATGATTCGTGTCATCTGTGGTTGTCTATCAATCATTGTCGTGTTCATGACAATACGAGCTGCCATCAAAGCAGTGCGTACATACACGATCCTTAGGCAGACCAATTGATTCGATAAGATCCTCGATTGTTGCAAACTTCACACTGGTGAGTCCCAATCTGCGAGCTATCTCGTTGACCATCTTCTGATATTCCTTCGATCCCGTCTTAGCATAAGCCTCCAGATTCTTATTTTCATCGCCTTCGATATCCTTGATGATACGACGCGTAATCAATTCCAGATCGCTCTTGGAAGAGGTAAAGCCAATAAACGGGCAACCATAGACCAGGGGAGGACAAGAGATGCGCACATGCACCTCCTTAGCACCATTGTCAAAGAACGTACGGACATTATCCCTGAGCTGAGTACCGCGTACGATAGAGTCATCGCAGAACACGATGCGCTGGTCCTTCAGAATGGCTGAGTTAGGAATGAGCTTCATCTTAGCCACCAGGTCGCGACGATTCTGATTACCAGGAGTAAATGATCGGGGCCATGTGGGTGTATACTTCAATACAGCACGCTTGTAAGGTACCTGTTTGCCATGAGAATAACCTAAGGCCATACCGACACCTGAATCGGGAATACCACATACCAAATCAGGTGTGATATCCTTATCCTTCTCGCCCATCAAGCGTCCGTTCTTCTCACGCACATATTCCGTATTGATGCCCTCGTAATCGCTTGCTGGGAAGCCATAATACACCCACAGGAACGAGCATATCTGACAACGTGAGAAAGGTTTTTGCAATACCTCGATGCCATCAGCCCTCAAGCGCACAATCTCGCCTGGACCAACATCGCGCAATACCGTATAATCAAGATTGGGGAAACTCGTTGTCTCGCTAGATACCGCATAAGCCTCTATCAGCTGGTCGGTACCAATGGGCGACAAGCGATGAATCTTCTTCTGACCAATCACAATAGGCGTACGTCCCAGGAAATCGCGTGCAGCAATGATGCCATCCTCTGTCAGAATCAGCATGGAGCACGAGCCCTGAATCTTCTGATATACCTTGTTGATACCCTCTACAAACGTATCGCCCATATTGATGAGCAGGGCTACCAACTCCGTCTGGTTGATATTATTGGCCGACATCTCGCTGAAGTGCATGCGCTCTTGCAACAGTTCGTCGGCTATCTCGCGCAGGTTATTGATCTTGGCTACTGTTACGACAGCATAGCGTCCCAAATGGGAATTCACGATGATAGGCTGAGGATCGGTATCGCTGATGACACCCAAGCCCTGATGGCCTTTAAAGGAGTCGAGTTCATCCTCAAAGCGAGAACGGAAATAGGCACGTTCCAACGAGTGGATAGAGCGGTGGAAGCCACTCTTCTCATCGAAAGTTACCAGTCCGGCGCGTTTTGTACCTAAGTGCGAGTTGTAGTCAGTTCCGTAAAACAAATCGTTTACGCAATCCTGTTTGGAGATAGTGCCAAAAAAGCCACCCATAACGTTTTTACCTTAAATAATTTAGTTGTATATCCCTTATGGCGTGCAAAATTACAAAAAAAACAGGAAAGGCAAGCAGTCTTTCCCAATTTTTTTAAATCATTGCGTCTTTTTTTGATATCTATATGCTGATATCTGGTTGCCAAAGTACTATTTCGCCCGCATAAAGCGTCTTTTGTACATCAATTATCCGCTGATTGCTGGAACCACGAAACAACAGGTCTGGATCGCGTAAGCTCTCGATAAAAGGTCCATCAACCAATACGTCGAGTTCATAGAGCAGTTCACGCTGTGCCCTTGTAATCAGCGACTCGTAGGTAAAACCCGTATAGCACCAGATATCCTTATTCGTCTGTGCATGAATGGCTCGCGCCAATTCTGCAAAGCCGTCACACTGATACATAGGGTCGCCACCCGAGAATGTCACGTTGGCATAGGGATCAGCCACAATAATCTTCATCAGTTCCTGTGTTGTCATCTCCCTACCCCCTTTGAAGTCCCATGACTGGGGGTTATGACAGCCCTTGCACTGATGTCGACACCCCGCACAATAGATGGAGGTCCTGAAACCAGGAC
Organism: uncultured Prevotella sp.; assembly: GCA_947164965.1. Classification (GTDB taxonomy): domain Bacteria; phylum Bacteroidota; class Bacteroidia; order Bacteroidales; family Bacteroidaceae; genus Prevotella. The sequence continues at coordinate 26,821 of CAMUYR010000023.1, read as the reverse complement.
CATCCACCATCGTATCTTCTATGATATCCAGAACCCTAATCATTCTCCAAAGAGATCCTGCGATCCATGATCGATATGCGTCACACGATCGTTGAGCTCAGCCAGTTTTCCTGCATTCCAACGGTCTGTAGTACCCACCAGATAACCCGTGATGCGCTGCAGCTTATCGATATTGGTCGAGCCGCACTTAGGACATTTCTCCAGTTTGTCATCGGCATTCTCATAGCCACAATCCATACAGCGATTACGGTTGTGGTTTACTGAGCCGTAACCCATATTCAGCTGGTCCATCATATCCACCACACTCATGATGACCTGCGGATTATGCGTTGCATCGCCATCAATCTCCACGTAGAAGATATGGCCACCACGCGTCATCTCATGATAGGGTGCCTCGATTTCAGCCTTATGGCGCGCACTGCATTTATAGTATACAGGCACATGATTGGAGTTGGTATAATAATCACGATCGGTGACACCAGGAATGATACCAAACTGCTTGCGGTCCTTCTTCGTGAACTTACCCGAGAGACCTTCGGCAGGTGTAGCCAACACAGAATAGTTATGATGATAGCGCTCACAGAAATCGTTCACACGCTCGCGCATATAGCTGACTATCTTCAAGCCCAGCTCCTGCGCCTCATCGCTCTCACCATGATGCTTGCCCACAAGAGCCACCAGACACTCGGCCAGTCCGATGAAGCCAATACCCAGCGTACCCTGATTGATGACACTCTCGATAGTATCCATCGGTCCTAACTTGTCGGCACCTATCCACAGGCTCTTCATCAGTAGCGGGAACTGCTTGGCAAAAGCCGTCTTCTGGAACTGATAGCGATCGTCCAACTGCTTGGCAGCCACCTCCAACATGTTGTCCAGCTTGGCAAAGAACATATCGATGCGATGCTGTTGGTCTTTCTCCTCCATACACTCGATGGCAAGCTTCACGATATTAATCGTTGTAAACGACAGATTACCACGTCCGATAGAGGTCTTCGGACCAAAGCGATTCTCAAACACACGCGTACGACAACCCATCGTAGCCACCTCGTGAATATAGCGCTTAGGATCGTCAGCACGCCAATCGCTATCCTGATTATAGGTAGCATCGAGATTCAGGAAATTGGGGAAGAAACGACGCGCTGTCACCTTACATGCCAACTGATAGAGGTCGAAGTTACGGTCTTCAGGCAGATAGTTCACACCACGCTTCTTCTTCCATATCTGAATGGGGAAGATAGCCGTCTCGCCATCTCCCACTCCTTCGTAGGTAGACAGCAGGATTTCGCGCATGATGCAACGTCCCTCAGCACTTGTATCCGTACCATAGTTGATAGAAGAGAACACCACCTGGTTGCCACCACGCGAGTGAATGGTATTCATGTTGTGGATAAAGGCCTCCATCGCCTGATGTACACGACCTACCGTCTTGTTGATAGCATGCTGCTGAGCGCGCTCCTTGCCCTGCAGACCATCCAGAGGCTTCTTCAGATAGTCCATCAGTGGCTCATCATAGAGGTCCTTATAGTCTTCGCCATTCAAATCCTCCAAAGCCTTCAGCTCCTCGATATACGTCAAGCGCACATAGGGTGCCAGATAGAAATCGAAAGCAGGAATGGCCTGACCACCATGCATCTCGTTCTGGCAACACTCCATCGAGATACAAGCCAACACAGATGCTGTCTCAATACGCTTAGCAGGACGCGAAGCCCCATGACCAGCCACAAAGCCACAGTTCAGGATATTGTCTAAAGGATGCTGCACACAGGTGAGCGACTTGGTGGGATAATAGTCCTTATCGTGGATATGCAGATAGTTATGCTCTACAGCCTCACGGCTCTCTGATGACAACAGATAGTCGTCAACAAAGGGTTTGGTGGTCTCCGAAGCAAACTTCATCATCATGCCTGCAGGGGTGTCTGCATTCATGTTGGCATTCTCGCGCGTCACATCGTTGCTCTTGATGTTGACGATATCCAAAAACACATCGCGCGTCTTAGCCTTACGGGCCACACTGCGCTGATGGCGATAGGCAATGTACTTCTGAGCCACATCCTTGCGGCTCGACTTCATCAGCTCCATCTCCACGAGGTCCTGAATCTGCTCTACGGTCATCTGACTGTCACCGCGCTGAGCTATATGGTCGGTGATCTGATATAACAGGCGCTCATCCTCGCCCTTGTCTGTGTGCATCATGGCTTTACGAATAGCAGCCATAATCTTCTGCTCGTTGAAGCCAACGATGCGTCCATCGCGTTTAACTACTGTCTGTATCATAATTAGTGTATGTTTTTAGTCGAAATCGACTGCAAAGATACAAAAAAGAGCAGAAAAAAAATAGAAGTAAGGAGACTTTCTTATGTTAAAAAATCTAACTGCACGACCTCAATACAAGAACCAAAACGCCCAACCCTATGAGTGCCAGCCAGAAACGCCACTGACGGACCATCGGAATGAAGGCACGCTGCAAGGCATGACGAAGAAAAGGCTCCTTTGATTGCCATTCGGTAGCCCCGTTTCCCAACAGATATTCACGCAGTGAACCATGATGCTGCATGTCTTGCTGATAGGTAGAGCGTCCTCTCAGCCAAGCATGCCAGCCTTTCCAACCCACCAGGGCCAACACCAACAGGAGATATAGAATGGTCAGTATCATAGCTTCACCTGATTATCGTCTATTCGGTCGTTGACCGCCAAGATTGTCATACCCTGTTTCGGTGCATCGCGCAATATCTGGTCTACCAGCATAGCATTCTCAATCGTGAGGTCTACAGCCGGTTCATCGACCAATACCAGCGACTTCTTGCTCTGCATCGCGCGTATTAATATAAAGAGGTATTGTTCTTCTGCCGGCATCTGTGCCCATCGTTCAAAACCCTCCAGTCTGCAACCATCAGGCATCGACAACTGTTGGGGCACATAAGCTATCTGACGACGGAAATAGGGAGCCGACTGAGGCGTCAGCAGTTCACCATCAATGCTGATATGTCCTTCGTCGAGTGGCAGAAAGCCCAAGACAGCCCGCAAAAGGGTGGTCTTACCCGAGCCTTTTGAACCCGAGATGGTCAGCAATTCACCATCATTGACCGTCAATGAAAGGTGCTGTATCTGCTGCCCTATTGTCACATTATGCAGTTCCAACATCATAAAATCGCCTGCAAAATTACAAATAAATTATGAATTAAGCATTATGAATGACGATTTATTTGTATCTTTGCAGCCATGAAAAATCAAAAGAGACGCATGCTTGCCGAATGGGAGCATCAGAGTGGCATACAACTCACGTGGCCACACAAGGATACCGACTGGGCCCCGATACTGCCCGAAATCACAGCTGTCTACGAAGAGATGGCTCGCGAAATCAGCAAACGTGAGCCGCTCATCATCGTCGATGATATTCCGCATAACGACACATGGGCTCGCGATCATGGGTTTATTACTGTCGAAGAGAATGGGCAGCTTGTACTCCTCGATTTCTGCTTCAACGGTTGGGGCGAGAAGTTTGAGGCCACATTGGACAATGCTATCAACCGCCAGCTCTACGACAGAGGTATTGTCAAAGGCATCTACGAAGACCACTTGGACTTTGTGCTGGAAGGCGGATCAATAGAAAGCGACGGAAAGGGTACTGTCTTTACAACTAGTTGCTGCCTGCTGGCCCCTCATCGCAACCAGCCTCTCTCGCAACAGGAGATTGAGGATAAACTGAAGCAGTATCTGGGTGCTGAGCGCATCGTTTGGATTCATCACGGCTCGCTCATTGGCGACGATACCGACGGACATATCGACACACTGGTGCGCATCTGTCCTGACGACACCTTATTATATACTGGGGGTGATGACGACCATCCGGATCTTGCGCTGATGGAAGAGGAACTACGAACCTTCCGCACACTGGACGATAAGCCCTACCGGTTGCTGAAGCTGCCTCTGCCCCATCCTATCTTCGATGGGGAAGGACAACGGCTGCCCGCGACCTATGCCAACTATCTGGTATTGAACGGTGCTGTACTTATGCCTACCTATCATCAGCCTGACTTAGACCAAGAGGCACTCAGCATTGTGGGACAAGCATTCCCCGACCGCGAAATCGTGGGTATCGACTGTCGCGCCGTCATCCAACAGCACGGTTCATTACACTGTTGCACGATGCAGTATTATTAAAATCTTCCGAAATACTTTGCAGTAAGAAAAAAAAATAGTAATTTTGCGCCCAATATGAAAATAGGTATCATTCAACAGCACAACGGTGAGGACGTAAAAACCAACGTGCTCCACCTGGCTACCAAGATTCGCCAACTGGCTAAAGAGGGGGCTGAGCTCATTGTTCTGCAGGAACTGCACAACTCGCTGTATTTCTGTAAGCAGGAAGATGTCAACCTCTTCGACCTTGCTGAAACCATTCCCGGACCCTCTACCACTTTCTTTGGCAATCTGGCTAAGGAACTGCAGGTCGTCATCGTCACCTCACTCTTTGAGCGTCGTGCTACAGGGCTCTATCACAATACCGCTGTGGTGCTTGAGAAAGACGGAACCATTGCCGGCAAGTATCGCAAGATGCATATTCCCGACGATCCGGGCTATTACGAGAAGTTCTACTTCACACCTGGCGACTTGGGATTCCAGCCTATTCAGACTTCCGTCGGACGTTTGGGTGTGTTGGTATGTTGGGACCAGTGGTATCCTGAAGCAGCCCGCCTGATGGCTCTTGCGGGTGCCGAACTGCTCATCTATCCCACCGCTATCGGCTACGACCCCAATGACACCAAGGACGAGCAACAGCGACAGCGAATGGCTTGGCAGACAGTACAGCGCGGACATGCTGTAGCCAATGGACTGCCCGTCATAACGGTAAACCGCGTAGGCGATGAAGATGGCGTTCCTTTCTGGGGCACCTCGTTTGTAGCTGGTCCTCAGGGCGAACTGCTCTTCGAGGCATCGGAAACCGAGGAGGCTGTAGCCATCATCGATGTCGACATGCAGCGTTCCGAACAAGTACGCCGCTGGTGGCCTTTCCTTCGCGACCGCAGAATAGAGAATTACAACGACTTAACGAAAAGATATATTGATTAAAGCACATATATGGCAAACAATTTAAGATTTCAGGTAGTAGAAGAGGCTTTCAAGAAGCATCCCGTCGAGGTTAAGGTGCCTGCTGAACGCCCCTCAGAGTTTTTTGGCAAATACGTGTTCGACCGCAAGAAGATGTATAAATACCTGCCGAAGGATATCTACGACAAGATGATTGATGTGATGGATAACGGTGCCCGACTTGACCGTTCGATAGCTGACGCAGTAGCTGCTGGCATGAAGCAATGGGCGTTGGAAATGGGCGTTACGCACTATACCCACTGGTTCCAACCTCTGACCGAGGGTACTGCCGAGAAGCACGATGCCTTCGTAGAACACGACGGCAAGGGCGGTATGATAGAGAAGTTCTCGGGCAAGCTGCTGGTACAACAGGAACCCGATGCCTCGTCGTTCCCCAATGGTGGTATCCGCAACACCTTCGAGGCTCGCGGCTATAGTGCCTGGGACCCCACAAGCCCCGTCTTCATCATCGACGATACACTGTGTATCCCTACTATCTTCATCGCCTATACGGGCGAGGCACTCGACTACAAGGCTCCACTCCTGCGAGCCCTGCATGCTGTGGGTAATGCCGCCAAGGACGTCTGCCAGTATTTCTACAACGACGTGACGAAGGTACAGGTCAATCTGGGTTGGGAACAGGAGTATTTCCTTGTGGACGAAGGTCTCTATTCCGCCCGTCCCGACCTGCTGATGACAGGCCGCACACTGATGGGTCACGAGAGTGCCAAGAACCAACAGATGGACGACCACTACTTCGGCACTATTCCCGACCGCGTACAGGCCTTTATGAAGGACCTTGAGATACAAGCCTTAGAGCTTGCCATTCCCGTTAAGACGCGCCATAATGAGGTGGCTCCCAACCAGTTTGAGCTGGCTCCTATCTTCGAGGAGTGCAATCTGGCTGTCGACCATAACATGCTGCTCATGTCGCTCATGAAGAAGGTGGCTCGCAATCACGGCTTCCGCGTGCTGCTACACGAAAAACCCTTCGACGGCATCAATGGTAGCGGTAAGCATAACAACTGGAGCCTGTCTGCCGACAATGGTGTGCTGCTGCATGCACCGGGCAAGACCGATGCTTCGAATCCAGAGGCTACTGCCAATGAGACGCTGCGCTTCGTCACCTTCATTGTCGAGACACTGATGGCTGTCTACAAGCATAACGGACTGCTCAAAGCCTCTATCATGAGTGCTACCAACGCCCATCGTCTGGGTGGCAACGAGGCACCTCCCGCCATTATCTCCAGCTTCCTGGGCACACAGCTCACCGAACTGCTCGACCGTATAGAAAGAGGTGAGACGTCAGAGGTAAGAGGTAAGAAGAACATGGAGATTGACATTCCGCAGATTCCCGATCTTATCATCGACAATACCGACCGCAACCGCACGTCGCCTTTTGCCTTTACCGGTAACCGCTTCGAGTTCCGTGCACCGGGTTCGAGTGTCAACTGCGCATCGGCTATGATAGCCCTGAATGCCGCAATGGCCGAAGCACTTATCAGTTTCAAGAAGCGTGTGGATCAGAGAATTTCAGAATACTCTGAGAGACCTGAGTACTCAGAAGGCACAGGCCATACTGCTAAGTTCCACGCTATTGTCGAGGTGCTGCGCGAGGATATCAAGACCTGCAAGCCTATCCGCTTCGACGGTAACGGCTATTCAGAGGAATGGGTCAAGGAGGCAGCCCGTCGCGGACTGGATGTCGAGAAGTCGTGTCCCGTCATCTTCGAACACTATCTCGACGAAAGCAGCGTAAAAATGTTCGAGAGCACCAAGGTGATGAACCACAAGGAGCTGGAAGCCCGCAACGAGGTGAAATGGGAGATGTATGTCAAGACCGTTCAGATAGAGGCCCGCGTCTTGGGCGACCTCGCCATGAACCATATCATCCCCGTCTCTACCCACTACCAGTCGCAGCTCATCAAGAATGTGCAGGGTATGAAGGATGTCTTCTCTGCCGATAAGGCCGACCGCCTCTCAGCCCGTAACATGAAGCTTATTGAGGAGATTGCTGAGCGTACGGAGAAGATAGAGCAGCTGGTAGAAGACCTCACCGAGGCCCGCCGCATTGCCAACCGCATTCAGGATATCCACCAGCGCGCCATTGCCTATCACGATACCGTCTGCCCGCATATGGAGAGCATCCGCAGCGAGATAGACAAGTTGGAAATGATTGTCGAGGACGGTCTCTGGACGCTGCCTAAGTATCGCGAACTGCTGTTTATCAGATAACATATCAGATAACCGCATATAAAACAGAGAGCTCTCACTTCCAGTATGGTGAGAGCTCTTTCTTTTACTTTATTTCTCAAAGTGCTGGTAGTCCTTCTTCGACCGCCATTCACCGCCCCATCGGAAGCCGTGCTGCTTGAAGAGGCGGTAGCACAGGTCGTTCTTCGTAATCTTATACTTAAACTTCTTCGTGCGGTCCACGTATGGCTTGCCCGTTGCCGGCTGCACCTCCAAGGTACCGTCCTTGTGCCGTTTCACGCAGGGGTTATACAGCGGGTTGATGTCTACCGCCATTCCCATGGCGTGTTTCGACATTCGCTTTGTACCCGCAATGGCCCGATAACAGAAACACGACGTGTTGTTGGCCTGCATCGACCGCTCGTCGTCGGAGTAATATTCAGAGATGGGACGTATGCGCTCAATGGGATACTTCGCCTTATAGAGCTCAGCAAATATCTCACGCAGGTCGTCGGCTATCGCGTGGGAACATATCAGTTCGCCCTCGTGCGTCACGCCCTCGGCATCAATATGCTTTATCTTCAGCGTATCCATCACCATACCACACACGATCGTCTGGGCCTGCATCGGGCAACTCATAGTCCATAGCCAGCAGCCAATGGCCAGCCAGCATTTTATCATTCTTTTGTTCATTGTATTTTCAAGATGATTCGTTGATATGACGTAAGATTCTTATAGCCATCATCGCGCACTTCGCAAACCATGTGGAGCGTCTGCCCTGCGGCATCGGCAGGAATGCGCACGCTCATCACCGGCTGCTTGTCGTCAGCGATAGCAAGCTTACTCTGCCCTATCTCAGGCTGTTGCCACCAAAGGAAACTAATGGCGTTTCGGTCGGGGTCTGACGATTTCGATGCATCCAGACGGAGCTCGCTGCCAGCATTGACGTAAAGCACCAGAGGCGACGGGCCCTTGTGGCCGTTCACCACAACGATGGGATTACGGTTGCGCAGACCGTCGATTTCAGCCCACTGCATACGCGCCTCAAAATCAGCCAGCTCGTCCTGATAGAAACGGCGCTTATAGCCCACGCTGATGCTGCGAACGGGTTCCTGCCACGAGGTCCAGGCGGTAGTCAGCGAGTCAGGACACAGTCCGCGTTCGTGATAGCCTGCCCATCCGCACTGCATGGGGTCCTCAGGGTCGTTAAGACCGTTGGGCAGCACGTAGAGGAAGCTCGGTGTGTCGCCCTCTACACCCCATTTATAGTTAGGATATTTCTTGCCCAGCTCACCACAGGTCTGTATGTTCTGCTGATGGCGGGTCCAGTTCTGCTTGCCCAGTTCACACTGCTCCTGCCATGTGCCCTCGTCCCATATAAACTTCAGGTCGTCCTTAAACTCCTGGCGCAGCCAAATGTGCGAACTGCGGGTACGATCCATCCTATGAGCATAGTCCATATCCTGATCGGTGATGGTATAGAGGCGGAACTTACGCACAAATTTTCTGACCTCGTCCGCTGTTCTCGTCCGCTTCACGCGCCAGATGGCCTGTGCCAGCGTGTTAGCCCCACCCCATGCTGCCACGTAGATAGGTCGGTCGTCGTCCTCATCGGCCAGCTTGATGAGCAGTTTGCTGCCTGGCGAATCGTTGGTTGCACCGAGGGAGCGGATGCCACCATTCACGCTACCCATCACGGCCCGGCTGAACAGATACTCCGCACTGGGCCAGTAGCCTATCTTCTGAGACATGTTCTCCTTCTTCAGCGAGAGAAACTTCTTCTGTCCTGAGCGCCTCATCAGCTTGGGCACATCACGCTCGTAGGCAGCTATCGCCTTGAACAGATATTGTGACCAGTCTTTCGGATAAGGGTCGCAGTTCCATCCCACCGATGTTATCAGCGCCTCGATTTCGAACATGTCGGCATACGCCAGCAGGTGCACCATCGATTCCATGTCGTCGGGTTCAATGTCTGACGGCGCTATATCGGTGCATACCACCAATCGGGGTTTCAGCGCATCGTTCTTCGCGCTCACCACCGTTGTCACGCCTAGCAGCAGGAGCAACAGCAAGACCAGCTTGCTTGATTTAGTTACGGTTTCGGTTTTCTTCATGATGCAAAGGTAGCTATTTTTAAAATAACCTCCAAATTTTCAGAAGACAAATAACTGTTAAAAAAGACAATGTGTCTTCAGTTGACAGTTGACAGTTCCAAAAATGTCTCATACTATATCGGAGTAAAAATATCTTACAAAATTGATTACTATATATATAATATATATATTATATATATAGTAAAAGTTAATTCTATGAATATACACTATGCAAAAAGGGAACTGTCAACTGAAGAACTGAAGAAATGAGGTAGATAAGAAAAAAAAAGAGCTTTAAAATAATACCTACTAAAATGAGGCTTTAATAAAATTAAAATTCGGGATTAGTTAAAGTAAAATGTCCGCGCGCGGGCCACCGCGCATGCTAAACACTTTTTAACAGAACGCTAATGCCCGTTTTCTTCCCTGTCTCGCTTTTTCTTCGTACCTTTGCAATCGGGTTTCAGCAGCAGTTTTATCGGTTTTTCTTCTTCAGTCGGTCGATGGCGTGTTCGAGGTTTTCGGTGGGTTCAATGATGTTATAGTCAGCCCAGAAGTCGGGGTCGTCAAAATACTCCACCTTATCGTAGAAACGCTCACGGATACCGAAGGTGTTACGGCCATGAGGGCGCTTGGCATCCTTGCCCTGAGCTATGCGGTCGGTGACCACCATCTCGCTGACGGTGACGAATGGCGAGGCAAAGAGACGGCGCTTCCAGTCGCAGTTGAAACGCATCTCGTTGCGCAGGTAACTCATGTGGGTGATGCCCTGCAAATCGGTGGTGAAGGCAACGACCATCGTGAGCGACTTCGGTCGGAAGCGCAGCCCGAGGGGTTTCTTGACCAGCATGTATTCTGAGGCTTTGCGCCAGTCACGCACATCAAGCTCCAGTTCGGCACGGGAGATGGTAAAGGTCTCCTGATCGATGTACAGCAGACCGCCCATCAATGGATGAAGCGACTGGGCACTAGGCTCTACACGGATAACGAAGTGCAGACGGTCGTCAATCTTCTGAGGCACCTCCATATACATTCTGCACCACGAGAGATCGTCCTCGTTCAACATATAGTTGCGGTTCTTCACCACATCGGCCATCAGAGGCATGACCGGTCCGCCCTGAATCTTCACACCCAGCGTATCGCGCGCCTTCATACTCATCAGTCGGCGCCCCTTCAGGATAGCCACCGCATCGCGCTCGGGACCGTAAATGTAGCTCGACTTATACATATCGGTGACAGCCTCGGCCACAGAGATGAAGCGCGAACCCTTGCGGGCCGTCTCGCGATAGAAGCAGCGCATGAGTTCCGGTTGCTCGGGATAGTTATTTTCAATGCGGCTGATAGCCTTCTTCACTATCTCTACGGGATCGTTGGCCATGACAACCACTTCGCGCAACTGCATGACATCGCTCGTCAGCAGCACCTGCAGTCCGGTAGTCTGTCCCTCGGTGATGTTCTGCCGGCGCGTCTTGTAACCGATATGGCTCAATTGGATGTATTTAGGTGTGCCCTTCAATTTCAGCACGAAACGGCCATCATCGTTGGTCACGGTGTGAGCCTCGGAGCCTTCTGCCGATATCGAGACACGGCTCAGCGCCTTGCCTGTCTCGCGGTCTTTCACGATGCCGCTTACCACCTGCTGGGCACTGGCTGCCGTCACTGCCAAGAGGAGAAGCATGGTTATCCACAGTCTAGTCATAGTTTTTGTATTTTTAAAATGTCCAAAGGATGCGAAACAAAGGTGGTTGCGCCATGAGCCAAAAGGAAATCGCGGTCGCGGAAGCCCCATAGCACGCTGATGCAAGGCAGGCCACTATTGCGGGCAGTAGCCAGGTCGACATCGCTGTCGCCGACGTAGACGGCGGAGGGGCTAGGAATTCCTAGGGCATCAAGCGCAGCATAGACGGTATCTGGGGCAGGTTTCTTTTTAATCCCTTCGGCTTCATGCTCGCCGATAGCCACAGGGATTTCAGGAAAGAAATGGCGCACCAGCTCCTGCGTAGCAGCCATCATCTTATTGCTGACCACCGCCATCTGACAGCCGCGAGCCTTCAGTTCGTGAATCAGTTCGGGAATGCCCTCATAGGGGCGCGTCGTGTCGAGCGAGTGCTGCATGTAATACTGGCGGAAGGTAGCAAAGACAGCCTCAAACTGCGGATTATCTTCGCCATCGGGTACGGCGCGCGTCATGAGCATGCGAACACCATTGCCCACGAAACGGCGGATGTCGTCGATAGAATGTTCAGGCATGTGGTGCTGCCGCAAAGCATAGTTCACGGAAGCAGCCAAGTCCTGCAGGGTATCGAGCAGTGTGCCGTCGAGGTCGAAGATGTAAGTCTTATACATTTTTTCGATATTTCGATATTTCGATATTCCGATATTACGATATTCCGATTAGCGCTTGGAGCGCTGAATCATCGTCTTTACCTTATTATTATATTTAGTGGCTGCCAGCAGTTCCTCGATGGTGACGTGCATGCGATACTGCCAACGGTTATAGGCATCGCTGGGCACGTTGATACGCTCGTCCTGAGGCTGTTTGCGACGCAGCTCGCTATCCATCGCCAACCAGTCCTGCAACTGAAGGATGCAAAGCATAGAGGGACAGTAGAGGTGGCGGGCTATAATCTCCTCAGCCAAGTGGGCCGGCAGCTGTTCGGGTGCCCTACCCTCTTTCTGCAACATCGTGACGTAGAAGCGCTGGCGACGCTCGGGCTGTTCCTGCCACCAGAGGCGCAGAGGCGCCATATCGTGGGTAGAGATGGTGCAGACAGAGCGGATGGGATTGGCATCGAGATGGGCAAACTCAAAGCCCTGCTGCTTGGGCATCTGCTGGATTTCGAGCGTGAGGATGCGCAACTGGTCGAGCACGGGCTCCACACAGTCGGGCAGCATACCCAAATCCTCGGCACAAATCAGCATGCGACAGTCCTTGAGCATAGCCGGCAACCGGCGTAACGCCTGATGTCCCCAGAAGAATGAGTGGCGCTGGTAGAAATAGTTGTTATAGAGCCGCATGAAGGCATCTTTTTCCTCAGCCGAGAGAGCATCGTAGATGGGTTCGTTGAGCACACCGATACGCGGATGATACATCTCGGGCTGATGGGGGTCTTCGACAAAGAGCACATCGCTGAGGACGCGCATCAGTCCGTCGCGAATCCACAGGCTGCTCTCGTCGCGGCGCTCGGCAAAGGCTTCAGCCACCTTGCGCTGGGTGTCGTATTCGGGTTTCAGGTCGTAGAGTCCGTAGGCCTTGCGCACAAGGAAGTTTTCACGGACATACTGCGCATGAATACCGAATAGGCGCTCTATCAGCCGGTCGTTGACGAAGGGTTTGGTAAACAAATCCTTGCGGAAGGGCAAGCCGAAATAGGCTATCTCGTCGGCCGTCAGCGGGAGAGCTGGCGAGAAATGGCCCAAAAGACCGTAGACGGCATCGTGGGGAATCTCCCAGATGCGGAAGAAGCCCAACACGTGGTCGATGCGAAGAGCATCGAAATATTGTGACATATGACTGAGGCGATGGTTCAGCAGAGCTGAAATTGAGACATTGTGAAAATGAGACAATGAGGTTTTCTCATTTCCTCCATTTCTCATTTTCTCAATTTCCCAACGATAGGTGGGGAAGCCCCAGTTCTGCCCCTCGTGCGAAAAAGCATCGGGCGGTGCACCTGTCTGCGAGTCGAGATTGAAGAGTTCGGGATAGTTATGTGTCTCCACACTATCGCGATTGACACCAATAGGCAGGTCGCCCTTCAGTACCACACCCTTCTGGCGGGCATAGTCGGCAGCGGCCTTCAACTGGGTGTGCAATAGATATTGCACGTAGTAGATGTAGTCGGCTGTTGGCTGTTGGCTGTTAGCTGTTGGCTTATTGCTAATAGCTAACCGCCAATTGCTATAAGCCAAAAGCCAGTCTTCATTGTCGGCCACAAAGGCCTTGTATTCCTTCGAGTCGAGCACAGCCTTTCCCTGTTCGTCGAACAACAGCTGCAGGTATTCCGACTTCACACGCTCGACAGCCTCGTAATCGCTATACGGCAGGGCATTCAACTCCTGACGCCGACGCAGGAACTTGGTCATCTGTGTCTTAGAACGTAACGAACCGGCTGCTTCGAGGTCGACATAGTGTGGATGCAGCGCAAACATGCTGATGATGTTATAGGGATAGGAGTCGTGCCAACGGCCATCGGTCGTCGTATCGTTGACGGGCAGCACCTGAATAAACTTCATGCCCGTAGCCACAGCCCAGTCGACCAAGCGGCGTAAATCGCCAAAGTCGCCCACACCGTATGAGTGTTCGCTACGCAGCGAGAACACGGGAATAGCCACACCGGCAGCACGCCACGTCTCTTCGGCTATGCGCAGATGACCACCGTAGAGCACCAGCACCTGACCATCGGGTATCTCGGGCGATACGCCTTCTGGCAACGACATCGTCACCTGGCGGTTGTCGCCTTCCTCCCAAGCCATCAGTTCATGCTTCTGGCTATCCACTACCACATATTTATATTCTATCGGCATGAGCCAGCCTTGTGCATTGACGGTCAGCATCCATTCGCCGTCGCCCGCAGGTTCCATAGGCAGATAACGGCTGGTGTTCCACGAACCGATAGACGGATGCGAGCCACAGATAGCCACCTGCTGTCCTTCCTTCAGTTGCGGAGCCGACACGCGGAACAATATCGTGCGGCGGAACAAGGGCAGACGCAGCGCCTGCAACGGTGTATGAGCCGCAAGATGCTGGGTGGTGAGATAAGCCGAGGAATAGAGATGCATGGGCAACGGACGGTCGCGCCACTCGTCGGGGAAGACGTAATCCTTGGTAGCATCGAAATAATAGATGCGGGGCACCATATCCCACTCCTTGCGCAACACCTCGTCATCGGCATTTTCCACCTGATAGCAATACTGGATGTGAGACAGCGGATGCTGACGACTCATGAGCGCAGCCGTCTCCAGTGTCCACAGCTCACCATCGTCAGTCTGCATCAGTAGATCCTGATGGCGCACGGTGCCGTCGGTACGATGAAAATCGATGCTGACATGCAGACTTTCGCCCCACGCCGTATGATAGTGTATAGAGAATTTCAGTTTCATTGCTAAAAGTTTTCTGCAAAGATAATGTTTTTTTATAAAAAAGGAGTATCTTTGCACACAAAATAAACATAAAATGATGAAAAAAATTAATTCTCGTGTCTATTTATACGTTGCAGCAGCCTGCATGGTACTCATCATTGGGCTGGCTGTCTTCTATGTCCTGACCTCTGTTTCGAAGTCGGAGGAGGTGCAGTACGTCTATATCGACGACGACGACACACAGGACTCTGTACTGGTTAAACTGCGTCCGCTATGCAGCAATGCCGGTATGTCGACACTCTCGGCACTGATACGCCACAGTCATTATAGCGATAACGTGCGGTCTGGCCGTTATGCGCTGAATCCCGGAGAGAGCGCCATTCCCCTATTCCGCAGGCTGAAGAACGGTCAGCAGAGCAGCATGCATCTGACGATTCCCGAAGTGCGCACAATGGACCGATTGGCCAGTGCCCTGGGCAAGAAGCTGATGCTCGACTCGACCACTATTGCCGATGCGCTATATAGCGAAGAGACCTGTCAGCGCTTTGGTTACGACACGACAACGATAGCCGCACTGTTTGTGCCCAACACATACGACGTGTATTGGAACATGAGCATCGACGGACTCCTGGAACGTATGCAGAAAGAGCACGACCGCTTCTGGCAGGGAGAACGGCAGAGCAAGGCGGCTGAGAAGCAGCTGACACCCGTAGAGGTGTGCACGCTGGCCAGCATTATCGACGAGGAGACAGCCAACAACGCCGAGAAACCGATGATAGCAGGCATGTATCTGAACCGCCTGAAGACTAACATGCCTCTACAGGCCGATCCCACCATCAAGTTTGCACTGAAACAGTTTGAGCTGAAGCGCATCTGGCAAAAACTGTTGCGCATCGACTCGCCCTATAACACCTATCGGAACGAAGGGTTGCCCCCAGGACCTATTAAAATTGCGTCTATCAAGGGCATTGATGCTGTACTGAACGCTGCTGAGCACGATTATCTCTATATGTGTGCTAAGGAAGACTTCTCGGGAACGCACAATTTTGCCCGCACTTATCAGGAGCATCTGCAAAATGCAGCGCGTTATACAAAGGCTCTCAACGAAAGAGGCATCAAATAAATTTCGATTTCTTTGGCTTTTTGCGGAGGTTTTATTACCTTTGCAGCCAAAATAATACATCTTTATAAATATGGAAGAGAAAACAATCACTGAAGGCGAGGAAAAAAAGAGCCTCAGCTTCGTAGAACAGTTTGTAAAAGAAGACCTGGAAGCAGGAAAGAACGGTGGACGCATTCAGACGCGTTTTCCACCAGAGCCCAACGGCTATATACACATCGGACACGCCAAAGCCATCTGCATGGACTTCGGCGCTGCTGAGGAGTTCGGTGGCATCTGCAACCTGCGTTTCGACGATACCAACCCCACGAAGGAGAATACGGAATATGTGGAGAACATTATGAGCGACATTAAGTGGCTCGGCTTCCACTGGGAGAATGTGTACTACGCCTCCGACTATTTCGAGAAGCTGTGGGACTTTGCCGTATGGCTCATCAAGAAGGGCCTGGCATACGTCGACGAGCAGACCTCAGAGCAGATAGCCGAGCAGAAGGGAACGCCCACACAACCCGGACGTCCCAGTCCGTTCCGCGACCGCCCCATCGAGGAGAACCTGCGTCTGTTTGAGCAGATGAACACCCCTGAGGCCATTGAGGGAAGCATGGTGCTGCGCGCCAAATTGGATATGGCGAATCCGAACATGCACTTCCGCGATCCTATCATCTATCGCATCATCCAAATTCCTCACCACCGTACAGGCACCAAGTGGCACTGCTATCCCATGTACGACTTTGCCCACGGACAGTCTGACTACTTCGAGGGTGTCACCCACTCTATCTGTACGCTGGAGTTCGTACCTCACCGTCCACTCTACGACAAGTTCGTTGAACTGTTGCGCGAATATATCAAGGAACAGATTGCTGAGGGCAAGGCCGGAGAATACAATCCTGATATCGTGGACGAGAAATATGACGGTACCCGACAGATTGAGTTCAACCGTCTGAACCTGACCTATACGGTGATGTCGAAGCGTAAGTTGAAGGCGCTGGTCGACGAAAATCTCGTCAACGGTTGGGATGACCCCCGTATGCCAACCGTCTGCGGTATGCGCCGTCGCGGCTATTCGTCGCAGAGTGTGCGCAACTTCATCAACGCCATCGGTTACACCAAGTTCGATGCACTGAACGACTATGCGCTGCTGGAGTCAAACGTACGCGACGACCTGAACAAGAAGGCAACACGCGTGAGTGCTGTACTGGACCCCGTGAAGCTTATCATCACCAACTATCCTGAGGGTAAGACCGAGGAGATGGAAGCTGTCAACAATCCCGAGAACGAGGCAGAGGGCACGCACAAGATAACCTTCAGCCGCGAACTGTGGATTGAGCGCGACGACTTCATGGAGGTAGCCGAGAAGAAGTTCCAGCGTCTGGCTCCAGGCAAGGAGGTTCGTCTGAAGAACGCCTACATCATTAAGTGCGACGAGGAGCACCCCTGCGATAAGGATGCCGAGGGCAACGTAACAACGATCTACGCCACCTACGATCCCGAGACACGTAGCGGACAGCCCGGTGCCGACCGCAAGATTAAAGGTAAGACGCTGCATTGGGTCAACAGCGAGGACGCCATTCAGGCTGAGGTCCGTCTCTACGACCGTCTGTTCTCTATCGAGAATCCCGGTGCCGACGAGCGCGACTTCCGCGACCTGCTGAATCCCGACTCGCTAAAGGTGCTCAGCAACTGCTACGTAGAGCCTTACCTGAAGGAAAAGAAAGCTGGCGACTTCCTGCAGTTCCAGCGTATCGGATACTTTACGCTTGACCTCGATTCAACACTAGAACATCTGGTTTTCAACAAGACCGTCGGTCTGAAAGATACATGGAGAAAATAAACTGAATGCAAATAGACGAAGAGTATTTTAAAAGCGAAGAATTCCAGGAGATACTGGAAAGTTATGAGGCATCTGTAAATGACGGCAACAGCCCATTTATAGATGCCGATGACTTAGTGGATATTGCCGACTACTACTCGTGGAAAGACCTTGAGGAGAAGGCAGAAGAGGCCATCGACTACGCTTTGGAGCTATATCCCAATGCAACACTTCCCAATGTGTTTAAGGCACGTAAGGCTTTGAACAGAGACGATTATGAGGAGGCAGCATTCTATCGCGACGAGATAGAGAATCACGACGATCCCGACTACCACTATCTGGTGGCAGAAATCATGATTGCGGAAGGAAATGTAGAAGAAGCCGACGAGTATCTACGCGAATACGGCAAGACGGTTGATCCTGACGAGTATGAGGACTTCGTACGCGATTGTGCCAACCTATACATTGACTACGAAGAAAGCATGAAGGCATTTGAATGGATGTTGCGCTCGAAAGGTGACGGCAGCGACGACTTCAAGGAACTGATGGCTCGCGCGCTCTTTGGAATTGGTAAGTATAAGGACTCCGAACGACTCTTCAACGAACTCGTCGACAAGAATCCTTTTTCTGAAAATTATTGGACGGCACTGGCTTCGGCACAGTATATGAACAATGACTTCTCGAGCTCTATCACCAGTTCGGAATACGCTATCGCCATTGCCCCCAATGATCCGGAGCCTATCAACAACAAGGCTGTCGGACTGTTCAAAATGGGCAATTTCGAGGAAGCTCTGAAGTATTTCAAAAAGTACATAGAACTGGTTCCAGAAGATGAAGTAGGACTTCTACATGAAGGCGTTTGTCTGTCCAATCTGAATCGTTACGAAGAGGCAGTCACGGTATTGCGTATGTCGTTGGCACTTACGGAGAAGGACTCACCCTTGCGTCCACAGATCTATCAGGAACTGGCTTTCTGCTATAGTGGTTTGCATCAGATCAAACAGGCGATGGAGATGTTGGACCAGACGGAGACGTTGGACTGTGACCATTTAGACATGCTGGTAGTCAGAGCCCATCTACTCTTGCAGAATGGTAAGGTGGACGAGGCTCAGAAAGCATATCAGACGGCCATCATGAAGAGTGAGCACAATCCTCAAATCATGTTACGAGTCATCGTATCGCTTCATGACAATCATCTCATCGAGGCTTGTTATAATATGCTGCTCAAGTTTCTCGATATGATTGAAGAATGTTACCCCGATTTTAAAAACGGCTATGCCTATATGGCACTATGCTGTTTCGACTTGAAGTATTGGGACGAATTTATGAAATATCTGCGACTGGCTGTCGACAAGAACCCCATAGAGGCACAAGAAGTGCTGTACTGGATGTTTCCTGAGAACACACCCGTCAGCGAATATGTTTCATATATGGAACAACATATTCCACAAAACCCATCATAACATTATCACGAGACAAATATGAACTTTATAACAACCCTGTTAGGCAATCTGAACTACGGCACCATCCTCTTTCTGATGCTCCTTGAGAGCACGGTGGTTCCCGTTCCCTCTGAATTCGTAGTCACCCCTGCAGCTTATCATGCGGCAAGCGGACAACTCGACGTGTGGCTGGTCATTCTCTTTGCCACCATCGGTGCCGACCTCGGAGCCTCCATCAACTATTTCGTGGCTCTATACGTAGGCCGTCCCGTCATCTATAAGTTTGCGAATAGCAAGTGGGGTAAGATGTGTCTGCTGAATCAGGAGAAGGTAGAAAAGTCGGAGCGTTATTTCGACGAGCACGGAGTTGCTGCTACACTGACAGGACGACTGATTCCTGGCATCCGTCACCTGATTTCCATTCCCGCCGGACTGGCTCGTATGCACTACGGTAAGTTCCTGCTCTACACCACGATTGGCGCAGGCTGCTGGCATGCTATTCTGGCGGCATTGGGCTGGTATCTGCACGCTATCGTTCCCGAGGAACAGCTCAACGACAAGATTACGGAGTATGCTGAATACATCAAGCTCATCATCATCGCTTTGGTGGTTCTGGGCGTTGCTTACTTTGTTTTTAAGGCTTGGATGAAGAAAAAACAGGCTAAAAATTCGTGATTATCAAAAATATTGTGTATTTTTGCAGAATTAATTCAAAAAATCAACTATCGTTATGGCTAGAATCAATAATCATTTGGTAATCATGGCAGGCGGCGTAGGCAGTCGTTTCTGGCCAATGAGCACGGCTGAGAAGCCCAAGCAGTTTATCGATGTGATGGGCATCGGACGTTCGTTGCTGCAAATGACCGTAGACCGTTTCTCTGGACTCGTTGACAACGAGAACGTATGGGTAGTGACTAACAAGACCTATGCAGAAACGGTGGCCGAGCAGTTGCCAGAGATGCCTCGTGACCATATTCTCTGCGAGCCTTGTCGCCGAAACACCGCACCGTGCATTGCTTACGTCAGTTGGCGTATCAAGTCGAAAGATCCCAAGGCCAATATCGTGGTATCTCCCAGCGACCACGTCGTTCTGGATGTTCAGGAGTTCCGTCGCGTCATCACAGAGTGCCTCCAGTTTACGAGCGACAACGATGCCATCGTGACACTGGGTATGAAGCCCAACCGTCCTGAGACGGGTTATGGTTATATCGAGGCTAACCTCTCAGCGCAGTCGTTGCGTAATAAGGAAATCTTCCGCGTCGACTCTTTCCGCGAGAAGCCAGACGTCGAGACCGCCTTGCGCTATATCCAGAAGAACAACTACTTCTGGAATGCAGGCATCTTCATTTGGAATGTCAACACCATCGTCAATGCCTTCCGTATGTATCAGCCTGCAATGGCAAAGATCTTCGAGAAGCTGCTGCCTGTCTATGGTACTGATAAGGAACAGGAGACTATCGATGAGGTATTCCCTGAGTGCGAGAACATCAGTGTCGACTATGCCATCATGGAGAAAGCCGAAGAGATATTCGTTTGTCCTGCCGACTTCGGATGGAGCGATTTGGGTACATGGGGTTCACTGCGCCAGCAGTCGAAGAAAGACCTCTACGGCAACGCCTGCATCGGACCAGACATCTCGCTCTTCGAGAGTCATAACTGCATCGTTCACACCACACAGGAGAAGAAGGTGGTGATTCAGGGTCTCGACGGCTATATCATCGCTGAAAACGACGACACCCTACTCATCTGCAAACTCTCTGAGGAGCAGCGTATCAAGCAGTTTAGCGGACAAGACAAATAACCAAGTATGACTATATTCAATTCTAAGAAATATGGAAAATAAAAAAGTTGCTCTAATTACTGGTATTACTGGTCAGGACGGTTCGTATCTGGCCGAATTCTTAATCGAAAAGGGATACGAGGTGCATGGCCTCATGCGCCGTTCGTCGAGTTTTAATACCGCTCGTATCGAACACCTGTATCTCGACGAGTGGGTTCGAGACATGAAGAAGGCTCGTCTGGTGAATCTTCACTGGGCAGATATGACCGACTCTTCGTCGCTGATTCGTGTCATCTCGAAGATTCGTCCCACAGAGATTTATAATCTGGCTGCTCAGAGTCACGTGAAGGTATCGTTCGATGTGCCGGAATACACGGCTGACACCGACGCCAATGGTGTGCTCCGTCTGCTCGAAGCCGTTCGTATTGCAGGTCTGGCTGATACCTGCCGCATCTATCAGGCTTCTACGTCTGAGCTGTATGGTAAGGTACAGGAGGTGCCGCAAAGTGAGACCACTCCGTTCTACCCCCGCAGTCCTTATGCCGTTGCCAAGCTCTACGGCTTCTGGATCATGAAGAACTACCGCGAGTCGTACAATATGTTCTGCTGCAACGGTATCCTCTTCAATCACGAGAGTGAGCGTCGTGGCGAGACCTTTGTGACGCGTAAGATTACGTTGGCAGCCGCCCGCATCGCTCAAGGCTATCAGGACAAGCTCTATCTGGGTAATCTGAATTCTTTGCGCGACTGGGGTTACGCTAAAGACTATATCGAGTGCATGTGGCTCATTCTGCAACAGCCGGAACCCGACGACTTTGTGATTGCTACAGGCGAGTATCATACCGTTCGCGAATTTGCTACGCTCGCTTTCAAGGAGGTGGGTATCGAACTGGAATGGCGCGGTGACGGTGTCGACGAGAAGGGTTACGATAAGGCTACAGGCAAATCGCTTGTTGAGGTCGATCCCAAGTACTTCCGTCCTGCTGAGGTTGATCAGCTGTTGGGTAATCCCGCCAAAGCAAAAGCTAAGTTGGGTTGGAATCCGCAGAAGACCAGTTTCCAAGATCTCGTCAAGATTATGGTGAAGCACGATATGAAGTTCGTGAAGAAACTGTTCCTGAAGGCACAAATGGATAAGCAAGATGCTGAGTAAGGATAGTAAGATATATGTGGCAGGGCATCACGGACTCGTGGGCTCTGCTATTTGGAATAACCTCCTGCAGCGAGGCTATAAGAATCTGGTAGGCAGGACACACAAGGAGCTTGACCTCACGGATCAGGTGGCTGTCAGAAAGTTCTTCGACGAAGAGCGTCCTGATGCCGTTGTGCTGGCTGCCGCTTTCGTTGGTGGTATTATGGCAAACAGCCTCTATCGTGCCGACTTCATCATGATGAATTTGAAGATTCAGTGCAACGTCATCAGCGAGGCTTATGCGCATGGTGTTCAGAAGCTGCTGTTCTTGGGCTCAACGTGTATCTATCCCAAGAATGCGCCGCAACCGATGAAAGAAGACTGTCTGCTGACATCCCCATTGGAGTATACCAACGAGGAATACGCCATTGCGAAGATTGCCGGTCTGAAGATGTGCGAAAGTTACAATCTGCAATACGGCACTAACTATATCGCCGTGATGCCAACGAACCTCTATGGTCCTAACGACAACTTCCATTTGGAAAATTCGCATGTGATGCCAGCTATGATGCGTAAGGTGTATCTGGCGAAGTTAATACATGACGGAGAATGGGATAAGATTGCCATTGACCTGAATAAGCGTCCCGTAGAAGGTGTCGACGGTTCGGCATCCCGTAATGACATTATCACGGTATTACGGAAATACGGCATAGAGGACAATAAGGTCGTTCTCTGGGGCACCGGTACACCGCTGCGTGAGTTCCTCTGGAGCGAGGATATGGCCGACGCCTCAGTACATGTCCTATTGAACGTCAACTTCAGCGACATCATCGGCATCGAGAAATATTCTTCTGTACATTATGGTGCAAGTACCGATGGAGCCGTAGACCGTAACCACAGCGCAGGACGTGGCGGTGCTATCCCTAAGTTAGGCGAAATCCGCAACTGCCACATCAACGTTGGCACGGGCAAGGAGCTCACCATCCGCGAACTCTCCGAACTTGTGGTGAAAGCCGTCGGTTTCGAAGGCGAAGTGGAATTCGACACCTCGAAGCCCGATGGTACCATGCGTAAACTCATCGATGTATCGAAGCTTCATTCGTTGGGATGGACCCACAAGGTGGAAATCGAGGATGGCGTGCAGAAACTGTTTGAGTGGTATAAAGACTCATTAAAATAACTAAACCAAAACGATTATGTTCGACAAAGAAAGAGGGCTCTACATTGCCCATTGCGCCAACGGAGCGCTATCGATTACAGGTAAGATGGCCAATCGTCACGGACTCATTGCCGGTGCTACGGGTACGGGTAAGACGGTGACACTGCAAGTGATGGCAGAGACGTTCTGCCAGGCTGGTGTACCATGTTTCATGGCCGATATGAAGGGCGACCTGAGTGGTATCTCGCAAGTAGGTAAGATGAGTGGCTTCATTGAGAAGCGCCTGCCTGAGTTTGGCATCGAGAACCCTGAATTCCAGGCTTGTCCCGTACGTTTCTTCGATGTCTTTGGCGAACAAGGTCACCCCATGCGTGCGACCATTTCACAAATGGGTCCACAGCTGCTCAGTCGTCTGATGCAACTGAACGAGACGCAGGACGGTGTACTTAATATCGTTTTCCGTATTGCCGACGAGCGCGGACTGTTGCTCATCGATCTGAAAGACTTGCGTTCAATGCTCGATTGGGTATCAAAGAATGCCAAAGACTATACCACTAAGTATGGCAACATCTCCGTACCAACCATTGGTGCCATTCAGCGTGCCTTGTTGCAGTTGGAGAGTCAGGGTGCCGATAAGTTCTTTGGCGAACCCTCGTTCGATATCTACGACCTGATGCAGACAGAAGGCGGCAAGGGTGTGATGAACGTGCTGGCTGCCGACAAGCTGATGATGCAACCCAAACTCTACAGTACGTTCCTGTTGTGGCTCTTAAGCGAGCTCTACTCTACCCTGCCAGAGGTTGGCGACCTGCCATTACCTAAACTCGTATTCTTCTTCGACGAGGCTCACATGCTGTTCACAGATACCAGCAAGGCTCTCTTGGATAAGATTGAGCAGGTCATCCGCCTGATTCGTTCTAAGGGCGTAGGCATCTATTTCATCACACAGAGCCCTACAGATATTCCTGAAAATATTCTCGGTCAGTTGGGTAACCGCGTACAACATGCCCTGCGTGCTTACACGCCGAAGGACCAGAAGGCTGTGAAGACTGCTGCCGATACCTTCCGCGCTAATCCTGCCTTTAAGACCGATGAGGCTATCATGAATCTGGAGACGGGTGAAGCCCTCGTGAGCTTCCTCGACGAGAAGGGTGCTCCCGGCATTGTCGAGCGGGCCAAGATTCTCTTCCCGCTTTCGCAGATTGGTGCAGTAACGGAAGGTCAGCGCCTCGACATCATCAAGCAGAGCCGCATCTACGGCAAGTACGACACACCTATCGATCGTGAGAGTGCGTTCGAAGTGCTGATGGCTGAAGCCGAGCAGCAGCTGGCTGTTCAGCAGGAGGAAGCAGCCGCTGCAGAGGAAGCCAAGACTGCCTCCAAGGAAGAAAAGAAGAAGCCGGGCATCATGGGTAAAGTGCTGAAGGCTGTTATCACCGCTATCACGTCGACATTTGCTGCCATCCTCGGCACTTATGTCAGCGATAAGGTGACTGGTAAGAAGACAAAGTCCAAGACCTCTACGACAGGTAGGGTCGCAAAAAATGCCACGAGTGCCGCTACTCGTACTATTACGAAGGAACTCACTCGTGACATCTTGGGTAATCTGGTCAAATAAACATATTGACCAGATTACACCTTATTCTATTTAGTGATCCAACAGGGTCACTATTTTTTTCTGCCCCGACATCGAAGGCATCTCTCTGCCCACCTTGGCGTCGTCGTAAGCAGCATCGCACAACACATAGTGGCGTCCGCTTCTCACGACATAAGCGCCGTGAACATCGGCATCGGTAATGCTGACAGCGATAGCCGTATGCGAGGGATAGTTGATAAACGCTACCTTCAGTCCCAGCACGTCACGGACGAGGCGCGAGAGAATGACGTTCTTCTCGTTTTCATTGATATTCTCAAAACCCGTCTGTACCCACCAGATCATCTGCTGGATAGCATCCTGCTGCTTCATGCCAGCTACCTTCTGCTTCATGTCCTTCACCAGCGAGTTCTGCAGATATTCCTCCAGCGGTGTCTGAGCCATAATCAACCAACGTTGCTGCGGGTCTTTATCATAAATGTAAGTCGGCAGACTGCGGAAGAAATCAATCATATACTGGTTGAAACGGAAGGTAAACGAGAAGTCGGGGTTCTTCTTCGACGTCACCGTGATGGGCTGCGTCGGGTTTACGCCAAATTTCTGGTCGCCATATTTGCGGAACGACACGGGATTACCTACTGTCGACAGGCGTTCATAATTTCTGAACGTTGTCAGCGTTGAATCCTGGAAAGCATAAAACACCTTTCCGCGCACCTCCATCGGATGATAATTGGGCAGGTCGGCATCCGACAGGAACAACAGACGCAAACCACCGTTCTTACCCTTGCAGATTCCTACGTTATAGTCTGAGAGGTCCATCATCCACGCCATCATCAGAACAGCCTCATTGGTTTTTCCAAGACTGGTCTCAGCCAACTTATGCAGGAAATTGGTGTATGCCCAGTCGCTCAGGTTCAACTCTTTCTTGATACGCTGGCAGTCTTCCACCGTTTCGTAGGTAACACCGTCCAACCACTCCAGACATCTCACCAGTTCGCCGTTCGTTCCCGATTTCACCCTCACTCTTCTTGAGTTGTCGAAACGCACCTGCACATCCTTTCCGTAGAAAGTGAAGCTGACTACCTTATCTGCTGCAAACATCGTGCACGAATATGTCAGCATGAGTCCTAATAATATCTTTTTCATCGTCTTACTCCTTATTTAATAATAACATAGTGCATGCCGTCTTTCACCACGTAGTCACCTTCCACATTATCATCATCGGTCACACAGACGCCAACCACCTGCTGGCCCTGATGCAGCACCGATTCCACCTGCAGTCCCAACACATCACGCACCAGTCGGTAGAGCATCGTGGGGCGCTGGTCTTCCTCGTAATAGAAGTTCACGGTGTTCTGCAACTGCTTAATGGCATTCATCTGTTTCATGCCGTCCACCTGGCTCTTCATGTCCTTCACCATCGCCTCGGCAACGGGCAGCGCCAACAACATACGCTCGCGATTGGTACCATCGCTATAGTTGAACTGAGGAATATCAGCATAGAATCCCTTGATGTCCAGCTCACGTTCCATCTTCAGCGATACGGCCTGTCCCTGGTGTCGGGGCATATCCTTCACCTGTGGCTCTTTAGCCAGATCGCCATACACGAAGTAGCGCTTGCCATCTACGTCGACACTTTTGTACGTTCCGATGCTCAGCGCATCCGAACGGAACAGCAGAGCCACCTTCTTGGCACCGTCGCCAGCCAGTCGGACGTCGAATCCCGAACGATCCATCAGCACAGCCATCATGATGACTGCCTCGTTGCCATTACCTAGCACTTTCTCGCTCACCTTGTCCAACAGCTTCACGTAAGCCCAGTCGCACAGGGCCATATCGCGCTTAGCCTCCTGACAGTCTTTCAATGTCTCGTAGGTGGCAACCTCCAACCATGTGATGCATTTCTTGATCTTACTGTCCTTGTCCTTCTTCACCTTCACCATCTTCGTGTCGGCAAAGTGAACTTTCACTTCTTTTCCATAATAATCTACGTTCACTACTCTGCCGAAAGCCACAACAGGCAGCATCAGTAGTGTCCACAAAAGTCTTTTTCTCATATATACTTATATTATTAGTTTGTCTATTCTATGATTTTGCAAAGTTACGCATTATTTTTCTGAAAACCGCATGAATCAAGAAGAAAATAATGCACAATTTTCGTCTTTTGTGCACAAACGCAACGTTTTTGTGCATTTTATTTGGCTGTGTGCGCAAAAAGTCGTACCTTTGCGGTCGATTTTCAAAAAAGGATATCATTTTTACACATTATTATAATAATATGGCATTAAAAATTGTAGTACTTGCTAAGCAGGTACCCGACACAAGAAA
>CAMUYR010000022.1 GCA_947164965.1 uncultured Prevotella sp. | reverse complement strand
TAGAGCACTTCCTTGGTAAGGAAGAGGTCCCGAGTTCAAGTCTCGGTAACAGCTCTTGGAGAAAACGACGATTTAAATCGAATCATTTATTAAATAAAACAATAAACAAAGAAAAGCTATGGCTAAAGAGAATTTTGTGCGCACCAAACCGCACGTAAACATTGGTACAATTGGTCACGTTGACCATGGTAAGACTACTCTGACTGCTGCTATCACCACCGTATTGGCTAAGCAGGGTCTTTCTGAGATCAAGTCTTTCGACCAGATTGACAATGCTCCTGAGGAGAAGGAGCGTGGTATCACTATTAACACCGCTCACGTTGAGTATGAGACCAAGCTGCGTCACTACGCTCACGTTGACTGCCCGGGACACGCCGACTATGTGAAGAACATGGTAACTGGTGCTGCTCAGATGGACGGTGCTATCCTCGTTGTTGCTGCAACTGACGGTCCTATGCCTCAGACTCGTGAGCACGTTCTGCTCGCTCGTCAGGTAAACGTTCCCCGTCTGGTTGTATTCCTGAACAAGTGTGATATGGTTGAGGATGAGGAGATGCTGGAGCTCGTTGAGATGGAGGTTCAGGAGATTCTCGCTCAGTATGAGTTCGAGGATGATACTCCTATCATTCGTGGTTCTGCACTCGGTGCCCTGAACGGTGTTGAGAAGTGGGAGCAGAAGGTTATGGAGCTGATGGACACCTGCGACACTTGGATCCAGGAGCCTCCTCGTGCTACTGACAAGCCATTCCTGATGCCTGTTGAGGACGTATTCTCAATCACAGGTCGTGGTACTGTTGCTACTGGTCGTATCGAGACTGGTGTTATTCACGTAGGTGATGAGGTTGAGCTGCTCGGTCTCGGTGAGGACAAGAAGTCAGTTGTTACTGGTGTTGAGATGTTCCGTAAGATCCTGGATGAGGGTCAGGCTGGTGATAACGTAGGTCTGCTGCTCCGTGGTATCGACAAGAACGAGATCAAGCGTGGTATGGTTCTCTGCCACCCAGGACAGATCAAGCCTTTCAAGAAGTTCAAGGCTTCTATCTATGTTCTGAAGAAGGAAGAGGGTGGTCGTCACACTCCATTCGGAAACAAGTATCGTCCTCAGTTCTATCTCCGCACAATGGACTGCACAGGTGAGATCACTCTGCCTGCAGGTGTTGAGATGGTAATGCCTGGTGATAACGTAGAGATCACTGTTGAGCTGATCTACGCTGTTGCTCTGAACCAGGGTCTGCGTTTCGCTATCCGTGAAGGTGGCCGCACCGTTGGTTCTGGTCAGATCACTGAGGTATTCGAGGACTAATCGGATGATTCGGAGTAATTTGATTACTCGGAATATTCGGAATACTCAGATAAAACAAAAGGCCCCCGCTTAAGGGTGGGGGCTTTCATACGGGAATAGCTCAGTTGGTAGAGCATCGGTCTCCAAAACCGAGGGTCGTGGGTTCGAGTCCTCCTTCCCGTGCCAAACAAGAAAGATAGTATGAATATTTTTAAGACATTTATCAATTATTGCAAGGCTTGCTATGATGAGCTTGCACATAAGACGACTTGGCCGACATACAAAGAGCTTACTCAAAGCGCTGTAGTTGTTCTTTCGGCTTCTCTTATTATTGCAGTAGTGGTATGGCTGATGGACGTGGTGTTCAAGGCAGTCATGAGTTCTATTTATCCTAATTAAGTCGAGACAGTTTAGAAATGGCCGATACAACAGGAATGAAATGGTACGTGCTTCGTGCTGTTAGTGGAAAAGAAGCTAAGGTGAAAGAGTACATTGATTCAGCAAAGAAACTGAATGATGTGCTTGGTTCTCATGTAGGTGAGGTCTTGCTCCCTACGGAAAAATATGCTATGCTCCGCAACGGTAAACGCGTTATCAAAGAAAAACTCTTCCTGCCGGGCTATGTGCTGGTTCAGGCTTCTCTACAAGGTGAGGTTTCTCACATGCTTCGTTTTATTCCCAATGTTTTGGGATTTCTTGGTGGTATGGACAATCCACAAGAGGTTAAACAGTCTGAAGTGAATCGCATCTTAGGAACTGCAGAAGAAACTACTATTGACAATGTTGAGTTGAATATTCCTTATTCTGTCGATGAGACAGTAAAGGTAACAGATGGACCTTTCAGTGGTTTCAGTGGAGTCATCGAAGAGGTGAATACCGAGAAACGTAAACTGAAGGTGATGGTTAAAATCTTTGGACGAAAAACTCCATTGGAGTTGGCTTTTACACAAGTTGAGAAAGAATAAGGTGTAATTGTTACGGTACACCTGTTCTATATACGGTCATAGGAGGCTTCCACTCCTGCGGCTTATATAAAAATCAATAAATAATAATAAACAGAAATGGCTAAAGAAGTTGCTGGATTAATCAAATTACAGATTAAAGGTGGCGCTGCGAATCCCTCTCCTCCCGTAGGACCTGCTCTGGGTTCGAAGGGTATTAACATTATGGGATTCTGCAAAGAGTTCAACGCCAGAACCCAGGATAAGGCAGGTAAGATTCTTCCTGTTGTTATCACATACTATGCTGACAAGTCATTCAGTTTCATTATTAAGACTCCTCCTGCAGCAGTTCAATTGTTGGAGGCTGCTAAAGTTAAGGGTGGCTCTGCTCAGCCTAACCGTAAGAAGGTTGCTAGCGTTACTTGGGATCAGGTACGTGCTATTGCTGAGGATAAGATGAGCGATCTCAATTGCTTTACCGTTGAGTCTGCTATGAAGCTGATTGCTGGTACAGCACGCAGTATGGGTATCACTGTTAAAGGGGATTTCCCTGGTAAATAATCAAAAACTTCAATTAAGACAATGAGTAAACTGACAAAAAATCAAAAGTTGGTAGCTGATAAGGTTGAAGCAGGGAAAGCATACTCTTTGAAGGAAGCTGCAGAGCTGGTGAAGGAGATTACCACCACTAAGTTCGAGGCTTCTGTAGATATCGATGTACGCTTGGGTGTTGACCCACGTAAGGCTAACCAGATGGTACGTGGCGTTGTATCGCTGCCTAATGGTACTGGTAAAGTGACACGTGTGCTCGCACTCTGTACTCCTGATCAGGAAGCTGCTGCTAAGGAAGCTGGTGCCGACTATGTTGGTCTTGATGAATATATCGACAAGATTAAGCAGGGTTGGACAGATGTTGATGTAATTATTACAATGCCCTCATGCATGGGTAAGCTTGGTCCTCTCGGACGCATCCTCGGTCCTCGTGGCCTGATGCCTAACCCCAAGAGTGGTACTGTAACTATGGACGTTGCTAAGGCAGTTAAGGAAGTAAAGCAGGGTAAGATTGACTTCAAGGTTGATAAGGCAGGTATCGTACATACCTCAATTGGTAAGATTACCTTTACTCCAGAGCAGATCTATGAGAATGCCAAGGAGTTCTTGCAGACAATTATCAAGCTTAAGCCGGCTGCTGCCAAGGGTACCTATATGAAGAGTATCTTTATCTCTAGCACTATGAGTGCTGGTATCAAGGTAGATCCTAAATCAGTTGAATAACTCGTAAAAGTTTAGTAAAATGAAAAAGGAATTAAAAGATACTATCGTAGTAGAACTTGGCGAGAAGCTGAAGGAATATCCTCATTTCTATCTGGTAGATATTGCTGGATTGAATGCAGAGCAGACTAGCAATCTTCGTCGCAAATGTTTCAAGAACGAAATCAAGATGGTTGTCGTGAAGAACACTCTTCTTCACAAGGCTTTCGAGGCTTCTGATATTGACTTTGCACCGTTGTATGATAGTCTGAAGGGTAGCACAGCTGTGATGTTTACACAGACAGCTAATGTACCCGCTAAGCTTCTCAAGGAATATAAGAAGGAAGGCATCCCTGCCCTGAAGGCTGCTTATGCAGAAGAGGGCTTCTTCGTGGGTGCTGATAAGCTCGAGGAACTTGTTTCTATCAAGAGCAAGAACGAGCTCATCGCCGATGTTGTGGCTTTGCTCCAGTCTCCTATCAAGAACGTTGTGTCTGGTTTGAATGCTGGTGGCAAGATTCACGGACTGCTTGACGCTATCGCTGAGCGTAACAAATAAGCGAACAATAAGTATCATTAACATTAAAAAACAATTAAAATTTTAAATAAAATGGCAGATATTAAAGCTATTGCTGAGGAGTTGGTTAACCTCACAGTAAAAGAAGTACAAGAGTTGGCAACAGTCCTGAAGGACGAGTATGGAATTGAGCCCGCTGCTGCAGCTGTTGCTGTTGCTGCTGGTCCCGCTGCAGGTGGCGCTGAAGCTGCTGCTGAGGAGAAGACTTCTTTCGACGTTGTTCTGAAGGAGGCTGGTGCTGCTAAGCTGCAGGTTGTAAAGGCCGTTAAGGAAGCTTGCGGTCTGGGTCTGAAGGAAGCTAAGGATCTCGTAGACGGTGCTCCTTCTACTCTGAAGGAAGGTCTGTCTAAGGACGAGGCTGAGAACCTGAAGAAGGCTATCGAAGAGGCTGGTGCCGTAGTTGAGCTGAAGTAATTCAGAATACAACAATAACAAGTGGTTGGGAGCTCTCCAGTAGAGGGTTCCCGACCATTTTCTTGTCTTTTATAGTCCGGGACTATCCGGATTCTCCGGAATTTCCGGTTATAAAATCTCAAAATATCAATATATGGCTTCAAAAGTAATAGACAACAGAGTAAACTTTGGCAGCGTCAAGAATCCAATGCCCTTTCCGGATTTCCTTGATGTGCAATTAAAGTCTTTTAAAGACTTCCTACAGTTGGACACTCCGCCTGAGGAACGCAAGAACGACGGTCTGTATAAGGTGTTCGCCGAGAACTTCCCTATCACCGATACTCGTAATAATTTCGTCCTTGAGTTCTTGGATTACTATATTGACCCACCTCGTTACACGATTGATGAGTGTCTGGAGCGTGGTCTGACCTATAGTGTACCCTTGAAGGCTAAGTTGAAACTTTATTGCACGGATCCTGATCATGAGGATTTTGGAACTGTGATACAGGATGTATTCCTTGGCCCCATTCCTTACATGACCAGCAATGGCACTTTTGTGATTAATGGTGCTGAGCGCGTTGTTGTATCACAATTGCACCGTTCGCCAGGTGTGTTCTTCGGTCAGAATGTTCATGCAAACGGCACATTGTTGTATTCTGCACGTATTATTCCATTCAAGGGTTCTTGGATTGAATTTGCTACAGATATTAATAATGTGATGTATGCATACATCGATCGTAAGAAGAAGTTGCCTGTTACTACACTTCTGCGTGCTATCGGCTTCGAGACCGATAAAGATATTCTGCAGATCTTTGACCTTGCTGAAGAGGTGAAGGTAAACAAGAAGTCTTTAAAGGAGGTTATAGGTAGCAAGTTGGCAGCTCGCGTTTTGAAGAGCTGGAATGAGGACTTCGTTGACGAGGATACCGGTGAGGTTGTTTCTATCGAGCGTAATGAGGTTATCATGGAGCGTGAGACCGAGATTACAGAAGAGAACATGCTTGACATTCTGGAGAGCGGTGCACAAACTATTCTTGTGCACAAGGACGAGTCTGTAGCTCAGGATTTCAGCATCATCTTCAATACACTGCAGAAAGACCCCTCTAACTCAGAGAAAGAGGCTGTGCTCTACATCTATCGTCAGTTGCGTAATGCTGATCCTGCTGATGATGCCAGTGCTCGCGAAGTAATCCAGAACCTGTTCTTCTCAGATAAACGTTATGACTTGGGTGATGTAGGTCGCTATCGTATTAATAAGAAGCTTGGTCTTGACACAGAAATGGATGTTCGTGTGCTGACCAAGGAGGATATTATTGAGATTATCAAGTATTTGATTCAGCTTATTAACTCGAAAGCTACAGTCGACGATATTGACCACCTGTCTAACCGTCGTGTACGTACCGTTGGTGAGCAACTGTCTAACCAGTTCTCTATCGGTCTGGCCCGTATGAGCCGTACTATCCGTGAGCGCATGAATGTTCGCGATAACGAGGTGTTCACTCCAACCGATCTGATTAACGCCAAGACTATTTCAAGCGTTATCAACTCGTTCTTCGGAACTAATCCTCTGTCGCAGTTCATGGACCAGACGAACCCACTTGCTGAGGTAACTCACAAGCGCCGTCTGTCTGCACTTGGTCCTGGTGGCCTGTCACGTGAGCGTGCCGGTTTCGAGGTTCGTGACGTACACTATACACACTATGGTCGTCTGTGTCCTATTGAGAGTCCTGAAGGACCAAACATCGGTCTGATTTCGTCTCTGTGTGTATATGCTAAGATTAATGAACTTGGCTTCATCGAGACTCCGTATCGTAAGATCGAGAATGGCGTGGCCAATCTGAATAATGATGAGGTAGTATATTTGACAGCCGAGGAGGAGGAAGACCACGTTATCGGTCAGGGTAATGCTCCTTTGAACGATGATGGCACCTTTATTCGCAAGGTCGTTAAGTGTCGTCAGGATGCTGACTTCCCCGTTGTGCCTCCAACACAGGTAGACTTGATGGACGTTTCTCCACAGCAGATTGCCTCTATCGCTGCATCTCTCATTCCATTCCTCGAGCATGATGATGCTCACCGTGCACTGATGGGATCTAACATGATGCGTCAGGCCGTTCCTCTGCTTCACAACGAGGCTCCTATTGTTGGTACTGGTATTGAGAAGCAAGTATGTGAGGATTCTCGCACGATGATTACTGCCGAAGGTGAGGGTGTCATTGACTATGTTGATGCAACTACCATCCGTATTCTCTACGACCGTACAGAGGATGAAGAGTTTGTTAGCTTTGAGCCTGCTCTGAAAGAATATCGTATCCCCAAGTTCCGTCGTACCAACCAGAATATGACTATCGACCTGCGTCCTATCTGTGATAAGGGTCAGCGTGTTAAGAAGGGTGATATTCTGACTGAAGGTTATGCTACCGAGAATGGTGAGCTGGCTCTGGGTCGCAACCTGCTGGTAGCCTATATGCCTTGGAAGGGTTACAACTATGAGGATGCTATCGTGCTCAACGAGCGTATTGTTCGAGAGGACGTGCTGACTTCTGTACATGTCGACGAGTATTCTCTCGATGTTCGTGAGACCAAGCGTGGTGCTGAGGAGTTCACTGCTGATATTCCTAATGTTAGTGAAGAGGCTACTAAGGATCTTGATGAGAATGGTGTTATCCGTGTGGGTGCTCGTGTAGAGCCCGGTGACATCCTGATTGGTAAGATTTCTCCTAAGGGAGAGAGCGATCCATCACCTGAGGAGAAACTGCTTCGTGCTATCTTTGGTGATAAGGCTGGTGATGTGAAGGATTCTTCTCTGAAGGCCAATCCATCGCTGACGGGTGTCATCATCGACAAGAAGCTGTTTGCTCGTGCCATCAAGACTCGTCAAACCAAGCAGCAGGATAAGATCACGCTGGCAAAGATTGATGAGGAGCATCAGGCAAAGATTGACGATCTGAAAGATATCCTGATTGAGAAGCTCCTGTCCCTCACAAAGGGCAAGACTTCAATGGGTGTAAAGGACTATACTGGTGCCGAGATTATCACCAAGGGTAGCAAGTTTACGGCTACCAATCTGAAGAATTTGGAATATGGTGATGTTCAGATCAGTAATTGGACCAACGATGAGCATAAGAATGAGCTGATTGCCAAACTCATCATCAACTACATGAAGAAATTCAAGTTGTTGGATGCTGAGAACAAGCGTAAGAAGTTTGCTATTACCATTGGCGATGAGCTACCTTCTGGTATTCTGCAGATGGCTAAGGTATACGTTGCCAAGAAGCGTAAGATTGGTGTCGGTGATAAGCTCGCCGGACGTCATGGTAACAAGGGTATCGTTTCTAAGGTAGTACGCCAGGAGGATATGCCGTTCCTCGAGGATGGTCGTCCTGTCGACTTGGTACTGAACCCACTGGGTGTGCCTTCACGTATGAACCTTGGTCAGATTTTCGAGGCTATCCTTGGTGCTGCTGGTAAGAAGTTGGGTGTTAAGTTTGCTACGCCTATCTTCGACGGTGCTAAGCTCGATGACCTCGCTGAGTGGACTGACAAGGCAGGTCTGCCCCGCCTGTGCTCTACCCACCTCTATGATGGTGAGACCGGTGAGAAGTTTGACCAGCCCGCTACGGTAGGTATCACCTACTTCTTGAAACTCGGTCACATGGTTGAGGACAAGATGCACGCCCGTTCTATTGGTCCGTACAGCTTGATCACTCAGCAGCCTCTTGGTGGTAAGGCCCAGTTCGGTGGTCAGCGTTTTGGTGAGATGGAGGTTTGGGCACTGGAGGCCTTTGGTGCCAGCCATGTGCTTCAGGAAATCCTGACCATCAAGTCAGACGATGTTGTAGGTCGTGCTAAGGCTTACGAGGCTATCGTTAAGGGTGAACCCATGCCTACTCCAGGTATTCCTGAGTCGCTTAATGTATTGTTGCATGAGTTGAAGGGACTTGGACTTAGCATTAAGATGGACTAATCTGAGAAATTAAAGATTAAAGATTAAAGATTAAAGATTGATATATGGCTTTCAAGAAAGATACAAAAGTAAAGAGTAACTTTACCAAGATTACCATCGGACTGGCTTCACCTGAAGAAATCCTCGAGAGTTCATGTGGTGAGGTTACCAAGCCTGAGACCATTAACTATCGTACCTACAAGCCCGAGCGTGATGGTTTGTTCTGTGAGCGCATCTTTGGTCCTACTAAGGATTATGAGTGTGCCTGCGGTAAGTACAAGCGTATTCGTTACAAGGGTATTGTTTGCGACCGTTGTGGTGTTGAAGTTACTGAAAAGAAGGTTCGCCGTGAACGTACAGGTCACATCGAGCTTGTTGTCCCTGTAGCTCACATTTGGTATTTCCGCAGTCTCCCCAATAAGATCGGTTATCTGTTGGGTCTGCCAACCAAGAAGCTCGATGCCATCATTTACTACGAGCGTTACGTGGTTATTCAGCCAGGTGCTATGGCTGGTAAGAAAGATGCTGAAGGCAATGATGCCATTGGTTCAAACATGTACGATCTGTTGTCTGAGGAAGAATATAACGATATAGTAGACAATCATATTTCTCCTGAGAACGACTATCTTGATGACAGCGATCCCAATAAGTTCATAGCAAAGATGGGTGCCGAGGCTATCTACGACCTCCTTGTCCGTCTTGATTTGGACTCCTTGTCATACGAGCTGCGCGACCGCGCCAACAGCGAT
Organism: uncultured Prevotella sp.; assembly: GCA_947164965.1. Lineage (GTDB taxonomy): Bacteria > Bacteroidota > Bacteroidia > Bacteroidales > Bacteroidaceae > Prevotella. The sequence continues at coordinate 45,056 of CAMUYR010000022.1, read as the reverse complement.
TCGTCGATGCAGCGTAAGAACGAGGCTTTGAAGCGTCTTCAGGTTGTTGAGGCTTTCCGCTCAAGTGTTGAGAAAGGTATCAACCGTCCCGAGTGGATGATCATGAAGATTATCCCTGTGACTCCTCCTGAGCTCCGTCCTCTGGTACCACTGGATGGTGGTCGTTTCGCTACTTCGGATTTGAACGATCTTTATCGTCGTGTTATCATCCGTAACAACCGTCTGAAGAGACTGATGGAGATTAAGGCTCCCGAAGTGATTCTCCGCAACGAGAAGCGTATGCTTCAGGAAGCTGTCGATTCACTCTTCGACAACAGCCGTAAGTCATCAGCTGTGAAGAGCGATTCTAACCGTCCTCTGAAGTCACTCTCTGACTCACTGAAGGGTAAGCAGGGTCGTTTCCGTCAGAACTTGCTCGGTAAGCGTGTTGACTATTCTGCACGTTCGGTTATCGTTGTAGGTCCTGAGTTGAAGATGGGTGAGTGCGGTCTGCCAAAGCTGATGGCAGCTGAGCTCTATAAGCCATTCATTATCCGTAAGCTCATCGAGCGCGGCATTGTGAAGACTGTTAAGAGCGCCAAGAAGATTGTCGACCGTCGCGAGCCTGTTATTTGGGATATTCTCGAGAATGTGATGAAGGGTCATCCCGTTCTGCTGAACCGTGCACCAACACTGCACCGTCTGGGTATCCAGGCCTTCCAGCCTAAACTCATCGAGGGTAAGGCTATCCAGTTGCATCCACTGGCATGTACTGCGTTCAACGCTGACTTTGACGGTGACCAGATGGCTGTCCATCTCCCATTGTCTAACGAAGCTATTCTGGAGGCACAGATTCTGATGCTCCAGAGCCACAATATTCTGAACCCTGCTAATGGCGCACCTATCACCGTTCCTTCACAGGATATGGTGCTCGGTCTGTATTATATCTCTAAGATTCGTCCAGGTGCCAAGGGTGAGGGCCTTACTTTCTACGGTCCTGAGGAGGCTATCATTGCCCATAACGAGGGTAAGTGTGATCTGCACGCTCAGGTGAAGGTGCTCGTTGACGATATTGTTGATGGTAAGCCTGTGAAGCACATGGTAGAAACCTCTGTTGGTCGTGTCATCGTGAATGGCATTATACCTAAGGAGGTAGGCTTTGTCAATAAGATAGTGTCAAAGAAGTCACTGCGCGATATCATTGCCGACGTCATCAAGAACGTTGGTTTTGCTGAGGCTTGCGAGTTCCTCGATGGTATCAAGAACCTCGGTTACCGCATGGCTTACGAGGCAGGTCTGTCGTTTAACCTTGACGACATCATTATCCCAGAGTCTAAGAAAGACCTGATCGAGAAGGGTAATGCCGAGGTACAGCAGATTACTGAGAACTATAATATGGGTTTCATCACCGACAACGAGCGTTATAATCAGGTTATCGATACTTGGACTCACGTCAACAACGATCTGGGTAATGTGCTGATGAAGGAGATGACCGAGGCCGATCAGGGCTTCAACGCCGTATTCATGATGCTCGACTCTGGTGCCCGTGGTAGTAAGGACCAAATCCGTCAGCTCTCGGGTATGCGTGGTCTGATGGCTAAGCCCCAGAAGGCTGGTGCTGAGGGTGCTCAGATTATTGAGAACCCCATTCTGTCGAACTTCAAGGAGGGTATGTCTGTGCTTGAGTACTTTATCTCTACTCACGGTGCCCGTAAGGGTCTGGCTGATACCGCTATGAAGACGGCCGATGCCGGTTATCTGACTCGTCGTTTGGTTGACGTTTCGCATGACGTGATTATCAATGAGGAAGACTGTGGTACCCTGCGCGGACTCGTCTGCACTGCTCTGAAGAATGGCGATGAGGTTATCTCAACCTTGTACGAGCGTATCCTCGGTCGTGTTTCCGTTCATGATATTATTCATCCTTCTACTGGCGAACTGATTGTTGCTGCCGGTGAGGAGATTACAGAGCCTATCGCACAGATTATCGAAGACTCTCCTATTGAGAGTGTTGAGATTCGTTCGGTACTCACCTGTGAGTCGAAGCATGGTGTCTGCATGAAGTGTTATGGCCGTAACCTTGCTACCCGCAAGATGGTGCAGAAGGGTGAGGCTGTCGGTGTGATTGCCGCTCAGGCTATCGGTGAGCCAGGTACTCAGCTGACACTGCGTACGTTCCACGCCGGTGGTGTGGCTGCCAACGCAGCTGCCAATGCCAGCATTGTGGCTAAGAACGATTCTAAGATTGAGCTTGAGGAAGTTCGTACCGTTCCATTCGACGAGGATGGTCGCCAGTGCGAGATGGTAGTTAGCCGTCTGGGTGAACTTCGCTTTGTCGACGTCAACACCAAGATCGTTCTCTCTACCGTTAACGTTCCTTATGGTTCATCACTCTATTTCAAGAATGGCGACACCGTGAAGAAGGGCGACAAGATTGCTCAGTGGGATCCGTTCAATGCCGTTATCGTTACCGAGTATGCTGGTACGCTGAAGTTCCACGATGTCATCGAGGGTATCACCTTCCGTGCAGAGACTGACGAAACGACCGGTTTGACCGAAAAGATCGTTACTGAGTCTCGCGATAAGATGAAGGTTCCTACCTGCGATATTATCGATGCCGATGGTGGCGTAATTGGTACCTATAACTTCCCTGTAGGTGGTCACGTGGTTGTTGAGGATGGCCAGACCGTAAAGACTGGTGAAACCCTCGTTAAGATTCCTCGTGCTGCTGCAAAGGGTGGTGATATCACCGGTGGTCTGCCTCGTGTCACCGAGCTCTTCGAGGCTCGTAACCCATCCAACCCCGCTATCGTATCTGAAATCGATGGTGAGGTCACCATGGGTAAGGTAAAGCGTGGTAACCGCGAAATCGTCGTTACTTCTAAGACTGGCGAGCAGCGCAAGTATCTGGTATCACTCTCTAAGCAGATCCTTGTTCAGGAGCATGATGCCGTACGTGCCGGTACGCCTCTCTCCGACGGTGTTATTACCCCAGCCGATATTCTGGCTATTAAGGGTCCCACGGCCGTTCAGGAGTATATCGTTAACGAAGTACAGGATGTGTATCGTCTGCAGGGCGTGAAAATTAACGATAAGCACTTCGAGATTATCGTACGCCAGATGATGCGTAAGGTACAGATTAATGATCCCGGCGATACCGCATTCCTCGAGCAGGAAATTGTCGACAAGCTTGACTTCGCTGAGGAGAACGACCGCATCTGGGGTAAGAAGGTTGTCATCGATGCCGGTGACTCCGAGAATATGCAGAAGGGTCAGATTGTTACCGCTCGCAAACTGCGCGACGAGAACTCTATGTTGAAGCGCCGCGATATGAAGATTGTACAGGTGCGTGATGCCGTGCCCGCTACGTCTACCCAGATTCTGCAGGGTATTACCCGTGCAGCTCTGCAGACCAAGTCGTTCATGTCGGCTGCATCGTTCCAGGAGACTACCAAGGTGCTCAACGAAGCAGCTATTCGTGGTAAGAGCGACAACCTGGAGGGTATGAAGGAGAACGTGATTGCCGGTCACCTCATTCCTGCCGGTACTGGTCTCCGCGAGTTCGAGAAGATCATTGTCGGTTCTAAGGAAGAGTATGAGCGCATGCAGGCAAACCGCAAGAATGTGCTCGACTTCGCTGACGAACCTGTTCTCGACGAACGCTAATACAAGCATTCTTACTATAACTGAAGAGGCCTCGCAGGAATGCGAGGCTTCTTTTATAAAATTAGTTAAGTAGTTCTACCAATAACCCAAGGTTATTGCTGAATAAGCGTCCCTTAATGAAAAATAAGGGGCGCTTATTAATAAATAGGTGGTCCTTTGCCATATGTATGTTTATACACATATAGATTGGACGTAGCAAACGGGTAGTTTGAAGTAAATAAACTAGGAGTTTAGTTACGGTAAACTACCAGTTTAGTGCCGGTAAACTCTTTTTCTCTTAGGCCTTATAGCAAAAAAGGGTAACTCCTAACCCGTCAGAATCCCTTTGTACAAAAGGATTGTTGGTGTCTGGGTTAGGAGTTCATGAAAAAATGATGTCACCAGTTGTGTTTTTTCTCGAAAAATTTTGTATTTCGCTTGGTTTGCACTACCTTTGCACTTACTTTAATTAAATAAAAAGTAGAATATGGGAATTATCTTATCAATTGTTATTGGATGTCTCGCTGGCTTCGTTGCTGGCAAGTTGATTAAGGGTGGAGGCTTTGGCTTTATTATGAACCTTGTACTCGGACTCTTTGGTGGTGTATTGGGAGGTTGGCTCTTTGAACAGTTAGGTATTCAGTGGGGCGGCCTACTTGGTCAGTTAGGTACTGCAACCATTGGTGCCGTTGCCATCCTTTGGGTAGCTTCGCTCATCAAGAAGTAACCTTTATGAATTAAGGCGGGCGCTCCAATAAGGGGCGCCCGCACTGATAATCAACCGACCTTTCTATTATCTTGCTGCGTAGAAGCGGGCGGTAGCCATCTGCTCGGCATCCTTTACGCCCTGTTCGTTAAGGCTGAATTCATGCTTCTTGCCGTTGTCGTCGACAACAATGCTCTTGCCATCGTCGCTGAAGCGGAATATTTCTGTTGATACACCGTTCTTGCTGACGCTCCATCCATTGGTCTCGGCATTGTACGTAAAGAGGGTGATCTGTCCGTCGGGGGCAGTTATCTCATAACCGTCCTTCAGTGTCTTGACAGCATAGAGACGTCCGTCTTCACCCGTCACCATCTTTGTCTTGCCGATATTGGCACTTACGGGGTTGTTGCCACTCCAGAATTCTACGCTATTCAGCACCAGTGAGTCTACCAGCAGGGTGATGGTACCAACAATGGGCATGAGCACGAAGCCTACAATGGCATTGAGATACTTATTGCCCGACATGTTGCGCTGCCAATGAGCATACTTGTTGAACAGACTGAAAGAACCGATACACGAACTTGAGAGCAGGCTGCCAGCAAGCAGCAATGCTACTACTTTTAAATTCAATTTTTTCATTTTCTAATATGTTTAAGTGGTTTACAATTGCCGGCAAAGGTACTAAATATCGCGAAGAAAGACGGTGAAGCGTGCTAAGAATTTAGATTTTTTAGGGCTTCCCCTATTAATTTTAGGGGATTCTCCTCTTGTTGTTTTATAAATAATGTCTATATTTGCAGCGTCATTAATACAAAAAGGATATGAAGAAGACGTTATTGACAGTGGTAGTTGCCGGACTGATGGTGAGCAGTTGTGGCACGTATACGGGCCAAGGCGCTTATGTCGGTGCCCAGTTTGGATCTATCTTGGGATCGGCCATTGGTGGTATATCCGGTGGATGGCGCGGTAGCGATATCGGTACTATTGTGGGTATGGCTGGTGGTGCTGTTGTTGGTGCTGCCATCGGCTCAGCTGCCGACCAGAAGCACGAAGAAAAGATGGAGGCATACAAACAGCGACGAGCCGAACAGGCTAGCTATGACTATGAGCAAGATAATTCGGGCTATGTGCCAGGCTATGAGGGCGACGACCGCATTGACTTTGATGGTGCCGGTCCTAGCAACTCACCAGTGTCGCCACAGGTGGAGATTCGCAATGCCCGCATCGTAGATGCTGATCACGACGGCATCATCCGGGCAGGCGAAGAGTGTAAGGTGACGTTTGAGATTATGAACTGTTCATCGCACATACTCTATGATGTACAACCTACCGTGACAGACATGACAAGCAACAAGCATATTCAGATATCGCCCAATCTGCATGTAGAAAGTATTGCTCCGAATAGCGGCGTGCGCTATACGGCTTCGATATTGGCTGACAAAAAGTTGAAAGATGGACAGGCTGTCATTAGGGTTGGTGTTACCTTAGGAAATAAGGAGATAACTTCGCAGATGAAGGAACTGGTAGTTGAGACACGCAGGAAATAAAAAGAAAAGTAGCCACATCGCTGGCTACTTTTCTTTTGGGAAAGCTTTTTCTCGTATCTCCTTGAGCTCCTGCCAGAAAGGAGTTATGCTTTCTGATCCTTCATTGGTTTCCAACTCCAGATCGGGAATGTCGATGTCGTCCTCAGGTAGGAATGGTATGATGAAGGTACTGTACTTTTGAACAATCACCATAGCTACACCTTTGGAAATAATATCCAGCTCTTTGGCTGCGCGCCACGAGAGGTCAATAATACGTCCACGGACATATGGTCCGCGATCGGTGACGCGTACTATCACGCTACGCCCGTTGGCCGGATTATAAACCCTTAGTCGGGTGCCAAAGGGATAGGTACGATGCGCGCAGGTCAGGCTGTCAGGATGCAGCCGTTCGCCGCTGGCCGTTTTACGTCCATTAAAACTCTTGGCATAAAACGATGCTTTACCCTTCTGGGATTGAGAAAACGAGAAAATGAGAAAATGAGAAATGAGAACTAGCAACGTTAACAGTCGCAGCCATCCCCACTTTTGTATTTTCAGACAATTTCTCATTCTCTCAATTACTCATTTTCTTAATTTCTCATTCTCTCAATTTCTCATTCTCTCAATTTCATACGATTCCTTGCGCCAGCATGGCCTTGGCAACCTTCATGAAGCCGGCGACATTGGCGCCCTTCACATAGTTGATATAGCCATTAGTCTCCTTACCGTATTTCACGCATTGCTCATGAATGCCGGACATGATATGGTGCAGACGCTGGTCGACCTCTTCTGCAGTCCATGCCATGCGCATAGAGTTCTGTGTCATCTCAAGACCAGAGGTGGCCACACCACCGGCATTGACAGCCTTGCCAGGAGCAAACAGCTGACCGGCAGCAATAAACTTGTTAACAGCATCGGCTGTGCATCCCATGTTCGACACCTCGGCTACGCACAATGGTTTGTTAGCCAGAATGGCGTCAGCATCGGTACCGTTCAGCTCGTTCTGTGTAGCGCAAGGCAGATAGATGTCGGCTTTCTGTTCCCAAGGCTTCTTGCCAGCGAAGAACTTAGAACCTGGGAATTCCTCTTCGTAAGGCTGACAGACGTCATTGCCAGAGGCACGAAGCTCCAGCATATACTCTATCTTCTCGTCATCCAGTCCTTCTGGATCATAGATGTAGCCGTCGGGTCCACTGATGGTAATCACCTTGGCACCTAGTTCAGTTGCTTTCTTAGCGGCACCCCATGCCACATTGCCGAAGCCAGAAAGTGCCACCGTCTTGCCCTTGATGTCAAGACCGTGGGTCTCCATCATCTGGTGTACGAAGTAGAGGGCACCGAAACCTGTAGCCTCAGGACGCAGGATGCTACCGCCCCACTCAATGCCCTTACCGGTTAGGGTTGCACCGTGGAACTGAGATGTTAACTTCTTGTAGTATCCAAAGAGATATCCTATTTCGCGGGCTCCAACACCGATGTCGCCAGCAGGCACATCCATGTCGGGACCAATCACCTTATATAATTCGCACATGAAAGCTTGGCAGAAGCGCATCACCTCATTATCGCTCTTACCGCGGATGCTGAAGTCAGAACCACCCTTACCACCACCCATTGGCAGCGTAGTCAGTGCATTCTTGAATGTCTGCTCAAATCCCAAGAACTTCAGGATACTCAGGTTTACAGACGGATGGAAACGCAGGCCTCCCTTGTATGGACCGATAGCACTGTTGAACTGCACACGATAGCCGATGTTAACTTGGACTTCGCCCTTATCATCTACCCAGGGCACACGGAATGTAGTAATACGTTCAGGCTCTACAATGCGCTCAATGATCTTTGCTTTCTCAAACTCGGGATGCTGATTGTAGACATCCTTAATTGATTCCAACACTTCGCGAACAGCTTGTAAGAACTCAACTTCGCCTGGATGTTTCTGCTCCAAGCCTTGCATGATTTTCTCTACGTTCATAGTAAAAGCTTTTAAGTTTTAAAGTTGTAATGTTATTTGATTTTATATTATAATTTGTCAGAGTGTTAGTTTGACAAGGCAAAAATAGGGAATTTCCTTTAAATGACAAAGGAAATTCCCAAATATTTTTACTATAAAGTTACAGTTTGTTAAATTCTGCCTGTTTTACAGGATGTGGAGGGTTCCCATAAGGTAGACAAGGCCGAATCCGAGCACCATGGAGATGATACCCATGATGACACCAATCCTTGCCATATCGTTCTGCTTCACATAGCCTGTTGCAAATGCCAAAGCATTCGGTGGTGTGGAGATGGGCAGAATCATGGCCGACGAAGCTGCGATGGCTACACCGATGAGTACGGTGGGCGTTCCGCCGATAGGAGCCAGTTTGTCGCCCATAGCGCCGCAGACGATTGCCAGGATTGGCATGAGCAGGGCTGCTGTGGCCGAATTGGAGATGAAGTTGGACAGCAGGTAGCAGATGGCACCACCGAGCAACAGGATGAGCAGTGGCGAGAACTCGCCGAAGGGAATGCTTTCGACGGCATTGGCTGCCAGTCCTGAGGCATTCAGACCGTAACCGAGGGCGAAACCACCGGCTACCATCCAGATGACGCTCCAGTTGATCTGCTCTAAGTCGCGCTTGTTGATGACTCCCGTCAGGGCAAACACACAGAATGGAATCATAGCTACTGTGTTGGCATTAATGCCGGTTACTCGGTCAGATAGCCAGAGTACTACAGTGACGATGAATGTGATGATTACAACCCACGAATGGAAACCCTTCTGCATGCCGCCGTCAATCTTCAGTTCTACCGTCTTCTGGGTGAAGGGGAAGAACTTCAGCAGCAAGCGCCAGCTGATGAACAGCAGCACGATGACAAGCGGGAACATGAACATCATCCACTGTCCGAAACCAAGACCCATATTCAATCCCTCGGGATCGTTCAGATACTTCAGGGCGATGTTGTTTGGAGGTGTACCGATAGGTGTGCCCATACCACCGAGGTTGGCTGCTACAGGGATAGACATGGCCAGAGCAATACGGCCCTTGCCCTCGGGAGGCAGTTGGTGGAACACTGGGGCGAGGAATGTAAGCATCATGGCAGCAGTAGCTGTGTTTGATACGAACATGGAGAACAGACCTGTTACAAGTAGGAATCCCAGGAGCACCATCTCACTGCGAGTGCCGAAAGGACGCAGTAGCACCTTAGCCAACTGAGCATCGAGACCCGTCTTCGTAGCTGCAATGGCCAGCACGAAGCCACCAATGAACAGCATGATAATAGGATCGGCAAACGAAGCCATCACGCTTTTATACGACAATAGCTTTCCAACCTCCTCTTCGTTCACCATCGGCGCAATACCACTATCCGAACAGAATAGCAGCATCAGCACGATGATAGCCACTGACGTGGCCCACGAGGAAACGATCTCGAGAATCCACATCAGCGTGGCAAACGCAAAGATGGCGATGACACGCTGCTGGATGACGGTGAGGTTCTCAATGCCGAACCACTCGGAGGGCATGTTCCAGAGTCCTAACGTCACAAGAATGACTAACGCAATTTTAAGGGCACGCTTGGTGTCGGGATTGTACTTCCGCTGGTAACGCATCTTATGATACGTATCTACCAGATGGAATCCTTCGTAAATATGAAACATCTTTTTTTAATAGTTGGTTTTAAATTTCCGCATGCAAAGGTATAAATTTTTAGGTGTATAAAGGACAAGAAACGAGATGTTTTTCATAAAAATACAAAAAATATTGCACCTTAATTACTCTATTTTTATTGGTCTCACCTCCTTTGCAAACTCTATATTGCAAAACGAACATATACAAAACAAGAAAGAAATGGTGGAAAATCTTTGGTGATGTTATAAAAAACTGCTATCTTTGCACATTATAACAAGAAATATGCGATGAGCACTACTAACATACCACAGGAGTTTAATAACTTCTTTTTGAAGGATGTCTCCTTTGTCAATCTGATGACGAAGCGCATCTTTAATGTCCTCATAGTGGCAAATCCTTATGATGCCTTTATGTTGGAGGATGACGGACGAGTAGACGAGAAGATTTTCGACGAATATATGGAGTTGGGCATGCGCTATCCGCCTACGTTCACGCAGGTATCGACCACTGAGGAGGCCAGCAGTGCACTACAGACAACGGATATTGATCTGGTTATATGTATGCCCGGTAATGCCGACAACGATGCATTTGCTGTTGCGCGCGACGTCAAGCAGATGGCTCCAAAGATTCCTTGTGTGGTATTGACTCCGTTCTCGCATGGCATCACCAAACGTATTCAAGATGAGGATATGTCGGTGTTCGACTATGTCTTCTGCTGGTTAGGCAATACCAACCTCATCATGTCGATTATCAAGCTGATTGAGGATAAGATGAACATCGAACACGATGTGACGGAGGCTGGTGTACAGATGATTTTACTCGTTGAGGATAACATCAGGTTCTATTCCAGTGTGCTACCCAATCTATACAACTATATCCTAGCCCAGTCGAAGAACTTTTCTACTGAGGCATTGAATCCGCATGCTGCAGCCCAACGCAAACGCGGACGCCCCAAGGTGGTATTGGCTACTAACTATGAGGAAGCGATGGAGTGGTATGAACGCTATCCCGACAATGTGTTGGGCGTCATTAGTGATACCAGATTTCCTATGAAGGTAGTACCTGGTCGTCTGTCGCATGTTGAAGAAGGAGATGCGGAGGCCGGTCTGAAACTGTTGCGTGAGATTCGCCGACGCGACGAGTATGTGCCTCTTATCCTGCAGAGTTCGGAGATTCAGAATAAGGAGAAGGCCGAGAAGGAGCACTTCCATTTTATCGATAAGAATTCGAAGAAGATGAATGTCGACCTGCGTCAGCTCATTGAGGAGCACATGGGTTTTGGCGACTTCATCTTCCGTGATCCCAAGACTAAGCAAGAGGTGTATCGCGTATCGACGCTGAAGGAACTGCAGGACAATATCTTCAACATTCCTGCCGACTCGTTCCAATATCATGTGTCGCGTAACAATATGAGCCGTTGGCTCTGTGCCCGTGCCATTTTCCCCGTCAGCCAGTTTCTGAAGACTGTGACGTGGCATAAGTTGCAGGACTTGGATGCCCATCGACAGATTATCTTTGATGCTATTGTTCAATATCGACGGATGAAGAATATCGGTATTGTGGCAGTGTTCGACCGCCTGAAGTTCGACCGCTATGCCCACTTTGCCCGAATAGGTGAAGGCTCCTTGGGTGGTAAAGGTCGTGGCTTGGCTTTTCTGGATAATATCATTAAGCGTCATCCTGAACTCAACCAGTTTGAGAACGCAACGGTTCAGATACCTAAGACCGTCGTGCTGTGTACCGACTTCTTCGACGAGTTCATGGATAATAACAACTTGTGGGGTATTGCCTTGAGCGATGCTCCTGATGAGGAAATCCTTCAGCATTTTATGCGCGCTCAATTGCCCGATGCCTTGATAGCTGATTTCTTCACTTTCTTTGATGCTGTCAAGACGCCTATTGCCGTCAGAAGTTCCTCCTTGTTGGAAGACTCCCATTATCAGCCGTTCGCTGGCATCTATTCGACGTATATGATTCCTTATCTGGAAGATAAATACGAAATGTTGCGCATGTTGGCCTGTGCCATTAAGGGTGTTTATGCCTCTGTATATTACAAGGACTCAAAGGCCTATATGACAGCTACTTCCAACGTCATCGACCAGGAGAAGATGGCGGTAATTCTTCAAGAGGTGGTAGGCAAACAATATGATACCCGATTCTATCCCTCCTTCTCGGGCGTGCTGCGTTCGTTGAACTATTATCCTATTGGCGATGAGCAGGCTGAAGAGGGTATTGCGTCGTTGGCTTTAGGCTTGGGTAAATATATTGTAGATGGCGGACAGACGCTTCGAGTGTCTCCTTACCATCCCAAGCAGGTGTTGCAGACTTCCGAAATGGAAACAGCGCTTAGGGAGACGCAGACTCGTTTCTATGCGCTCGATACCAGTCATGTCGGCGATGATTTCAAGGTGGATGACGGTTTCAATATCTTGAATCTGCGTGTCCGTGAGGCAGATAAGGATGGATCGCTACAAGGCATTGCTTCCACGTATGATCCTGTGGATCAGATTATTCGTGACGGAATCTACGAAGGCGGGCGCAAGGTTATTTCCTTCAGTGGCGTCCTCCAGCACGACATTTTCCCGTTGCCAGAGATTCTGCAGCTCTCGCAGAAGTATGGCTCTGAAGAGATGCGTCGTCCTGTTGAGATTGAGTTTGCCTGCAATCTGGGTCCTAACGAGAATGGGGTAGGTGTCAGTGGCGATTTCTATCTGTTGCAGATTCGTCCTATTGTCGATTCCAAGCAGGTGCTGGATGAGGACCTGGCAGCTATTCCTGATGAGCAGTGTCTCTTGCGTTCTCATAACTCTTTAGGACACGGTATTTCTGAGGACGTCGTCGATGTGGTCTATGTTAAGATGGATGACGACTTCACGGCAGTCAACAATCCTCAGATAGCCGATGAGATAGAGCAGATTAACCGCAAATTCCTGGATGCCGATAAGAACTATGTGCTGATAGGTCCTGGTCGCTGGGGATCTAGCGATTATTGGTTGGGTATTCCTGTTAAGTGGCCCCATATTTCTGCCGCACGTGTCATTGTGGAAGCCGGCTTGAAGAATTATCACGTTGATCCTTCGCAAGGAACACACTTCTTCCAGAACCTGACATCCTTTGGAGTGGGCTATTTCACCATCAACACCTTCACGGGCGATGGTGTCATGCAAAAGTCTGTTCTCGACGCAATGCCTGCAGTGGAAGAAACGCAGTATGTGCGTCATGTCCGCTTTGACAAGCCTCTAAAAATCATGATGGACGGCAAGAAACAACACGGAGTAGTATTGTTGCCTTCTGCTAACATTTAGATAAATATGCATATGAAACAATTGATAGTATTTATCCTCTTGATTGCCTGCCTGCTGCCCACTCAAGCTCAGACAGAACAGGATTATAAGACCTCACAGGAATATCTCACCTTGCGTGATGCCATGCACCATTCTTTTAATGCTGGTGACAGTGCACGATTCTTTGTGGCAGTCAAAGAACTGGAGGGTTATTTGCAGAAACAGGGCGATATACATGCTTACTATACCCAGCGTTGCAACGAAATCGTGTTCCAGTTGAACCGCCAGCGCGTCTTCGAAGCTTATAAGCTTGCCACTCAGTTGTCGAAGGAGTTGACTGAGAAGAAACTCGATAAAGAGATGTATATGGCAGTCAATATGATGGGTCATATCTACCGCTATTGTGGCAACAAGGAGAGTGCCAAGCGTTGTTTTTGGGAGGTTATCCGTCGTATGGAGCAGGAAGGTTATATTGACAGCCAGCCTCCAATCTATATGAATTTGGTTAACATCGTGATTGATAATGATCCGCAGGAGGCTCTGCGTCTTATTGACCAGGCTGTTTCCATTGCCCGCGACCGTTCGCCAGAACGCGTGTTCGATATTGAGACCCGTCGCACATTGGCATATTATATGTTGGATGACACGCCCCGTTTCCTTGAAGGTTACAAACATTATAAGGAGGGCGTGGCCCAAGGCCTTTCTTCTGTACATGGCCGAAAACTGGAGGTTTATTATCAGGCATATCTGGGACATATTGATGAGGCTGTCAAACTAGCTGGTGAAAGTGAGGATGATCCTTTTGAGACGTGTGCAGAAGTCTATTCAAAGGCAGGTCTTTGGAAAGAGGCTTACGAATCGCTCAAGAGAGGTGCAGCAGAAAGCGACTCTATCAATAGTGTCATCCTGTCTGGTTCCATGCAGGGTATTCAGGATGAGTTGCGCATCTATGAGGCCGAGCGTCAGGTTGATCGTCTGTGGTTCTATGCCCTGACAGGTGCCTCATTGCTTCTGCTGATGCTGGTGGTGGCTCTGGTGTATATTGTCCAGTCGCGTCGTCGCCATCTGCGTGAACTGCAGACTGCCTATCAACGTGTGTTGGAAGCCGACCAGATGAAGACGGAGTTTTTCAAGAACGTCAGTCACGAGGTGCGTACACCTCTTAATATTATAAGTGGTTTTGCACAAGTCTTGGCTGATCCCGATTATGGTGTTTCCCCGGAGGAGCGTCGGAATATTGCCAAGGCCATGACTCATAATACAAATATCATTACGACTATGATTGACGAAATGTTGGAATTGTCGTATGGTGACGATTTAAGAGAGGGTACTGTTATCAAGGATGTCCGTTGTAACGATATGTTGAATAGTGCGGTAGAAGAATTCTGCAAAAACCACTCCAAGGCTCACAAAGTGCTGACCCTTGATAGTAGTTTGGACGAATCGTTTACACTACAGACCCAGGAGAGCATGATTAAGCGTATTGTTTTGCAGTTGCTCGACAATGCTTACAAGAACATTTCCAAGAAAGACGGACGAATCGTGCTTCGTGCTTCGGCTACGCCTTCATGGCTTTCTATCTTTGTAGAGGATAATGGTCATGGCATTCCAGCTGAAAAGGCTGAGGAAATCTTTGAACGTTTCTATAAACTGGATGCTTTTAAGGAAGGCTTGGGCATAGGTCTTACGTTCAGCCGTACTATGGCCCGCCGTCTGAAAGGCGATGTCCGTCTGGATACAACCTTTGAAGGTCCTGGTGCTCGCTTTGTCTTGACGATTCCTTTACTGCCCGCCAAGTCGTGAGAAATACTCAATGACGTCTTCCCACGTCTTGAAGGTATCCGATTCAAATTCCAAGAGGGTGGCCATGGTGTCGCTCTCTTTTTGTTTGCTGATAAGATAATCGCCATAGAGCAGGTCTCTGCGTGGTGTGAAGATGGTATGTTGCCATGCTGGGACATTGATATGTTTCTCCAGCCACGACAGTGTTGTCGTATCGGCGGCGTTATCACAGACAAAGTATACCTGGTAGTGTTCTATCAGCATTCTGACAGCCTTCTGTACTGAGGATGCCGGCATCTGACGGGCATCTGCCATCGTCTCTATACCTATATATATAATAGGGCGCTGCCGTTTTTCCTGCTTGTCGTCAATCCATCTGATGACAGGCACTACCGAGTGCATGTAACTCTTGTCGTCCATACGATGCTCGCCATGAAAATGCGTAGCCTGCGGATAGTGTTCATGAAACATGTCGAACGTATCCACGAGGTCGTCCTCATCGCCGAACAGACCATAGACACGTTGGCTGTCATCCTCAGTCAGCCCTTCAAATCGCTGTTCCGACACCTCCCTGTATTCCTTGACCAGTGTTTTGTCTACGTAGAATTCCTGTATGCCGTCCAGTCTCGGATTCTGATACTGTTGCGTACCCGTCATACCGTGAGCCTTCATCGTCTCAGCAATCTCCAGGGCAGGATTAATGCAGATACGGTCAAAGCCTCTCAGCTGTTCTGTATACATGCCGCCCATCGAAGTGCCGATAATCAAATCGGGCTTCTCTTCTTCACAAATGCTGTGGAGTAGGGCGATAGCCTCGTGGGGATGGAGGGGAAGGTCGGGAGCAATTATTGTTGTATTGGGCATCACTGTACGTAGCCGATTGACTGTGCCACTCTGCCCGCTGCTGCCGAAACCGTGACAATACAACAGCGTCTTTCCAGCCATCAGTTCCGGGAATTGTTTTACGTATGGATTTTCTGTCATCATGGGTGCAAAGATAAGAATATTTTCGTAACTTAAGGACAATAATCAGACGAAAAGTAAATTTTTTATCGATTTTGTTTGCAATTGTGAAATATTATTCCGATATTTGCGTTCAAATAGTAAATTCATTAATCACTTAAACTAATAGTAAACATTATGAAAAAGTATTTTGCAGAAATGGTGGGCACGATGGTGCTCGTGTTGATGGGCTGTGGCGTTGCTGTCAGCTTGGGTTGTGATCCTGTTAATAATATTCCTGCTGTCGTGGGAACAGCCTTTGCCTTTGGTCTTGCTGTTGTAGCAATGGCTTACACCATTGGTGGCATCTCTGGTTGCCACATTAATCCTGCTATCACACTGGGTTGCTTCCTGAGTGGACGTATGGATGCCAAAGATTGCGGCATGTACATTCTGTTCCAGTGTATTGGTGCCTTCATCGGCTCTGCCCTGCTAGCTATTCTCACCGCTAATGTTCCTGGATTGGAGGGTACTGGTGCTAACGATCTGCAGGCCAATGTTACCGTATTGGGTGGACTGCTGGCTGAGATCATCTTCACTTGTGTTTTCGTACTTGTTGTGTTGGGTGCTACTGCAAAGACTAATGGCGCTACTAACAACTTCGCAGGTCTGGCTATTGGTTTGAGCCTCGTTTTGGTTCACCTCGTTTGCATCCGCTATACTGGTACAAGCGTGAATCCCGCTCGTTCACTGGCTCCTGCTATTTTCCAGGGTGGCACAGCTCTCGCTAACCTTTGGATCTTTATCGTTGGTCCTTTCGTAGGTGGTGCTTTGGCAGCTGGTATTTGGAAGTTCATCGAACCCGCTGATAAATAAAATCTGGTTATTTAATTTCATTTAATGATCCCGATAGGATACAATGCTATCGGGACCTTTTTCGCTTTATATGAACAGGTTTCAACGATCTTGTTTAATAGTTTTTGCTGTGTTACCGGCTTTATTGGTTCATGCAGAAACGCTGACGCTGTCGACAGGTTGGCTGGTGCAATCGTCAGCGAAAGTACAGACGGCGGGTAATGTGCTCTCTACAGATGCTGCCGATGTGGCTGGGTGGTACGAGGCCACTGTGCCCTCGACGTTGATGGGTGTGCTGACTGCTAATGGCGTGGAACCTGAAGCATTGACAGCCGAAGATTATCAGCGCATCGATAAGAAACGCTTCGACGTCAGTTGGTGGTATCGTACGACGTTTACAATCAGTCGTGTGAGTTTAAAGAACCGTGTACTGCTATCCTTCGACGGCATCTGCTATCGTGCCAACATCTGGTTGAATGGTCACCTGGTGGCAGGCAAGGATGAAGTAGTTGGCACGTTTCGCCAGTTCTCGTTCGACGTGTCGCCTTATGTCCGCGAGCAGAATGTTCTGGCAGTAGAGGTGTTTCGTGCACAGCCTGGTGAGCCGAATATTGGTTTCGTCGATTGGAATCCGCGTCCTGCTGACGAAAGCATGGGACTCTTCCGTGAGGTAAAGATAAAAACCTGTGGCGATGTTTCTGTCAGCCATTCGTCCGTCCGCTCTCGTGTGAACACAGAGACGCTTCAAGAGGCTTGGCTGACGATAGATGCCGAACTGAAGAACCTGACGGATAAACCCGTTACTGGCGTACTGCGTGGAACATTCAATGGACGCCTGCTGACAACGCCAGTCACGCTCAAACCTTACGAGCATCGCATGGTGGTGCTGGGCAATGATATCCGTGTAGAAAAGCCGCGCTTGTGGTGGTGTCACACATTAGGGAAGCCAGAGCTTTATGACTTGCATATGGAGTTCGAACAAGATGGTGTGGTATCAGATGCAGAGGATGTGCGCTTTGGCATTCGCGACATCAAAAGCCATCTGACGCCAGAAGGCTATCGTGCCTTTACGCTCAACGGACGTGATGTGTTGTTGCGAGGGGCAGGATGGACGGATGACATTTATCTGCGCGATACACCCGAAAGGAATCGTCAGCAGTTGGAATACGTGCGCGACATGAATATGAATACGGTTCGTTTGGAGGGCTTCTGGGGTACATCACAAAGTCTCTACGACCTCTGCGACGAACTGGGACTATTGCTGTTGGCTGGCTGGAGCTGCCATTGGGAGTGGGAAGAGTATCTGGGTTCTCCCTGTGACCCGCAATACGGAGGTATCACCAGTGAGGAGAGTATCCGACTGATTAGCAAGTCGTTTGCTGATCAAGTGCTTTGGCTGCGCCATCATCCCAGCATTATTGCCTGGTTTGTAGGTAGCGACCGTTTGCCTGTGCCAGATTTGGAACAGCATTATCGTCAGTTTCTGGCTACTTGCGATGATCGGCCTGTCGTCATCTCCGCCAAGCAGATGAAGAGCACCATTTCTGGATTCTCGGGTACAAAGATGGAAGGTCCTTACGACTATGTGGCACCTGCCTATTGGTATGACCCGCAGGCTCCAGGCGGTGCCTTTGGTTTCAATACCGAGACAGGCGTAGGAGCTCAGTTGCCTGTCAGAGAGTCATTACAGAAGATGCTTCGCGGTACCCTCTGGCCTGTCGATGCACGATGGAATGTGCTGTGTACAGCCTCCAGTTCTGAGATGAACACGCTGGCCAGACTGACGGCAGTCATCGATGCGCGCTTCGGACCTTCGAAGACGATCGACGACTATCTGCATCGTGCCGACTTGCTCAGCTATGAGGGTACGAAGGCTATGTTTGAGTCGTTCCGCATCAATGTGCCTCGTGCTACGGGTATCATTCAGTGGATGCTGAATAGTGCGCGCCCCAGCATCTATTGGCAGCTTTACGACTATTACCTGCAACCCAATGCTGCCTATTATGCCGTGAAGCGTGGCAATCAGCCCGTACAGCTGATCTATGATTACCAGCGACGTGCAGTCTTCGCAGTCAACGAGACGCTGAAACCTGTGACGCTAAAGGCCTCGATGCGTTGTATAGATGGTGCTGCGGATATCCAGAACAAGACAATACTGATGCTGAAGGCCGGAGCCGTTGCGAAGGCTTTCGATGTCCCTGCCCAGAAGTCGCCAGCAGCCTTTCTCTTCTTGAAGGCTACTGATTCGAAGGGACAGGAACTGGCTGTCAATGATTATTTCCTACCTTCTGAACGCGATGAATACGATTGGAAGAAGACCGATTGGGTGACGACGCCTATCACCCGCTATGCCTCGTATCGTGCACTCGACAATCTGCCTCGTGTCGACTGTCTGCTGACTTCCAAGCGAGTCCGTAATGGCTATGAACTTACTCTTAAGAATCCATCGTCGACGGTTGCTTTCTTCCAGCGCCTGAAGGTGAAGGATGCGACAGGCAGACTGGTATGTCCTGCCTATTGGTCTGACAACTACGTGACGCTGGCTCCTGGCGAGTCACGCACCATTACTTGTATGCTTCCTGCCAATAGCAAGGACGCGGCGGTGCGTTTTGAAGTAGAGGGATTTGCTTCCTCAGTACAAGGGGTGAACTATAATGTGGTGCCTATGCCCCAGCAAGTAACGATGTTGCAGGACGATCCGTTCGTGTTAGACAGCAGCGTACAGATACTTGCTGCCGATGGTCTTAGTCAGGAGGCTGAATTCCTGCAGTCGTATCTTCGTGAACAGATAGGTATGTCGCTGACTATCAGTCGGAAACGGGAGAAGAAGGTCAACTACATCGAGCTATCCCTTCTTCCGAGGGTACAACACAACGAAGGCTATTGGCTTAATGTCAACAAGAAAGGTGTCACTATCACGGGAAGTACTGCCACTGGTGTGTTCTATGGCATCCAGACGCTTCGCAAGGCTCTTGCTGAAGAAGAACAGACGAAGGGTGGCAGTGTGCTGTTGCCCGCTGTCAACATTGTCGATGCTCCGCGATTCTCCTGGCGAGGAATGCATCTTGACTGCTCGCGCCATTTCTTCCCCATCACGTTTGTCAAAAAGTATATCGATCTGTTGGCTATGCACAACATGAACGTGTTCCACTGGCATCTCTCTGACGATCAGGGGTGGCGCATCGAGATTAAGAAATGGCCAAAACTTATCTCTGTCGGTTCTCAGCGCACGGGCACGATTATAGGCACCAACTCCGACCTCGACGACCACATCCCCTATGGCGGCTATTACACACAGGATGAGGCTCGCGAGATAGTGGCTTATGCTGCTGCTCGTCATATCACCGTAGTGCCCGAAATCGACATGCCTGGCCACATGCTTGCTGCCCTCGCCAGCTATCCAGAGCTTGGCTGTACGGGTGGACCTTATCAGGTTGGCCATTATTGGGGCGTCTATAAGGATGTGCTCTGCGTGGCAAATGAACGCGTCTATCAGTTTGTAGAGGATGTGCTGACGGAAATCATGGATATCTTCCCTTCGGAGGTTATTCATATTGGTGGCGACGAGGCGCCTACGGAGAAGTGGGAGCAATGTCCGAAGTGCCAGTCGTTAGGACTTCCGAAGGAACAGATACAGTCGCGCTTTACCCATCGCGTCTTCAACTTCCTCATAGCCCATCATCGTCGCGCTCTCGGATGGGACGAAATTCTTGAGGGCTGTCCTCAGAACGCGATGATTATGTCTTGGCGAGGAACAGCTCCTGGTGCTAAAGCCGCTGAAGCAGGTCACGATGTCGTGATGGCACCCACCACACATTGCTATTTCGACTATCAGCAGGCCGAAGACCGCCAGTTTGAACCCACTCGTTGTGGAGGCTTTATCCCTATTGAGCGGGTTTACAGTCTCGATCCTGCCCCCGATAGCCTCTCAGCCTCAGCCAAAGCGCATATTCTTGGTACACAGGCCAACCTTTGGACGGAGTATATCGTCAACGAGGAGATGCTGGAATATCAGGCCCTGCCCCGTATGTCGGCTCTCGCTGAAGTGCAGTGGACACAGCCTGCCCGTAAGGACTACGATAGTTTTATCCAACGACTAACGCGTATGACGCAACTCTTCGAACGCAAAGGCTATACCTATGCCAAGCATCTGTGGCCCGAACGTCAGTTGCCTAGTCGGTGGCTGTTCTGAGCGACTTTTTGCAACGCATAGTTTGCATTTTTGCCCGCATAGGTAGCCACTGAGGTCTGAAACACTTAAAATCCGTGAAATCCTCAAAAGAATTTCCGAATTCTTAATTCTTAATTCTTATTTATTTTGTACCTTTGCGGTCAGATTAGATTTTCAAATTCTTATTTAACAACAACAACTATGGTAAATTACAAGGATTTAGGTCTCGTAAATACTCGCGAGATGTTCAAGAGAGCAGTAGCCGGTGGCTATGCTATCCCAGCTTTTAACTTCAACACTATGGAGCAGATGCAGGCTATCGTACAGGCTGCCGTTGAGACAAAGTCTCCAGTTATCATGCAGGTTTCTAAGGGCGCTCGCAACTATGCTAACGCTACTATCCTGCGCTACATGGCTGAGGGTGCTGTAGCTTATGCTAAGGAACTCGGCTGTGAGCATCCTGAGATTGTTCTGCACCTTGACCACGGTGACACCTTCGAGCTCTGTAAGGATTGTATCGACATGGGCTTCTCTTCAGTGATGATCGACGGTTCACACCTCCCCTACGAGGAGAACGTTGCTCTGGCTAAGAAGGTTGTAGAGTATGCTCATCAGTTCGACGTAACCGTTGAGGCTGAGCTCGGTGTGCTCGCTGGTGTTGAGGATGAGGTTAGTGCTGCTGAGTCTCACTACACCAAGCCTGAGGAGGTTATCGACTTCGCTACACGTACAGGTTGCGACTCTCTGGCTATCTCTATCGGTACTTCTCACGGTGCTCACAAGTTCACTCCAGAGCAGTGCACACTGGTTAACGGCGTGCTCGTTCCACCCCCATTGGCATTCGACATTCTCGCTGAGATCGAGAAGAAGCTTCCTGGATTCCCCATTGTGCTTCACGGTTCTTCTTCAGTTCCTATGGACGAGGTTAACACTATCAACAAGTTCGGTGGTAAGCTCGAGGCAGCTATCGGTATCCCCGAGGAGCAGCTCCGCAAGGCTTCTAAGAGCGCCGTATGTAAGATCAACATCGACTCAGACTCTCGTCTGGCTATGACTGCTGCTATCCGTCAGCACCTGGCTGAGCATCCTGGAGACTTCGACCCACGTCAGTATCTGAAGCCCGCTCGCGAGAACATGAAGAAGATGTACATCCACAAGATTGTGAATGTGCTCGGTTCTGATGGCAAGCTCGCTGAGTAATTAGCTTACAGACCCATTTATCACTAGGTGCGCTCAATTCCTGAGCGCACCTATTTATTTTATGAGGATTGACGTGTATTGAATTTATCTTGTGTTGTCATAATCGCTTTTCATGCTATACTCCGTAGGCGAACAGCCCTTGAACTTGGTGAAGTTACGGTGGGCTGTGGGATAGCTGCGGAAACCAGCGGCGAAGAAGAGGGTCTTTTGATTGATCTCCGAGTTCTGGCGCAGCATGGTGGCCATGTATTCCACGCGGCGACTGTTCATGTAGTCGTTGAAACTCATGCCTGTGTGCTCCTTGATGCTGCGGGCCACGTAGATGCGGTTCGTGCCTAAGGTCTTGCTGATGGTCTCTACCGATGTGTCGGGGTCGCGCCAGTATTCCTTGATGTCCATCAGATAGGATATCTGCTGCCACAGGTCGCCCTTGGGGACCGTACTATTACTTCTTCCTCCAATGCCGCTGGGTAGTTCCACAGGCAGAAGCCGCTCCCTGAGTTCGAAGTAGGTGAAATAGAATAGTGATATGCAGAGCCAAAGCAGGTGAATCAGCTGTGCGACGGCTGAACTGGTAAAGCCTTGCACGAAGAAGAGCACGCTGATGACCTGTGCTATCATGACTGTACGCAGAATCCAGCGATGGTTGACACTCGTTTCGCGCCAGTTGTAGGGTATCGCCATCAACGACAGAGATATCAAGAGCACGATGACCACTCCCAGCAGTCGCAGAAGGACGTTGAACTCCAGCAGGTGTTCCATCAGGTCGTCGGTTGACAGTAGCGTCTGATATTTATCCCCACCAGCGATGGTATCGATAGCAGGATAACGGGGACGAAAGGCAGCACGAAACGCCATCCCCTTAACAACCGAGGGCGTATAACCTCGATGGGATAGATGAGAAACAGCGTGATGGCACAGAGTCCGCCAAGAACTAGGAAGGGTGATATCAGTTCGTGGTATGGGGAATAAGACGGATCAACCGCAAATTTCACCAGCCTCGTTACCACGAGCACTCCCACGATGAAGGCAAAGGAGGAAAGGAAGGTGCGCGACAGGTCGGGCACCTCCCTCCTCTTGAGCCATAACACACCAGCGCAGGTCAGCGAGACCGCTACGATGAGTGTATAAGTGATGATGATCAGTACACTTTCCATCTACTGTTACGCGTTCTGTTGGTGCAAAGATACATCTTTTTTCAGAATAATCTCACTTCACGACACCTTTTTATTTCAGCACAAGGCGCAGACCTGTATTATTGGTCTTCGACTTTTTTCCATGTAAATGTAGTGGTGAAGCGGGTGCCGTCAGCGCGCTCGCGCAGAGCCGACCATTTCATCTGGCCGTCCTTGATTTCGTCGATGTCCCAACATTCATAGCTCATTTCGGTGCCTGTATTTTGCCAGCGAATGGCCATCAAGTCGCCGTCAATATTATATTCCTCGACATCGCGGGTACTAACTACCTGCCACTCGCCTGCGTCATTCTTTCGATAATATCTATAGGTACCATCGGGCATAAATGCCAGACGGGCATTATCATCATTGTAGGCATCCTCACCCGTCATTTCTGTCACTTCCCACAGGCCGATAAGGTCTGCAGAATAGTCTGCAGTTATACGCTTGTACTCAAACTTGCGGCCTGGGCGAAAGTTCTCCATAGTCATTGACATCTTATTGTCGCTAATGGCATCGATATCGTAAATCACCACGTCATACAAATCTGCTTCGTCCAAATAACTTTTCAGTTGATTGCCCTCAATGGCATAGGTTCCCGTTTGTTTATTGCGCCAAATATATGATTCAGTATTTGTGTCATAATATGATTTCGATACCGTTCTCGTTCCGTCGGTATTAAATGTTAGCACGGTTCTGCCGTTGGTGGTTAGTTCCAAACCATCCTAAGTAACAGCTTTCCACTTACCCACAATCTTCTCCTTGAAAACCGACTCTGAGGGTCCAGTAGGTTTGCCGGGATTGTCTTCTGTTGCACAGGATGTCATCATTCCTGCTGTTGCTGCTAGCATCATTGATGCCAAGAGTGTTTTAGTCATTCTCATTTTCATATTTTCCTTGTTTTAGCGTTTTGTTCCTTTTAGGTTTACTGCAAAGATAAGAAAAATAGGAAAATCATAGGTAAAGTGATACCTCTCAATAACGAAAAATCGTATCTCAAAAATGTAATACGCTGCAATACAAGCATTTGCAGACTATGTTGCCGTTGCGTGCAACATAGTAACTATGTGCATGTATTTTATGAGGATACAGCTGCAATTTTCGAATAAGGGCAGGTTATTTTCGAATAAGGGCAGGTTATTTTCGAATAAGGGCGGGTTATTGCGGAATACTCTGGCATTATTTTTTGATTAATCCGAGACTATTTTTTGTTTCTCCGTCATTAATTCTGAATACTTTTTGGCAAATTCTGAATACTTTTTGGGCATTTTTCATGCTTTTTTGATAATAAAACGAGCAAATATGGCCGTTTTTTCGGTTATCTGCCATAAATATCAAATCTGCCACCATCTCGCAAACCCTTTATACATCGATGTTTCAAGAGATTGATGGCAGTATGGCAGATATTTTTCAAAAAATAAAAATTGTAGTCCGATTCCAAGTGCTTCTTTCGGTTGTTCCGAAGCTTTCTTTCGTCGGTTCCGCTGCTTTCTTTCGCTGGTTCCGCAGGCTCCTTTGCCCCATTGCGATGCCTCGCTTCCCCCATAGCGAGCTTTAGCATGGGTCATAGGAGCCTTTAGCATCAGTCATAGCAAGCTTCAGCAAGTGTCGTAACAAGCTTTAGCACACATGATATTTGTGGATTTTTGCCATAAATATTCATAAAAGAAGGCCTAAAAACAGTTGATCAAATCCATATTTGGCAAAAAAGAAGTAACTTTGCACCAAATTTGGCATAAAAATGAAATGAGACAGGCGATATACCTTATTATAATATTCACCGTGCTGGCCTTTGCGGCCTGCACGAAGCCTGACCGTAGCGAGAAGGCTGTAGCACTGAGCAAAGAGATAGTCAACGATGGATTATCCGACGTTGAACATTCTTTGGAGCGGGTGGATAGTGCGGAACAGGCTGGTTTGTTTACAGCGGTACGTGCCAATACCATCAAAGCCGTTATCTATTCGAATGCCGACCGACGACGGATTGCTGCCTATTACGCAGAGAAAGCGATTACAGCAGAGACGGGCCTTGCTGTTACTACGTCTGCAGACAGCAACCTTTATTGCAAGGCTCGCTGGATTCTGGGCAATGGTGCATATGCCGATGGCGAGTACGGAAAATCGCTCACGCTCTCCAAGGAAATCCTTGCTTTCGTGGGTGACGGCACAACGCCAAATGATGTGGAGATGAAGTGCAGGGCATTGATGCAGATGGCAGATTGTGAAAACAAACTGGGCAATATTGCTGAATCTGAGCGGTTGTTCCTGCAAGGCATCGATATCTTGATGGCAAGTACACAGCATGCCACCGATTATGGGGAGATTGATCCGCTCATCTATACGTTGCTTTCACTCAACGACTTGTATATTGACAACAAGATGCCTGAAAAGGCACTGCCCCTGATGACGAAGATGGACACGGCCTTGAATCGTCTGATACGTTGTCCCAACACTCCCGACTGGGCGATGCAAAAGCGTCGCAACAACGTAACCATCAGTAAGGCGATGATATATGCCGCTAATAATCAGAAAGAACAGGCCGAGGCCCTTCACCACGAATATCAGCAGTTCCAAGGCCTGGGTGCACTTGACAAGGCTGCAGAAGGTCTCTATCTGACGATGGCGGGCCGTTACGACGAGGCCGTCCGCTTGTTCGACGAGACCGACTCCATGATGCACTCCAATGGCGAACCCGTCATTGACCTCTATGTCAAGACCATATATAATTACAAATACGATGCCCTGCAGAAAGCAGGCCGCACGGCGGAGGCCTTGGCGCTGGGCGACCGCATACGGCAGTTGACTGACTCCATCCGCCAGCAGGAACGGCTGGCCGACGTGGAGCAGTTGCAGGAAATCCAGCAACAGGAAGAGGAGATTATCCGCAAGCACCAGTCGCTGACTATTCATCGCATCGTCCTCATTGCCGTCGTATTATTGCTATTGATGGCCATCTACATCATCTGGCGCGTCAATCGCTACAACCGCCAGTTATCCGAGAAGAACCGCAGTCTCTATGAGCAGATACAACAGCGCCAGCAGACCGAGGCCGAGGAACAGCGACAGTTGCAGGCGCAGCCCGAAGAGAAACTGACGCAAAACCAACTGCTCTATCGCCGCCTGTGCGATCTGGTGAAGAACCCGGACGTATATACCGACCCCGACACCAACCACGAGACGCTGGCCCGACTGCTTGGCACCAACTATCAGTATGTATATGCCGCCCTGCGCGAGTGTGCCGACACCACGCCAGCCGACTACCTCAACCGTCTGCGCATACAGTACGCCGCCCAGTTGTTGGAAAAGTCTGCCGACCCGATAGGACTCATCATCGAGCAGAGCGGGTTTACAAACCGCACTACCTTTGCCCGTCTCTTTGCCGCCTACTATTCAATGACACCCACCGAATACCGCAAAATAGCGCATAAACAATAGTTTTTCAAGATTTGTGAAAAACATTTCAAGCAGTGGGGAAGGCCTTTCGGTCTTTCCCACTACCTTTGCCGTCGAATTCAAACATTAAAGAAATGACGAACAAAACATTTATCATCATCGCTATATTGTCGTTTGTCTCGACAACGGCAATGGCACAGACCAGCACTATCTTTCAGTGGGTTTATACAGAACGATATCCCAAGCTTCCGCCCTTGAGGGTTGATTTCCATATACCCATGCTTATTCAGGCTCAGCAACCTCTGCTTCTGATGATGCCAGAAGGCAAACTGAAAGAGGACACCATAGCAGGCCAATCGATTATGTTACGTCACATGGGGAATAAGACGACGACACAGTTTTATTTCAAACATAGTCCTAACTATCAGCCAACGGGTGACGGACTAAAAGGCTTTCGCGACTATATTGTAAGGAAAAGGCGATGGAAAGAGGGGCGTCCGCTGCAGCCACTGCCACCTATGATGAGAAGGTGGTAATCATCTTTTGACAACTGACAGATGGCGAAAAGAGAATTATGCACTATCAAAAGAAAATCAACTCAATATGACAGACATGACATTTATCATCATCGGTGCCCTGGCCACGGCCTTCCTCCTGCTGGTCGTGTTGCTCATCGTGGGACTGCTCTACTACCGCTGGCGGCTCTCCGACAGCCAGCACATGCTGGTGCGCTTCATCCGCGAGAACTTCCGGCTGCACGAGAAACTGAACGAGAACGGTATTTATTTTTAATAGTATAGGAATATAAACGTGAAATTCAAAATAACATTTAAAACATCAAGAAAATGAAAAAGATTATTTTATTCGCAGCATTTGCTTGTTTCGCTGCACTAAACTCAAACGCTCAGACGGAAGAACCGGAAAGCAAGATTGAGAAGATGCTTCGCCTAACGAAAACGGCCAACGAGAACCCTACGGACTGGAAAGCCCAGTTGGAGGCGGGGCACTTCCTTCTTGACAAGGAGAATGGGATGTATAATCAGTCGCAGGCTGAGAGGTACTATGAGCGCATTTATCATCTGGCCACTGACTATAACAAGGAGATACCCGATTCGGTCATCTTCGAGGCAGGCAACGTGCTGATGACAGTGGCTACCGACAAGAAAAACATAGACAAGGCCCTATTCTATATAGACGAGATAATCCATGCCCAGAAAGTAGGTGTGGATATAAAAGATGTGTACCTGAATGCGATCGACTTTTGGGGTATGATTAACAGCATGGGCAAAGAGGATATGGTGAGATCATTGACATACATGATGAATTTCCGTGAGAGGCTGACCAAGAACAATACTCCGGGAATTGAATACACGGATGTGTTTACCACTATATTGTTTGAACGGCTGATAGAAAAATACAAGAACATGTTCGGCGACAAGGTGATGGAATTGACCTTCGAAGGCAAGAAGTACATCATGATTTCAAAGGGTGACTGGAACATAGAAAAGCCTCTCGTGGGGTGGATGCAAGGTGAGGTTGGAAGTCCAACAGTGTTATTTGGCGAGGATGGCAAGGTCTATGACGACAAGCACGGCTATTCGGAATACGGTTTCGACTATAGCAAGAACGGGGTTGTGCCGAAGGAGGCTGTGAACATGCGGCTGATTACCGTCACGCCCGAACGCCGCCAGCAGATGGTCGAAGCATACCATAACTATTTGAAGAAGGCAAAGAAAAATAAGAAATAAGAAAATACAATGAGAAAGTTTCCAGAGGCTTATTCCGCATGCAGATATTCCACAGCACCCGTGGTGGGATGCAGTTGCAGACGAGTGGGGTAGCGCTTGAACAACTGGCCGCCACGAAGGGTGACGAAACCGAATTGTGCCATAGGTAGTGTATGGGTGGATAGAGGCTGGTCTTCACGTTGGAGCGTCAGGCGAACGGTGCCTGGCTGGTTGACGTAAAAGCCTCCCTCTTTCTTCCCGTCGGGTAGGGTGTATTTCAAGGTGTCCGTATGGTTGGGATCCTCTATCGTAATATAATAAGGTGTGCCTGCGAGGTCGTCCTTATCGACTAATCCCAGTCGCTGGCTCAGACGGAACAATATTTCGCGTTTCATTTCGCGTTCTGGACAAAGTGTCAGCATGTGGGCTGTGGTGTCACGACTGGTGGAGCCAGTAAACAGCGTCATCAATGCCTGATGTTGACGGTCTATCTCGCTGACCAGATAGCGTAATTGCTGCTCGTCTTGAGGTAGGTCGTCAGCCTCGCCTGTAATGAGCTGTTGGCGACGCTCCTGCAGTTCGAAGATGAGCTGGGCAGTAAGTTCGGCTTTCTTGGCAGTACTGCCTGCAGTCAGAATCTCTGGTGGCAGATAGCGATGCACATCGTCGGCCTTGGGTCTGGGAGAGGGCTTAAAGGTAGGGGCGGCAGGCGTTTTCAGTGGCTCGGCATTGACAGCCAGCAGGACGCCATCGTCGCTGAGGCGTACTTCGGCAGTCTCGCTCTTGCCACTCTTCAATCGGACATTGAAACACTTCGACGTGTCGCGAACGGCGCTCTGACGGATGGTGATATCCGATATGGTATAAGTAGTCAGCGGCTCTTGCGCAATATCTGTACGGTGCAGATAGCGCTCGGCATAACGGGCAAATTCACCAGGCGTAAAGGTCTGTTGCTCCAGCAGCAGATGGAAATTGAGCACCGTCTTGGGCAGGAAGTAGACCACGCCCTCTGGTGTGCGTCCAGGCTTCATGGGTGCAGGCAGCGGCTGAGCCTGCAAACCGCTAATAGTTAATAGCCAAAAGCCAAGTGCCAAGAGCCAACGGTGATTTCTCATATCGGTTTATTCTTTCAGTCGTTTGAAGGCAGCAGGCAGATATTTGATGATATCACCAGCCAAGAGGCTCTCTTCGCCCAAGTCCTGGACAGCGAGATCGCCAGCCAAACCATGCAGGTAGACACCTACGAGGCAAGCATCTTCGCAGGAGTAGCCACGAGCCAAGAGTCCTGTGATAATACCCGTCAGCACATCGCCACTACCAGCAGTCGCCATACCAGCATTGCCTGTGGAATTGAACATGACTTGTCCGTCAGGACAGCAGATAGCGGTGTGGTGTCCCTTCAGTATGATATAGCCCTGCAGGCGTTCTGCCAGTTTGCAGGCTTTAGTCAGTCGTTCATAGCTGTCAGCGGAATGTCCCTCCAGGCGGTCAAACTCCTTGGGGTGGGGCGTCAGGATGACACCCTTTGGCAGTTGCTGAACCCACGCCCGATGGTTAGCCAGAATGTTGATGGCATCAGCGTCGATAACCATAGGACACTGGGTGCGACGCAGTTGTGATATCAGCGCAATGGCTGTCTGTTCGCTCTGTCCTAAACCAGGACCTATGCCCATAGCCTGAAACTCGTCGGTATCGATGGTTTCTGCAAAGATGGTATCCTCGTTGCCTCCCCATACAATAGCTTCAGGCAATGCCGTCTGCAGAATAGGAATATTGCGCTTGGGTGAATAGACGGTACACTTGCCGACGCCTGAGCGCATGCAGGCTTTTGATGCCAGGATAGCTGCTCCTGCCATACAATAGCTGCCTGCAATGAGCAATGCATGCCCCATCTGTCCCTTATGAGCAAACGGGGTACGGCCAATCATGCGACTGCGTACATCTGTTTCTTCAACTATCGTATAAGGCGTCTTTGTCTTGTCGATACCCTCTTGTGAGAGACGAATATCCAGCACGCGCAACTTGCCAATGAACACCTGATTCTCAGGGAAGAGAAAGGAGAGCTTAGGTTGTTGCAGGGTGAGCGTCATAGTGGCCCGGATGATGTTGGCACGCACATTGAAGGAATTATCTTCAGTCATCAGACCTGAGGGCACATCGATGCTGACCACTTGTGCAGACGAAGCATTGATGTACTTCACCAATGAGGAAAAACCACCTGCCAACGGTTTGGAGAGTCCTGAACCAAAAAGACCATCCACTACCAACGACCCTTCTTCAAGAACAGGCGGATCGAATTCTTGAGTAACCTCCACAAATTTGCTGATACTCTTGCATTCTTCTGCACGCTTCTTGTTGGCAGTACAGTCGGGCGACAGTTTGCCGGAAATATTAAAGAGGTAGACCTGTACCTGATAATTCTTTTCTGCCAGCATGCGTGCTACGGCCAATGCGTCGCCTCCGTTATTGCCTGGTCCGGCAAATACGAAGACGGGTGTGGAAACAGACCATACATTAACGATAGCCTGAGTCAGCGTGCGGGCTGCTCTCTCCATCAGATTGAGACTGGAAATAGGCTCGTTCTCGATGGTATAACGGTCAAGCTCATGTATCTGAGCGCTAGTAAATATCTTCATTATGGTGCAAAAATACGAAAAATATGCTAATATATGCACATCCTTTAGAGAAAAATTAGTAATTTTGTACCAAATTTCATAAATAACGGCTATGAGTACAGTTAAAATCAAGGACAAAACCTTTAGAACTTCTATCACAGAAGAGCAGATCAAGCAGCGCATTAAAGAGCTGGCTGATCAGATAAACCACGACTTGGAAGGCAAAAATCCATTGTTTATTGGTGTGCTGAACGGATCGTTTATCTTTGCAGCCGACTTGATTCGTGAGATCACCATTCCCAGCGAAATCTCGTTTGTGAAGCTGGCCTCATATGAGGGCATCCTCTCAACGGGAAAAGTCAAGGAGGTGATGGGGTTGAACGAGGATATTACAGGCCGTACGGTGGTTATCATCGAGGATATTGTTGATACGGGCCGAACGATGCGACAGATGCTTGACTCGTTGCGTGTGCGCCGTCCTGCAGAGGTTCATATCTGTACGCTCTTTGTAAAGCCCGACAAGTTGGAGGAGCCTATTGATATTGACTATGCCGCCTTCTCTATTCCCAACGATTTCATTGTGGGTTATGGATTGGACTATGACCAGCAGGGTCGCGGATTGAAGGAGATATGTACGTTAGTAGAATAATAACGATATTCCGAAATATCGACATATCGAAATAATAAAAAGACGATGCGACAGATAAAACTCCCCCATTTGCCAAGTGATGTGGAAGCTCGTAAGAGCGACCTCATGACAGACTTATGGTATAAAGGTAAAGAGACAAAGATTAAACAAGACAAACAAGAAAAAAGAATTAATATGAAGAATATCGTAATTTTTGGTGCTCCTGGTTCAGGAAAGGGCACACAGAGTGACTTGATGATTGAACACTACGGCTTGGGACATATCTCTACAGGCGACGTGTTGCGTAACGAAATTAAGAATGGTACTGAGCTGGGAAAGACGGCCCAGAGCTATATCGATAAGGGTAATCTGATTCCAGATGATCTGATGATTTCTATTCTGGCTAAGGTATATGATGACTTTGGACGTGGACATAAGGGTGTCATCTTTGATGGTTTCCCACGCACTATTCCACAGGCTGAGGCTTTGAAGAAGATGCTGGAAGAAAGAGGTGATAAGGTGGCTGCCATGATTGAACTGGATGTGCCTGAGGACGAGCTGATGACCAGACTTATCAAGCGCGGACAGGAGAGTGGACGTGCGGACGATAATGAGGAAACCATTAAGAAACGTCTGGTTGTTTATCACTCGCAGACTCAGCCTCTCATCGAGTGGTATAAGAAAGAAGGATTGCATCACCATATCAATGGCAGTGGTACGTTGGAGCGCATCTTCAGTGATATTCAAAAGGTAATTGACAGCTTGTAAATGGAATCCAATTTCGTAGATTATGTAAAGATCTTGTGCCGCTCAGGAAAGGGTGGTAAAGGCTCCATGCATTTGCGCCATGTGAAGTATAACCCCAACGGAGGTCCTGATGGTGGTGACGGTGGTAAGGGAGGCAGCATCATTCTGCGTGGGAACCATAACTACTGGACCCTGCTTCACCTGAAATACGAGCGCCATATCTTTGCTGAACACGGCGGCAACGGAGGACGTGATAAGTGTCACGGTACGGATGGTAAGGACGTCTATATTGACGTGCCATGCGGAACGGTAGTCTACGATGCAGAGACAGGTAAATACGTTTGCGACATTACTTATGACGGTCAGGAGATCGTATTGCTGAAAGGCGGACGCGGAGGATTGGGTAACTACCAGTTCCGTTCTGCTACCAATCAGGCTCCGCGGTATGCCCAGCCTGGCGAACCTATGCAGGAAATGACGGTCATTCTGGAGCTGAAGTTGCTGGCTGATGTTGGTCTGGTAGGTTTCCCTAATGCCGGTAAGTCAACACTGGTATCGGCACTTTCCAATGCTCGTCCGAAGATAGCCAACTATCCGTTTACTACGATGGAACCCTCGTTGGGTATTGTGGGATATCGCGATGGCAAGTCGTTTGTGATGGCTGATATTCCTGGTATTATAGAAGGTGCTTCTGAAGGTAAGGGATTGGGATTGCGCTTCCTGCGTCATATAGAGCGCAACTCGTTGCTGCTCTTTATGGTGCCTGGCGATACTGATGACATCAAGCGTGAGTACGAAATACTGCTGAACGAACTGAAGCAGTTTAATCCAGAGATGCTGGACAAGCACCGTGTGCTGGCTATCACGAAGTGTGACTTGCTGGACGAAGAACTTGTCGAGATGCTGCGCGAGACATTGCCAAAGGACTTGCCCTGCGTCTTTATCTCTGCCGTTGCCAACATGGGATTAGATGAGCTGAAAGATGTCCTGTGGCGTGAACTGAATGCTGAGAGCAATAAGTTGGCTGCAGTCCTGTCGGAGGACACGCTCGTACATCGTGATAAAGACATGACGCGATTTGCTGAGGAATTGGCTGATGAGGGTGAAGACGAAGACATCGAATATATTGACGAAGAGGATTTGGAAGATATCGAAGACTTCGAAGATTTTGAATACGAAGAAGAGCAGTAAGTTTTCGCTTACTGCTCTTCTTTTTTAATATAGTTCCTTATTTCTTTTTCTTAAGTGTGATGTTTCCCTCGTAGTCAATGGAAGCTTCGCTGTTAGGAACATCGGCTTCGCTCAATTGCTTGATTTCGTGGGCAACATCGTTGGCGGCATTCAAACGGGGACCTACGCCCTTGATTTGTGTGAAGGAATGAATCTTTCCCTTCAGGAACTTACCATTCTTGTCAATGGTAATCTTCACTACGGGTGCATAGGCGGAAATGCCAGTCAGACTCATACCATAGGGTGTACAGAAATTACCCAAGCTATAGTCAATGAAACGTCCCTTATAGACTTCAATGGCACGAACCACGTGAGGACCATGACCATAAACAACATCAGCACCATTGTCGATGCAGAAGTGTGCCAACTCACGTAATGAACCTCTGTCTTCACCCAGAAATATCTCAGTGCCATAAGGAAGATGGCTCTTTGAACGGCCCTCAGCACCTCCGTGGAAGGAAACAACCATAATGTCACTCTGCTTCTTGAGATCGTCAAGAATACGCTTCACCAACTGAAGGTCTGTATGTTCCAGCGTGTAGCTGTTGTGTCCGAAAGCACAGAACCCGATGCGCAGTCCTTTGCGATTGATGACAGCCGACTCTACGCGTCCCTGGATGCCAGCGAACTTGATGCCCTGTTCACGCAGGCATTTCTCTGACGACTCAATGCCTGTAGTGCCGAAGTCGTTGGCATGATTGTTTGCCATACTGAGGAAGTCGTAACCAGCATCTTTCAAGTGGTGTGCATAGCTGGTAGGCATGCGGAAAGCATAGACGTTGGGACCTGAGCCCTTCGTGCTGGAGCCTCCATCGCAGATAGCGCCTTCCAGGTTGCCGACAGCAATATCAGCCTGCTGGAGAATGGCTTTGGTATCTTTGAAAAGATCGTTACCATCATTGGCGGGCAACTGTACAGAGGGGTAAGTGGTACCCATCATAATATCGCCTGTCATGGCAATGGTGAGGGTATCAGAAAAACAGGCCACAAAGTAGCCTGTTAATAGAGTGGTAAGAAATATTCTTTTCATATTCTTTTATTTTTCAACGCGCCTGACACCTACATAGCGTCGCTGGTAATAACCATCTGTAGAATTGCTGATCTTCACGCCTTCCTTTGTACTAGCATGGATAAAGGTGAACGTGTCGTTGATAGGGTCAACATCCACGATGATACCAACATGACCAACATTGCGACCAGAACGGGGACTGGTAAAGAAGACCAGATCGCCAGGCTGCATCTCCTCACGGCTGATGGGGATATTGCGAGCATACTGTTCGCGAGACGAACTGCCGATTGAAACATGATTAAGTCCGTAGACATAGCTGGTGAATCCAGAGCAGTCGAATGTGTAAGGACCTTTGCTGCCACTGCGATAGCGTGCGCCAATCAGAGAGGTGGCCTGTGCAAGGATGTCATCAACGGTAGCAAAGCTAACATTGGTGTTATAGTCATTCTCATAAAGAAAATCGAAGTTGTCGATCTCCTCATACTGCTCTATGCGATTTACCTTCTTTGTCTTCTTTTTCTTCCGATTCTTTGCCATAGTCATATCAACGGATGATATGAGTAACAGCAGAATGCAGAAAATAATCTTTTGTTTCATTTAATAAATGGTTCGGAAGCGATTCAACGCTTGTGGTTGGTTGGGTGAGTTAATTGTATTTTAAAATTTGTCCAGCACGGATGTGGGCATTCTTTCTGATATGGTTCAGACGGCAGATGGCGTCAACAGTCATACCGCGTTTGCGGGCGATAGAATAGATGGTCTCGCCTTTTGCCACTTTATGGAAGCGGGTGCTGCGACCAATCTTGCTGCTAACATTCTGTTCTGAAGCGTTAGAAGCGGTCTCTGGAATATCCAGATCGCCATTAACTGCGATACCACCAACACCACGCAGACGGGTTGCTTCAGCAGACTCGCGATTGTAAGTGGACTTGCGGAACATGTAATAGTCATCAACGACATCCTGATTCTTGAAGTCGAACATCAGAGCAGGGTTCAAGGCGACACCACACAAACGTGTCTCGAAATGAAGGTGTGAACCTGTGCTGCGACCGGTATTACCTCCCAATCCAATAGGATCTCCGGCACGTACTTCCTGTTCCTCTTCTACAAGCTGAGCAGACATGTGTCCATAGATGGTCTCCAAGCCGTTGTAATGACGGATGACAACATACTTTCCATAGCCTCTTGGCTCATATCTTACGATACGGATCTTTCCACTGAATGCGGCACGAATGGTATCACCAATATAGACCTTAACATCCAAACCCTTATGCTGACGTCCCCAGCGGGCACCGAAATTGCTGGTCAGCACACGGCTGCTGGTAGGCATGCAGAAATCTTTCAGGCTGATGCGGAAAGAATCGGGGAGGGTAGTGGCTTTATGAGCATACTTGTTGCTCCATTCATTGTATAAATCAGCAGAAGGAGACTCCAAGGTCTCTGTCTGTATAAGGCGATGCAAGGCCATGCTGTCGACGGTCTTCATCTTGCGATCAATAGGGGCCTGACGTGCCAATAAGTCTTGTCCCATCGTCGGGAGGACACTCATCGTTGCTAATGTCAGAAATGCAATTTTCTTCAATGTCTTCATTATAACTCGTATAGGTTTGGTTACATAAATTGTTTTCCCTTACGGAAATAAAACGCTGCAAAGGTACAAAATATTGTTCAAATTCAGCAACTTATATGCAATGGTTTAAGTTTTATTTGTGTGTTTTAACACTTAAATCTTACGAAATAGACCCCCAATTGATGTTTGTTTTGCGAAGTTCGCGCAACCGTTTCCATAACATTTCGTAGCGTATGGAAGTGCAATCGGGGTCTTCGTCAATGATCTGTTGAGCCTCGTCACGAGCCATTTGTACAAGCTGTCCGTCACGGGCTATATCTGCTATTTTCAGGTCGAAAGCCATACCACTTTGTTGTGTTCCCTCCAAATCGCCAGGACCACGCAGTTTCAAGTCGGCTTCAGCAATACGGAAGCCGTCGTTAGTCTCACACATGATGTCAATACGCTTCCGAGTGTCATCAGCCAATTTAACATTAGTTACCAGAATACAATAGCTTTGATCAGCACCACGACCTACGCGTCCACGTAACTGATGGAGTTGGGATAGTCCGAAGCGCTGGGCATCCATGATAACCATTACAGAGGCATTAGGCACATTGACACCTACCTCAATAACGGTGGTGGCAACTAATATTTGTGTCTCGCCACAGACAAACTTACGCATTTCTTCTTCTTTGTCTGCTGGCTTCATTTTGCCATGTACCTTGCTTAATCGGAATTCTGGGAAAACCTGTTTAAGTACTTCAAAACCGTCTTCCAGATTTTTCAAGTCAATCTTTTCGCTTTCCTCTATCAGGGGGAAGACAATATATACCTGTCTGCCCTGTCGTATCTGGTTGCGGATACTGTCGTATAATGATGGCAACGAACGGTCAAAGACGTGTTGCGTGGCTACGGGCTTGCGTCCTGGTGGTAATTCGTCAATGACACTGACGTCAAGATCGCCATAGAGTGTCATTGCCAATGTACGGGGAATGGGCGTGGCTGTCATTACCAAGACATGAGGCGGATTCTGGCTTTTGCTCCACAGCTTGGCACGTTGGGCTACACCAAAGCGATGCTGTTCGTCGACAACAACCATTCCCAGATGAGCAAATTGTACCGTATCTTCAATGACAGCATGTGTGCCAACCAGTATCTGTACAGTACCATCAAGGAGTCCGTCTAAAATCTCCTGGCGTTTCTTTCCTTTAACTATTCCAGTTAATAAAGCCACGCGTATATCCATACCATTTAAAAAGTCCATGATGGTCTTGAGGTGTTGTTCTGCCAGTATCTCTGTTGGTGCCATAATGCAAGCCTGATAGCCATTATCAAGTGCAAGAAGCATGGTCATTAGTGCTACCAACGTCTTTCCTGAACCTACATCGCCCTGCAATAGTCGGTTCATCTGCCTGCCACTACCCATATCCTTGTGAATTTCACGGATAACACGCTTTTGTGCTTCAGTCAGTGGGAAGGGAAGGTTGTTGTGAAAGAAACCGTTAAAATAATTGCCTACCTTTGTAAAGACATATCCTCGATATTTACGACGTTGGTCGCTGGCATATCTTAAGATGTTAAGTTGGACAAAGAAGAGTTCTTCAAACTTTAGGCGGGTACGGGCATATTCCAGTTCTTTGGCATTCTGCGGATAGTGAATCTTGCGAAGTGCTTCGTCACGGCTCATCAGATGCAGCTTATTGGTGATGAAGTCGGGGAGGGTTTCACGAATGGAATCTTTTACGATATCGAGTAGTGTCTTGGTCAGTCTCTCGAGAGTTCGTGAATTAATGCCCGCCTTTTTCATCTTCTCCGTGGTATTGTAATAAGGCTGCATACCCATAGCGGAAAGTTCCAGTTTCTCTGCAGCATCGATGTCAGGGTGGGTTACATTAATGCGCCCGTTGTAGACGTTAGGACGTCCAAAAATCACATATTCCTTGCCAATGGCATAGTTTTGTTTGGCATATTTTCCACCATTAAACCACGTGAGGTCCATCACCTTACCGCTGCCGTCAGTAAAGTGAGCCACCACACGCTCCTTGCGGGCACTCACCTTAAACGTTTCAAAGCTTAAGATGTGTCCTTTTACCTGTACAAAGGGCATGTCGCCAGTCAGTTCGCGGATGCTGTAGAGTCTGCTGCGGTCTACATGTTTGTATGGATAGTATTCAAGCAGGTCACCAAAGGTCTCGATGCCGAGTTCCTGACTCAGCATTTTCTTTCTGTTGGGGCCAACGCCCGGCAGAAACTTGATGTCCTGATTAAATATATCCATTATCCTATCAGTACTTCAGCTATCTTCAGGTCGTAGGGTGTGGTTATCTTGATGTTCTCACGATTCCCTTCCACCAGAGTGATGCTATTGCCATAGCTTTCTACTACTGAAGCATCATCCGTAAAACCATCGTTGTAGGGTTGCTGGTTCGCAGCCTTCAATAACTGAATATCGAAAGTCTGGGGTGTCTGTACAAGACGATAATCGTTGCGGGGGACTGTTTCGGAATCGTCTCCTTGAAGATGACGAACGGTCTCTACAACTGGAATAACGGGAATGACTGCATTCTTCTCTCTTGCTGTATTATAGCAGTTTCTGATGACGTCAATACTGGGGAATGGGCGTACACCGTCGTGGACGCCTACAACGCCTTCTGCATCATCTGGTATTAGCGCAAGACCATGTTGTACGGAATGGAAACGCGTCTCACCGCCATCAGTTAACCGGTACTCTATCTGGAAATGGTACTCTTGGCAGAGCTGTCGCCAATAGTCCTGCTGAGCCTTGGGTAACACAAGGATAATCTGCAGGGTAGGGGAATACTCGCGAAACCTTTCGAGGGTTCGCATCAATACTGGTCTCCCACCAATGGGTAAGAACTGCTTGGGAATATCTGTTCCCATGCGTAGCCCTTTACCACCAGCAACAATAATGACGTAATCCATTTAGGCCATCAGGTGCTTGAAACGCATACCTTCGGCAATCTGATCGGAGGTCTGCTTGTTGACTAACTGACTGAGCAGTTCGTAGGCGAAGGGGAAAGCAGCAGCGGGACCTTCACCAGTGGTGATGTTGCTATCGACAGTAAAGAGGTCGCCAGTATAAGTGGCACCGTTTTCTGCCAGTACTTTCTCAAAACCGGGATAGCAGGTTGCCTTCTTGCCTTCGATGAGGCCTAATGGAGCTAACACAACAGCAGGCGAGGCGCAGATGGCAGCGACCTTCTTGCCTGCAACGGCCTGATCTACAACGGCTTTGCATACGCCCTTGTGTTCGAAGAGATTCGTTGCACCAGGCATACCACCAGGCAAGAATAGCAGGTCAGCATCTGAAAAATCACCTTGCTCAAACATGATGTCAGCCTCGATGTTAACACCATGTGCCGACTGTACCAAAGGAAAGTCGGAGATGCTCACTGTTGTTACATCAATACCTCCACGACGCCACACGTCGATGGGAATGAGGGCTTCAACATCCTCGAAGCCGTCAGCTAAAAATACATAGACCTTTTTCATAGTTTATTGTAATGCTTGTAAGTATCGTTTGATGGTTTCGTGAAGCCCGATGTACAGGGCGTCGCAGATGAGGGCATGACCTATAGATA
The DNA here is from genome assembly GCA_947164965.1 of uncultured Prevotella sp. Classification (GTDB taxonomy): domain Bacteria; phylum Bacteroidota; class Bacteroidia; order Bacteroidales; family Bacteroidaceae; genus Prevotella. The sequence goes on along the minus strand of CAMUYR010000022.1, from coordinate 5,683 downwards.
CCTCGTCGGTCCAAGGAATCAGTTCATGATAGTAGGCTAAGTTTTCGAGTGACAGGTCGTGGCCGGCATTGAGGCCCAGACCTACACGACGAGCCTCCTCAGCGGCAGCAATGAAGGGAGCGATGGCAGCCTTACGATCAGCTGCATAACCAGATGCGTATGGCTCTGTGTATAGCTCCACGCGATTGGCTCCGCAGGCTTTGGCACCCTCTACCATTCGTGGGTCTGCATCCACAAATATGCTGGTGCGAATACCTGCTGCCTTAAAGGTCTTGCAGATGTCAGTCAGGAATGCCTTGTTTTCGATGGTGTCCCAGCCGTGATTTGAGGTCAGCTGGTCATGACCATCGGGTACCAGTGTTACCTGATTGGGCACTACTTCGAGCACCAATTCTGTGAATGAGTCGATGGGGTTACCCTCGATATTAAACTCTGTGGTGATGATAGGGCGGATGTCACGCACATCTTGATAACGGATGTGGCGCTCGTCAGGACGAGGATGTACCGTAATGCCCTGTGCTCCAAATGTTTCTGCATCTTTCGCTACCTGCAAAACATCAGGATTGTTGCCTCCTCTGGCATTGCGCAGAGTGGCCACCTTATTAATATTTACGCTCAGTTTTGTCATTTTATTGATTCGTTTTGTTGCTATTACGCGAACTTTTATTATCTTTGCAACGGCAAAGATACAATATTTTTGTGAATTAACAGCGAAAAAACAATAAAAAATGATGACTACACGTAAACTTAGGTTCGCCATATTTGGTAATGTCTATCAACCCAAGAAGTCTGTATCTGTACAGAAACTCCTTGCCTGTTTGTCACAACATGAGGCTGATATATATGTAGAACGCGAGTTCTACACCTTTATTACTGAGACACAACAAATGTCGCTGAATGGTGTCAACGTGTTTGATGATCATCATTTTGAGGCAGACTTTGCTATCTCTATGGGTGGCGACGGTACTTTCCTTCGAACAGCCAGCGTGGTAGGTATGAAGCAGATTCCTATTCTTGGAATCAATACGGGCCGCTTGGGATTTCTGGCTGATGTGAATGCGCAAGAAATAGAACGAACCATCAATGCTCTTTATGATGAAGATTTTGCGTTAGATACTCGTGCAGTCATACAGGTTTCTACGAGCGATGAATCTTTGCAGGGTTATAATTGTGCACTGAACGATGTGGCTATCCTAAAAAAAGATAATGCTTCGATGATATCAATTCATGCCTCTATCAATGGTGAGACGCTGACGACTTATCAGGCTGACGGATTGATTATTTCGACACCAACAGGCTCTACGGCTTATTCGCTTTCTGTTGGAGGTCCTATTATCGTGCCAGGTACCCACGTGTTTTCGCTGACAGCAGTTGCTCCTCATTCTTTGAATGTCCGTCCTATTGTCATTTCAGAAGACTCTTTGATAGAACTGTCTGTAGAGAGCCGTACTCGTAATTTCTTAGTAGCCCTGGATGGTCGAAGCGAGAAACTGTCAGATACTACCAAGCTGATTATTCGCAAACCCCCTTATAGTGTACAGGTCATCAAGCGTGCAGGTACTAAATATTTCCATACGCTACGCGAAAAGATGATGTGGGGTGCTGACCAGCGAGGCTGATGTTTATTCCTTTGGTAGCTTGAGAATAAAACGGCTTCCTTCTTTGTATTGGCTGTCAAGAACCACATCGCCACCCATTTGGCGAGCTACTCTACGGGATAACGAGAGTCCAAGCCCTACACCTTCTTTATAGATGTCTGACTTGTAGAAATGCTCAAATATCTTCTCTTCGTCGCCTTCCTTGATACCGCAACCTGTATCAGTAACACTGAAGCAGATCAGGTGGTCCAGATTATCCTGATAGGTGCGCAGGGTTACTGAGCCTTGCTGGGTAAATTTCATAGCGTTGTCTATGAGATGACTCAATATCTTTTCAACCTCCTTACGATTAGTGGTAATCATAAAGCTGTCTTTCAAGAGCGGCTCGAAATTGACTTTCGAGCTATCTTGCATGTTCAGATAAGGCTGAATCACCTCACGAGCCAGCGCATTGCAACTGGCGTGGTCGTTTTTGTCAATGAAATGTATGCTCTCTTTGCTTGCTATATCCAGAATTTCATCGACAATACGAACCAGACTTTGTGAGCTGTGGGTGATGCGTTGGCACATGTTTTTCTTTTCTTCTACAGTCATCAGAGTATGTGGGTCGCCAATGACTTGTGCATAACCACAGATAACATTCAGTGGCGTACGTATCTCATGACTCATGTTCTGCAGGAAACTCATCTTCATGCGTTCTGCCTCGTGGGCTTTGTCGCGAGCAATGAGCAGTTCGTGATACTGAAGTTGCAGATTCTTCAGATAGCGCAAACGGTTGAACCTGTAAATCAGGAAACCAATGAGAAGGGCTCCGAAAATAATGATGTTGATAATCCATGTTAACATCTGGTTACGCTTCGCAACAGTCTCGTTCAGCAGTTCGGCATCATGCAAATCGTTGGCAGAACCAACCATCTCTTCACTCATAATGACATTATTGACTGAGTCTTTTACTGCCATATACTGTTTTTGAGTAGCTAGCGCAAGTTCTGTCTTACCAGCCAGTTCGTAGATTTCGGTTTGAAATTTATATATATCAGTTGTGTTGGTCAGTTCCAGGGTTTGACTTATGGCATCGTCATACCTCTTGTCTGCTACAGCTTTGCAGATGACTGCATAATTAAAATAGGTGGAACTGAATTCTTGTCCTAACGACTTCTGCAGTTCAAGGTATTTTGAAAAATACTCGTTGACAAGGTTCCAATCGCGCATTGCATAAGCCAGAATGACTTTGAAGCCAATAGCATCGCTGTATTCATAGCCTGAACCGTTAGCCTTGATCATCTCGATGGCGCAATCCAGGTGTTTCATGGCTTCCAAGGGTTGGGTGTCCATTTCTATGTTGGCCAGATCCATATATAGCGACACCAGATTGGCCGGTTGTGAATGGTCTACTTGTTCAAGTGCTTTTTCAAAATACTGGTGGGCCAGTTTGATGTTTCCACGTAACGAATAGATGATACCACGCAGATGGGTTGTCTTATACAATTCTTTTTCCATCCCACGTTCCTCCATATCTTTTTGCATGGCCATCGTCTTGCGCAGAGCACGATAGAAGTGGTTGTGGTTGACGTCGTAAAGAACTTCGTTTTTACAACTCAGATAGTATCCTTTCCGGTCATTCTCTTGAAGTTGGTAGTTCTTGTAATTGTTGGAAGCTTCGTAGTATGCTTCTTCGTCGTTTTGGTTGAAGGTAATACGTACCTCATGTAGCAGTTTCTTTGCTACAGAATCGTTAGTATCCAGTGCTGATCCCCATGTTTTTGTGGTACAGAGGCACATGGCTATTAGTATGGTTGCGACCGTAAGTCGACAGCAGGTTGTATTTAGTTTCATACAAAATGTTGTGTTATGGTGCACAAAGATAGTGATTTTACACTAATCGTGCAAATGTTTTTTCGAGAAATCTACGAAAAAAATCAATTTAACATACGGTAACAATTCAGAGGAAGGTAAAGCAGGCTTTTTATTCCCAGCGTGGGAATGTTTTATTCCCAGCGTGGGAATGTTTTGTTCCCAACGTGGGAATATTTTGTTCCCAGCGTGGGAATAATTAGAGAGTGGCGTGATGAAAAGAAGTCGTAAGGTACTCAAGCTTATTTAATAAATTAAGGAACGCGCGACTCTTGAACGTTAAAAAAGCATAAACGCAATCACTTTTTTGTCGAAAAGTTTGGAGGAAAATCTTATTTTACCTACTTTTGCAGTGTACTATTAAAGTGGTACACTAATACAGCAAATTTAATTCATTAATAAACCATATTATTCAGCGTATGATTAACGTACAAAACATCAGTTACAAGTACAAGGGCCAGAAGGCACTTGTCTTCGACGGGTTCAGTCTCCAGTTGGAGGAGAACCGTATCTATGGCTTGCTGGGCAAGAACGGTACAGGCAAGTCTACTCTGCTTTATTTGTTGTCGGGCTTGTTGCGTCCCATCTCTGGTTCCGTTTGTTGCGATAGCATCGCCACATACAAGCGAACACCAGAGTTGCTTCGCGACCTCTTCCTCGTGACGGAGGAATTCGAGATGCCAGCCATCTGTCTCTCTGAATATGTGAAGCTCTACAAGCCTTTCTATCCTAACTTCTCTGATGCGATACTTCAGGGATGTCTAGCTGATTTCGAGTTGCCAGTAGATGTTCGTTTAGGCGAATTGTCGATGGGTCAGCGCAAGAAGGCCTATATTGCCTTCGCGATGGCAACTAACACCAGGTATCTGCTGATGGACGAGCCTACCAATGGTTTGGACATTCCTTCGAAGTCGCAGTTCCGTAAGGTCATCGCCCAGCACATGACGGAGGATCGTACCGTTGTTATCTCTACCCATCAGGTACACGATGTTGAGCAGATGCTCGACCACATCGTGATGCTCGACCAGCGCTCTGTATTGCTGAATGCCTCGATGCAGGACATCCAAGATCAGTACACTTTCGAATATCGTACGCCCCAGCAGATGGACGACAGCGTGCTTTATGCCGAACCTACCCTTCAGGGCAATGCCGTCATCTGCCGTCGCCAGGAAGGTGACGCTGAGACGCAAGTGAACCTCGAACTTCTGTTTAATTATAAAACGCAAACGAAAGCTTAACCCTTAAAGATGCAAACCATTATGAGTACATTCAATTTCAATAGATTTTCACAGGCACTGAAGTGCCACTTCCTGGTAGAGCGCAAGTCGTGGATTCGCCTCTTCGGCATCTATACGCTCGTCCTGTTTATGGCCAATCTGTTCTTTACCCGTGTGAATGGTTTTTCCTATAGTTCAATGGAAGAAGGTATAGAGACAGGAAGCTGGTCGATGGAAGAACTGATTCGTACTTACACTCAACATGTGGAACAGACGAGTGTCTTTGGCGTCGTATTCTTCTGCATAGCTATGCTGTTTTGTGCCAGTTTCATGTTCTCGCAGATGAAGGATACGCGCAAGCGCTCTGCCTATCTGCTATGGCCCGTCAGCAATCTGGAGAAGTATGTCGTCAGTCTTCTGTATTCCATTGTGCTGATGGCTGTCCTCACCATTGCCGCCTATGTGCTGGCTGACGCCTTACGCGTATTCATTGACAGCTTGACGGGACGTATAATCGTCTGGGGAACCCCTATGATTTTTACTCGTATTATCTATAGTCCGGCTTTTGAGCATTGGCAGATGGTTTGGATGCTCTTCAATTGGGTGTTCTATTTCCATTCACTCTACATTGTGGGCGGCACGCTGTTCCGTCGCCAGCAGTTCCTGATGACCAGCGCTACGATTGCCGTCGTCGTCATCCTGCTGATTATTGTCCTGAACCAGATTGATTGGAACAGCGTCAACATCGATTTCATAAATGGCACTTGGGACGAGAAGACGAAGACCTATACAACGATATTCCATCCCTTCTTCTATATTCTAAACACGGCAGTTACGCTACTCATTCCCATCCACTATTGGATTTCGTATAAGCTGTTTACCCGCATGCAGGTTATTAACAATAAATGGTTGAACGTATGACTTTTACTAATGATAAAGCGATTTACATCCAGATGGCGGATCGCCTCTGCGATGAGATTCTTGCAGGCAAGTACAAGGACGACGACCGCATTC
>CAMUYR010000021.1 GCA_947164965.1 uncultured Prevotella sp. | reverse complement strand
ACCACCACAAACAGAACCAAAACCTGTTGTGCTACCATTACACCATTGGACAATCGCAGTTTTGCGGGTGCAAAATTACTAAAAATTTGGCACACCGCAAAATTTTTCCCGATTATTTCACAATTAAGAGGAAATAATTCTTCTTACCCTTCTGTGCGAGGAGGTATTTACCATCAATCAGATCCTCAGTAGTGACAGCACGATTCTGATCGGTCAGCTTTTCTTTATTCAGCGAAACGCCACCGCCCTGAACCATCTTACGCATCTCACCCTTCGATGGGAATACAGGTGCAACTGTTGTGAGCAACTCGATAGCAGGCTGACCAAGCTGATCCTTAGAAATCTCAAACTGAGGAACACCATCGAACACATCGAGGAATGTCTGTTCGTCAAGTTTCTCAAGTCCTTCCTTAGTTGATTTGCCAAACAAGATGTTTGAAGCCTCAATAGCTGTGTCGAGCGCCTCCTGAGAGTGAACCATCACAGTCACCTCCTCAGCCAGACGCTTCTGGAGAACGCGGCGGCCAGGATCCTGCTTGTGCTCCTCAACGAGTGCATCAATCACATCTTTCTCCAACGATGTGAAGATCTTGATATAGCGCTCTGCATCGTCGTCGCTCACGTTGAGCCAGAACTGATAGAATTTATAAGGTGTAGTGCGTGCCGGATCGAGCCAGATGTTGCCGCTCTCTGTCTTACCGAACTTCTTGCCGTCGCTCTTAGTGATAAGAGGGCAGGTGAGAGCAAATGTCTCAACCTCGTTGCCAAGTGTTCTGCGGATAAGCTCTGTACCTGTAGTCATGTTACCCCATTGGTCGTTACCGCCAAGCTGCAGTTTTACACCCAGGTGCTGGTAGAGATACAAGAAGTCGTAACCCTGAAGAAGCTGATAGGTAAACTCTGTAAATGAGAGACCATCGCGGGCAGTTCCGTTCAGACGCTGCTGTACACTTTCCTTGGCCATCATATAGTTAACGGTGATGTGCTTACCAACCTCACGAGCGAAATCAAGGAACGTAAAGTCCTTCATCCAGTCGTAGTTGTTAACCATCACAGCCGCATTTGGTTCCTTTGACTCGAAATCGAGGAACTTGGCTACCTGCTTCTTAATACACTCCTGATTGTGGCGGAGTGTCTCGTCATTAAGCAGATTACGCTCCTGACTCTTACCAGAGGGGTCGCCAATCATACCTGTAGCACCACCCACCAAGATAACAGGGCGGTGTCCGCAACGCTGAAGGTGACGAAGCATCATGATACCACACAGGTGTCCGATGTGCAGCGAGTCGGCTGTAGGGTCGGTACCCAGATAGGCAGTTACCATTTCTTTCTGGAGCAGTTCTTCTGTGCCGGGCATTATCTGTGCCAGCATACCACGCCATTTCAGTTCTTCAACAAAGTTCTTCTTCATATCTCTTAAATCTCTTAATTCTAAATTCTTAACTCTTCATTTCCTAAGGCACTGGGTCGTAGCCTGATCCACCCCATGGATTACATCTTAATATTCGCCAGATGGCCAACCCCAAACCTTTTATCGGACCATGCTTCATGATAGCCTGTTTGGCGTATTCGCTACATGTGGGCGTAAATCGGCATGAAGGACCCAGAAGCGGAGAGATGCATATCTGGTAAAAGCGGATGGGCAATACCAATATTAAAGATATGTAATGCGACAACCTCTTCATGACTTTATTCTGCCATTTGTTTCAGAAGGCTTATCACTCTCTTCTCAATCTCCTTAGTGGCGAAATGCTTGTCGGAGAGCCAGATAATGGCAATCAGCAACATCTGTCCTTCCTCCACAGTGCCTTCAAGCAGCGACTTGTTCTTGCGGTAGGCCTCGCGTATCTGGCGCTTAACCCTGTTTCTGTCTACAGCATGCTTGAACTTCTTCTTCGGAACACTGATCAGAATCTGTACTGGGGCTGCTTCCCCTTGACGTTCTTTCTTCATATAAACAGCTCGTAATGGATATGCTGCCTTTGAAAGGCTATGACCTCCATCGAAAAGCGTTTCTATCAGTCGTCGACTGACTATGCGCTCCTGTTTTCTAAACGTTGAACGCTGAACGTCGTACATGCAATGCCCTTTAGCCTTGTTTCTCTATCAGATAGTGCTGCAAAGCACCCGTCATAGACGGATATTTTTCAGAGGGAGCTTCTATATCAAGACACAAACCTGCATCACGTGCAGCCTGAGCTGTGGCAGGTCCGAATGTGGCAATAGCTATTTTATCCTGTTTGAAGTCTGGGAAGTTCTTCGTGAGCGACTCAATACCCGCAGGGCTGAAGAAAATCAGCATGTCGTAGTCGAAGTTCTTAATCTCCTCTGCAGTAAAGTCGTTGCTTACCGTACGATACATCACACACTCACAGTGATTCAGCTTTTTGGCATCCAGCATATTGGCAATAGCATCGTTATGCACATCACTCATGGGCACCAGATACTTCTCGGTTTTATGCTTAACCATTGTGGGGATGAGGTCATCGATTTTTCCAGTATTTCCAAAGAACACCTTGCGCTTGCGATACTGCACATACTTCTGTATGTAAAGAGAGATGGTCTCGGTTACGCAGAAATACTTCATGTCCTCAGGAATAGTGACGCGAAGCTCTTTTGCCAGATTGAAAAAATGGTCGATGGCATGACGCGAAGTAAAAACGACAGCAGTGTGGTCAAGTATATTAACTTTCTGCGCGCGGAAATCTTTGGCGGTGATGCCTTCTACCTTAATAAAAGGACGGAACACAAGTTCAACGTCGAATCTCGTTGCGATGTCGTAGTAAGGCGACTTTTCGCTTGATGGTTTAGGTTGTGAAACCAGAATCTTTTTTATCATCAGTGTCCTAAAAATTTATTTTCAAACTATTTGCCACAAATACCAAAGTCCCCCACGAAGAGAGTAAAGGTACAATTTCGAGGGCACAAAAGTACAAAAAAATCTGCAAACTCAAAACATTTTGGCGGAAAAAGATAACAAAACACTTATAAAACGTCAGTAATTTAACAATTATCAATACTATGACAAAACAAATAGCCGCATTTCGTACCGAGAAATTGTAATATGCCACCAATAGCACTATCGGAAACAATAGTAGTCCTTCGATAGACATGATGAATAGCATTGACTTTATCCATTGTTTGTTTTTTTTACTCCCAAAGAATACACTATTAACAACGGTATATAGCAAGATTTTAAGCAAGAAGTAGCCAACAATCATCACTAAGTAGATAGCAATCAGGTAGTATTGCGACTTTAGGATGAAGGTATCGCCCAGATAATTGACCGTATAGAAATAGAACAATATCGAAATCAGCAGGCTACTGAGAAATGCCATAAATATCTGCAGGCGTACCTCTTTAACCGTCTCAGTAAGTTCTGTAGTACCCACATTTGGCAAAAAGAAGAAACGTTTGGCTTGTCGGGCCATAAAGTGTCGTGCACTAGCCAACGCCATCAACGACAACAAGAAGCAAGCCAACAAGAGTGAAGTAATCACATTGTCGTTGTGAACCGTATAGGGTATGGGGTCGCCCGAAAGACCATATCGTCCTCCAGGCAATTCCGGATGAAACAACGAGTCTTTCGAGAAGAATCCTTCACGATAATACTGTGGCAACTGAATATCCAGCAGATTCTTACCCTTGTTGTGTCCGGGCAGATGCAGCGTGTCTGGTCTTTGGCTCCATCTTATCTCTGCCGGTTTGAAGTGCGCCTGTATCGCAGAATCCTGTTGAGCGGGTGTAGCAGAACGCGGTAGCCAGCTAAGCACCATAGCAGGTGTAATAGTCGTATGTTTCGGAGCAACAGTATCACCCTGAACACCCACACCGACATGAGTCGAAATACTATCCTGCGCCAGCGACATCCCTATTCTGACTTAGATACCAAATTCGCGCTTGATATCGTCTACCCTATCCAGTTTCTCCCAAGTAAACAGCTCAACATCAATGGTCTTCGTCTCGTGATAACGACTGGTAAAGGTTTTCTTGATTACCTCCGACTGGCGTCCCATATGTCCATAGGCAGCAGTCTCCAGATACATCGGCTGACGCAGCTTCAACGTACGCTCAATAGCCTTCGGACGAAGATCAAAGAGCTTTTCTATCTTCTTGGCTATTTCGCCATCAGTCATATTGACACGCGAACGACCATAGGTATTCACATAGATATTCATCGGGCGGGCTACACCGATAGCATAGCTCACCTGCACAAGCATCTCATCAGCAACACCTGCTGCTACCATATTCTTGGCAATATGGCGAGCCGCATAGGCAGCACTGCGGTCTACCTTCGAGGAGTCCTTACCAGAGAAGGCTCCACCACCGTGAGCACCCTTCCCGCCATAGGTGTCTACAATAATCTTTCGGCCCGTCAGTCCAGTATCGCCATGAGGTCCGCCAATCACAAACTTACCTGTAGGATTCACATAATACTTGATGTCAGAACCGAACAAGGCCAGCACCTTATCCGAATGAATCTTCGATTTTACACGGGGAATCAGTATATTGATGACGTCCTCACGAATCTGCTGTAGCATACGTTCATCATCGTCAAACTCGTCATGCTGGGTAGACACCACGATGGTATCGATACGCTCGGGAATACCGGCATCACTGTACTGCACCGTCACCTGACTCTTCGAGTCGGGGCGCAGATAAGTCATCTGCTTACCTTCCTTACGGATTTCGGCCAGCGTGCGCATAATGAGATGGGCCAAGTCGAGCGATACGGGCATCAGACTCTCCGTTTCATTGGTGGCATAGCCGAACATCATACCCTGATCACCAGCGCCCTGCTCATCTTCATCACCGTTGTCAACACCACGATTGATGTCTTCACTCTGCTCGTGGATAGCGGTTAAGATACCACACGAGTTACCGTCAAACTGATATTCAGCCTTCGTATAGCCTATCTTCTTGATGGTGTTGCGGGCAATGGTCTGGAGGTCGATATACACCTCGCTTCTCACCTCGCCCATGATAACCACCTGTCCGGTAGTTACAAACGACTCACAAGCTACACGCGCATGCTCGTCGTAGGCCAGGAACTGGTCTAATATAGCGTCACTTATCTGGTCCGCTACCTTATCGGGATGTCCTTCCGATACTGATTCTGAAGAGAATAAATATGACATATCTTTCTTTATTTTTAATTTTCGGCTGCAAAGGTACGCACTTTTTAGGACATAGCAAAATAAAACGGCCCGCAACTTCATCAGAGCAGGCCGTTTTTATGATAATTGCTACGATTACTCTGCTGGCAGCATGATAACTTCAGCTCGGTTACCGGCCTTCAGCACTTCCTTCATGAAAGCAGCAATGCTCTCAGGAGTCTGGGCATTCACGATTTTCTCATAGTCGGCGTGCAAATCGACACCTTTGTAGCGCCACAAATCAATAACACTTGTCCAGTAGCTGTTCTGCTTCAACTGGTCTCCATGATTCTTGATCATATACTCCTTCACCTTCGCCAACTTGTCGGGATCGCAACCCTTGGTGATGTTCTGAACCTCATCGCGCATAATCTGCAGGGCAACATCAGCCTTCTCGGGCTTCATGGGGCAATAGACATAAACTGTGGTATTATTCTCGAAGTCGTCAGTGCTAATGCCCGCACTGGCGCCACATGTATATGCAGCACTTGCATCCTCACGAATCTTCTTCAGATACTCCATCGACAGAATCTGTCCGGCCATCGAGGCCTTAATGCTGTTTTCCGAAGTGAAAGGCAGCTGCTTCGAGTACCAGAACATAACGGCAATGGCCTTTGGAGTCTCAGCCTTATGCTTGAATTCGTTGACAACAACACCCTTGAAGTCAGTATCTATCTTCTTCGACTTCTCCACCTTCTTCTGAGCGGGCAGCGAACCTAAGTACTGCTCGATGAGCGGGCGGATAGTCTGCTCGTCATAGTTACCAACGATGTCGAATGTGTAAGCGGCAGCATTGGCGGTACGCTCCTTAGCAATCTGCAGGATGCGGTCGTAGCTCACCTTCTTGAGGTCTTCCAGATCCATCGGCTTCACACGTGGGCTGTGATTGCCCAGCGTCAGCGTCAGCGAGTCAGAGAATACGCTCTCAGGCTGCAGCAGACGGTTCTTCAGTGTCACCTCAGTGGTCTGCATCAGGTTGTCGAACGACTTCTGGTCCTTATTGATATTGGTGAACATGAGGTACACCAGCTGCAACATCGTCTCCACGTCCTTAGGTGTCGAGCTGCCGTTGATATACTCGCGATAAGCGTCCATCGACATAGAGGCACTTGCAATCTTACCAGCCATAGCCTTCTCCAGTTCGGTGTGTGAGAAATTACCCAGACCGCTGGCTCCTATCACGTCACCAAACATATTCAGGTTGGGCAGATCCTCGTTGCCATAGAGCCCGGAACCGCCGTAACCGTAGCCACGCAACAGCACCTGGTCTTTCTTCAGGTCGGTCTGCTTCAGCACCACCTTCACACCATTCGACAGCGTCAGCTCTGTATATCCGAAGCGGTCGTTCTTCACCTCTTTCTTAATCTTACCCTTCTTAGGCATTGTGGTCATCAGCGGCTCGTCCTTCACGTTGTCCACGTAAGCTTCCAGCTTAGCGGTGCGGGCTTCGTCGATAGCCTGCTTCAGTCCTGCTTCCGTAGGATATACGGCACCTTCCTTCTCGTTGTTGAAGTTCAGCACCACCAGATTGGTATCGCTCTTGCTCACCAGTTCCTTGATGATAGCGTTGATGCCTTCCAAAGGCAGCATAGGCACTACCTGCTTCATCGTCGAATACACGTAGTCGATGCTGGGGATTGGTTCGTTAGACAGGAAGTGCTGAACATACTGGTTCACGAACTGGCGGTTATAACGCTTGTCCTTATTCGAATACTGCTTGTCGAGCGAGCTGGTATAGTTAGCCTTGAATCTGCTGTACTCTGTGGGAGTGAAACCAAACTCAGCGGCACGCAGTGCTTCAGTCATCACCGTCTTCACAGAAGCCTCCATCTGTCCGTCCTTAGGCAGAACGTCCAGTTCGAAAGCCTGCACATTTCTTGAGAGTAGATAGGTACCATCACCGGCTGATGCCTGCAGGAACGGGCTCTCGGGCTTCTCGGCATACTCCTTCAGACGGTCGTTAAGCATCGAGATAGCGGCATCTTTCATGAAGTCTGTCAACATATACAGCATAGAGGTCTTCATGGAATCGGGGAATGCCTCATGCTTCATCATGATATCAATAACGTTGTAACGCTGCTCCTTGTCTTTGTCGATAACGAAGATGGGCTCAGCATTGTCGGGCACATCCTCAAACGTAACGAGCGCACGGTTCTCAGGCAACTGGATGGGCGAGAACAGCGTCTTGATCTTCTGTTCCACCTTGTCTACGTCGAAGTCGCCGACTACGATAATAGCCTGATTATCGGGGCGATACCACTTCTCATAGTAAGCCTGCAGGAACGGACGCTCAAAGTTGTCGATAATCTCCATCAGTCCGATAGGCATGCGGTGTCCGTACTTCGAGTTGGGATAGAGCTTGGGCAGGTCGCGCTCCAGCATACGCATCTGAGCCGATGTGCGCAGGCGCCACTCCTCGTGAATCACACCACGCTCCTTCTCTATCTCCTCCTGCTCCAGCAACAGACCGTCGGCCCAGTCGAACAGAATGAGCAGACAAGAGTCGATGATACCCTCGCGCGTCGTGGGTACATTACTTATATTATATACCGTCTGGTCGATCGACGTATAGGCGTTCAGGTCAGTACCGAACTTCACACCGATACTCTCACACCAGCGCAGCAGCTCGTTGCCCTTGAAGTGCTTCGATCCGTTGAAGGCCATGTGCTCCAGGAAGTGAGCCAAGCCTCGCTGGTCGTCGTTCTCCTGAATAGAGCCCACCTTCTGAGCGATGTAGAACTCAGCACGGTTCTCAGGCCATGCGTTATGACGGATGTAATAAGTTAGTCCGTTGTCCAGTTTTCCGATGCGCACATCAGGGTCAACGGGGATAGACGGCATCTGTTGAGCCATCACGGCTGTCACGCTGAAAAACATCAGTACAGCCATCAATAATTTTCTCAATTTCATTATTCTATTGGTTTATAAGTGGAAAATTTGTGTGCAAAGATAAGAAATTATCCCTTATCTCAACTAACTATCAAGTGAAATTATGATTTTTTTACCATTAAGGTGGCACTTCTACGGGAGAAATGCCACCTTATTATATTATATAAACAAATATCCTGTTGCTTAGTTGAAGTAGTACTTCACACCAATCTGCAGGCGCCAGCACTGACCGTAGCTGTGGTTATAGTCCCACGCCGTCTTCAGGTCGGTATTCATACGGAAGATAGGCTGTGCACCCTTCTTCACGTCGGCGGCATTAGCCACACTCAGCATCTTGAACTGGTAGTTGCTCATACCGGGAATCTGCTTGGCAACACCCCACTTCGAGTTCAGCAGGTTGCCGATATTCTCGATATTGGCAATGAGCTGCAGCTTGTGCTTGGTATTACCAATCTTCAGATCGAAGTCGTGAGCCCACTTGAAGTCGACGGTGTGTACCCAAGGTGCACGTGCACCATAGACGTCAGCATATTCGCCCTTGTGGTTCTTCAGATAGTCGTCCTGCTCCACAAAGTCCCAGAAAGCCACGCGGTCGTCGTCGCTGGCAAACTTGATCTCTGAATCATCACGTGGGATGTACATCAGGTCGTAAGCCAGGCCGTCGCCGTTGATATCGTTGCTGTAGGTATAGCTGTAGCCCGAAGGTGAATAGCCGCTATAGAATAGTGAGAAGTGATCCTTACCATACTTATAGCTGACGTTGGCGATGACGCGGTCAGGTGTTACGAATGCCGAGTTACGTACCTCAATGATGTTTGGACCGTTGACGGTGTGCAGATAGTTCCAAGCCGACGAAGCGTTAGAACCAGGCATACCCGTTACCTCCTTGTTGACGGTGTGCGTGTAGGCAGCCATCAGGTAGAGGTCCTTGATAGGCTCAGCATTCAATGTGATATTGGCTGTCCATCCGTAACCCTTGTGGTTGTTGGTCAGCACACAGGCATCACCGGTAAACGCCTTAGTAGCACCAGTCGATGTGGTGTATGTCGGGTTATACTTGTATGCAGCGGGATAGATCAGGCGGTTGTCAGCACCGGTCATTCTCTGCCAGGTGTCGTCAACGGGCTTCACGTTGTAGTTATCCAGATTGACGGCATTGATGTTCTTGGTGTAGATAAACTCTCCCGTTACGGTGAATGGGAAGTTGACGGGCAACTGATAGTCGAAGGCGATAGAGGTCTTCCATACCTGTGGCATCTTGAAGTTCCTGTCTACACCGGCAATAGATGATGGAATGATACCGTTGGCATTCTGGCTGTACGGAGCACCCAGCTTCTCACGAATCTTGTCGATATTAGTTTCCAGACCGCCGGCAAACTGAGCCAACACAGCGGGATCCTTGCTGGTCACCAGGTTCTGCAGCATACCCGAGTTCTGAGGCATGTTGGTGAAGAATACCAGAGGCAGACGGCCTGTGAAGAGACCTGAGCCGCCACGTACCTTCAGCACCTTGTCGCCAAACACATCCCATGTAAAGCCGACACGTGGTGAAATCTGGATGTTAGCCTTAGGCCATGAACCCACGTCGATGTGGCGTCCGCCGAAGTCGAGGTCGTAGATAGCCTGATTAAATTTCAGGTCGTCCTTGTTAAAGGTGATGTTGTCAAAACGGATACCGAAGTTCACCTTCAGGTTGTCGCGGATATTCCAGTCGTCCTGCACATAGAGACCCATCTGGTTGAAGCGTACCTGTGAAGAAGGCGATGTATCACCGTCGTAACCATAGGCCAGACCTACGCCGATAGGTGCTGCACCCTCCATGAAGTCCTGCATGCTGGCATAACGGTAGTTACCGGTACCCATACGCATGTAGTTGTTCAGAGCCGACTGATGCTCGAAGTTCAGACCAGCGGTAATCTTGTGGTTACCCAGATAGTATGTGAAGTTATCGTTGATGGTCAGAATCTTGTTGCGCACGCGGTTGTTGTAGGTATAGACCTCGTAACCCAGTGTGATGTATGGGTCGCCGTCCTTCAGGATATCAACCATCGGGAATATCGACGAGTCGCTCGTACGTGGGTCGTCAATGTCCGAATAGGTTACCAGCAACTGGTTGGAAGCCTTCTGGCCGAAGCGGCTGTTCAGGTCGAACGAGAAGGTGGTCACCTTATTCTCCTGTCCGTAGAACGCATTGGCAAATGCCATTGAGCTCACACCGACGCATGAAGCCGTCAGACCGCCCAAGTCACGCGATGTAGCACTGGGGGGACTGTATTTCTTGTTCTTGGTATGGTTGAAGCGCACTGCCAAGTGGTGGTTCTGGTTGATGTTCCAGTCGAGGCGGGCCAGATACTTGTCGTTGGTGATACCGCCAGGATAAGAATCGGCCGAACCCGTATCGTAACCATACTTGTTCTTCACGAAGTCTGAAATCATCTGCATATCCGACAGCGTGGTACGCGACGTATAGGTCTTGTTACGTACCGATGCCGACTCGTCAGCATCAGCCTGTGTGGCAGCGGGATGCCAGTAGGTCGGAATGTTCTCGGTCTTCGTATGCTCGTAGTTGACGAAGAAGAAGAGCTTGTCCTTCAGGATGGGGCCACCCAGCGTAAAGCCGTAGGTCTTCTCCTCATCGGGGTTGGGCTCAGCGTTCTGCACACCGTCTACGCGGTTACCATGCATATCCTCGTTGGTATAGTAGTAGTAAGCCGTACCCCTGAAGGTGTTCGTACCCGACTTCGTAACGGCATTGATACCACCGCCGATGAAGTTGGTCTGACGCACATCGTAAGGAGCCACCACCATCTGTACCTCGTCAATGGCATCCATCGACACAGGGCTACCGCCACCGGGCAGGTTGGCGTTCAGACCGAAGTTGTTGTTCAGGTTGGCACCGTCCAGCGTGAAGTTAGCCATCTTACCATTGCTACCGCCGAAGCTGTTCGAACCGCCGTAGTAAGGCGACAGCTTGGCAATATCGCCGATTGAACGGCTGACAGTAGGCAGCTCCTGAATGGTACGGTTGTTGACGTTGGTAGCAGCACCTGTCTTCTCAGCGGCAAACTTCGAAGCCTTACCGCTTACCACGACCTCAGCCAGCTCGTTGGCATTCTCCGAGAGGCTTACCGAGAGGTTGTAGGTCTCACCCAACTGCAGGGTAAGATCCTTGAATGTCTTCGTCTCGTAACCGATGTAGCTGACAGTCACCGTGTACGGACCGCCGTTACGCATACCCTGGATGGTAAAGCGTCCGTTCTCATTGGTCACAGCGGCATACCTGGTACCCGATGGGTCGTGAACAGCCACGATGGTAGCGCCGATCACCTCTTCCTTGGTGTCTTCCATCGTCACCTTACCACTCATTGCCGAGTTAGTGATTTGGGCCATAACGTTCATAGCGAGCGTCAGCAAAAGGGCCATTAGAAATAATACTTTACGCATATTGATCTATTATTAGTTGCTTTTTCGACTGCAAAATTAATAAATATTTTCTAAACGACGTTATAATTCTTTAATTATTTTATAATTAATCCGAAAAAATTCATCGCAGTCCCATGCGGGCCTCCACGACGTTCACCACATAGTCGCCCAGTTTCTCGCATTCGTTGATCAGGTCCATATAGATGGTACCCACGGCATACGTGTATTCGCGGTTGTTCACATCGTTGATGTTCTGGGCCTTCAACTGGTTGCGGTAGTTATTGATTTCGTTCTCGATATTGAAAGTGCGATTCACGTCGTACGCCTCCTTGCGGCCCTGCATCAGCCGGTTCATCTGCGACAGCGACTGGTCGGTCAGCTCCATCATCTGGTGCAGGTGCTCATACTGCTTCTCTACGAAGTGGTCCTCCTTGCCGTTATACTTGCGCGATATGGTACGTGCCATATTGAAGCAGGCATCGCCTATCGACTCCAGCTCCGATATCTCGCGCAGCATAGCACGTATCTTGGCCTTCGTGTCGTCCGAGAGGTGGGCGTCACTCACCGAGTTCAGATAGTTGGCAATCTCCAGCTCCATATTGTCCGAGATACCCTCGTATTTCTCAATGCGCGTGTACAGTTTATTGAAGTCGCCCGCCTGGCTGTCCTTCTTGCTGTTCGAGCTCGACGAGAGATTCAGCAGCTCGCGCACCATACCGAACATACGCTGCATACGCTCCGAGAACGACTGTATCTCCTTCTGTGCCTCGAGCACCGAGAGCTCCGGCGTCTTCATGAATCCGGCAGTGATAAAGTGCAGACGGAAGTCCTCTTCCTCGTCCACCTTCTTGGGCTTGATCACCCAGCATACAAACTTCTCAATCTGCGGGATAAACCATATCAGGATAAATGTGTTGGCAACATTAAACGATGTGTGGAAGGCAGCCAGCACAAAGCTCAGCTTGGCGGCATTAGCCAGGAATGCGGCAGCACCTGCCGTCTCCTTCACCATGTTGACGTCGTAGCCTACCCAGCCGCACACCATATCGATAAACGGACGGAACACAAACAGTATCCAGATGACACCGAACACGTTGAAGAACATGTGCGCCAGAGCCGCCCTTCGCGCTTGCGTATTGGCCGACATCGCCGCCAGGTTCGAGGTCACCGTCGTTCCGATATTCTCACCCATCACCAGCGCAATACCCTGATAGATGGGCAGCGCACCGCTTGAGCACAGAATCATCGTGATAGCCATCACGGCTGCCGACGACTGCACGCAGAATGTCAGGATACCGCCCAGCAGCAGGAACACCAGCGTGGTCAGAAACGAGCTGGGGTCGAACGATGCGAAGAAGTCGAGCACCGCCTGGTTCTCGCCCAGATGCATGTCCTGACCCGTCTTACGGAGCACGGCGAGTGCGAAAATCAGAAATGCCAGACCAAACAGGAAGTCGCCGATGTAGCGGTATTTCTTCTGGTATATCAGTATGATACCCACGAAGAAGGCCGGATAGGCCAGATTGCTCACGTCGAACGACATACCTGCCGACATGATCCACGCCGTCAGCGTCGTACCGATGTTAGCACCCATGATGACCGAGATAGCCTGAGCCAGCGTCAGCAGACCGGCATTCACAAACGAGACGGTCATCACCGTCGTAGCCGTCGACGACTGGACCGAAGCCGTCACCAGCATACCCGTCAGCATTCCCGTAAACCTGTTAGTAGTCATCGCGCCCAAGACGTGTCGCAACTGCGGACCCGCCATCTTCTGCAGCGCTTCACTCATCGTCTTCATACCGAACATCAGCAGAGCCAACGAGCCCAAAAGCGTAAAAATAATCCAAATAGACATATCTTATTGATTTGATTTGGGTGCAAATATACAAAAAAATGTGTAAGAAGCCAAATAAATCATTCTTTTTTTGCGCTCTGCACCAAGATAATTTTATTCATCAACGAAAATAATCGAGCCCGACTCTGCGTGGGCCCGATTTTTAATCCTATATAAACTGTGCAATTCACAGAAGAACAGGGCAGTAAACCGCGTCGTTAGCGGCAGTAATCGCGGGTTTCTTCATTTTTACTTTGTATAATTCGATAGCAAAGGTAAGAAATAAAAAGTAAAACTCCAAATGTTTTGATGGATAATTTTGAGGCATAGGGAATCTGTCTATCTGTGACAGATGACAGATGACAGTTTCCTCAGCAAGGGTGCGAAATGGGGTATCAAAATTTTAATATATATATAATATATATATAATATATATATTAATATAATAATATTACTTTTCTGCTTGTAGCAGGGGGTGTGTGCCCCTAAAAAACTGTCATACTGTCATCTGTCATCAAAATTGGGGTGATAAAAATAATACCGACTAAAATGAGGCTTTAATAAAATTAAAACTCGGGATTAATTTAAGTAAAATGTACGCGCGCGCGACGGTGCCAGCATTAAACACTTTTTAACGGTTCTGCGAGGTCGAAATTCTTGTCTACCTCATGGATTTTTCGTACCTTTGCATCGTACAAAAGATGTGATGCGCACGCATTCTGGAGTGCAAGAGAAAAGAACTAAATTAATTAACCTTTCGACAAACTATTAACTATTATGGCAGTAAGAAAAATTGCAATGGTCGTGAATTTGCGACAGAACAAAAATGAATCGTCTACGTACTTCGGCAAGTGGTATCCTGAGGTGGACACCAAGACGCCGCTCGACCTGAAGGGCTTCTGCAGCCACATGACGGAGCACGGCAAGCTGGCCGACTATCAGATGGTGGTGCTCGTGGTGCAGCAGGTGGTGGAGTGTATGAAGGAACTGGTGCTGCAGGGTCAGCCCGTCAAGCTGGAGGGCTTGGGAACCTTCGGACCATCTATCGAGAGCGTGAAGGGCGGTGCCAACTCGGTGCAGGCAGCTATGGAGACTGGTCTCGACAAGCTGATCGACGGTGTGCACATGAACTTCACTCCGGAGAACACCAAGGGCGAGAAGTTGACCTCAAGGGCTCTGAAGGAGGAGTGCGTGTTCGATGCGGGCTACGTGGTGGAGAGCATCAAGCAGACCGTAGACGGTAAGGAGAAGCGATTCCAGAACAAGACGCCCATCAGCTTCATCCTGTCGCCAGCAGGCACCAGTGGAAGCGGCAGTGGCAGTGGCAGCGGCAGCGGTAGCGGTAGCGGCTCAAGCTCTACGCCCACCAACAATGGTGACGAACCAGGTGAAGGAGATTAAAGGCGTATGAAGAAGGAGACGTGGAAGGCGATTATCCAAGTAATCGTAAGCATCTTGACCGCAGCTTTGACTGCAATGGGAACGACGTCGTGCATGGGGCACGGACCGTTCTAAGAAAAGAAAATCGGGCTCACCGTGAGGTGGGTCCGATTTACTTTATGTTGGGGGACAGTCCTCTGTTACTTGATCTCGATATCGCGCTTCACATTGTTGCGAATCTTGGTGAGGTAGCCCTTCATGCCTGCAGCATCCTTCTGGTCGATGATTTCGAGGAGCTCTTTCAACTCGGTACGGATCTGCGACACTTGGTCGTGGGTGTAGGGGTTGAAGAGGATTTCCTGCAGCAGGTAGTCGTCTTCGTTGAGTACACCCTTGGCGATACGCATGTGGCGCTTGAAGGTGGTACCAGGGGCGTCCTGATGCTTCATGACAGCAGCAAAAACAAATGTCGAGACGAAGGGGATGCTGAGCGAGTAAGCAACGGTCTTATCGTGCTCCTCGAAGGTGTATTCGTAGATGTTCAAGCCCAGCTTCTGATAGAGGTCCTTGAAGAAGATACGACCCATATAGTCGCCCTCGCTGATGATGATGGCGTTCTCCTCAGAGAGCTGTTGCAGATTGGCGAAGGTGGGACCGAACATAGGGTGCGTAGAGACGTAGCGCATACCGCTCTGTTCGTAAAATTCTTTCAAATCGGTTTTAACACTCGCGATATCGCTGATGATGCACTCCTTGGGCAGGTAGGGAATGACCTCCTGGAAGACGGGAATGGTGTACTTCAGCGTGACGGCATTGATGAGCAACTCGGGCTGAAACGCGCGTATCTCGTCGTAGGTGGTGAAACGCTGACAATTATACGTGAAACGCATGCGCTTAGGGTCGCGCTCGAATACGGCGACCTCGTGGTCGAAACTCAGCAGGTCGATGAAGAAACTTCCCATCTTGCCTGCACCTAATACTAATATTTTCATTTATTTATAATCTCTATTTGTTGACGTACGGACTCTTCGTGGATGCTCTCGAACACCTTGGCGACAAACTCAGCAGCCATGCCTGTGAGCGTGCCCTGCACACCACGCTTCTCGAGAATCTCGTTGTAGCGCGAGGCCTGCAGAACGGTCATGTTGTGCTCCTTCTTATACTCGCCAATCTCGCGACAGACGGACATGCGCTTGGCCAGAAGTTCCATGAGCTGATTGTCGAGCTCGTCGATCTGCTTGCGCAACTGGGTGATGCCCTCGGTAGAGACATGTTCGTCGCGGATGATAAGCAACGAGAGGATGTAGTCGAGAACATCAGGGGTGACCTGCTGCTTGGCATCGCTCCACGCCTTGTCAGGATCGCAATGACTCTCGACGATGAGACCATCGAAACCAAGGTCCATAGCCTGCTGGCACAGAGGGGCTATCAGCTCTCTCCTACCCCCAATATGGCTGGGGTCGCTGATGATAGGCAGCTCAGGAATGCGACGATGCAGCTCGATGGGAATCTGCCACATAGGAGCATTGCGGTATATCTTCTGCTCGTAGCTGGAGAAGCCGCGATGGATGGCTCCCAGACGCTTGACACCAGCCTGATTCAGACGCTGCAAAGCACCAATCCAAAGTTCGAGGTCGGGGTTGACGGGGTTCTTCACGAAGACAGGTACATCGACACCTTTCATGGCATCGGCCAAAGCCTGCATGGCAAAGGGATTGGCGGTGGTACGGGCACCTATCCACAGGATGTCGATGTCGTACTTCATAGCCAACTCGACATGCTCTGGTGTGGCCACCTCAGTAGCCACCAGCATGTGGGTCTCGTCCTTCACCTGCTTCATCCAAGGGAGCGCTTTCTCGCCATTACCCTCGAAGCCGCCTGGCTTAGTGCGGGGTTTCCAGACGCCAGCACGGAAATTATGGCAGCCCTTCATAGCCAGTTGGCGGGCGGTATTCATCACTTGCTCCTCAGTCTCAGCACTACAGGGTCCTGCAATGACGAAGGGGCGTTGGTTGTCACTCGGAAGATTCAGTTTTTCTAATTCCAGTTCCATATTATATTGCTTTTTTAATTCTTTCTAATGCTTGCTGTATTTTGTCTTCCTTGGCACAAAGTGAGATGCGGATGTAGCGCTCACCATTGGAGCCGAAGATGAAGCCCGGGGTGATGAAGACGCGTGCCTCGTGTAAAATTTTTTCGGTAAGGTCTTCAACGTTCTGAATGTCATCAGGAATGCGTCCCCAGAGGAACATGCCCACCTGATTGGGATCGTACTTGCAACCCAACACATCCATGATCTGTTCGGCATACTGACGACGACGGGCATAGGTGTTGATATTGTACTCACGATGCCAAGCCTCATCATTGTTATAAGCCTCAGCAGCAGCCAACTGGATGCCTCGGAAGGTACCGCTCTCGATGTTCGACTGAACCTTCAGGATCCACTGGATAAACTGGGCATTGGAGGCACAGAGACCTACACGCCAACCAGGCATGTTGTGCGACTTAGACATGGAGTTGAACTCGATGCAGCAGTCCTTAGCACCCGGTACCTGAAGAATGCTGAGATGTTCCTCGCTGAGGATAAAGCTGTAGGGATTGTCGTTGACCACAACGATATCGTGATCTAAGGCAAACTTCACCAAGCGCTCGTAGGTAGCACGCTGAGCACGACCACCAGTAGGCATGTTGGGATAGTTGGTCCACATGAGTTTGATTCGGCTGTTATTAGCCATCATCTCCTCCAACTGGTCGAAGTCAGGTTGCCAACCATTGTCCTCACGCAGATTGTAGTTCACGATGTTGGCACCTAATATCTTTGACAAAGAGGTGTAGGTGGGATAGCCGGGATTAGGCACCAGCACGCTGTCGCCAGGATTGACGAAAGCCAGCGTGACATGCAGGATGCCCTCTTTGGAACCAATCAGAGGCAGCACCTCGGTCTTGGCGTCGAGACCGACATTGTACCAACGCTTGTAGAAGCCACACATAGCCTCACGAAGCTCGGGCGTACCCTGTGTGGGCTGATAGCCGTGAGCATGAGGCTGGTGAGCCACCTCGCACAGCTTGTCGATGGTCTGTGGCGAGGGAGGCATATCAGGACTGCCAATAGCAAGGCTGATAATATCCTTGCCCTCGGCATTCATCTGTGCCACTTCCTTTAATTTCCTACTGAAATAGTACTCCTGTACTAAACTCAATCTGTCTGCTGGTTGTATCATATCTTCTGTTTTACTATTCTTCTATTTAAAAAAAATCCGCTTTCACTGTTTTGTGAAGCGGAGCCTTATTTCAATTCTTCAATTTTTCAATTCTTCATTTTTACTTACGACCATCCGCTTCACAATTGCTTGCAAAGTAAAAATAATAGCCGTAAAAATACTGATTCAACTGATTCATTGTCTCTTGATTTTTGTTTATCGGTTGCAAAAGTATAACTTTTCCTGCAATCCACCAAACATTTTGAAAGAAAAATTGCGTTTTGAGGCAATTTTTGTTACTTACGACGGATAATAACGTAAATAATGACGGGAGCACCTATCAATGGTGTGACTGCATTGAGGGGTATCACCCCACTCTCGCCTGGCAACACACAAAGCAGGTTGCATACCAAACCAACGACACTACCCATGAGAATAGTAGCAGGCATCAGCAGACGGTGATTATCTGTTCGCAACACCAGTCGCGTCATGTGGGGAACAGCCAGTCCGATAAACGCCAAAGGACCACAGAAGGCTGTGACGATAGCTGTCAGCAAACCTGTGACGACCAATAGCCAATGGCGCACACGCAGGATATTGATGCCCAGATTCTCAGCATAGCGATCGCCCAACAGAAGGGCGTTCAGGGGCTTTATCAACAGCAAGGCTCCTATGAGGCCCAAGATGGTGACAATAGCAAAGGTGGGCATCATGCGCATAGAGACGCCACCAAACGAACCCATGCCCCACACCATATACGACTTGACCCCTTCGTCGGTAGCAAAGAAGTTGAGCAGGGAGATGGCGGAATTGGAGATATAGCCTATCATGATGCCGATGATGAGGAGCATGACACTGCTACGCACCAAGGTGGAGAAAAAGATGATGATGAGCATCACGATCATAGCCCCCACAAAGGCTGCGAGGAGGATAGCCATGAAACCCGTGACGCTGACGGAACCCGTAGAGAGGCTTCCACCCAGCAGCAACATGACCAAAGCGACACCCAGACCTGCTCCACTGTTGATACCGAAGACAGAAGGACCAGCCAGCGGATTGCGGAAAGCTGTCTGTAGCAGGAGTCCGCTAACAGCCAAAGCACCACCAGCGAGAATAGCGGTGAGCGCCTGAGGTAGGCGTGACTCCAAGACGATATACTGCCAGGAGGGCTTGGCATCAGCTCCACATAGAATAGACAACACATCAGAAGCAGGAATATGCACTGAGCCCACAAAGATATTGAGGGCAAAGAGACACAGGATGAGTGCTCCCATCATAAGACAACAGTGCACGCCTTTCATCTTACTTCAGTTTCTGATAATAACGCAAATCAGGCAGATTTGGTATTTCAGGATGCATGATTTTGATAAAGTCGCCCAACAGCCAGTCTGGTCGGAAGGGAGCTTCCTCGTAGAATCTGGACAGCTCGACATTACAGCCATAGGCCCTCTTTTCGTAGAAGGGCTTCAGCTGTTTATAACCCACATGTTCACTCAACAGTTCCTGATAGCTGATAAGATGGTCGCTACTGAAACGGAACAGCCACACATCGCTGTCGCCAGCCTTATCGAGAACAGTTTCGAAGGGCAGTGATACAGAACCGCTATGGTCGTCGTCAGCCCAAGGATAGGTGGCTCCTGCATCCTGAATCATCTGTCCGATGGTGCTCTTGCCACCAGGTACATACCAAACGGAACCAGTGACCTTATCCAGCAGGCAGGTGGGCTTTTGTTTAGCTGTAGAAGCCAGCTGCTGCAGGGCATGATAGCTGCTATCAACGACAGCAAACAAACTGTCTGCGGTCTTTTCGCAACCATACAGCATGCCGTAGAAACGCATCCATTCAGCACGGGCCAACGGTGTGGGTTCCATATACTCAGCACACTCTACAATGGGGATGTTGATATCCTCCAGCTTGCCATAACCCCCACTGTTTTCGAAGGGCGACAGGAGAATAGCATCAGGATGCTGGTCGATGATTTTCTCGATGACAGGACTCATACCATCGCCACAATCCATGATGCGACCTTTGGCTACTTGTTCGTGAATATACGGTATCTTGATGTATTTCAGATCGGCCACACCAGCAATAGACGACTCCTGATGCATCATCTGCAAGAGGGCACAATGGACGGTGGTAAACACCACACTGCGTTTCAGGGGTGTGCGGATAATGGTGCCATGAGGCAATCCTGAAGGCAGCTCCTGATCGGCAGGTACGAGGATATACTGATGGAGCACCTTGCCTTCGTGCCAAGGATTTTCGAGTGTTGCCAACGTATAGCCATCATGACGGACAACGGTCAGACGCTGGGCATACTGAAAGACAACAGTGTCGCCACCCTCCTGATGGAAACCTGTCTGGCGTCCACAGGAGAATAGCGATACTGCAAATATGATTAATTGAATGTAACGCATTCAAACAATGAGAGATTAATACTCAATCTCAATATCGTCGATACAAACGTAAGTAGGAGTGGTCAGACCACCTGCGTTTTTCTTAGAACTATCGAAATTGAAAGACATGCTCGTGATGTTCTTGAAAGCATCAACATCACGCAGATTGCAGTACTTCCATTCCTTCACGTAGTCACCATCCTTAGCCAGATCGATCTCATAACGGGCACCACCCAGACCTTCAGCAGGTACAGGATAAACGATACACTTGAAGAAATCGTCAGCTTCGAACTTACCAGGAGTCATACCATCACCATTCACGATAGCATCTACTACCCATGCGCTGTTGGTATACCAGAAGCCTTTAACGGTTACAGGCTTTGTGAAAGTGATGCTCTCACCCCAGGGATAAATCACACAGTAATTCTTTCCGCTCTTGGCACCTCCTGCTGCGCTGTTGAACTGGTCAGCCGTTAAATTGTCAAAATCGAATGTTGTTGCTGTACGGCTTGAGATAGCGAAACCACTCCACAAGCCCCATGCTGGTGTGTAATTGACAGGGAAGCTGACTCCATTTTCTGAATAGTTGCAAGCATAACCTGTTGCTCCCCAACTGTCGAATGGCGTTCCGGTCTCGTCACCCAACCAAAAACCGTCTTCGTTCAGTTTCTGACCCTCAAAAGAGATCGTCAAAAATCTGTCACTGGTGTTGTCCTCGTTAGAACAAGAGGTGAATGACAATGCTGTGCCAAAAGCGATGGCTGCCAGCAAGAAAAACTTGTTTGTTTTCATAATGCTTTAATTTTAAAGTTGTTAGACATGTTATTTAAAAATAAATTTCTTTCCGTTCTTGATGTATATACCCTTTTGTGGCGTAGCAATCCGACGTCCCTGCATATCGTAGATGGCGCTGTGCTTGGTTTCTTCTGCTGATATCGTCACAATACCTGCAGTAGCCTTCTTGATAGCCTCTATGGATGCCTCCAAGTGTATATCCTCCGCACCCTGTACCTCTGTCGATGTCTCACCCCACCATTCAGGCTGTGGGCACTTTTGGTTCAGTCCTGTATACACTCTGACAAAATCGATGAAGTCGAGGTTGACTGGTTTGCGCTGTTCATCGACAGCCCACGAAATATCGATGCCACAACCCTCATAGTTGTATGACGTTGCATCCGATTTATCCGTGAAGTTAGGCAGGTTGTCGGCATAGCCATAGCGGAATCCTATCAGCACAAAATAATAGGGAGTCCACCCTTGATCCACCTTGTCCGAGAGATTCACCATATTATCTGGCAGTCGCGTCCCTTGGAATGTAATCTCGTCAGGCAACCATTCTGGATAATACTCTTGCAGATGGTAGTGGTTTCTGTCTATCGTCCCACTATTCCCCTTGTTGTCTGTCCAGGGGATATCGCCCATGGGATTGCGACGATAGGTCACCTCATAGCCGTAAATCACCTTACCCACGCTATCCACATCGCAGCTGCCACTGATCTCATACCATTTGTCATCAGGCAGCCCGTTCTTGTTCTCATCCTTCGACACCATCACGACGCCTGCCTCATTCATTCCACCAAACACCAGGTTCTTCATTTCCTGATAGGCATTGCCCCATACCGCAAAATCTCGCTTTCCTGGGATGTTGGCTATAGAGTGGTCGAAGTGGAAGGTGATGTAGCCTCCCCACCCGCCTAATGCAACCAGATGTTTCTCGTTGTTGGCCAAGTTCTCAGTACACTTTCTGATCATGTCCTGCTCAGTGTCACCAGGCTCATACTCAGGTACATCGTTCACATGCTGACCAGGAGCAGGACGGTATTCATCCACAGCCTGAATATACTTGCTGTGTGTATCTGTATCGTCCATCCGCTGTGCCTGCACACTGATGCCCAGCATCATCAATCCTAACAGTATATATCTTCTCATATCTTACATCTTACTTCTTACATCTTACTTCTTCCATCTTACTTCTTCCATAAAAACACCGCATGGGCTGGAATATCACCTGTCCGTACCTTATAATCGAAACTGCCATCGGCTTTGAAATGCAGCAGTTCACCACTCGACACATAGTTCTTGGCATCCATCAGATAGAAATCACGGTTCTGAGGATTCACGATGATGCCATAGGGCATGCGGATATTGTTCAGTTCTTTGGCAGTCGAGAGGGTATTGGTCACTACCTGGTGTGTACGTATATTCACGATGCCATATTCCCGGACATTCTCCATCGTCAGATAGCTGAAATATGAACCGTAGTAGTAGAGCGAGTCGCCAACGATACACAGATCGCTGATGGGGATATCGAGATCATCTGTCACCTGCATCTGTCCATTCACATCCGGACTCAGACAGAACAGTCGAGGATGCTCATCGTAGTAGTCACCACGTGAGGTCACCCATAAATGTCCATATTGGTCTGAACGACAACGATGCAGATTGATGGATATGTCGATCTTACGTTCTTCCTTGAAGGTCGCCAGATCTATCACACTCAATGTCTTATCGTAGTCAGGAACCATATATCCACCACTGTTGGCCACATAGAGTTTCCCATCTAACACTGTCAATTCCTCAGGCTGATAGCCTACTGTTACCTTATCAACGACCTGCAGAGTCAACGTGTCTATCTTATAGACCTCGCCATACGGCATATCCTGACCAATACCGACTGGACCAACATAAGAACTCACGTAGGCATAACCATCGCTGAAAGTCACAGAACGGCAGTTGGGCACATCCACTTTACCAATCTTTACAGCATCAGAGGCACGACAAACTTCCACCTTGTTCGAACAATTGATGACAAGCCACAGTTGTGAGCCATATATCTGGGCATCATTGCCTACATCGCCTAACTCCTTCACTTCGTTGGGGTTACGCTCAGCATAGATATTGCGAAGATAGTGATAAGTGGAATCTGAGAGATCGAGATAGTCGAGTGTGCATTTATTAGAACCCATATTACCCTCGTTGAGAAGATACATACCCACCACATTGCTCGATTCTGTCTTGACGCCAGTATCTTCCTCTTCCGCATAAACGATGATATCGTCAGTGCGGCAAGCATTGAACAGAAACGCTGCGAGTGCTATATATATGAATAGGTATCGTCTCATATCTTCACCTCCATCGTTACGCCGTAGTTACGCTTGGGCATCGGATAGTTCAAGATCACATCGTAGTCTTGCGAGAACACATTGTTCACCTCTACCATCACCCTGAGAGCCTTATAGCGATAAGCCAACGAGAGGTCGCTGGTATACCAAGGCTGCATGTAGTTATACTTGATATTCTCCTGCTGGTTATAGCGTTCGCCAGCATAGATAAAACTGTAGTTCAAGTCCCAATCTTTATATTGCAGATTCAGAATAGCCGATCCTGAATGCCAGGGGATATAAGGTATCTGGTGACGATAGAACGAGTCGCCAGGATCTGTAACATCACGTGCATCCTGATAGGTATATTGCAGACGGCCTGTCACCAGCAAGTCCTTGACAGGAACTATAGTCAACTCAGTCTCCACATCGATACCCTTGATGTGTACCTTGCCCAGATTCAGCATCGTCCAACGGAACTGCTGGCCCTTGGGATAGGCCACAATCTTATCGCGTACCGTATTATAATAGATGTCTGTCTGCAGATGGAAATAGCGGAAGAGACCTTGCCATGAGTGGTCGTAGCTCATACCTATATTATATTGCAGGGCACTCTCAGGACGCAACAGGGCATTGCCTATCTCCGTATAATACAGGTCGTTGAACGTTGGCATGCGGAAACTCTTCTTGGCATAGGCTCTGATAGACAGATCGTGCGATGCCAAAGGAAAGACATTCAGGAACAAGGCGGGTGTATAGGTGGTTTGTGTAGCTGTACCAGTCTTATCAGTATGATCTCTCACAAACGTTCCTAAGATGGAGCCTTGAACCTTCATCCAATTCAAATCTAAAGCTGTGGCCAAAGCGACATAATGTGTCCAACGGGTGGGTTCCACAAACTGGCGCATATCACTTTTCAGATGGTTCCATTTCAAGTCGTAGCTCAATGAGGCACTCCATTGGGGCAACAGCTGATAGACGTTCGATGTAGAGAGCGTCATCTCCTGTTGCTTATAGGTGTTGTCAACCTTCAGCTGGGTAGTATCCCGATTCACATATCGTGTGTCGTAATAGGCATATTTCGCCACAGCTTGTGTCGTCCAATGACCATATTCCTTTTGCCAACGTCCCTGCACAAAGGTATTATGGTCCCATTGGCGCTCACCTCTTCGCCAGACATTATTGACAATAGCTCCAGGAATACCACGCTCGGAATGATAGGTATAGACCTTCAGCTTCCAGAATCCCTCATCCAGCATACCATGCAGATTACCTTCAGCCCTGAATGCCCAGATGTCACCATTCTGACGGGTAGCAGTAGTATCATAGGCCACACTGCCATCCTGACGTTTACGACGATAGCGGAACTTATATTTACCTGAGGCATTCAGTCCTTCTAAAGATAGCGAACTGCTTACCTTATGAGACAGACGCTGTTCCCATAAGGCGGAAAGCTTCAACAGATCGCTGGAAGCATATTTGGCCTTGAATTTCAGATGATAGCTCTCGCCTGATGCAAACCTTGGGGCACGGGTACGGATATAGACCGATCCTGCATGTCCAAAATCGCTGGCAGGCTGTAGCAGAGCACTCTTCTGACCATTAAACACGGTGATTTCCTCAACATTGTCCAACGAGAACTGCCCCAGGTCTATCTGTCCGTTCTGTGCATTACCCAGTTCTATACCATCATAGCTGATACCCAGATGATTGGTACCCATCGAACGGATGTTAACAGTCTTGATACCTCCTACCCCTCCATAGTCCTTCAGCTGTAGTCCTGCAAAATATCTCAAGGCATCAGCCACACTATGACTCGAGAGTTTCTCCAGTTGTGCACCTGTGAGTGTTTGCGATGGAATAACCTCCCTATGATTATAGCGACTGGTAATCACGACCTCATCTACTTTTTGGATGCTGTCAAACCGGCTTCTTTGTGGCTGTTGGGCCCTTCCTGCATAGAATGCCAGTGCTAATATCATCATGATGAAGTATTTCATCACTTTATTTGTTTCTTGACGCTTTAAAAAGTTTTTACTCCATTAAAAAGGGAGACCTTTGTCTCACGACATAAGTCTCCCGACTTATATAATAATACACGTATTCGCCCTTCTGTTCTAACCCCAGAGAATCATTTGGGCGGCAGATGCAAAAGGCAGGTATTCTGACTTGCAGTGTTATTGCAAACGTCTTCCCAACAATATCAGTGACATGGTGTTTGCACCCTTTCATACTGCTTACAGCTGCGGGACAGTTGGGGATTCACACCCCATTCCCTAACCTAATGCGATGCAAAGTTAAGTTTTTTTTTGCAACTATGCAAGCAAAAACACGAAAAAAACTTGCAAATATCATTTTTATTCCGTATATTTGCAGATTGGAACATCAAATCACAAAAAACTAAATAAAAATGAAAAAGGTAAATTTTCTTATGCTACTGATGCTCACACTGATGCTTGTCAGTTGTGGCACCACTTCTAAAGTACCCATCACTGGTCGTTCACAATCTCTTTGGGGCGTTACCGATGAACAGGTGCTCAGTCTTTCTTACGAACAGTATGGTCAGTACATGAAGACCGCCAAACCTTCTACCAATGCTACTAATACGGCTATGGTGAAGCGTGTAGGTCAGCGTATAGCCTCTGCTGTTGAGAGCTATATGAAGGCCAATGGTCTGGGTGACGACCTGAAGAACTATGCCTGGGAATTCAACCTGGTGCAGAACAACGAGGTGAATGCCTGGTGTATGCCTGGCGGTAAGATTGTGGTGTACGAAGGTCTGCTTCCTGTCACTCAGGACGAAGCATCACTGGCCATAGTGCTTGGTCATGAGGTAGCTCATGCGGTAGCTCGCCACTCTGCAGAGCGTCTGAGCAACGCTTATAAGGAGCAGTATGGGGCACAGGCCCTGAGCGCCATTCTCTCAGGTGCTGGCCTTAGTTCTGGCACCCAGCAACTCATTGCGTTGGGTCATCAGTTAGGAGGTCAGTTGCTGACATCAGGTTTCTCTCGCAAACAGGAGAGCGAGGCCGATCATATCGGACTCATCTTTGCAGCGATGGCGGGCTATAATCCTGAGGTTGCTGTCAACTTCTGGCAGCGAATGGCAGCAAAGGGAACAGGCAGCAACAGTCTGTTTAGCGATCACCCCAGTGATGCTACTCGTGTACAGCAGATTCAGCAGTGGTTGCCAGAGGCTAAGCAGTACTATAAGCCTCAGACGACTACCACCAAGAAGACCACCACTACTACAAAGAAAAAGACCACCACAAAAAAGACGACTAAAAAGAAGTAAATGAGAAAGATATTGTGCCTCATGGCAGTAGGCTGCGCTTTAGCAGCCTCTGCCCAGACCAAGGATGGTGGTATCTCAGCGCAGATGCTCCAGAAGATACAGCAGCAGAATGCGCCAACAGCTTCTGATCGTGCCTTGCGCAATGCTTTGGCTGCCAACTCTATCGATGCGTTAGCTAAGAATCAGGCAAAGGCTGGCGATTTGGATACCTATTTCAGTGTAGAGACCAAGAAACAGTCTATCACTGATCAGAAGTCGAGTGGTCGTTGCTGGATGTTCAGTGGACTGAATGTGCTGCGTGCCAATTTTGCCAAACGTACCGATTCACTAACGGTAGACCTCTCACAGGACTATCTCTTCTTCTACGACCAGTTGGAGAAGTCGAACCTGATGCTTCAGGGGGTTATCGACACGGGTAAGAAACCCATTGATGACCAGCGTGTACAGTTCTTCTTCCATTATCCCATTAGCGATGGTGGTACCTTCTGTGGTGTTGCTGACCTGGCAGAGAAGTATGGTTTGGTGCCCTCCAGTATTCAGCCAGAAACCTTCTCGGCAGAGAATACCTCGAAGATGGCCAGTATCATCAAGTCGAAACTGCGTGAGTTTGGCTTGGAGCTGCGCAAGATGGTCAGTGACGGCAAGAAGGCTAAGGATATCCAACAACGCAAGACAGAGATGCTCTCTGAGGTTTACCACATGTTAGTCATCACTTTAGGCGAACCAGTCAAGGAGTTTACTTATGCCTTCAAGGGCAAGAACGGCAAAGCCATCAGTGCCCCTAAGAAGTATACGCCAAAGGAGTTCTATCAGGAGATTGTGGGTGGTCCGCTGAATGGTTCGTTTATCATGGTAATGAACGATCCTCGTCGTGAATACTACAAGACCTATGAGGTAGAATATGACCGTCATACCTACGATGGTCACAACTGGAAATACCTCAATCTGCCAACGGAGGATATCGAGACACTGGCCATTGCCTCACTGAAGGATGGTCGCAAGCTCTATTCCAGCTATGATGTGGGTAAGCAGTTGGATCGTAAGCGCGGCTATAGCGATATCGATAATTTCGATTATGCCTCGCTGTTCAACACCTCTTTTAATATGACAAAGGCTGAGCGCATCTCTACATTCGATAGTGGCAGCACACATGCTATGACGCTCACAGCTGTTGATCTGGATATGAACGGAGAACCCCTGAAGTGGAAGGTCGAGAATTCCTGGGGAGCATCATGGGGACAGCAGGGATGTCTCATCATGACAGCCCGTTGGTTCCGTGAGTATATGTTCCGATTGGTGGTCGACAAGCAGTATGTCTCTGAGAAACTGCTGAAGGACTACGAGCAGAAACCCATCATGGTTATGCCCGAAGACCCATTATTCCAAGAGGATAAGTAGTCAGCGCGTGTTTCCAGTGATCTAGTTTCGACGCTTTCTGCATGATATCGTTCAGCAGGAAGCGTCCTTCTTTTTCCAGTGGTTCGAAAGGCATATTGCTTTGTTCCATCCCTATGGTCTCCTGAAGCATCCACATCAGACCACGCGCAAAACGGCGAATACCCACATGATTCAGTATACCCATACTTTTCAGTTGTTCGTATTTGCCTTGTGTCTGTTGCAGCGTATAATAATAGTCTATCAGTGCACCCAGATCCAAATGACGATGCAAATACAGCTGATAGAGATCATTGATGGTTATCTTCGTAACATTAGCCAGTCTGTCTTTCTGAATCTGACGCAGGTCTTTCAGCTCTTCTGGATAATAGCGCACCACAGGAGCCTTCTTGTTATTCTGCTCGTTCTGTTCGCGCAGATCCTCTGCTTCTGCCATCCAGTCGATGCTCACATCCTGAGGAGCACGCAGGCCAAACTCAAACAAGCGCTGCACACCCACGTAGCAAATGCCTTCTATCCTTTGCTGAAGGGCAATATCGTGAAACTGCAGCCACTCTTCTGGTTCTGCTCCCCTACTCAGGCAATTTAGTTTTCCAACAGATACCTGTATCAGTTCAAAAAACAGTGATTCCTTCATCTTACTTCTTATCGAGTTTCTCGTAAACAGAGTTATTCGACTTATACTCAGGAACTATCTCCTTCATCTTAGCCACAGTGGCCATGTCTTCATATTTCCTTGAAATCTCGATAAGAGCATCTATCTGTTTACAGACAGCATCGTAGTCATATTCACGAACCTCTGCAATGCGGATCTTCTCATGGAACGTAGGCTTGGTACCCTCCAACTCATTCAGTACCTCCTCGTAGAGCTTCTCACCAGGACGCAAGCCAGTAAACTTAATCTCTACGTTCTTGGCACCAGAGAGCTTAATCATACGCTTAGCCAGATCAGCAATCTTCACTGGTTTACCCATATCAAATACAAAAATCTCGCCACCATTACCCTTGGTACCAGCTTCCAACACCAGCTTACAAGCCTCAGGTATCAGCATGAAGAAACGTACAATACGCTCGTCTGTCACGGTAACGGGCCCTCCATTCTTAATCTGCTCCCTAAACAATGGAATAACCGAACCATTAGATCCTAACACATTACCAAATCTTGTAGTAACAAACTGTGTTCTGGCCATAGGTCCACCCATTTGTGAGGCAGTGATAAAGCTCTCCTTATTGCTCAGTGCCAACATGTGGCTGGCCACCTTTTTCTCCTTGATAGCCTGATCAAGACTCTGCACATAGATCTCGCAGATACGCTTAGAACAACCCATCACATTCGTGGGGTTCACAGCCTTATCTGTCGATACCATCACAAACTTCTTGACACCGTATTTCACACTCAGGTCTGCAATAATCTTCGTACCCATGATGTTGTTGATGACAGCCTCCGAGGGGTTGTCTTCCATCATTGGCACATGCTTATAGGCAGCAGCATGGAACACGTAGTCTGGACGGAACGACTTGAAGATATCCTCCATGCGTTGAGCATGACAGATGCTGGTGACTATGGTTTCTGCCGGGATTGATGAATAGTCCTTAGCCATCATCAGTCGGATGTCATGCTGTGGTGTCTCAGCCTGATCTATCAGCATCATGGCAGCAGGGTTAAACTGAGCCACCTGACGCACTATCTCAGAACCGATAGAGCCTGCAGAGCCTGTTATCAGCACACGCTGACCTTTCAGCAGCTCCTCTACCGATTTAAGGTCAACCTTGATTTCTGAACGTGGCAGCAACTCTTCTACAGAGACCTCATGCAACTGCAGTTTACCAAAATCGGCAGATGTCAATTCCTCGTTGGGTTCCATCTCTCTGGCACTTTGTGCCATATAAATCTTTGCACCTGCACTGATTATCTTGTCCTGTACCTCTTGATTGTCACGAAATTCCCTGATGCGATAAGGCGAAACCAAAACACCCTCGATATCATTTTTCTTGATAATCTCAGCCAAGTCCTCATCTACAGAATAAACCTTCTCACCCATAATCTCCTGGTGCTTGGTCTTCTTGAAGTGGGTGATATAACCCTTCACAACAAATTTTCTGGGACGTTGGGCCTGGATAAGCTTAGCCAATCCTACACCACCTTGCATAGCACCATAGATGAGCACTCGCACAGCACGTGTATTCGAGAACGCCACATCGTAAAGCGTCTTGACAAACACACGTAGGGCCCACATCAAAAGTGTGGCAAAGATAAAGATCAAGAAGATACTCGTGGTGTTAAAGTGAACAAACCACTCGCTAGGCAAATAACACATGCCATACTCCGCAACCAGTGCCAGAATCAGATTCACACCATTACCATAAGCTACACGCATCAAGTCTACAAAACTTGAATAGCGCATAAAGCCGGAATAGGTATGAAAAACTCTAAAACCGACGACACTTAATGCTGTGAATATCAGCATGGTATTAACACCACGGAATGCATTCTCAGCCAACATCTGCATATTGTTAAAGATCCAATACGTCAGCATGCCACTGAAAATAACGATGGCACAGTCAATCAAAAAAATGCACCAATAAGGTAGTGAATTCTTGGTGAAATACCAGTTTAATATTTTGTCAAATGGGTGACCCATATTTTCACATTCTTCTAATCCGGCTGCAAAGGTACGAATAAGCGAGCAAAAAAACAAATAAAATGCTATTTTTTTTCAATTACTCCCACTCAATGGTGCCCGTGGGTTTAGGAGTCAGGTCGTAGAGCACACGATTCACGCCAGGAACCTCTGTGATAATGCGCTTGGTGATATGATGCAGCAGCGCATAGGGAATCTCCTCAATCGTAGCAGTCATGGCATCACGGGTGTTCACGGCACGAATGATCACAGGCCAATCCCAACTGCGCTTATCATCCTTCACACCTGTTGATTTGTAATCAGGCACGATGGTGAAGTACTGCCACACCTTGCCCTCAAGCCCATTCTTGGCAAACTCTTCACGCAGGATAGCATCTGATTCGCGCAACGCCTCCAGACGATCACGTGTGATGGCACCTGTGCATCTTACGCCCAGACCAGGACCGGGGAACGGCTGACGATATACCATATTATCGGGCAAACCGAGCTCCTTACCCACTACACGAACCTCATCCTTAAACAGCAACTTGATGGGCTCCACCAGCTCAAACTGCATGTCCTCAGGCAGTCCGCCCACATTGTGGTGACTCTTCACGGGACCAGACTCTACGATATCAGGATAGATGGTGCCCTGAGCCAGGAAACTGATACCCTCCAGTTTACGGGCCTCCTCCTCAAACACGCGGATAAACTCAGCGCCGATAATCTTGCGCTTCTGCTCGGGATCAGCAACCCCAGCCAACTTATCCAGGAAACGGTCGGTAGCATCCACATACACCAGGTTAGCATCCATCTCGTCGCGGAACACCTTAATCACCTGCTCAGGCTCTCCCTTACGCAGCAGACCATGGTTCACATGCACTGATACCAGTTGCTTACCCACGGCCTTGATCAGCAGTGCAGCCACTACAGAAGAGTCAACACCACCCGAGAGTGCCAACAGCACCTTCTTGTCACCAATCTGAGCGCGAAGCTCCTTCACCTGTTCCTCAATAAATTGCTTTGCCAACTCCGGAGTCGTGATACGCTCCATATCAGCCGGTCTTACGTTTCCTGTTGCCATAATCTTTTCTATTTTAAGTGATCTTTTTCTGGCTGCAAAGTTACTCATTTTTATGCACATAACAACAGAAAAATGATTGTTTTTGAATATATTTGGAGAAAAATTATTATTTTTGCAAACAAATCATCTCAATCGAAATGACTGCAAAGGAAATAATCACATATATGGAATCGCTGCACGATGACGAGCAGCGCGACAACCTGATGCGCTTTTTCAAGACTGCACCAGGTGAATATGGCCATGGTGATGAGTTCCTGGGACTGAAAGTGCCCCAAACTCGCAAAGTGGTACGTCTCGCGGGTCAACCTTTCCCCTTGAGCGAAATCCCCACGTTGCTGATGTCGAAATGGCATGAGGTAAGACTTTGCGGACTACTAATCCTCGTGGATAAGTTTGAAAGACTAGCCGCCAAACGACTAGAAAACGATACAGAGGCCATTAGCCAGCGCGACGAGATAGTGACAATGTATCTGCAATATGCTGAACAAGCCAACAATTGGGACCTGGTAGATCTCTCTGTCCATAAAATCCTCGGCCATTGGTTGCTATTGCCCTCAAATCTTGGCGACAGAGATTATAAGATAAAGGTATTAGACGAACTTGCTGCCAGCCCCTGTCTTTGGAAGCAACGCATGAGCATTGTCTGCACATGGAAAACCTCCCAACAAGGTGACCCTTCCTGGTGCCTCCGTTATGCTGAAATCCATCTCCATCATCCTCATGACCTGATGCATAAGGCTGTTGGCTGGATGCTCCGTGAGATGGGCAAACGTGTATCAATGGATCTCCTTCGCGATTTCCTTCGACAGCATGCCCACGAAATGCCCCGCACCATGCTCCGCTACGCCATCGAAAAAATGCCCGCCCCCGAGCGCAAGCAATGGATGAACAGATGAGCATTCCCACAGACAGATTCACTATAGCGATAAAATCTGCTCCGCATGCTCCTTGGTCTTCACCTGCTTACCAGTGAAGATCTGTTCTATAATCCCCTCCTCATTGATAATGAACGTTGTGCGAATGGTACCCATGGTCTTTTTGCCGTACATATTCTTCTCTCCCCAGGCACCCATGGTCTCCAGCAACTCATGGTTAATATCAGCAATCAGGGGAAATGGCAGCTCAAACTTCTCCTTAAACTTCACATGCGAAGCAGCAGAATCCTTGCTCACACCAACGACTTCATAGCCTGCTCCCTGTAGTTCCGTGTAATGGTCACGCAAACTGCAAGCCTCAGCAGTACATCCGCTAGTATTGTCCTTCGGATAGAAATACAGCACCAGCTTACGGCCCTTATAATCACTCAGACGGATCTCCCGTCCCTGTTCATCTTTGCC
Source organism: uncultured Prevotella sp. (assembly GCA_947164965.1). Taxonomy (GTDB): domain Bacteria; phylum Bacteroidota; class Bacteroidia; order Bacteroidales; family Bacteroidaceae; genus Prevotella. The sequence continues at coordinate 21,965 of CAMUYR010000021.1, read as the reverse complement.
CAGAATCTCGGGCGCCTTTTCTCCAATGTTCATCATAAATTTTCAATTATCAATTTTCAATTATCAATTACGTAATTAGTCGCAGAATCTGCTTGTCAGTGGCTTCGGGCAGCAGGGCTCGGAAGTGTGCCAGCAGGCGTTGATACGACTCCTGTGGTGTATGGGAACAACGAAAACTCTCTCGACCCATGAGTGCCTCTGGCGTTGTCAGCAATGACCAGCCCCAGCCGTATTCATGTCCATGCTTGTCGGTGGGATAAACAAAGTCCTCGGTAATAATCAGGCATGCCATCTGAAGACGGGTCACATAGCCGTCAAACTTACTACGCATCTTAGGGCCGTCAAACCCACAGGCTGCACGCAGTTCGCGCGTAATCAGACTGCCTTTTTCTTGCAGCGTCAGCAGGATGGTCTCTTCGATAGAGCCCTCCTCAGTCACAGGATATTTGCTGCGGCGGTAATTACAGAAGTCGGGCCACCACTCGCGACTGATAAATCCCGCCTTCTTATTGAAGAACTTACCATACACGCACCCACCATCCGACACGATTGGTCCCTTCCACTTCCACAATGGCCAGTCCCAACCGCCATCGGGAAACACCACATAGCGGCAGTCATCAGTCACCACATCCTCTGCGGCAAAACCAGGTATGCCGCTATCCAGCAAAGGCAGGAATCCCACCTCTTGTATAAAAGCCGTCAACTGTGCCGCTGAATATATCTCATCGTGCTTCATTTCTTAATTCGTAATTCTTAATCGCGAAGCGACAATTCTTAACTCTTAATTGATGTCTGGCTCCCAAAGGTGACGCAGCATATCCACATGCCCATTAGCCTTAAAACGGACACCCTCCTCTTCCAATAACGTCCTCTGCCGAGACCATCCTGGAGCCATTCTTCCTACTTGATTCACCACCCGATGACATGGCAACTTTTCAGCTCCGGGTGTATAGCGGAGTGTCCTCCCCACCATCCTCGAATGACTGGGCCATCCAGCCAAAACCGCAATATGCCCATACGTTGTCACCTTCCCACGAGGTATCTGGCTGACAATGTTCAACACATCCTCACCAAACACCCTCGCCTGCTCTGGTGTCATCCTATCGGGATAATCCTTCATTACTTCGCTTTAAATATTTCCGCTGCGAATTTAGTCATTTTCCCGCGAAATTGCTCAAAAAAGACAAAATATCTTCATTTCCGATGTAACATTTCCACTTTTTCCCTACTATAAGAGTAGAAAGTCAAACAAAAACAAAATGATTATGACACCTACTCGTGAACAATTCAAAGAATTCATTGCAGCCATCAAGAAGGCACAAGAAAAAGAGGACAACCTCGACAAGGCATTCCATCCCATTTGGGACGATGACCAAGGGCAATACAAACCTTTTACTTCAAATTGAGGGCCGATGCCTAAGCACCAGCCCTCATGAGTACTATAAATAGCCCCAAACTCTAATAATTCTCTGCCTTGATCTGGAAGTAGCTTTGTGGATGGTCGCAAACGGGACAAACCTCAGGAGCTTTCTTACCAATGACAATGTGGCCACAGTTAGAACATTGCCAGATGACATCACCCTCGCGTGAGAAAACAACTGCATCCTCGATGTTCTTCAACAGTTTGCGGTAACGCTCCTCGTGATGTTTCTCGATAGCACCCACCATTTCGAACTTCTCAGCAATCTCATCAAAGCCCTCCTCGCGAGCGTCCTTAGCCATACGGGCATACATGTCCATCCACTCAAAGTTCTCACCATTGGCAGCATCAGCGAGATTGGCAGCAGTATCGCTTACCTTACCTCCATTCAAGTACTTGTACCACATCTTGGCGTGCTCTTTCTCGTTGGCAGCAGTCTCCTCAAAGATAGCGGCAATCTGTACATACCCATCCTTCTTGGCCTTCGAAGCGAAATACGAATACTTATTCCTGGCCATACTCTCACCAGCAAAAGCCTCCTTGAGGTTCTGCTCGGTCTTTGTTCCTTTCAGTTCTTTCATATTCTTATTAGTTATATTTAGGATGTTATTGGGATGTAAAGCGAGATTCGATTACTTCCCAATTGATGATCTGCCAAAGAGCAGCTAGGTAATCCAGCCTACGGTTCTGATAGTCCAGATAGTAAGCATGCTCCCATACATCGAATGTCAGCAGCGACTTTAGCCCCTTCTGAATAGGATTGGCAGCATTAGGTTCCTGCGTGATAACGAGTTTCCCATCCTTATCAGCCGACAGCCATACCCAACCTGATCCAAACAGCGTTGCGCCTTTCTTCAGGAACTCCTCCTTAAAGGCTTCGAACGATCCAAAGTCGCGAGTGATAGCCTCTGCCAATTTCCCAATAGGCTTATTGTCAGCCTTAGGTGCAGCAAGCTGTCCGAAATAGAGATTATGGTTCAAAATCTGCCCCGCATTATTCAGCATACCACTCTCAGCTTTCAACACGATTTCCTCTAGCGAGAGGCCTGCTAATGGGCTCCCCTCAAGCAGCCCATTCAAATTATTCACATACCCAGCCAAATGCTTTCCGTGATGGAAACCAATCGTCTCTTTACTAATCACCGGTTCCAAAGCCTCCGGCACATACGGCAATGCCATCAGGTCTAATTTCTTCATATCACATAGGTTTTAATATTCCGCGGTAAAGATAGGCATTTTTCTGTAAATCTCATCGAAAAACTAAAAAAAACTTCTTTCTGTATGTAACATTTCCCCTTTTTCTATACTATAATGGTAGAAAGTCTAACAAAAACATCATGCTTATGACTTACATCATCCAAAATCGTATCATCCGGATATGCGAAAACAAGAAAGATTATGGTGAATTGCCGTTGCAATTCCTGTACCTGCATGTCAGACGAGATTACTGGCCGCAGATGGGCCACCTTGACCTCATAATCAGCCTAAATATAAGTCATACGCTATGCCTTATTACTTATAAAATGTAGCGTACCACTCCGCGAACTTTCTTAAGCCTTCGCGGAGTGTTATTTTTGGTGTAAACCCAAAGTCACGCTCCAAGGCTGTGGCATCAGCATAGGTCGTAGGCACATCGCCAGGTTGCATGGGCACCAGTTGCTTATGCGCCTCGAAGTCAAAGTCTGCAGGCAGAACCCCAGCGCGAACCAATTCCTCTTGCAGGATATTTACAAAGTCCAGCAGATTCTCAGGTTGACCACCACCGATGTTATACACAGCGTATGGAGGCACAGGCAGCCCATCCTCACCATTCTTACGCTCAGGAGCCCCCTGCATCACACGCACAATACCCTCCACGATGTCATCCACATAGGTAAAGTCTCTGCGGCAGTTGCCATAGTTAAAAATCTGGATGGTCTCACCCTTCAGCAGCTTGTTGGTAAAGCCAAAGTAGGCCATATCTGGGCGACCTGCAGGACCATATACCGTAAAGAAGCGCAAGCCCGTGGTTGGGATATTATACAGCTTCGAGTAGCAGTGTGCAAACAGCTCGTTGCTCTTCTTCGTTGCGGCATAAAGCGAAACAGGATTATCTACTCTATCATCCGTCGAGAATGGCACCTTCTTATTACCGCCATACACGCTCGATGACGATGCATATACCAGATGCTCCACAGGATTATGTCTGCATGCCTCCAGGATATTATAGAATCCCATCATATTGCTCATGATATACGCATCGGGATTGGTAATCGAATACCTCACCCCAGCCTGTGCAGCCAGATTCACCACAATCTGCGGCTTATACTCCTCAAAAATCCTATCGATAGTCCCCTTATCTGCAATATCCCCCTTAACAAAGTGGTAGTTAACTTTCCACTTTCCACTTTCCACTTTCAACTGTTCAAGCCGATAATCCTTAAGCGCAACATCGTAATAATCATTCAGATTATCAATATTAATAATGGTAGCGTCTTTCGCATCGCGAAACAGCCTCTTGATCAAATTCGATCCAATAAACCCCGCACCACCTGTGACCAATATGGTCTTTCCGTCTAAACTAATCTTCTGCATAATATACTGTTTTTTCTATAACCTCTGGTTAGAAATCCTCTAATAATCTATTCAAATATGGGCAAGCCCAGAAATGATTTCTTCATAAAGATTTTTATCAAGATTCTTGAAGGATTTCTTGCGAAGCAATCAATCGTCTATTTACCGTACTTCTCAACAGCCTCATAATAAGTATCCAGCGAACCGATATCAAATCGGCTTCCAGGCATTTGCCAAGCATAAATACTTGTGACATCCACAAGGTAATGTGCCAGGTTACCTGGAGCATCAAAGCCACATCCATGCGCCATGCAGTCCTTAATCAAGGGCAAGTCACTCCGTTTATATATGTAAAACGGTGGCACAGCCCAGTTACTGACAGGCACTTCTGGTTTTTCCTGCATCTGCAGCACCTTCATATCTTCAGTAACTTCAATGACCCCTGTACGTTGCAGACGCTTCAGTTCTGGCTCATGATAGCACATAATGATCGAACTATTCTTCTCTTTAAAGAACTCCACAAAGCCTTTAAAACTGAAGTCCAATAAATTATCCGCTGCCAGCACCATGATGTCATCATCCACCTGCTGAGTCTCTATAGCCAGCAGCAAGTCTTTCACTGCGCCTAATCGAGTCTCATTAGTCTCAGTTCCATCATCTATGATAGTAATGGGCTTGTTATACTTTATACTCGCTTTCCATTCTTCAAATATGTGGGCAAATTTGTGATTTGTCACAATAATATGCTCCGTGATGTCATCGATAGCATCAATGTCATCCATTATCCTCCCAAGAATGGTACTATTACCAATCTTCAGCAGTGGTTTCGGAAAGTTCTTGGTCAACTCCCCCAACCTTGTGGCATACCCAGCAGCAATTACAATATTCTTCATTCGTTTTTCTATTTATAACCTCCGGTTAGAAATCCTCTGAAAATCTATTCAAACATGGACTATGTCCAGAAATATTTCTTCACAAAGATTTTATCTATGATTTTTGAATGATTTCTTGCTTAGCAATAACAACCTACATCAATTTTACTTTTTCAATCTCATCATTATCTCGTTTATACCATTCACTATAAACCCTGTCCATAGAAAAGTTAATGAGCATTCCCCATTGGGTATGAGTGAGATTCATGTAATTACGTAATTGTTTTCTATGTTCATCTGTAATAAACTTGATGGCTTTCAGTTCTACGATAATGTCATCATCTACTACCAAGTCTAGCTTGTAGGTCTTATCCAGCTTGACATCATCCCAAAACATTGGGAGTTCTTTTTGCTCTTCTACTTTATAGCCATCTATCTCAAGCAAATACTTCATTGCACATTCATAAGCGGATTCCAGCAAACCACCATGATACTTGTTAAAGACCTTCATGGCAACTCCTGTAATATGTTTCTGCCTCTCCAATTGCTTATTGTACTCTTTTATAAGATCCATAGATTTCTTCTATAAGATTTTTATCAAGATTCTTGAAGGATTTCTTGCGAAGCAATCAATCAACAAAGCGAGCTCCGTCGTCTGGACGAACCCAGAACACCTGGAACGTCTTCTCATACTCTGGGAACTGCTCCAGATATCTCTCAGTCAGCGTCTTTTCGATCTCAGCCTTATAAGAAGGATCCACCAAGGCGATACAAGCCCCTTTGAATCCAGCCCCTGAGAACCTTCCTCCATATACCCCTGGTAATGATCGCATGATCTCATAGATCGCGATCAGCTCAGGGCTTCCACACTCATAGTTATGAATACTGCTCTCACACGAGTCAAAGCTCAGCTTGCCGAAAAGCTTCAGATTTCCTGTCTCCCAGGCTGTCACGCCCTGTCTGACACGTCTATACTCCGAATAGAAATGCTCAGCTCTACGGGCAAATCTCGCAGGCATAGCGATGCGAGTCTTCTCGAATGTAGCCTTCGGAATATCCCTCAAAAATGTCTTATCAAACGTCTTCAGCGGCTGCTCAGTATACGCCAACATATTCCACGCAGCAGTCTTACACTCATACACGCGCAGATTATAATCGCTGTTCACGAGACTTCGTGTCAATCCACTGAAGAATATCCCAATCTCAAACGGTAATTCCGAATTTGCAATTTGATTTTTGTCAAATTTTGAATCAGATTTTTGAATAATTTCTTGCGAAGCAATCCCACCTCCGAAGGGAATCACACGATACTCATTCGAGTCACAATCCAGAAACAACAACTGATTCTTCTTACCCAGTGCAATACACGCCTGATCCAGCAGACCATTGTTCAGTCCGATATACTCCCGCTCAGCCTCAGATGCAATCTTCACCACCTCGAAAGGCTGCAGCGTGATATCATTCGCCTTGGCAAACGCCATGACATAAGCGATGAGCACAGCAGCGCTCGAAGAAAGTCCTCCTACAGGCAATGATCCCTGTATCACACCCTCAATACCCCTCTTCAGTTCAAATCGCTTCTTCAGGGCATACTTAGCACCCCGGGCATAATCTCCCCAGTGCCTTTCCCTCACCTGCGAAGGTGCATCGATCTCAAAATCCACCACCCCTTCAAAAGTCCTCGACTCCAGATGCACATGGCCATCAGGCCACTTATTCGTGTCATTCGTGCGATTCGTGTTCGTCTTAATATCCGTTTTATCCGTGCAATCCGTGTTCGTAATATTAAACCACAGATCAACCCCTTTATCAATGGCGAACCCCGTCACCAATCCATGCTGATGATCCACGTGAGCGCCCAATGGACACACCCTATACGGGCTAAAAATATGATACTGATACTCTTTCATGGGGGCAAAATTAGTGTTTTTTTCGATAAACACCAAAAAAAACAAATAAATTCGTATTTTTCTTTTGTTTTCATTCACTCAGCGACAGTTTTCCCCTTCTGATTCGCTCTGGCAGCGTCACCATGATAGCCCTAAAATAATCCAACTCTATCCATAGCGCCTCCCAGAAATCAAACCTCAAGAGCCTCATAATCCTCATCTGACCGGCAAAAAAATGTTTCCATCTCCCCTTTTGCCTCCTCTCAGCATAGTGCCCGAAATTGCCTCCTGCCATCACCTCTCGAAGCATCCATTCCCCTCGCCATGCATCAGTGTCGCAGAGCATCAGTGCCTTATCCAGATGCAGCACCTCTCCCAGTACCCACATCAGTGCCCCTGCAGTATGCCTTAACCCAAATCTGCCCAGCAAGGCTCTCACTTCACAACGCTCTTCCTCAGAGGCATTGCGCAACAGCCAGTAGTAGTCGCACAGCTGTCTCAATCCTATGCCCGAACTCAGGAAATGTCGCTGTATGTGCGACAGTTGCACCACCAGGGCAAATCTTGTCGAAGGCACACAGAAGCCCTCTTCCACCCTGTTCACAGTCTTTATTTCCTGCTCCAGCCATTGTTGCAGCCTGCGGTTTGTCCATGGGTTATGGTTCCCTGACGATGGACGGAAATGAGCCTCCACGATGATGCCCTCCTTGGTAGGCGGCAGATGCACATGATGATAATTCGTGGTTGCCTTGCCCTTTTTCCCTGCATTGCTGATGGTTGGCCTTTCGTCCAGCAGTCCCAGGTCCATCAGCAGTTGCATGACACTCTCCTCACCCCCTTCTATCCAGATGTCGATATCTCCAGGCTGTCTTAACAGCTTGTCGGGATACAGTCGCGCATTAGCCTGTCCTTTCAATATGGCCGATCGATGTCCAGCATCAGCGAATAGCTGTGTCAGCCTTGCAGCCTCCCTATTCTGCAATTCGTTCATGCCTCTGATCTGTTCCGCCAGTGCCAGCCACTGCATGGCCACAGCCATAGGCAGTGCCCTGTCCTTCACGACTGGCCATAGCACACCCGTCACAGATTGCCTCTGGGACAGCAGATAGATGCATTCCCAGTCCTTAGCACTCAGCTCACATTCCACAGCCTCTCCATTCAGTGCCGAGCGCAGCAGTTCAAATAACCGATCGTCATTCATGCCGACAAAGATAGCCACTTTTTCGTTATCTTCCAAGAAATCTCCGATTTTTAGTCCCATAGGATTATGACTCGCCTCTTGACTTCCCTTCCGAAACCACTAGGCTTTCAAACATCCTATAGGCACTACCAACACACCATCCTTAGAGCGTTTATAGGCATACTGACCGACAGCTGTCAGCACCATCATAAACGATGGTTTCTTCATTTTCGTAGTGTCAATCTTATCCGCTAAATCTGTCAAGGCATCCACACCTTCCTGAATCAGTTTCTCACCACCAAGCTTAATCTCAATCAGGCCATAGCTACCATTCCTAAGATGCACTACAGTATCACACTCCAATCCACTCTTATCACGATAATGATATACTTTTCCGTCGAGAGCCTCTGCAAACACGCGCAAGTCACGCACACACAGTGTCTCAAACAGCAGTCCGAACGTATTCAAGTCATTCATCAAATCGTTAGGTCCAAGGCCCAAAGCGGCAGCAGCAATCGATGGATCCACGAAATAACGATTGTCAGAGGTGCGTATAGCAGTCTTTGAACGGAGATTAGGATTCCATGCCTCCATATCCTCTATCACAAAAATCTTCTTCAGGGCCTTGATATACGATACTACAGTCTCATCGCTCATTCCCTCTGGCTCATTCGTTTTCAGGTCTTCAACAATAGTTGGGATAGGAGCCATTGAACCTTGCAGACGAGCATACGAGCGCATAAGCCTTTTAGCCCTCTGCTCATCCCTCGATACTCCATCCACACGCGATATGTCTGAGCGTGTAATCGCTTCATAATACTCCTTTACCTGACTGAGAGCTGCCTTCTGACTCTTCTTATTCAACGCCTTAGGCCAACCACCTCTACAGGTGACCAATGCCACATCCTCTAATGCCAGATGGCTCTCGCCATCCACCTTTTCAGCATTCTCAAACAATCTGCCAAGACTAACTTCACCTGTCGATTCACCCGATTCCCAAAGTGTCATCGGGCGCATTGTCAGCCAGGCAAAACGACCGGCCCCTGTATGATGAATCTTCGAGTCATCTGCTGGTACCGCAGAGCCAGTCAGCATAAACAATCCATCATCTCCCCGATGATCCGTCTCAAACCGGACGGCATCCCATAACTGAGGGGCTATCTGCCACTCATCTATCAGCCTGGGGTTATCACCCTGCAACAGACGTTTAATATTGGTTTCAGCCAATTGCAGATTCTGGGCTATATTGTCAGGATCATCCATATAGAGTATGCTTTTAGCCTGCTGTTCTGCCGTCGTTGTCTTTCCGCAAGCCTTAGGACCTTCTATCAATACAGCCCCCATGGCCTCCAGCTTATCGGCTAACATACTATCTGCCACTCTCTTACGATATATCAAATTCTCTGCCATACACTAAATTTTCTGCAAAAGTAATTAAAACTGTTGTAAAACAAGAATTATTTAACAACTATTTGGTTATTTGGCATATTTTCATTTGGTTGTTTGGCCTAATTCCGTTTGGTTGTTTGGCCTTTGCATGTCCTATACCACTTCTTGTCTGTGCTGAAAAACTAAACTTTCACATCCACTGATTTATCCTCTTGTATTTCTCGGCAAGAGCAAGGAGCATACACTTCCATCTGCTCATTAGAGAACGCGAGGAGAGCGTGGGCGAAACCATCAAGCGCATAGCCAGTTCCTATGTGTACTACTATAACCGCAAGTATGGGCGCGATGGCCATTTGTTCAAAGAACGTTTCAAGAGCGAGCCGGTCAATGATATGGCCTACTTCACTGTGCTGTTGCGCTACATTCACCAGAACCCGTTAAAGGCTGGGCTGGTAGAGTATGTCAAAGACTACGAGTACAGCAGTTGGAGCGAGTATGACGGCACGGTAGAGCCAGTGTTCCAGATTTGCGATATCAAGACCGTCCTTAACAGGATCCCTTTCAAGGAATTGGAAGAGTGGGTAAACGATCCCTTACCCGATGATGCCATTTTTCTCGATAACGATAATGAGCAGCCAAGGAATAGGCTTTCAGATGACCAGGTATGGAAACATATAATCAAACTGGTCAATGTTTCCAATGCCTCAGCTTTTCAGCAACTGGATAAAGAACAGCAGCGGGATGTTCTAAAAGAACTTCGACTCATGGGTGCATCCGTACGACAGTTAGAGCGATTAACAGGCATAGGTCGAGGCCTTATCCAAAAGCTTTAGTGATGACAAGGGACAGGTACCTGTCATCGGTACCTGTCCCTTGTCATCTATCAAGTCTGCGCAGCTCGATACCTACCACATGAACATTTCCAAGAGCTTCAACAACCTCTTGCGACAAAACACCCTTGTCCTCGGATAAAGCAATATGGTACACGTCACCTTCAGGCGACTTAAAGATTCTTACGAGGTCTTTCATCGTTTATAGTTGCACGACCTCCACATCCTTAATATCACCGGCATCCCAGCGCTCCTGAATCTCCTGAAGCCTCTGGGCTTTCTCTTCGCCTATCTTACGCATCTTGTTCAACACCTTCCTCGATGCATTCTTGATAGTTATATATTCTACCTGTGCCATATTACAAATAATTTCTGGGTGCAAAGATAAAGAGAATTTCCGAAACCTCCAAGCATTTTGGTAAAAAACTCATATTCTGGGGCTCTCTGCCCCACACCCCGAGTGTATATTCAATGGTATAGATTATTAAACAATCAAGAATCACCCGAAGGGCGAAAGCTTTGTGATTCTTACTAAAACTTTGACGAAGGGCGGTCTCTGCCCGTAGTCAATTTTTCCCTCGCCTGAGGAGAGGGAATACAGGGAGAGGTGGAGCCCCTTTAGGCAAAGGGGACGGGGGATTTCGAAAAAATACCTTTTGCTTCTTTTCGAAAAGAAGAGTGGTGGTATCCCCCTTACTGATACTGATTGCTGCGCTTATAGCGTCTTTAGAAAGCCCAGATGCTTTGTAAGCAATCAAACTCATCAAGTTATTACGAGAATAAAAACAAAACAGCTGCAACTTCATTACGAAATTGCAGCTGTTTTTTTATACATATTGATTTACCCTCTTATATTTCTCAGCTAGCTCTTGTAGCTTCTCAAACATCCCTACCCTCTCTGGCTTTAATGCGCCAGCATTAAGCAACTTTCTCTGTTGCTTGCACCACGAGAGCATATTATGCTCTTCAAGCCTGTGCTTAGATGGATTCCGGTGGTTAGCTTCGATGAAATCCGCCACCTCATTATACCTTATCAACCACTTTTCATCTTGTGTCATATCGTTGCTCGTTATTTAATTGGTTGTGACATTATTATATTCCCCTCCCGCATGCCCCATTCTGAAAGAGGATTGCATCCACATTCAGAATGCCAAAAGCGGTGTCGCTCACTATTGCATAGAGAGCGGATTGTTTATCTGCTACCGCCCTGTTAATTGACCGATTTTGGTCCGACGAAGTGAACGGATATACTCCGTTTTAATAAGCAGCTATAGTACTTCATGCAATACCTTATCCGTACCTCTTATCAAATCATCAATATCATCCTTCGTTGGCTCCTGTTTCTTATTGTGGTCACACAGGTTTCTGATAGCGCCAAGGCGCTGTATAAGAATAAATGTCTTATTATCTATTACTCCACTTTCTTTCAATTTATCATTATAATCACTAATGCCAGGGGCTTTTGACTTCATCTTGATGGTGTGCGAATCACACACTCCAGCAAAGTGCTTTTCCAAAATCACCCCACACAGAGCCCCAGCGGCTCTATAAAATCCATTCTTATGCAATTCCTTAGCCCCATCAAGCTCAGATTCAAAGATGTCTGCTTGCAGCAGTTCTTTGATATTAAACAAAGAACTCTCAAAGCATTTATCTAGCGACAAAACAATCATCAATTGCTGCGAAAACTTCGCATAAGCAAGGGCTGCACCATGGACATCTTTACCTGGAACCCTAACTGAAGAATACACTAGATAATTGTCTATGTCAACTGTTGGTTCCTTCTTTCTATTTTTGTAGTAACCAACGAAATCATCCTGCCTTTCAGGCATGAGCTGCTTTATTAGCCTTAGGCTTTCATTATACCATCCATTATAAAACCTGCTGAAAGGATATTTCTTCCCTTCCGCTTTTTGTTTTTCCTCTAAATCTTCAAAGGCCTCGACAAACTGAAAAGAGCCTTTATTCTCATAGAGAAACCCAAACTGCAATGCAACTCCAAGATCACAAAGTCTTTTATAATCCTCTTTATAACGTGCCAAATTATTCTTATCCATACAATTCCTTTCTTACAATATTATATATCGTATCTGTCAACACTCTGAAGGGTTGGCCTTGTTCAAACACCTCAGCCGACATATTTGTCCGGTAGTCAGATATTTTAATTTGCGTCTTATCAGGCAGCTTGTCTGCCTCAAGGATAGTTGATACCATAGGGCCTAAAACGCCGCCAATATCCATTTTTACTCTCGTAGCATTAATAATAACTTGCTCTGGCAGATCAGCCAACTCAGCACTCTTATATGGCCGTAAGTCTACGCAACACAAAGCATACTCCTTTGGATGTTTACTGGCCATTTTTATCTGGTTTGTGCTCATGTGAGCCGGATCATCAAAGTCCCATTTACTTTTTACCTCTACATAGTACACCTCTTTCCAAATGCCATTTACCTTGACCTTGACTACAATATCCTGTCCATTCTGTATATCATCAGCAATGATATTATCATCTTTTGTTTCAGGCATATCAGCCTTAATCAAGTCGCTACCTATTTTCTCCCTGAGCACATCCTCAATGTACTTTCCTATATGATGAAGGTGGTTAAACCTCGCGATTCTATCCCTTTCCAACTTCTCAATATTCTCCATTTTATTTATAAGGCTGCCTATATTCCCACTCTCTCCCAGTTTGGCCAGCCTTTTAAGGTTTTCATCATCTAAGTTATCCATGAGCGAGAACAGGCTCTTCTGAGCATCTCCTGTTTTCATGCTGAAAGTATAGGTTGCTTTCTTATCATCTATCACGCCAAACCAATCTTGCCAATCTTTAGATTCCCCAACCTTAAGGATAATTCTACGTACAACTTTTTCAAATTTACGTTCCTTTTTATCCTCCTTTTTCATATCCTCTACTAAAGCATCCTCTATTTTACTGGCTATTTCTTTGGGATAAACTGGCGTTAACGTAATAACAGGTTCAAAAGCCGGATCAATCCATTCTGTCTTTAAGTCAGTTCCAAATACAGCTTGATAGATAGCTACCATTTCTTCAGGAACGCCCATGTTCACTTTAAGATCTCCTTTTAAACAAAGTTCTCCTTTTTGATTAGGAAGTACCCCATAGGTATCAAGCTTCTTCTTACGCTCATCATTGTCTTGAGGGGCATATTCCTTTAAGAAGTTAAGCAACCATTGTTTGTGGGTGGCAACCCATTGAGAGTTTTGCTGACACACAAGAGACAAGGTATAGTCCAGCAGGAAATTAAATGCAGGCTTGTAAAAATCTTCTTCCTCATCATCCCTAAACTTGATAGTAGCAACCTGTTCAAAAGCATTGCCATAGTATTCTGCTATTATTGGCATCATTCTGCCACGCTGGTTTTTGAATTCCGATAAAGCAGTAGCACTACAAAATTTAATGAGTGCATCAAGCTGGCTTTGCTCTAATGCTACAGATGGGTTAGACGTAAGACATTTATTACGCCAGCCACCCATAGTATTTGAAATATCCTTCTGCAATTCAGTGGTCGAATAAGGATTAACTGTGCAGACATCCAAATAAGCAGGGTCATACATTTTCATAGACCTATCACCCATGACCACTTTTACTAGTTGATAGATTTCATCTGTCATGAATTCGCCATAGTACAGTTCTGGTCTTTTATACAATTTGCCTTCCCTATTAGGCAATAGTGGAAATTCCTCCATCATAGTGGCATTCCCACTATCCTTCATAAGCATCAAAAACGAATGGAGTTCATCTCCCTTATCCTTAATAGCCTTACATACCTCAGAAACCGTTACAAAGAATTCTTTATCTCTACCACAAGCCCAACGGTTCACTATTTCTGACCATGCAATCAGTTCGCTATCAGGAAACATGATAGGCTGATTCTCAGGAATGCAGACGGCAGAAGCATACTTCGCCAACACAGGTTCATATTTCTTACGCTGTTCATCGTCAAGCGTAGAATAGAAGCGTGGATCAAGGAGTCTAACGTTATTTTCTAGTATACTATGATAACCTCCTCCAATAGGCAATATCTTCCATGATGGCACCTGATGATTCCATAGCTCTTGCATTTCATTGTAAAAGCGCATAGTGTCTTCATTCTCACTATTATTTGGAAAAGCCACCTTACACATATCAATATTCAGCTCTTTTGCATGCTCATCTTGAGAATAATAGCTAAAGAGTACAACCATCATCTCTTTCAATATGGCTTCATTATCTCCACCCTTAGCTTTGCTAATTTGCGAAGCGCCTGGCAACATGATATTATTTCTTTTCTCTACAGGATAGAAACGCTTTGAATGGAAGATAAAGTTAACACCAAACTTTTCTGTACCCAGCAAAGGGAACCACAAAAATAGACTTGGTATACTATTAACATCACCGCAGAAAGATGGGTAAGGAGGTATAATTATCACATCACCTTTTTCCGACTGTAGGCTCTTACACTTAATTATCTCTTCATGCCACGTAGCGAGATTAACAAGAGTTACACTCTCTGCAATCTCTTTCCAAACATTATTTGAAAGAACAACTTCATTTCTATCACCACCCCTCTTAAACGAATAGTGTTTCTTGGAATAATGATCATGAACTTCAATTTCTGCTATCTTTTCATTCAAAACCAGCACAAGAGGCATCAATTTGATGGCACTTTCCAAATAGTCAGAAACTTCCGCCACTTGTTTATCAGTCAAATCATATCTGAACGATGTGGTATCATTAACAGCAGTTGGCGTCAAGGGCATTTTGCAAAATGCCTTCACGTCTTTCAGTTGTTTCTTCATGATGCCTGGCCCTTCAGGAGTATCAACTTTAGTGCGGTCTAAATTGAAATCCGTAATTTGATAGTATCCACTAATTTCATCATCGCTTTTCTTCACTGCATATGGCGCACTCACATAAACCATCCTATTGAACACATGGGTAGTCATGAATCCAGTACCATATTGCCCCACGAGGTTTGCATCTGTTCTATCTTTAGAACTATCTTGCTTTACCAGAGCCCTAAACGATGTGTAATTGAAGGGATAACCATGATGAGAAAAGATGAAACTATCAGGAGTAAGCTCCATCTTGATATGGGCATGGTCTGACATATCTCGTGCATTCTGCACAAGTTCCCATATAGCTCGGAAACCTGTTAAATCCCCTTGATTATCCAAGCCTATACTTATTTTTCGGCAATATCCCTCATACTCCAGGCGCTCATCTTCAGCTTCCTGCCAACGCTCTTCTTGTGATTTATTCTGGTTCTCTTCCATATTAGCTATGTTTGAAAGTTACATAATATTGACCATCCTTTTCATCAAATTTGTTCACATAGTGACCATGGGATTTCAGATAATCCAATAGCTCCCAATTCTCTGGCCTTATGTCATAATTAGCCCAGCCTCTTGCATAAGTTAACTTATCATATTCACCACCTAAAGCATTAAGCATCTTGTTCTCCGTATCATGGTCATACACCCAAGCGGCGTTACATTTGTTTATCAGATTAATTTTCTGCTCCCAGCTACCTTCATGATGATATAATTGCAATGCATGCACAACAATATCATGATCAGCTTCCTTCACACCACATTTATTATAATAGAAACAAACCAAGGCAGCCAATTGCTGAGCGTCATCCATCTTCTCATTAAAGAACAAATACTCATCCATAAATCGCTTTTTCTGCTCTAAAGTAAGCTTACTGTTTAGAATATGTATTCCCATACTATTCCTCATATAATTACTAAGCTCTATTTTATCGTCATCTAAAATACTATCAAAATGCAAAATAAAATAATCATCAGCCACTTCAGCAGAATGTTCCTTATTCAAGTATTCAAATATTGGAGCGCTAACAGCTATCTTCTTTTGCTTAATTACTTCAGAGATTCTTTCATCTGATAAAGACTTTAGCTCTTCAAGAGAAAATGAATAGTCAAAACTTCTCATCAGTTGCTTAAATTCATTTATTGGCAGTTCATCTCCTGCAAACAACTGCTGATGTATGCTTTGTACAAGGCTCTGATCTCCAACACATCTTTCTTTCATTAACTTGCTAGCGTGTTTTGTCAAGTAAGCATAAAGGCTGGCATTTAGCTTTCCAATAATTTTGAAGGCATCTTGCACTAAATGCCATGCAGGTATCAGTTTATCAGCTCTGATAATTAAATCAACACTATGGCTATCAAGATCATTAATCTCATCAAATTCCACACTTTGAACAGACAAGTATCTAACTAACCACTCGTCAGACGGGATTTGTGATTTTAGCAGATAAACAATAGCTTCTTTATTTTCAGACCTGCTTGAATCAGGGATTAAACTGATGATTGCAGAAAGGTTCTTCTCTAAGAAATCTCTTGCCGGTTTATTCTCCAAGGCCATTATCGAAAATATTGCACCAGTTTCAAATTTTTCACCTAATATCACTTTCAAATTTTCTTCATTGATGACAAATAATTTTTTCGTAAGGCAATAATTATACAAATCCCTTGTCTTTTCATTCGGGGCCACTAAGCCCTTAAATTTTAGCTCATGATCATGCAGATAATCCTTTATATTTCCTATTTTCAGTTTGTCTATATTGTTACACAAAAACTCATACTTGCCTTCAAGATATTCCTTTTCTTCTTGTGTTAAGTTTACAAATGTAGGAGCCACCATAAAGAAAAGCACTAAAAGCTGTTCCCTGTCTATATCAGATTCTACGTTCTGTATAACTTGTACACATCCTATCCATCCTTCAATGGTATCATGGAAGAAGGCGTTATTAGGGCTCTTAACTCCTTGATAATATTTCACAATAAAATCTGGGTGTTTTCTGACAGTTTCAATAAATATGGGCAGATATGTCTTATCATTTGTACGCATTAGGTATTCCAAAATATCAAAATTCAAAACATACCTGTTTTCAAAATCATCTTTTCTTAGTTTTTTTACAATAGCCTCAACATTGTTTAGCTTGGTATCATATGGGCGTTCAACACCTTGTATAATATCATTTGCAAACTGATAATCATCCTCTGACAAAGTTCCAGGGTAGAATTTTGAGATATAGAGATAATAATCTTCCTCTATGTAGCCATTATAGACAAAAGATTGAATCACATCAATCTGTGGTATTTCTGTCAAATCGGTTTTCTCATATATATTATCATATATCTCCCTAATAATTGGCTTGGTAGCCTTTGCCCCTGCCTTTCTGAAAACATTCCTCAGATCTGTATGTTCTATTTCTCTAATTTCTTTCTCCAACTCCGGCTTTTTCATATAATTCTGATAATACTCTGATGATGCATTCCTCGCAAATTGGTCGTATCCCATATCTGCATTAACATCCTTCTCAACATCCTTAAACAAATAGTTATAATCCGATTCTCCTGCTTCATCGTTAGCTTCATCTACATAATAATATGAATCGAACTCATTTTTCACAAACTTATTCCACAACTGATCATTATTTGCGACCTGCTCCAGGGTATAGTTTTTTTCTCCTGTTCTTACTGTTTTTACGTTATTTTGTTCCAAAATATCCAAATAATTCCTCCTTAGTGACACTATTTTTCCTCTTGCATCCCTAATTTTGCCCTCAACTGCGACCAACTCTTCCTTGATATCGTGAGTTAATATGCTATCAAATTTGTGACGTTGATTAATAACTGAATATAATAAACCTTTCTTTTCATATATCAGGCCAAAATCTTGAGGGAATAGGTTTTTATAGACAATTATTGCAAGTAATTTCTTCTCATAATCGGTAGCTTTCTCGCTAGAATGAAGCTTATAGCTCCTCTCATACAAAGAATATTCATTCATTACATTTTTTAATTCACGGAGCCCAGTTATTCTATTGGTTATTTGTTCAAGTTCTGCGTCACTGATATTCTGCAGCATACCTTTTACTCTATACTCAGCTATCAAATAATCAATCACATTATAATGATCAACCACGGGCACTACAGCAACAATATAATCAAAGCACTTTGTACGCAGCTCTCTGTTAAACACATCGTCTTTAATGGCATAAATGAAACGTACTATCCTTTTATTATTCTTAAATGCCTCTGATTCGTTAATCAACATGTTCAATTCTCTTATTTTTAAGAATAGTTGGGTTGAGTTTACTACCCTATCAAGATCTTCAAACAAGATAAAATCATACTGATTAGCTTGGATGATATAAATAATCTCATCTAGGTATTTATTAAATACTGATGTTTCTGTAGATGCCTCCAAAGAAACTCCTTGTGCTTCAATCTTAACATTTCTGAACCTATTAATCTTAGCTGCAAGGAAAACACCAACTTTATAAAGGAACCACATCAGATAGCAAATGGATACTATATCTGCGACTAAATTAATTATGATCCCTGCTTTTTGTCCTATATGGTCGCAGGCCCAATGATAGGCATCATACATACTATTTATTTGTAAAAAAGCCGGCTCAAAAGCTATAACATAACAGCAGAATGCTATTATAGTTAGTTTTACATATCTCACAAGCTGACTTCTATCGACATGCTTTATGAATTGGAATCCTGAATAAGGGATCCTATCTCTGTCACATTTATAGAGTAAATGTTGTACAATCTTATATTCGATATCACCCTCATATCCTTTACCTTTCTCATCCTTATTCGATTCCTTCTCATCTAGTTTAAAAGTGGAGAGGGAAATACGTAATACTTTTTTCTCTAGTTTCAATTCCTCAATACAGGTATTTACAACAGAACTCTTACCTGAACCATAATTTCCAGTTACGGCAATATTTCTTGTATCATCTTGAGTGATGGCAAATTTTAAATCATCAACTGCATAATGGGATGAATCTCCCTCTTTGATTGAGCAAGGTGACAGAAGTTTTCTAATCTCTTTATCTTGTACCTGAGGCTCCTGAGCCTTTTCTTCGATATTATCCATACCTTTCGCTATTTAATCATTTTTCTACTGCAAAAATAGCTTTTTTCCCTCAAAGTTCCAAATTTCCACCGAATTTTCTATAAACAAGTGCGTCAAACGCCATTTTTAGTAATACTGGCCCGTTATAATTCATCGCGCTTTTTAAATGCGAAAGCCGACCAGATTTACTCTGATCGGCTTTCACTCTCTTTATCCATATTCCTTATCTTTCTCATCCACATTGCTGTATCCCTAAACAAGCTATAGTATTCTTGCTCTGCATAGCTTGAAACAGTTTGAAACATGGTAAACAACCTTTCTATGGCTATATACGCCACACAGAGTGAAGGTATGATATTATCTGTTGTTGCATGTACATAAGCCAGAAGGTAATATACTACGAAGGCATATAGGATTACAAACCTTGGTACAAATGCGCTTATCAATTTACCTAGTCTGCGTCTGGCACCTACATACTTTTCTTTATTTACAAAGGGTTGAGTCGGCTTTAAAGACACCAGACATGCCAATACAATAATGACAATGAAAAATATACTCTGGGGAATATCAAAGAACTTCTTATCAGCCAGTAATAGCAGATAGGAGAACACTCCTCCATAGAAAATCATCTGGTTCATTATCTGATAAATGGTCCAACAGTTAGTAATACCTCTAACCAAATTATTGTTATACTCTTTATTACGGGCGAAATAAGTATATACCAATTTGTAGGGCTGAAGTGATGCGAATGCACATAAGAGGAATGCGAACACGCCTACAAGCCCATACATAATATTAACTTGCACCACGCAAACTGTAATGATTAGGATACACAATAGACATGTTATCCCAACTACTCCTCTTTTTAAAAATTCCATAACATTTCCTATTATTCTATTAACCGCAAAGCGGCTGGCTGCTTAATGATAGCAACCAACCGCTTTGTTCTTGATATTAACTTGCATGGTCATTCTCCATAGGTTTGTAATGAATCTGCGGCCAAAACAAATATGAGCAGAATAGCCAAATTGCTTTTAATATATTCATCATACCAAAGATTTATTCTACTTCCTTGCATTACAAATCCTCTTCCCTACTTTATACACAGCAAATCCAGCTATACACCCCAGTGTATTATGCATCACATCATCCACCTCCGAGAATCCTCTACAGGTAAAGTATTGCAATGCCTCTATGCTAATAGAGATACCTCCTCCTATCAATATCACCTGCCACCATCTGATACTCCGAAAGGCCAATCCCAATAACAGCCCTACAGGCACGAAAACCACCACATTCATCGCATTCTCCACCAGCAGCTGCTCTTTCCCATCTCTGATGGCGGCATAGCTCCAAAAGGGATGGAAGTCATAACCAGAAACGAACTTCGACGCCTTTCTAAATATTACTGTCGAACAATATAACAAAGCGACATATTCCGCCAGCAATAACCTCGACAAATCTCTTCCGACAGAACATATCGCTAAACTACAAGAACCTTTCCTGCATATCCTAAAAGCGATGATAACAACAGCCCCTAAACAGAATAGTATTAATACCCACTTAAAAACGTTTGCAGGAATATCCTGATAGAGCAAATCAAAGTAATCAGAAAACTGCTCTACCATTATCTAATCTTTTCCACATACTTCACTTTCTTCATAAATCCCCCGATCATATTCCTGATGGTCAGCCATTCAGATATAAATGGATTCAGATCTTCCACGGTGTGAAACACCTCATACCTCCACCTTACTTTATCAAACATGGGCAGAGGGCTATACAGAGCATGTTCAACCCTGAGCGATGCCAGACACTCTGGCAGTAGATAGCAGTCAGCCTTCTCGCTCACATCCATCCACAGGGCATAGTCATTATGCTTATCTATGTTCCTTACTCTGAATCTACCGAGTTTCTCTGCATCATACATCACGGTCATATATCCCATCCAGCAGCATTTGATAAGGTCTTTATGAGTCACCACATTAAGGCCGCCCATCATATCGCCCCTATCCTTCGAATTCTTATCGATATACTTATACTTGGTATAGGTGAATGCATAACCATTCTCCTCCATAAAGGCGATTTGCTTCTCCAGCTTTGTAGGCTCCCAAAGATCCCCCACATTCAGAAAGGCGATATACTTTCCCCTCGCATCCCTGAGTGCAGAGTTCATAGAAGATGCAGAACCCTTACTCTCCACGTTCTGCGACACTTTAATTCTGCTCTCGGTCCATGAGTTTGTCGAAGGGTTCTTGACCTTTCCATCTTCCATCAGATCCATCATCTGAGATATCGTGTCATCTTTGGATGAGTCATCCATAAACACGATCTACCAATTCTGATAGGTCTGATTCAGAACGCTCCTGACTGTTTCCTGAACATATCGCCCATTATCCTTTGATAGCATGATAATGGACACCAAATCATTCGTCATATAATATGGTTTAAAGGTGGTTGCAGGCCCAAGCCTGCAACCGAAAAAGTTACAAACATTTCCTTTGAATCAACCGTCTGAACAGCGCTAAGAATTCCTCATTCCATGCTTCTATGGCATGCTCGTCATGCATACCGTCATAGTAGGTCAGAATGTCGAAGTGAATTCTAAACAGCACCTCCAGTTTGAGGGGCTGCACATCCCAAAACTCATGATTTTAGACTACTCCAAGTGTACCATGCGTCAGAGAATACTCCTCTTCCATGGCACGACGCATGCGGGGAAAAACCTTGTCGGCCTTTCTCAGCACCAGCAGGGTCAGCATTTTTGCTGCCTGCTGCGATTCTAAAATCGTTTTGTTGTTCATAAAAACTTTAATTTGTTAAAAAATAATTATTGTGTCCGCCCTGCGGACAGTATGATGAATACATCAATAGTAAGCAGCCAATTCTGACGTATAGCCCTAAAAGGTGGCCCTTTCAGGTAAAAC
>CAMUYR010000020.1 GCA_947164965.1 uncultured Prevotella sp. | reverse complement strand
TTTGTTGTTGTTAATCGCTCGAAGCGCCCATTTACAAAGGAAACATTGCTGCCGCACAGGCTGCTGTTGAGGAGTAAACAGAAATACTCTGAATATAAAGCGAGCGCAGTTCCCTTTCGGAGCTGCGCTCAATATTTTTATCAATATGTCATTTGTCGCTATTGTGACTATTCCCCTGTCAACCCTTTGTAGCTCTTAGCAGCGGCTTGGAGTGCTTCCTCGGTAGTGTAGCGCTCGTAGTAGGTGCAGCGGGTGACAATGCGCTGGGACGATACATGATTGTCCTGAATGCGGACGAGGGCAAAGCCGAACATGGGGTCGGCAAATTGGTCGCCTGCGAGGGCGAGGCTGCCGTACTTGCTGATATAAGGCGAAAGGAGGGTAGAGGGGACATTGATGAGACGGACAATGCCGAAGTGGAGAATCTCGATGTCTTGGTCGGGCATGATGGGGATGACGGAAATATGTACTTGTGCGTACTCTTCTCCGTTTTGCCAGTGCATGACCTCCTGTCGTAGAACGTATAGCAGATACTCGCCCTTACAGATGTCCTTGGGCGTAAGGTCGGTCAGCAATGCAGGTTGATTGTCCACCTCACCAAGTTGATACTCGATGGGGTGCGCTGGTCCGCTACTTACGGCCATTTTGGGCAGGAGTAGCGAGATATTGTTACTTAGCTGATTTTTGGTGAGATAGACCGTAGGCGAGAGTGTATTGACCGACATGAAGCGGCGGTAGGCGTCCACGCCACCCTCAAAGTAGGTGTGGCGTGTGGCCTTGAGCTTGCGCCACAGAACATTGTTGTGAGCAATCTGCTCGCGCAAAGCCAGTTGCTTGCGCGAGAGTCTCCGTGGCTGCCGGATATGTGTTGGGCGCATGAATGTCTTCCCGCCTCGCTTGTAGATGGTCATGTCGTCCAAGTGACCTTCCACGTTCTTTAATATACCTCCTGTTATTTCTGCCATAATCGTTGTTTTGTCGTTCTATGTTGTTTCTTTTGACCTTTATCGTTGTACCGTCGTGGGTAGTATGGTGGTCTGTCGTGGGTAGCATGGGGTCCGTTATAGGTAGTATGTAGCTCCTATGTAGCTCCCACTAAGTTTCGGTTGAGTTTCGGTGTGCGTATTACTGAGTTTCGGTGTGACGCGTATGTAGCGTGCATGATCGCTGAAGCCATCTGTGGAAAGTTCACAGAGTGTCATGCGATGCCTAAGAGTTCAATTTCAAAGATAAGAGTCGAGCCACCGGGGATGCCCTTAGGAAGTGCCTTTACGCCTTCCTCCTTGGCTTTCACCTCCAACCAATCCTTGTTGGCCTGTATGTATTCTCGTTTTGCCATGTTACTTGCAGATTTCCTCAATCTCCTTGCGTTTCTTTTCTTTCAGTTCATCAGCTGCATAACCGATGGGTATCAGCACGGCAGGCTCTTCGTTGTCGGTAATACCAAAGAACTGTTTGCACTTCTCGGCATCGAAGTTGCATACCCAACAAGTGGCGAGGCCCTGCTCCGTTGCAGCCAGGCACAGATGTTCAACGGCAATGGCAATGTCGATGTCGCCATGATGCTTGCCGTCCGAGCGTACCCACTCCTCGTCGTGCAAGATGCTACAGATGATGTACATCGGAGCCGTCGCAAACCACTCGCGGTTATAGCATTCCTGCAACTTGGCCTTGTCGGCCTCGTCCTTGACTATGCGGAACATCCACGGCTGCTTGTTGACAGCAGACGGGGCAAAGCGGACACACTCCATCACGTAGTCCAGTTTCTCCTGTTCCACACTCTTCTCCTGATAGCTCCTACAGCTATATCTCTGCTTTACTAAATCTAATAATTTCATATCTTCAATCGATTGTTTTATTCTTTTATGTTAGAATCATGATGAGTACACTCAAGATGGTGACTGCGGTAGTGAAAATGCGGAATTCACGCTCTGGCAGGAATTTCACCAAATGAATGCCCAGAAATGCACCTATCAGAACAAAAGGTATGGCACAGGCATCGATGGCCAATGTGGTGAGATTGATGTTATGCCAGGCGAATATCTGAAGGGGCAGTTTGAGGTAGTTCACACAGAGGAAGAACCAGGCATTTGTTCCCACAAAAGCCAACTTGGGCATGCGGATGGACAGCAAGTAGATGGCCATCACCGGCCCTGCAGCATTGCCAATCATCGTAGTGAAACCACCAAGAAGCCCGAACAACGGGCTGTACCACCAGTGGCTCATGAGCATATTCTCCTTACCCCTCCACTGACTCCAGAGCATCACTACAAGCACAAGTGCCAGACAGGCTCCCATCAGGTGCTTGAACTCTGTGGCAGGAATCAGGTGGTCCACCCAAATGGCAAGAAAGAATCCTGCGATGGCCGTAGGCAGCAGACGGATGATGTATCGCCATTCTGCCTTTCTGCGGTAGTAGCTGACACCGATGAGGTCTGCAAAGCAAAGAACAGGTAGCATGAGTCCTGTGGACGGCTTGGCTCCAAAGGTCATGGCAAGGAGCGGTACCGTCAGGATGGTCAGCCCCTGAACGCCAGTCTTTGACATTCCCACAAAGAGAGCCATCACGAACAGAATTGTCCATGACCATGTGCTCTGCATGTATGGGGTAAAATCTATCATTCGTTTTATTTGAAATCCCAAAATCCTGTGCCAGTCTCAGGGTCAAACTTCCTACCTATAGCACCGCCGATAGTTGGACGCAGTTCAATTTCGGCAGTATATAGAACAGTTGTGGCTTTCAGATGTCCTCCCGCCATTCCATGCTGACCATCTTTCTTGAAAGAGAACAGGGCATGTGTATGATGGAAGAGTTTGCCGTTATCGTCTCTTACCACATTGCCGTTGATTGATACAAGCTCCAACATCCCCTCTAACCGTTCAGTCTCAAAACTGCCAGTTGCAGGAATGAACACCTGCAGCTCTGCACTCTGACAGCCACCTATCCCAGAGAAAACGGCTGACGGTATGGATTCCTTTTCGCAGATTTCGAGGAGGTTACTGATAATCTCGTCACCTCGATCCATACGAATATAGTAGTTATCGCCTATCTTTCTGTATTCCATCTTAATAATTTGTAAAGTTGGATGCAAAGATACGAATAATAAAGAGAAAATGAGTACCTTTGCAAAGAAATTTTGCGAGAACGGGCTGCACCTCAGCAATTAGAGCAAGCTCTATTGCATTCGGTTTGCACCGTCCTTGCCCTTCGATTTAATAAGATTTGTGATATGGACTACCTGCCGAAAGATCCTGCCATACTGGTTTCGAGCGTCAACATGCTTCTGAGAGACGAAGAGTTTGACACCCTGGAATCGTTGTGCTATAACTTCGGCACAGAGCCGAAAGAGATAAAGAATTACCTGTTCGGTTACGGATTCGTGTACAGCGAGAAGCAGAAGCAGTTCCGCCCGATAGGATATGACTCAGTAACAAGATGATAACAAAAGATAGTATCGAGACCGCCTACAGTTTCCTGCATCAGAAGCAGCGCATCTATGTTCATTCCACGCTCGACTGGCAGAAGGATGACATAGAGTTGGCCATTTCTGACTATGCCAATGACATGAGCCAGGAACTGTATGATGCCATCAGTGGTGGTAGGGCCGACTTTCTCCGTGACCACAAGCGGTTTCAGGAGGACATCACCAAGGCAGTGGAGATACTTGAAAAGATGCTATAAACAGATGAATTGAAATGAAAGAGATTAATTACAAGGACATGAAGTTCAATCCGTTCAACCTGATTGGTGGCGAATGGATGCTTGTGACGGCAGGTGATGAAGCGAGTTGTAACACCATGACAGCATCTTGGGGGCACCTTGGATGCCTGTGGGGACACAATGACCCGACGGCGGTGATTTATCTGCGTCCTTCACGCTACACGAAGGAGTTTGTAGACGAAGAGGGCTACTTTTCCCTTTGCGTCATGGATAAGTCGTTCAAGAAGCAGATGGCTTACCTCGGCAGTGTGTCTGGCCGCGACGAGGACAAGATTGGCAAGGCAGGCCTCACGCCTGTCTATGCCGACAATACCGTCTATTTCGAGGAAGCCAAGCTGGTATTGGTTTGCAAGAAGCTATATCAATCTGAACTGCAGGAAAGTGGATTTCTCTATCAAGAAACCATCGACGAGAATTATCCCCAGCGTGACTTCCATACGATGTATGTCGGTAAGATTGAGAAGGTACTGGTAAGAGATGATGAGTATTTGAAATAGAAATTATGTACAGCTTAACATATAAGGTAACAACAAGCACCTGCGACAGCGAAGGGAAACTGAAGCTCTATTCCGCTCTCCAGATGATGCAGGACTGCTCAGAGATGTGGATCGACAGCGAGCCGGAAGTCAAGGACTACTTCCTGCAGCAGAACATGGCGCAGCTCTTGGCAACACGCCAGGTTGAGATTATCCGTGTACCTGACTACAGTAGGCAACCGAGTTTGGATAGGCGGTGGTAGCACTATTCTTAGTGGCGTTACCATAGGTGACGATAGTGTCATCGGCGCTGGAAGCGTCGTATCACATGATATCCCGTCAGGAGTACTGGCAGCAGGTAATCCCTGTCGTGTCATAAGAGAAATTACAGATAAGGACAAAGTCGGTTTTATTGTTTAGTATAAACAGAATTTCGTTCAGCAAATGAAGTGGACTGTATTATCAGATAATAGGAGTTGCGATAGCCAGCTCCAGACGGAGCATGGCTTGTCTATCCTGTTAGAGACAGACAGGCACAGGATCTTGCTGGATACTGGGGCCAGTGATGTTTTTATCCGCAATGCTGAGAAACTGGGGATAAACCTCCGTAGCGTTGACTATGTTTTCATTTCTCATGGACACAGCGACCATGCTGGAGGGCTACAATATTTCTTGGGGCATAATCGACAGGCTAAGGTCATCGTATCGCCTGATGCAATGAGCGGAAAGTTCTACTCCAAACGAGGGAATCTGCATAGCATTACTACGGAGTGGCCAGAGATAGACGATGACAGGCTCATTATGGTAAGCCAGACCTGCGAGATAGATGATGGCATCCATGTGATTGCCCATATCCCTCAAAATCATCCGATGCCCAAGGGAAATCAGAACCTTTTCGTGCAGGATGCCAATGGTGAATATGTACAAGATGATTTCCGTCACGAACTTGCTTTATATACTGATGGTCTCTTGTTCACGGGCTGCGCTCATAGTGGACTGGAGAATATTCTTGCTGCTTGCCCTTATCCTGTAAATTTTGTAGTAGGTGGTTTTCACTTACTCGATGGTCAGGAATCGGAAGAAGAACTACAGGAACTGGCAGAAAGACTGAAAGAACAATATCCAACGACACGGTTCTATACAAGCCATTGCACAGGTGATAATGTGCATGATGTGATGAAGAGTGTGATGGGAGAACAACTACAGACCTTCAGATCTGGAACTATAATAAAATGATATGCAGATAATACTCGCTTCCGCAAAGATAATGAATGACCGCTCGGCGACGAAAGGAGACGCTTGCCAGAGCAAGAAGGTAAAGTCATCCCCCGACATTAGCCTGTCATCACCTCGTTTCCAGAATGAGGCAGATTGTTTTGCGAGGGACATGGTTCAATATTCAGCTGAGACGATAGCCGAAATGCTGGGCTGTAGCCAGCAGATTGCCGCTCAGAACAGGTTGCGCTATATGCGCTTCTTCGATGATGCCGCGAAGCTGCCAGCAATTCTTGCCTATCACGGCCAGGCTTACAAACATTTGAAGGCTGAGACGCTGACGGTCGATGACCTCGATGTTGCGCAAGGGAAGTTGTGGATTACTTCATTTCTCTATGGTCTGCTCCGGCCTTTGGATGCTATTCTCCCGTATCGGATGGAGGGCTATGTAGAACTGCCGAGCGGAGAGGGTCAGAATATGTTCGCTTTTTGGAAGAGGCGTCTGACAGACATCCTGATTGATGCCGTGAAGTCCGATGACGGCGTATTGATTCATCTTGCTACAGAGGAATACCAGCACCTGTTCGACTGGCAGCGCGTCCGCAGGGAAGTACGGATCGTTCAGCCTTTGTTCTATGTCCGAAAGGGTAACGACCTGAAGATGCAGGCTGTTTGGGCAAAGACATGCCGTGGTGCCATGACCAGATTCATCATTGAGAACCGCATTGACAAGCCTGAAGATCTCTGCGCATTCAGTTATGAAGGCTTTTCATACGAGCCGAAGATTGGGGAGCCCGATTATCCGCATTTTATAAAATAAAAGTTGTATGAGAAAGGTATTCATCTCCCTTGTCATCAGAATACTTCCACGGACATTGACCGCAAACGTGTCATCAATCACGTCCGTAGTTAACCATATATTGATCTTTTGTTTTATCGGTTTATTATTCTCCTAATTTGATTACGCTTCTATCTTCCTCCTGTTGGTGCCCTCCCCGAGACTCACCGGGTCTCTGGGTCCCTCCCTTCGTGCCACCTACGGGCTTGTAGGAATGGAAATTCCAGCTGATGCCGAGCCAGAAGATGCGACTGCGGTTCTTGCTGTTGTTGACAAGGGTATAGACGGGATTGTCTGACGAGATGTCCCAGCGGCGGGTGTTGAATACGTCGGTGAGGAGGGCTGAGAATGTGAGTCCCTTCTTGGGCAACTGCTGGCGAATGCCGAGATTACAATAGTGGATGGTCTTAGTGGTAAACTGTGGGAAGTACTGCGGCGTGGTGACGAAGTACTGTGCCTGGATGGTCATCCCCTTCATCGGCATGAAATTTAGCGTAGCATTGTTGTTGCAAGTCCATCCATCGTTACGGAACGTCACGCCTTGACTGGTGCCACGCGACTTTGTATAGAATACGTTGCAGCCTACGTCCACGCCGAGCCACCGCTGGGCACTCCAGCGGATGTTATGCTCCACGCCAGTGTTCAAATACTGGTCGCCGTTAATGTAGGTCATCACAAGAATGTTCTGGTCGATATAGGCTATCTGATTGATGTAGTCCTGCGTGTAATTAAGGTAGGCATTGCCGTTCACCTTCAGCGACTGCCCCGCATAGGAGTAGCCGATGTCGAGCTTGTTGGCCTTCTCCGGCTTCAGATGGATGTTGCCCGTCTCGTAGGTATTGTTGTCGATGAGGTTGATGTAGGGGTTCAGCTGCGGATAGGTGGGTCGCGAAATGCGGCGCGACAGTCCGATGGAAAGCTGCCATGGGTCGCTGATGCGATAGTTCAGCACCAGATTGGGAGCCACGAAATAGCAGTTGCTGGCCTCGTCCAAGTGGTCTTTGTCGTTACGAAGCGTCGTGCGGCTGTACTCAAATCGCAACCCGGCTTTCAACGTCAACTGCTGCGAGAGTTTCGAAGAATACATAACGTAAGCAGCAGGGATATACTCGCGGTGACGCAGGTCGTTGCTAAGCGGTATGGACAGCTGCCATGTGTCTGTCGCTTCGTTCCACTCGTACATCTTGTGGTCGATGTTGTTCTGCCGATAGGTCATCTTGACTCCTGTCTCCAGTTTACCCTTGCCCAGCATGGTCATGTCGTCGAGTTGCCATGTGGCAATGCGCGGATGGCCGCCCGATTCTGATCGCTGCACCATCTTGTTGGCTTCATAATAATAGGAAGGCCGATGTCCGTTGATGGCCGACAATGATGCTGATGTGCTGACCTCGCGCTTATTCGGCTCAAAGATGTGCTTGTAAGTGAGCGAACCCTCCAGCATCTCGCGATTAAACGTGATGTCCGTCTGACGAACCTTATCACTCACCACGCCAGCCGTCACGTAGTGGTTATGCATTGTCTGCAGGTTATTCATCCTTGGGAACCCTGCCTTCACGTCCAGCGTCAAGACATCCTGCTTCGTCAGTTTGTAGTTTACGTTCAGTCCGATATTGTGAAGTGTCGTTTTCTTATCCGCATCAATCAACTGGTCGAGCGTATTTCCCGTTTGCAGAATCTGACGATGAAGTTCGCTTTCTATCTTGTCTTTCTCGTATCTTCCGTTGTAATTCAGCCTGACGCCCCAGCGTCCCACGTTATAGCTCATGGCCACGTTGCCATTCATGAAGTTATTGAACCCATAGTTTGCCGAAGCCATCGCCGTGAAAGCCTCCTGTGTCTGCTTCTTTGAAGTGATGCTGATGATGCCGCCCGTGCCCTCCGCGTCGTATTTCGCATCAGGACTGGTCACGATGTCGATGCTCTGTACATTGGCTGCAGGAATGCTGCCCAGTCCGTCGAGCGTGGTTGGCACGCCATCCACCAGTATCAGGACATTGCCGTTGCCGCGTATCGACACCTGACCGCTGCCGTCCACCGTTACTGTCGATGAACTGCGTAGCACTTCAAGTACCGATCCCGTAGCCGCTGTCACCGAGGCCGACGGATTGATGCTGGTTTTCTCCACCGTCACCTTTTTGTCCGCCACCCGACCCGTCACCGTTATGCCGCTTAGTTGCAGCGTTTTTTCGTACCATGCTGCCAAGCTGTCTGAATCGGCTATCTTACCTTTTGCACCCGTTCCCGCCTGTTGCGCAAACGAGGCTGTACAGGCTAACACTAATAGCAATGAAAGTATGGCTCCTCTTACCGTCATTATTTCACAATTTGTTATTTACACAAACCTACAGACGTGATCCACAGCGATGTCGGAGAATCCGAATGCTTCAGCCTTGGTCATGCGGCCGCTGGCTACTTCGGCGACGATATCAACAATTTCGCTACCCATTTGCGCGATGGTCTTATCGCCCCTCAACACGGCACTGAGATCAACGTCCATGTTGTCCTCCATCATGTGGTAGGTACGCTCGTTGGCCGTCACTTTCAGCACAGGCGCGATGGCATTGCCCGTAGGTGTGCCCCTGCCTGTGGTGAAGACAATGGCCTGACAGCCAGAAGCCACCATCGACGTGACACTGGCGATGTCGAAACCAGCAGTGTCCATCACGACGGCACCTTTTCTTGAAGGACGTACCGCCTGCTGAAGCACTTCGACGATGGGGCGGGTTCCACCCTTGCGGATGCAGCCCAAGCTCTTCTCTTCGAGCGTGGACAGTCCACCGGCCTTGTTGCCAGGTGTGGGCTGTCCGGCACGACAATCCTGTCCAGCGGC
Source organism: uncultured Prevotella sp. (assembly GCA_947164965.1). GTDB lineage: Bacteria > Bacteroidota > Bacteroidia > Bacteroidales > Bacteroidaceae > Prevotella. The sequence goes on along the minus strand of CAMUYR010000020.1, from coordinate 46,466 downwards.
AGAGAGATGAGCCTCGTACTCACGGCACACTTCAATGATCTGATTGTGAATCTCCGTCGTAGCAGCACGCTTGGCCAGTATGTGTTCTCCGCCAATCCACTCTATCGACTCGCTCATCACCGTCGTGGCACCCATGTCGATGAGGATGTCGCTCATCTCACCGACTGAAGGATTGCTGGCGATACCCGATGTGGCATCGCTTCCACCGCACTCAATGCCGATATAGAGTTCTGAGGCATCGAAGAGTTCCTTTTGCTGCGAACCTGCCTGCTGAGCCATTTCGCGTGCAGCACGGGTGGCCTTCTCGATGGTCTTCAGAGTGCCGCCTTCCTCTTGGATGCCGAATGACACGACAGGCTTACTGGTCAGACGCTCAATCTTCTCCTTTAGTTTCCGATGGGGAACGGTCTCGCAACCCAAACCGATAATCACCACGCCATAGACGTTGGGATGGCAGGCAAAGCCCGTCAGCACCTTTTGGCTCATGTCGGTATTGGCCTGCACGTCGGAACAGCCCGTGTTGAACACGATGTTCACCGCTCCGCGAATCTGACTGGCCACTACACGGCAAGACTCACTGGCGCAGACGCATGTGGGCAGAATCAGGATATGGTTACGGATGCCAGGACGGCCCTCTGCACGACGGTAGCCCCAGAACTGGAAAGTCTTCCGCTGTTGGGGAGCAGACTGATTAGCACACATCTGCCAGTTATCTCCAGCCAGTTCGCTGTCGTAGTCGCGCAACTCACTCTTCAAATTCTGGTCGTTCACCCATCCGCCTTTTGCAACGTCGCAAACGAGTCTGCCCAAACTCTCACCATATTTGACAACCTCACTGCCAACGGTCAAATCCGACAGAGCAACCTTATGACAATAAGGAATATCCTCCATAGCTTTCAGAATGACATACTCGCTGCCTTTCATGAAGCAGACATTCTCTCCTTTTGCGATCTCAGCAACTGTAGTGACAACATTGTCTGTGCTGTTCATCAACAAGGCATTTACTTTCATTTTCTCCATATTCATGCGATTCCTAAGAGTTCTATTTCAAATATAAGCGTTGAGCCACCAGGGATGCCTGGCTGCGAGAACTTGCCGTAGCCCATTTCGGCAGGGATGTAAATCTCCCACTTGTCGCCGATGTGCATCTGCTGAATGGCGATAATCCAACCCTCGATGAGGTCGCAAAGTCGGCAAGCCAGAGGTACACCGCCACGACTGCTGTCGAACTGTTTGCCGTCAATCGTCTTGCCTGTATAGTGTGCAGTGATGATACTACGAACCGTCGGTTTTGCACTATCCTGATTGCCTTCACTAAGTACCTTGTAATAGATACCCTTGGATAGAGCCTTTACGCCTTCCTCTTTGGCTTTCGCCTCCAGCCAATCCTTGTTGGCCTCTATGTATTCTCGTTTTGCCATATTATAGTTCGATGCAATATATTAACCAAGTTTTGACATGAAACGTTCCTTGTCAACGATGAATCGCAGGTGTGTACCCTCACCAAGTAGCGCATCGCCAGAATAGGCAGATACCTTGAACTCTATCTTCTTTCCATCAACCTTGGTCACCTCAGCTGTAGCAGATACTCTATCTCCAATCTTTGAAGGCTTCAGATGTGAAGATTCGATATGACCGCCAACGGTAGTGCAACCTTCAGGCAATTCATCATCGACAGCAAGCATGGCAGCATTCTCCATCAATGCCATCATGGCAGGAGTAGCCAGTACAGGCATGTCACCAGACCCCATCTTAATAGCGGTAACGGTATCAGTAACCGTCAATTCACTTGTATGTTTAAGACCAATTTCTATCATTCTTCTTAAAGTATCGTAATAATTGGCTACAAAGGTAGCACTTATTCATTGATTTTTCGTAACTTTACACGCAAATTTAATGTGTTTTGTGATATGATAGACCAGATTATTGACTTCAATAAGAGTTTCGTAGAGCAAAAAGGCTACGAGAAGTATCTGACCGACAAGTATCCCGACAAGAAACTGGCGGTACTGTCTTGTATGGACACCCGATTAACCGAACTGCTCCCTGCGGCGCTCGGTCTGAAGAATGGTGATGCTAAGATTATCAAGAACGCTGGAGGTTTGGTTATTTCGGCTTTCGACTCAGCCATGCGTAGCCTGATAGTGGCCATTTATGAACTGGGCGTACAGGAGATTATGGTGGTCGCGCACTCGCATTGCGGAGCCTGCCACATGAGTTACGACCACTTCCATCACGAGATGATTGCCCGTGGTGTGACGGATGAAACGCTTGACACCATCCGTAAGTGTGGCATTGACCTCGACCAATGGTTAGAGGGCTTCAAGGACACTCCAACATCTGTTCGCAAGACTGTTGAGACTATCAAGACCCATCCTCTTGTGCCGAAAGATATAACGGTTCGTGGTTTTATCATTGATTCAGAGACAGGAGCATTAGAAGAAATCCAATGAAGTACATCGCCTTTATATTCATATGTGCATTTCTATGTCAATAAGACAAGTGGCGCAACAAGAATGGTTGAGAGAGTTCCGAACCTTAATGTCGAAGAGGATGCTGGAACCATTAACTTATTTGATTATTTGAAGAAGCAAAAATGAAAAAGATTATAAATCCTTGGCGCAACCATGAGGGATATAACTGTTTCGGTTGCAGTCCTGACAATCCCATCGGACTTCACATGGAGTTCTATGAGGATGGTGACTATATCGTAAGTACCTGGCATCCCGAACATAATTATCAGGGATGGGTAGATACCATGCACGGAGGCATTCTGAGTACGCTGATTGATGAAGTATGCGGTTGGGTTGTCACCCGCAAACTTCAGACCAGCGGCTACACCGTTCAGCTGAATGTGAAGTTCCGCAAGGCAGTTCCGACAACGGAGCCAGAATTGACCATACGGGCCAAAGTGACAAAACAGGTGAGAAACCTTGCCTATATCAGTGCGGAGATCACCAATTCGAAGGGTGAACTCTGCAACGAGGGCGAGGCCATCTACTTCCTGATGAATGAGGAAAAAGCCAAGGAAATGGGATTTCTGCATTGCGAAGTGGAAGACTAACAATAAAACGATAGAATTATGAAGTACCCATGTGAGAACTGCAAGCTACGTGCTGCGTATGACAAGGGAGGAGTCCGCGATGTTGATAACATCGTGGAGGGCACCATCCGAAGTCATTAATCGGACGTTTCTGGCGTTCTTGCTCTGGCAAGCGACCATAGGTCGAGCGGGCAAATCAACTTCTGTCCCAGTTGGCGAGGCTACTTTAAGTCGTTGCCACCCGAGAAACAGGAAGAGTTTCGCAAGAAGTATGATTTTTGGAAGTATCAATAATTTGTAAATCGCAGCGCTATGAAGTATCATCATCCTGAAGCAAGGCGGCTTGGCTATCTTGGGGTTAATCTGTAGTTTTATCTGAGTGTATGAAAACAGAGTTACAGTTATTACCACTTAGGGAGGCTCGGACCATTGCTTTCAAAGAAGAAATGCAGGAGGCATTCCAGTATGGCTTTCAGTCGTATTATAAAGACGACAATCAGTGGCAAGTTCTGCCCGACAAGGACTTCTATCAGTCTTTAGAGGTTGAAGGCGCAGAAGCCTACGAGGCTATCGATACTGACGGCCAGCGTGTGGGCGGTACTATCATTGCCATCGATGCCGCTAAGCATCACGGCGAATTGGCATTCCTTTATGTGAAGGTAGGCGTGCAGAGTAAGGGTATCGGACAGACGATTTGGAAAGCTATCGAAGCACTGCATCCCGAAATAGAGATATGGGAAACCTGCACCCCGTACTTCGATCGTCGTAATATCCACTTCTACATCAACCGCTTAGGATTCCATGCCGTCGAGTTCTTCAATGAGCATCATCCAGACCCGCACATGCCTGAGCAGTTCTTGGACAAGCCAAGCGGCAGAGCCGAGCGTGATCAGGAGGATGGACTGTTCAAGTTTGAAAAGAGAATGAAAGAAATATGAGAAAAGCAAGCAGAGAGATGGATGCCGCCTTCGCATTGGAGGTGTTGGATAAGGCTCCATACGTGACGGTCAGCATGACACGACCTGATGGGAGTCCATACGGATTACCCTTGTCACTGGCGCGTACAGACGAAAGAACGTTTTATTTCCATTGTGCCTTGGAGGGTGATAAACTTGATTGCATTGCACACTGTCCCACAGTATTCTTGTCGGCTGTTACCAAATGTGCCCCTACGGTAGGCCCCAAAGATGGGAGCTTTACGCTACAGTACCGATCGGCAACTGCCATCGGTAAGGCAGAGATTGTGACAGACCGTGAAGAGAAGATTACGGCATTGAGAGCCATCTGCCAGCGTTTCCTCCCTCACCACATGGACGCTTTCGATGACGCTATTGCCCGCAGCCTTGACCGTACAGCAGTAGTTCGCATCACCCTGACAGAACCTCCCGTTGGCAAACGCAAGCAGTATGACAAAGATGGTGAGGAAATGAAATGGGGACGAATGGAATAAGAAACATGAGCATAAAACTGATTATATTCGATTTTGACGGGACGCTGGGCGACACCAGACGGAACATGGTCACGACCAGTCAACTCACCATACAGTTCATAGTTTGAGGAGAAGACGGCAATCTTCTGTCCGGGGAAATGTTGCGCGAGTTGGAAATACGGTGTACCTTCCTTGATGCCCATCTTTTTGGCCTCATTGCTACGCGCCACTATGCAACCGTCGTTGTTCGACAGAACTACGATTGGCTTTCCCTCCAAATCTGGCCGGAAAACCTTCTCGCACGAACAGTAGAAATTGTCCAAGTCAGCTATACCATACATAGTTTCTACAGTTTTTCAAATGTTCGAATCAGGTGAATCACCGTGCCCCAAATCTGGAAGTTCTCAGGATCATTGACCTTGAACACGGGATAATCAGGGTTGGCAGGGCGCAGTTCGATGTAGCCGTCCTTCCGATGCGTCAGATCGAGGAACTTCATTGTGAAGCCTTCGCCTCCCCACCATGCTACGACGATTGAACCATCGCGTGGCTCTACAGCCCTGTCAATAATCACACGGTCGCCATCAAAGATGCCAGCGTCTTTCATTGAATCACCTTCAACATCACCATAGAAGGATGCTTCAGGATGTTTGATATAGTCACGGTTGAAGTCCAGCGTCTCATGCCGGTACTCGTCAGCCGGACTAGGGAATCCTGCTGCTACACCCGCATGTTCCAACTCCAGCTTGGTGTCGAACACACCTCTCACTATCTTGATGTTACCCATCTATAAATCCTAATAATTCACAAATTCAGCCACAAAATTACTCATTAATCCTCAGAATTTATCAGAAATGACTAATTTTGCAACATTATTTAGGAGAATAGCCATGCCAAAAGAACGTAACAAGGCAGACTCGTATCGTGAGAAGGCTTACGAGGGCGACACCAAGGCGATGAACAACCTTGGGGTCTGCTACGAGCGTGGCACTGGCGTAAAGGTCAGCCTTGAACTGGCGTTTGAGTGGTATATGAAGGCTGCGGAATTGGGCGATGTCTATGGCTGCTTCAATGTTGGTGAGTGCTACTATCACGGCAAGGGCGTGGAGCAGGATGCAGTAAAGGCCTTCGAATGGTACATGAAAGCCGCTGACAAGGGTGACATGCAGTCGCAGGTGAACGTGGCTAATGCTTACTACCTTGGTGACGGTGTCGAACAAGATCATCATAAAGCTTTCCTTTGGTACAGGGAGGCAGCCTTCCAAGGCCATGTGCAGAGTCAGAAGAACTGCGGTGCAGCTTTTTGGAATGGCGACGGTGTAGAGAAAGACCTGTCGGAGTGTGTCTTCTGGTATGAGTTGGCGGCCAATGGTGGCGATGCCCAGGCACAGTTCGCCACAGGCTGGTTTCTGATGACTGGAACTGGTGTTCCACAGGACGAGCGCAAGGGCTTGAAGTGGATTCACAAGGCCACCTTCCAAGGCTATCAGCCCGCAATAGACTATTGTAAGGAACATGGTTATAAATGGTATTGAAAGTATGATAACTATCGACACGACAAACATGTGTTCGCACCTGCAGAAAAAGCTGTTTGAAGAAAATGGTATCTATCATTCTCTTTGGATAGCTATGCAGGATGATCCAGAACTGACTGCAGTTGTCCGTTCTCGCCAGCTTCACATCTACCGCAATGGCAAGAAAGTTCTGGTCTTGGCAGGAAAGGCAACTCCCAAAGTCATCAGAGAGGATAAACTATGTGAGATTTTACAAAAAGAAAAATAGTGATGGCAAATGCTCTGTTATATTATCTTATATTCATCAATGTCGTGACCTTCCTGGTCTATGGCATTGATAAGTGGAAGGCTAAGCAAGGCAGCTGGCGCATATCGGAAGCAACTTTGCTGATACTTGCTGTTTTCGGCGGTAGCATCGGGGCTTTGCTTGGCATGAAGGTTTGGCATCATAAGACGATGCACAAAAAGTTCAAGTATGGACTTCCCCTGATTCTCTTGGCACAGATAGCACTTATTTATTTTATCTGCAACTTTTCGCATCGTTCTTACGTCTAACAGATAGAGATTGAAAGAGAACGAACATGAAGCTATTAGGTAACATTATCTGGTTGATCTTTGGCGGGCTGCATACTGCCATTGAGTATTTCATCGCAGGACTGGTTCTGATGATAACCATCATCGGCATCCCGTTCGGTTTGCAGAGCATGAAGTTAGGCGTGCTGGCCATCTGGCCGTTCGGTTCGAAGGTAAAGTGGAAGGAATCGCAGCCTGGCTGCCTGAGCATGTTCATGAATGTGCTGTGGTTCTTTGTTGGCGGCATCTGGATCTGCCTCACTCACAGACGATTGGTGCTCACCATCGTCTTCTACGACAGTTGCTCTGCATCACCATCATCGGCATCCCCTGGGGAAAGATGCACTTCCGGCTGGCAAAGCTGGCCCTGTCACCATTCGGAATGGAAGTCGTATAGCCCATGAACAAAGACGAGAAACGTGAACTGCGGCGCAAGCGGCTGATGGAGAACAAGGCCTATCAGACGATGAACGGCTTGACGCGCTACATGGATCGATACTATCTCGATGCACTTATTGGCATCATTCCTGGCTGGGGTGATGCCATTGCCTTGCTCAGTGTCGTGCCGTTCGTTTATTTCTCGTCGAGAGTCATCAAGAGCATCCCTCTGACACTGGCCGTCTTGAACAATGCCCTCCGCGACGTGCTGATGGGCATGATACCGTTCTTTGTTGGCGACGTTATCGACTTTTTCCATCGTGCCAACATCCAGAACATGCAGATGATTCAGGGCTTCGTTGACGGTGACGAGACCATCATCAAACAAGTAAACCAAAGAGCCTGGCAGTCAGCCATCGTTCTCATCGTCCTGCTCTTGTTCATAGCCCTGATGATATGGGCACTCGTCAGCTTCGGCAGCTACCTGTATTTATTAGTAACATCCATCTTCCGATAAGAAAATATTGGCTTACAAAAAGCTTACAAAGCCTCTTGGAATCCCTTATAAATAGGGAAAACTTTGCTGCCGCGCAGGCCGCTGTTGAAGAGTAATCAAGTAACTCTGAAATACTTTTAAAAAGTCCGACTTGCATCTCGCAGGTCGGACTTTTGTTGTGTGTCCATTACCCATCTTTTTTGGCTCTTGATACCGAAATTGGTTTGGTATCAGAGATATTAACGATGTTCCTATATCGTAGGGCTATCGTTCGTATAATGTTCGGATAGCGTAGCGATATTGGGGCGCTTTTTGCCGCAAAATTGACTAAAAAGCCTTTTTTTTGATGAAAAAGACGATATTTTTCTGTTTTTATGATGTTTTTAGTCAATTATTTCCTATCTTTGTGCAAATAATTAAATATGTCCGTGTATGGAAGCTAAAGACCTGAATCGATTGAAAGTTGTTCTTGCGGAGAAGAAACGCACGAACAAGTGGCTTGCAGAGCAATTAGGCAAAGACCCTGCCACTGTTTCCAAGTGGGTCACAAACACAGCCCAGCCCAACCTTGAGAATCTGATGGACATCGCAAGATGTCTTGAGGTTAACGTCAACGAACTCCTGCGAATGTAGAAAGGGAGTAGGAAGGGAGTAGCAAGGGGCAAGCAAGGGCGTGGCGTAGGCGTAGCAAAGGCATAGCTTAGAGCAAAGTTGCGAGTAAGCGAGAGCAGAGTGAAGTAAACTTCGACTATGCCGAGCGGAAGCAATTTCGAACAAAGTTCAAGCATATTCCCTCGTAGATGGCTCGGTGATGGAAGAAGATACCAAGAATGATGCATGAAGATATAGAAACAAAAAGAAACGATCATAGTATATGAAAAAAGAAGAGATACTTGCTCTATTTAAGAGTTATGAGGAAGCGGTCTGCAAGATTGACGAGACTGAGTGCTGGAGTGCAAGAAGTTTGTGCTCATTGTTTGGGTACACCCAATGGCGCAATTTCAATAATGTGATAGACAAGGCAAAAGAGGCTTGTAACAATGCAGGTCAATCGGTTTCAGACCATTTTGCTGACGTCAGCAAAATGGTCAACCTAGGTTCTGGATCTGAACGCGGAATCGATGATGTAATGCTCACCCGCTATGCTTGCTACCTCGTGGCGCAAAACGGAGATCCTCGCAAACCGCAGATTGCCTTCGCACAGACCTACTTCGCTGTGCAGACACGTCGTGCCGAGCTGATTGAGCAACGTCTGTTGGAGGTGGAACGTGTGAAAGCTCGTGCCAAGTTGCAGGAGACGGAGAAGAAGCTTTCGGGTATCCTCTATGAACGTGGCGTAAACGACCAGACCTTTGCTGTCATCCGTTCCAAAGGCGATCAAGCTCTCTTCCGTCTCAGCACCAATATGATGAAGCGCAAGATGGGTATGCCGCAAAGCCGCCCCCTTGCCGACTTCCTTCCAACCATCAGCATCAAAGCCAAGGACTTTGCTGCTGAGATGACCAGCGTGAATGTACAGACCAAAGACCTTCACGGAGAAGTTTCTATCACCAAGGAGCATGTCGATAACAATGCAGCCGTCCGCAAGATGCTGACAGAGCGCGGCATTATTCCAGAAGACCTGCCTGCAGCTGAGGATGTGAAGAAAGTGGAGAGACGTCTAGCCAGTGAAGAAAAGAAGATGCTGGGAAAGAAGAAAAAGTAGAGCTTATACCCTCGAAGATGGCTCGAACTTTTCGAGTAAGCGAGTGCCGAGCCAAACTTGTTTGAGCTATGCCGAGCGAGAGAAAAGTCAACAAAGTTAAGATTACACGTTAGGGGTAGAAGAGAGCATGAATACACTATGAAGGCTGCAAAGCAAGCTCGACAAAAAGTCAATGGAGCATGAAGAGATGAAAATCTTGTAAGAATATACAGATATAAGAAAAAGAACTATATATGAAGCTTGTTGAAGGTGTTTACGAATCGTTAATCAGCACAGCCATTGCTGAGAAATTGCAGCGTGACTTTCCTGATAGCAAATATCATGTAGAGAAGGAACCGATAGACAGTGCAGAATCTCACACAATGTTAGCGCAATATCTTGCTGATATTGTGTCTATTGTCCTAAAGGAATATTTTCGTGACAAGAAAGAGGCGATAACCATTAGTAAGCAGGTGGAATGTGTAAACAGGATCCTCCACTTTGTCGAAAACGAATGGCAGGTGACAGCTCTTGAGGATGACATGCTCACCAAAGAGGATGAGACGAACTTTTTGAGGGCTATATATAGTAAGACGGGATACTCTGAGGAACAAATCAAACATAAAGCCCAGATACATCCGGAGTCTGGCTATAGGGTGAGTAACCTTTTTACTGGAACCAATGGGCTTTCCATTGATGAGGAAATCAAGAAGGACATTCAAACGGCTGACAGTATAGACCTCGTTGTCTCGTTTATAAAATTTTCAGGTCTCAGGCTCATCTATGATGAACTGAAGAGATTTATAGCAAAAAATGGTGCCAAATTGCGTATCCTCACAACAACCTATACAGGGGCGACTGATGTGAAGGCGGTAAAAACGCTGATGGAATTAAAGGAAATCGGAGATGTGGAGATAAAAGCCTCATTTAATAAAGATGACGAAAGACTGCACGCTAAGGCATATATTTTCAAGCGTGAGAATGGTTTTGATACGGCATATATCGGTTCCTCGAATATTTCACGTTCAGCATTGACAAAGGGACTGGAATGGAATATGAGAGTGACCAACGTAGAGAATCCACACATCATACGTTCTACTCAGGCTACGTTTGACTCTTATTGGAATAGTGCTGCATTTGAACCTATAGATACAGACGATGCCCTCAGGCGTTTTGCACAGGCCATTGATGAGGCTCGTAATAAAACATCGAACGTTGATGGCCCAGAAGTTGTTACTCGTTTTGTTCGCAAGACACACCAGGTAAAGGTGTTGGAGAAATTGCAATTCGAACGAGAGAAGCGTAACAATTACAAAAATCTGATTATTGCTGCAACGGGTACGGGAAAGACCGCTATATCTGCCTTCGACTATAAAGATTTCAACCAGCGGTTCAAGAAAGACAATGGAAGAGAGGCCCGTTTGTTGTTTATCGTTCATAGAGAGAAAATACTAAAACAGGCTCGGAGTACATACCGTTCGGTTATGGTGGATGGGAATTTTGGCGAAATATGGACAGGTAATATTAAGCCTTCATATAGCAGTAACCTCGACCATCTGTTTATCACTATTCAGACGCTTAATAATCATATAGATGAGCTGAGCGCTTTTGGTGCGGACTATTATGATTATATTGTGCTTGACGAGGTGCACCACAGTCAGGCAGACTCATACAGAAAACTTTTCAGTATATTCCGCCCCAAGATACTTATCGGTCTGACGGCTACGCCTGAGCGAATGGATGGAAAGGCTATCACTCCAGACTTTAATAACAGATTCTCTGCAGAAATAAGATTGCAGGAGGCGCTTAACCAGCAGTTACTTGCTCCATTTGCATATTTCTGTGTTACTGATGACACCGTCAATCTGAGTAGGTTGGTATGTAGCGCTGACGGCAAGTATGACGTTAAAGATCTTGAAGCGCAATACGTTGGAAACATGGAGCGCTTTGGGAAAATACAGGATGCCATTAATCGTTATCTCACCGACCCACAGGACTGCAAGGCTGTATGTTTCTGCTGCTCAATTGCTCATGCAGAATGGATGGCTGCCATGTTCAATAAAACTGGCTATAAGGCTGCCTCTGTCACATCAAAGAACAGTATTGAACTCGATAGTTACTCAGAACAACTTGCTCAGGGAAAGATCAATTATCTATGTGTAGCAGATATCTTGAATGAAGGTATTGATATTCCAGAAATTGATACTGTGCTCTTTTTGCGTCCGACTGAATCGCTTACAATCTTCCTGCAGCAATTAGGACGTGGTCTCCGTTTGGCTGATGGAAAAACAGAATTGACAGTACTTGACTTTGTGGCACAAGCAAATGCCAAATACAATTATGAGAGTCGCTTCCGTGCCCTGATAGGTCCGTCGAACACTACCGTTAGACAACAAGTGGCTAATGGCTTCACGTTGATTCCACGCGGTTGCAGTATCAACATGGAGTTGCAAGCGCAGCAATATATTCTTAATAACATCAGCGAATGTATATTCAATTTACGCCGCCTGCGCCGTGAAGTGGAACATTTTGAACATGAAACAGGAAAAGCGCTAACATTAAAGAATTTCCTTGATAACTTTTCTTTGGACTGGAGGCTCATTTATAAATCACCAGGTTCATGGACAGAATTGAAACATCAGGCGGGTATAAAGGTAAAAGGCTACGAGCGGACCAAGGAGGTTGTCAACATGGAGAATGGTCTCGCACGATTGTATCATACAAACTCTACCGATTATCTATTGTTTATTCAACGCTTGATAGATCATGACTTCAATCTGGCAGCGAATAATAAGCGCGAGGAGATATTTAAGCGTTTGTTCTATTATACCATATGTTACGACAAATTGCCTGCATACAATACAAAGTATGGCCGCCATTTTAGAACTGAAAATGAGGCTATTCAAGCTTTGAACAACTTCCCTTACTTTAAAGAAGAACTACAAACCTGCGTAGAGCTTCGCCTTTCGCAATTATTCCAAACTACAAGTTGGATGTCAGTTGGAGATGTTGAATTGGAGTTGTATGGCTGTTATTCTTCAGATGAAGTTCATCTGATGTTCGAAGGCGAAATACGTCGTGGTGAAATACGTGGTACACAGTATCTGCAAGAACAAAAAGTAGCATTGGTATTTGTCTCAACCAATAAGTCAGACAAAGATTACTCACCCTCTACGCTCTATCAAGACTATGCCATTAGTGAGCATCAATTCCATTGGCAGTCCAAGCATGATGTTCGGATACAGAGCAATGATGGTCAGCGTATTATTCATCAGCGTGAGAATGATTGGAGATATCTACTCTTTGTGAGAGACCGGAAACGCGACGAGTTTGGCTTCACGAATGCCTATTATTTCCTCGGTGAGATGGAATATGAATCCTCTCACGGAGAATGTCCCATGAATGTTATTTGGAACATGAAACATGATATTCCAGGCAATATCTTAGAACTCACGATGGCGGTATAACAAAAAAGGAATAGATAGGTATGTCAACACCTTGCTCATTTATAATTGTAAAAGGACAGCCCAAAGCTCTTTTGATAGAGAAAATGGATTTGGGTGAGCATGGGGTGTATGCTATAAAATATAAAAACAGTTCAAATACTTACCATTATCGCTATGGTGATGTTATTGTTTTACAGGATTCTGTCTGGCACGACCATCTGTATTTAAAAGTATTTATAGGAAATCGGGAACAGCATAATGTTTCTGATGTTCGTTCTTTCAATCAAGGAAGTCTGACACATTGGCGAATAACCTATGAAAATGGTTATGTCCAAGATTACATGGATGGCACAATAAAGGTCGCAAAGTCCTGTTTGGACGATGACGTAGCACGAAATGCATTTGAATATCTTAAACGAATAGCCCAAATCAATGAATTAGGGAAAGATGAAGAAAATGGTGGAATCCTTCCTTCTCTTTATGAGAATATTGATTTTATCGATGAGGATTTAATAGTCGCGCCATATTTGGATGCTAAGAAGTATAAGCCTCATTCTATGCATTCTTCTAACTTGCTGTTTCCCTTCGGATGTAATGCAAGTCAGTCTAAAGCTGTAAAAAAAGCCTTTGAAAAACAAATAAGTGTGATTCAAGGCCCTCCAGGAACAGGCAAAACACAAACGATTCTTAATATAATTGCTAATATCCTTATGCGCAACCAAACTGTAATGGTTGTGTCAAATAACAATTCTGCTACGACTAATGTATTGGAGAAATTACAGAAATATGGCATAGGTTTTATTGTCGCTTCTTTGGGTAAAAGAGAAAACAAAGAACATTTTATTGAGAACCAACCTACAATTCCAACGGAACTCTATACTTGGAAACTAACAATAGAAGATAGAAGGAATGCAAGACAAAATGTAGCTTTGACGTTTTCAAAACTTCAAAATGTTTTTTCTTTGCAAGAGGAATTATCTGAGTGTAAGCAAGAAATAAAAGAGGTTGAGCTAGAGTGGCGTCATTTTCAAGCAGACAATAATATTGGAGATAATGATTATACCCCTAAAACCGGTATCAGGTCGAAACGCTTAGTGAGGCTTTGGCTGGAATTCCAGGCCCTTGTTGAAAATAAGGTTCAAGGGGTACGCAAAACAGGAATAATCCATTGGTTAAAACTGATGTGGCTGAACTTCATTAGGAGATATGTATTGGGAGTAAAATCGTCAATTACAGGATCTAACCTTCAACCAATAATACTAGAATTACAATCTCTTTATTACATTGTCCGGCAACAAGAATTGTCTAAGCGCATCAATGAGATAGAAACGGAACTGCAAGTAATTGATGCTGACAAGTTAACGAAAGAGATTTCTACACTGTCTATATCTTTATTAAAAGATAAACTGTTTGAGAATTATCATAGTAACGAACGTCTTATTCTTAATGATATAAAGGAGATAAGAACGCACGCAGAAGAGTTTTGTAAGCAATATCCTGTTGTTTTAAGTACAACATTCTCTGCACGTACTGCTATCCCGGAACAAGTCTATGATTTTATCATAATGGATGAAGCATCGCAGGTGTCAATAGAAACTGGTGCATTGGCATTGACTTGCGCAAGAAATGCTGTGATAGTAGGTGATACAATGCAGTTACCCAATGTTGTAACAGAAGAGGACAGGATGAAACTGAATACGATATTCAATGAGTTTAATGTCGCACAAGGATTTAATAGTGCCGACTATAGTTTCTTACAATCAGTATGTGCTATCATTCCTGATGTGGAACAAACGCTATTGCGTGAACACTACCGCTGTCATCCAACTATCATTAATTATTGTAATCAGCGTTTCTATGGTGGTAATCTACTGGTTATGACAGAAGACCATCATGAAGGAAATGTAATGATGGCAATAAAAACTGTACCAGGACATCACGATTTCAATCATTACAACCAGCGAGAAATCGATGTTGTCAAGAATGAGGTATTACCTCAATTGGAGAACTTGGATGATGTAGGAATCATTGCCCCATATAATAATCAGGTGAATCAATTCAATCAACAAATCCATTCCATTGAGGCCGCTACTATACATAAGTATCAAGGCAGGGAGAAGGATACGATTATCATGAGTGTAACAGACGATCAGATTACCGAGTTTAGCGACGATCCTAATCTGATAAATGTTGCCATCTCAAGAGCGAAGAACTGTTTCTGCCTCGTTGTGTCTGGAAACGAACAAGAGCGAAAGGGCAATATCAGTGATTTAATAGATTATATCGCTTACAATAATCTTTCGGTCACAGACAGCAAGATTAATTCCATTTTTGATTACTTGTTCACTCATTACTCTCGTGAAAGAATGTTATTCCTTGAAAGGCATAAAAAGGTATCAGAGTATGATTCGGAGAATCTGACCTTTTCGCTTATCGAAGAAATTCTTTCTGAATACCCAGTATTTCATCATTTAGGTGTTTTCTGTCATACACCATTACGTAATATTATTCGTGATTGGTCCTTGTTGGATGAGAAAGAACAGAAATATATCTCGCACTATAGTACTCATCTTGACTTCCTCGTTATTAATCACGTGACGAAAAAACCAGTATTGGCTATAGAGACTGATGGATACACATATCATCATGATGAGACAGAACAGCATCAGCGAGACATAATGAAAAATCATATATTAGAAGTTTACAATCTGCCTCTAATAAGATTGAAAACCAACGAGAGCGGAGAAAAAGAAAGAATAGTATCTTCTCTAAAATCCATTGTAAACTAAAAATACGAGAATAGTTAATTATATGAAACAAATAGAAGTAGTAGCAGCGATTATTCGCAAAGATGATAAGATATTCGCCACACAAAGGGGATATGGCGATTTCAAGGACTGGTGGGAATTCCCTGGCGGAAAGATGGAGCTAGGTGAAACACCAGAGGATGCGCTTAAACGTGAGATTCGCGAGGAGTTGTCGACGGAGATTAGCGTGGATGAGTTTCTCTGCACCGTTGAATATGATTACCCCAAATTTCACCTAACCATGCATTGCTATCTCTGCTCGCTACTGACAGAAGCGCTGCATCTGAACGAGCATGAGGCTGCGAAGTGGCTCTCTAAATATGAGCTGGACAGTGTGAAGTGGCTGCCGGCAGATTTGTTGATTATTGAAAAAATAAAGGAATCTAACCAATAACAAGATATGGAGATTAAGAAGATAGAATACGGCAAGCTGTCTGTAATTGACATATTCAATGACTGGTACACTGTCCCCTCATATCAACGCCATTATGTCTGGGAGCCCGACAATGTCCAGGAATTACTGTACGATTTTAAGGATGCGATGAAGGAACATCCCAATGAGGAGTACTTCCTTGGTTCATACATCTTCCAGAATAACACGAATGATTGCAATAAGGATTTGCTGGATGGTCAGCAACGAATAACAACATTGTTCCTCCTGTTTGCATATTTAAGGGATTTTGGTGGATTGGATGCTGAAATGCGACACACCTTGCATGGTTTGGTTTATCAGGACGAGAACAAATTGGCAAGGAAAAGAGCAAGAGTAAGATTACAGTACGAGATAAGGGGTGATGTGGCCGATTTCATCAAGGAACATGTCGTTGCAAAAGGGGTGCTTGCAGATAATGAGAACTGGCATGGAATAATAGATAATGCAAAAAACAGAAGCGAGAACGTTTCGATCAATCATATCTGTAGTACGCTCGTAGCCTGTAAGACCTTCTTTGCAGAAAACCCAGAAATCAACATCGTTGATTACTTGGCGTATATCCTGAATAATGTCGTGATGATCTATGTGTCTGCTTCTACATTGGAAGATGCTTTTAGATTATTCTCAGTTATGAATGACAGAGGACTGAAATTAGCAAACGCGGACATTCTGAAAGCTTCGAATCTGGAAAAGATTCAAGATCGAGAAGAGAAAGCATACGTCGCAAGAAAGTGGGAAAGCATGCAGGAGGACTTGGGTGATAACTTCGACAGGTTCTTGTCTTATGTAAGGACGATGATTCTCAAAACTCGGCAGAAAATGAATCTTCTTGATGAGTACGAAAAGGAGATTTTCCAAAAAGGAGTGATTCCAAAGGGGAAAACGTTCTTCGATTTGGTCTTCAGAGCCTATGAGTACTATTGTAAGACCATTGAACCGGAAGTAGCAGAGGTTGGCTATGCTTATGTAAATCTGATTAAGGTCTTGAAAGATACTTATCCGTCAACTGACTGGATTCCCACCTTAATGTTCTACTACTCCAGATTTAAGACTGAAAACTTGTACGAGTTCGCATCCAAAATGATTCACAAGTATCTGGCAGATATAATCTGTGGAACCGTTCTAACTACAAGATATGAAAACCTGAATCGCATGATGGTTGCTGTCAAGAATGCAAAGACCTCTGAAGACGTTCTTAACGACACGATCATTTTCCAATTTGACCATAAGAAGTTCATGAGCATTCTCAATATGGACGTATATGGTCGAAGGTGTACGAAAACGCTGATGATGTTGATGGAGTTGAAGTATCATAGCGACGAAAGAGAGATTGGAACTGGTATCATCAATATTGAACACATCCTCCCGCAAAATCCAGGAATAGGGTCTGAATGGACTACTAACTTTACGGCAGAGCAGAGAAATCTCTACACTCATAAAATTGGGAATCTTAGTCTTTTGACAAGAAAGAAAAACGTAGCGTTCAGTAATTTGGGATTCAAAGAAAAGAAGCGCCGTTATTTCAATGGGAAAATTGACACCTTGCCTCGCACACTGAAAATCGTGAACTCTCATGAACAATGGTTGCCAGAGGACATCGAGTCTAACCAGAAAAAAGCATTGGAGGATATTAGGGAAATTTTCGAGATTCACGATGTAACTTCAGTTTATGACGATGCTAAGGAGTTAGACTACAAACAAAGAGCTAAGCTAACTTATAGCATGGCCTATGAAAAATGGACAGACGAAGAAGAAGCCAAACTCATTAGGCTCTATATGAACAAGGTGAGTATAGAGGATATTATGCGGGAATTAGGCCGTAATTATGGTGGAATAATTGCTAGATTGAAGAAACTTGGATTTATTAAGGAGTAGATTATTAACAAGAAGAAATATGAGACACAGAATAAAATCAGGTAAGGTTGGCTCATTCACACCAGAGAAGCAGAAGGTGGAGTTAGAGCAATTGGAAGACTGTGAAGTTGCCGAAGAGGTGGAAGAAATCTTCGAGGAAGATTCTAACTTCAGCAACGATGATGAAGCTCTGGCTGCAATGGAATTCTACGACAGCCCAGACGCTATGGAATGAGCTGTTCGCATACTCTAGCCATACTCTAGGCTGCTTCTAGCCATACTCTAGGCTGCTTCTAGGCTTACTCATGAGTATGCTTGTAGTATGGCAAGAGCGAGAGTGGTGCGAAATAAGAAAGAGATAAAAACGTTATAATGATATATGGCAAAGAAAGAGAATAACGAATTGGCGAATAGGAATCAGGCATTCCTAATCTACCAAGACGATAACGGAATCGCCCGGGTGAATGTGAGGTTCGAGGGCGAGGATGTGTGGCTGACACAAGAGCAGATGATGGAACTCTTCGATGCTTCGCAGCAGGATGTGAGCTACCATATCGGACAGATATATGAAGAGGAAGAGCAAGACCCGGAACGAACTCACAAAAAATTTTTGTTAGTTCGACAAGAGGGCAATCGCAGCGTCAGGCAAAGCAGAAGGCCATCGCTGAGTTTGAGAAATACCGCAAACTGGAGATGA
Source organism: uncultured Prevotella sp. (assembly GCA_947164965.1). Lineage (GTDB taxonomy): Bacteria > Bacteroidota > Bacteroidia > Bacteroidales > Bacteroidaceae > Prevotella. The sequence continues at coordinate 28,112 of CAMUYR010000020.1, read as the reverse complement.
TCCAGTACGAGAGTGACTACGATAGAGCTATCAGGGAGTTGATTGACAAAGAGAAGGAGGGGAAGTAAAACCTTATTGTAGGAATGAAAGGGCTTATATATATAATAGGTAGCTGCTGTTCATAGCACAATGATGGGCCGCCACCTCCACCGCCACATGGAAAAGGGCGTCCTCCTCATAAGCCGGACAACATGCGTGGTTTCGACCCCGCATCTGAGGACGATATGGAAGACAACGGTATGAGCGGCTATATGGAGAATAATGACGAAGAAGGATGGGACTAGTCTTTAAATATTGAAGAACAGAGGGATATGAGTAATCTGTATTTCGACACGCATTGCCGCAAGATGTCACTCTCAATATAAGAACAAGACTCAAAAGAAATAGACGCTTATGAAAAAAAAACTATTTAATTAGCTATAGTGGACAGATGGATGTGGAATAAGCTGCAATATTTCTTCTACTATGGCGGAGTAAAATAGAATAGCAGAGAATAATAAGATAACGATTTAACGATAAAAAGATGGATACGTACAAATTGATAGACCTGAACGAGTATGTTCAAACTGGCGAAGGTGGTTCATCGCTCACCTATACGCACAAGACACGTAATGCACTGGCCAAGCTGTTCAATCCTGGCGCAGAGGCAGAAATGGCAGAAAGGGAGTTTATGACTTCCCGTTCCGTATTTGACATGGGGATACCTACACCCGAACCCTACCAGCTGATTACGGACGGTGAGCGTCGTGGTGTGGAATACGAACTGATCAAGAACAAACGGTCGTTCACACGCATCATCTCAGAAGAGCCGTCGAGGTTGGAGGAGATTTCGCAGGCTTTCGCACGAATGACACGAGAGCTGCATGCAACAAAGGCCGACACCTCGCGCATCCCGTCGGCGAAGGACATCCTCAGGAACTTCTATCTTGAGAAAGACCTGGTGACGGAAGAGTATAAGCAACGGGCGCTGGCCTTCCTGGATAAGGCGCCAGACTCGACCAACTGCCTGCACGGTGACCTGCATATCGGCAATATCATCACAAACGGGGAGCGTGTTCTCTGGATCGACTTGGGGATGTTCTGCTATGGTGTGCCAGAGTGGGACTTGGGCTGGACATGGACGATGTGCAACAGGATTGACGATAAGAGGGCTGACTTCATACTGCATCTTACACCTGAGATGCTGACCACCCACTGGAATATATTCCTGCCAGCATACCTTGGTACGAACGACAAGGCGGCCATCGGTGAATATATCAAGAGAATACTGCCGTTCTATGCTGTCAAACTGCCCTACATGTTTGACATGGTTCTGCAGTCGCGCCTGCCGGATGAAGCACTAAAGGCACTTCCGCAAGTCATGTAAAATTTGCTAAATGGCAGACAATAGACAACATATCATTCACGGCTTGCGTGACGGCATACCCATTGCGATGGGCTATTTTGCCGTGACCTTCTCGCTTGGCATCATTGCTGCGAGGGCTGGATTGACCGCACCCTTGGGATTCCTGAGCAGTTTCTTCACCCGTGCTTCGGCTGGCGAATATGGCACTTACACGCTGGTAGCGGTACAGGCAGCCTACGTGGAGGTGATAGCGATGTGCTTGGTGGCCAACCTGCGCTATATGCTGATGAGTGCGGCTCTGTCGCAGAAGATTGCTCCTGGCACATCGTGGTTTCACCGCATACTGATGGCCTGCTGCGTGACCGACGAGGTGTTTGGCATCTCTGTCGCCCATCCGGGCTATACGCCACCAGCCTATACTTACTCGGCAGCCCTGATATCAACACTGTTCTGGGCATCGGGATGTGCTGTGGGCATCGTGGCTGGTAGTCTATTGCCCCAGCCGATGGTGACAGCCCTCAGTATGTCGCTTTACGGCATGTTTTTGGCTATCATTATCCCGCCAGCCCATAAAGACCGTAACGTGCTCTATGCGCTGATAGCCAGTTTCGTGTTGAGTGGCCTGTGTGCTATGGCACCTGTTATCGGTGAGTGGAGCAGTGGTATGCGAACGGTGGTGCTAACTATCATCATTTCGGCTGTTGCCGCTTGGCTTAAACCTATAAAGACTGATGACGATGGAGCAGCATAGTATTCTCATATATATCCTTCTGGCCATTGTCATCACCAATCTGATTCGCGTGACACCAATGGTACTGATCAAAGGGGAGTTACACAACCGCTTCGTGCGCAGCTTCTTGTATTATGTGCCTTACGTCACGCTGGCCGTGATGACCTTCCCAGATATGATTATGGCTACGCCAACTCCATTGCCAGGAATAATTGCGCTGTTGGCTGGCATCGTTGCAGCATGGTTCCGCCTGGGACTATTCCCTGTCGCAGCCATCTGCTGCGTCATCGTTTATTTGTTAATATAAAAGCAGATATAGAGATATAAAAAAAATAATTGGAGAGATTATCAACAACAAAATAAGTGAGAATATGATAAAGATGTATGTTGGGCTGGAGCCAAGGCCACAGGAGGACGGCGCAGCGTGTAGTATTGACGGAAGAGGGTGCTGAACATGGATAAAATTGAGAAATACAGACTGCTCACAGAGCAGATTCGTGCGCTGATAGAGGGCGAGACGGATAGTGTGGCAGTAATGGCCAACGTCTGTGCTGCCATCCACGAGGCTATGGGATTCTGGTGGACGGGATTCTATCGTGTGCAGAACGGGGAGTTGGTACTTGGCCCATTCCAAGGGCCTGTTGCTTGTATGCACATCGGCTATGGAAAGGGAGTCTGTGGTACGGCATGGAAGGAGCAACGAACCATCATTGTGCCTGACGTGGAACAGTTTCCTGGACATATCGCCTGCAGCAGCCTCTCGCGCTCAGAGATAGTCGTACCCGTATTCTCAAAAGATGGGGAAGTGGTAGCCGTCCTTGACATTGACAGCAAGGAACTGGCCACGTTTGACGATATTGACCAGCAGTATCTGGAAGAAATTTGTAAGATGCTATTGCCGTTGTTCGTCAAACAGTATTCATATAGATACCCACGTCCAGCAGTGACTGCAGACTGTGTGGTGATGACAAAGGAAGCGGTACCACAGGTACTGCTGATCGAAAGAGGTGCTGACCCATACAAAGGTTGCTGGGCATTCCCTGGCGGTTTCATGAACATGGATGAAACGACGGAGCAGTGCGCCGTCAGGGAACTGAAGGAAGAAACAGGGCTTCAAGTATCGCAGATACAGCAGATAGGAGCCTATTCTAAGATTGATCGTGACCCGCGAGGAAGGACTGTTACTGTTGCTTACCTTGCTATCGTTGATGAAACTATCGCTGTCACTGGCCAGGATGATGCTGCCAAGGCTGAATGGTGGCCATTGTCGGACTTACCACATCTGGCATTCGACCACTATGACATCATGCAGGATGCGATTGCCTTGTTTAAGGCGAAAATGAATATTGCATGAATATAAATACCGCATTTGGTTAATGTGTCATAAAAGAAGAATATGAGAAGTACAACGAACCCAAATAATTCCTATATTTGCGGTAACTAATTATCAACGGAGGAACTGCTTATGTTGACAGAAAAGGAAATCAGGGACAACGAAAAGAAGATCGACAACAAGCAAGTCGAATCAAGTGCACAGAAACCGATGCCATCTATTTGGTACAACTAAACCAGGTATCAAGAACGAAATTGAGATTGCCTTCGACATAGCGCGAGGGCAATCTCATTCTTAGGTAAGGCTGTATTTCTAATTCTCCTCTTTGAAGAACGAGCCTACAGGCATAGCGGCATCCTCGGCGACACAGCAGTTGTAGCGTTCGCGACTGCGGCGTTCGCGGGCAAACATGGCCTTGGTACCGGCTTCGTCCTGCTGGAACTCCAGGTGCTCATCGATGGCGAAGGAGTGGGCCATGGTCTCTATGTCGAGGTTATCGGTGCCGATGAGCGTGAAGGTCCAGTTCTGCTTCTTCAGCTTCTCAATCATCGTGCGGATCATCTTCAGCGTCCATTCCTCGCTGCTGTTCTCCTCGCCGTCGGTGATGATGGTCACTAGCACATGGTCGCCGTCCTCAATCTGAGCATTGGTCTTGGAGATCCCCTTGCCGATAGCATCGTAGAGAGGTGTGCCGCCACCGGGACGATAGGCTTTCCAGTCCAAGTCCTTGGTCTGTGCAGCGGGCAGGTTGTCGTAGTGCCAGGTGGTGTGGCCAGTATCGAAAGTGAGCAGGGTGACGAACTGTTCTTGGTCTGGGAACTTCTCCTGCATCTTGCGGACAGTCTGCAGGGTCTCGTTCATACCTACGAAGGCTTGCTTGCGGATAACTTCCATAGAACCGCTCTCATCAACGATAATCAGGTTGTGAACTCTTTTGACCTTCGGTCGAGCCTGCTCACGCTCGACAGAATCGATGCGAGCATCATTCTGTTCTCGCTTAATCGCAGCCTTGGTCTTAACATCATTTGTTTTCATAATCGTAACTTTTTAAATGGTGAATACTTCTTTTTGACTTCGTCGAAATCGCTCACGCTCGTCAAACTGAAAGAAATTCTTTCGTTTGAGCTCGCTTAATCGCGATTTTCAGACATGTCTTTATCTCTTTGAAGAAGAATTTGGAGAAAAATTAAGCAATCAAGCGATTTTTTTGTAATTTTGCAGAAAATATATCGAATTATGTACTATCAGCGACTGTCAGACGAAGAGATTCTGAGCGGTTTCCGCGAGGGCGATGCCGACATTATCCGTGAGTATTTCTACGGGTACTGTCAGGTGGGCTATAACATCTTCGACCAGCGGTATCAGTTGCGCGAGAAGGAGAACCTGGACTTCATGTCGCTGGCTCACCAGTATGCGCTCTACCTGATGGAGCACGACTGGAAACCGCTGGAGGATCACTCGCCAAACGTGAGCCTGAAGACGTGGCTCATCAACGGGTTCCGCTATGTGGTGCTCGATGCACTGAAATGGTACCGCAAGGAGTATGGCAGCATCACGTTCGAGGACTATCTGATGTCGTTCGACGTGACCAGCGACCTACGGTTGCAGTTCAACAAGATGGTGGAGGATGTGTGCGACCATGCTCCGCTGGACCGTCAGGAGCGGCTGATTATCGACATGCTGTTGTTGCAGGGTTTCAAATCGAAGGAGATAGCAGCGCAGATGGGGATGACCCCGTCGGCTATCTCGCAGAAGTACAAGAAACTGAAGGAGCAGATCATCGTGCCGTATTTCAGGAAAAACTTCGACATGGATCTGGATATGCCGGAGGTGATGGACGAAATGGCCATCCTGCACAGGGAGGCTACGATGGGCGAGGCCAAAATGTCGATTGCGCCTATGCCGGGTTCGATGGCAGATATGGCAGCGCTAATGGCATGCGAGGATATGGACTTTATCAGAGAAGAGATTATGGAGCAGAAGAGAACAACACCAGAGTTTATCACGGAGCTGCAGCCGAACGAGATCTTTGTGTTCGGAAGCAATCTCAAAGGTATGCACGGCGGTGGTGCGGCGTATATCGCCTACCGCAAGTTTGGAGCCATCATGGGTCAGGGCGTGGGTCTGCAAGGCCAGAGCTATGCTATCCCGACGATGCAGGGCGGCGTAGAGACCATCCGTCCGTATGTGGACGAGTTCATCGCATTCGCCAAGGAGAATAAGAACCTGACGTTCCTTGTGACTCGCATCGGCTGCGGCATTGCCGGTTTCACGGATGATGATATATCTCCGCTATTCGAGAAGGCTCACGACGTGGAGAATATCGTGTTGCCACCTGGATGGTAAGAATAAAACAAATAACAATATGAAAAAGATTATTACTTGCCTGATGGCAATGTTTGGACTGGCAACCGGTTGCTGCCAGCAAAATTATGAGAACACCGATCCTGAAGGTTTTGCAAAATTGATAGCAGAGCCTGGCGTGGCGGTTCTTGACGTGAGGACTGTTGAGGAGTTCAATGAAGGGCATATCGAGGGTGCGCTGCTTATTGACTGGAAGCAGGACGGCTTCATGGAGAAGGCTAAGGCAACGCTACCCAAGGACAGAACCATCGCTGTCTATTGTCGTAGTGGACGTCGCTCTGCCAATGCTGCATCAGAACTGGGTGCTGAGGGTTACAAGGTTGTGAACCTCTTGGGTGGAATCATAGCATGGAAAGAAACCCAAAGGCCTGTGACAACAGATACTTACGAGATGGATGTGTTCCAGACGAAAAGTGGAAAAACCGTTAAGTTCCATGCGCTGATGCACGCCAGCATCAGGATGGAATATGATGGCAAGGAGATTGAGATAGACCCTGTGATGAAGCTGCGCGAGAGGACAATTGACTATAGCAAGATGCCTAAGGCAGACTATATCTTCGTGACCCACGAACACATGGACCACTTCGACAAGGAGGCTATCAAGCAGTTGACGAAAGACGGTACACAGTTGATTACCAATAAGCGCTGTGGCGACATGCTGGGCTATGGAAAGGTTATGGGCAATGGTGACAAGCTACAGATAGCTGATGACTTCATGGTTGAAGCCGTACCAGCCTATAATACCACAGAGGCTAATCAGAAATTCCATCCGAAAGGTAGGGACAATGGCTTTATCCTGACTGTCGATGGATTGAGAATCTACATTGCTGGCGATACGGAAGATATTCCTGAAATGTCTGACATCAAGGACATCGACATTGCCTTCATGCCCTGCAATCAGCCCTTCACGATGACGCCAGACCAGCTGGTAAAGGCTGCAAAGGTGGTGAAGCCCAAGGTGCTGTTTCCATATCATTATGGAGAAACCAACGTCAGCGGTATCCCTGAGTTGCTAAAGGCAGAGGGGATAGATGTTAGAATAAGGCACTACGAATAAATAACTGCGGCAGATGGGAAAGGAATGATGAAGTTGTTGACCATAATCATAGCAGTAATGATGATGAATACATGTAACGGGAACGTAGCGAAGGAGCCGATAGTAAGGCCTGCAACTCAGGCGAACCGTTTCTATACGGGCGATGCCAAGGAACTGAGCGATGAGGTGGATAGCTTCCTGGCGCTACATGCCAAGGATAAGAAGTACGAGCAAGTAGCTGCGGTAATAGTGCCTCATGCAGGCTACTATTTTTCTGGCAATGTGGCTGCAGCAGCATATCAGTCGATACATTACGATGTGCAGTACAAGCGGATATTCCTGCTAGGACCAAGCCATCATGAGTGGTACGACGGGGCTTCGGTGAATACGGAGTACGACTATTATAGTACGCCATTGGGCAATGTGAAGGTGGATGTCGAGACGGCTCAGAAGCTGATAGAGGCAGATAGTGTGTTTTCTTATCACGCCAAGGCTCACGACAGAGAGCATTGTCTGGAGGTGCAGCTGCCATTCCTGCAGAGAAGATTTGGCGAAGTGCCACCCATCGTTCCGATCATTATATCGACCAACGATTTCAGGAAGCTGCAAAGGATAGCGGAGGTGCTGAAGCCGTATATGACAGAGGAGAATCTGTTTGTGGTAAGCAGCGACTTCTCGCACTATCCGAAATATGAGGATGCCTGCGAGGTGGATGCTCGGACAGGCAAGGCTGTGGAGACCGGTGATGTGGAACGGTTTATCGCTCAATTGGAGGAAAACGCCAGAAGTGGCGTGAAGAATCTGGCTACAAGTGCTTGCGGCGAGCTGGCCATTGCTACGCTGATGCTGATGATGCAGGATGGCGGCTACGAAGTGAAGCATCTGCTGTATCAGAATTCTGGAGATATTGATAACCATGACCATAGCCGTGTGGTGGGATATCATGCGTTTGCAGTACTTAGAAAGAGCGAATTCTCATTGAAAGATGTGGAGAAACGGATGCTGAAGGACATAGCACTGACAAGTATCAAGGACTCGTTAGACAGAAAACGGATTGCGCAGCCAACTCTCAATTCTCAATTTTCAATTCTCAATTCAAGATGTGGCGCATTTGTGTCGTTGCATAAACAGGGGCGATTGCGTGGTTGCATCGGTCACTTTGGAGAGGATGTCCCATTGCACGAAATAGTAGCAGAGATGGCTCGTGCTGCTGCCTTTGAAGACCCTCGGTTCATGCCTGTAACCAGGGAAGAGCTGGATGATATTGACATCGAAATCTCTGTGCTCACGCCTATGCGTCGCATTCAGAGTCTGGATGAATTCCAACTGCATAAGCATGGCATCTATATCAAGAAAGGATATCGTAGTGGTACGTTCCTGCCGCAAGTTGCCGACGAAGTAAACTGGACGAAGGAGGAGTTCGTGGGGCACTGTGCTCAGGACAAAGCAGGCATCGGATGGGATGGCTGGAAGGATGCGGAGTTGTATGTTTACGAAGCGATAGTGTTCTGATGGAGTGCAAATACTATAGGCAGTTGGATAATGGACGGGTGGAGTGTCTGCTCTGTCCGCATCATTGTAAGATTGCGAATGGCAAGACGGGTATCTGCCGGAGTCGTCGTAATAAGGATGGCGTGCTTGTGAGCGAAGTCTATGGCAAGCCCTGTTCGCTGGCCATTGACCCCATTGAGAAGAAGCCGCTGTACCACTTCCATCCTGGCACCAAGTGCCTCTCCATTGCCTGTACAGGCTGCAACTTCAGGTGTTTGAACTGTCAGAATCACGAGATTTCGCAGGTGTCGCCATCGGATGTTGGGCATTATGACCTTTCTCCACAACAAGTCGTAGATCTGTGCTTGGAGCACCACTGCCCTGGTATCGCCTACACCTATACAGAGCCTCTGACATATCTGGAGTATATCGTGGACACGGCTCGGTTGGCGCACGAAAACGGTCTTTGGAACATTCTCGTGACAGCAGGCTATGTGTGTCAGGAACCATTGGCAGACCTGCTACCGTATCTTGATGCAGCCAACATCGACCTGAAGTCGTTTAGCGACGAAACCTATCAGAAGGTCAGCGGTGGACACTTGCAGCCAGTTCTTGACACCATCCTGGCCATGCAGAAAGCAGGTGTATGGATTGAACTGACGAATCTTATCATCCCTGATGTGAACGATGACATGACGATGATTCGCGAGATGTGCCGCTGGATAGCAGACAATGGTCTTGCTAACAATCCCCTGCACTTCAGCCGTTTCTTCCCAAGGTATAAGATGGCGGACATTCCTCCGACTCCCATTCATACGCTTAAGGAGGCCAAGCAAATAGCAGAGGAAGAAGGCATGAAATATGTATATTTAGGAAATGTATAGAATATGGCAAAAGAACAGTCACAATTGAGAGAGCGGCAAAGGACAGATTTGAAGGAGCCGCGACGATATAAGGTCATCATCTACAACGACGACTTCACTACGATGGAGTTTGTGGTGATGATACTGAAACAGGTGTTTCTGAAAAGTGAAGAGGAGGCAGAGGCGCTGATGCTGCAGGTGCACCACTCCGACAAGGCGGTAGTGGGCATCTATAGCTATGACATTGCGGTGTCGAAAGCTCGCAAGGCTACCACGATGGCGAGAGAGCAGAATTATCCATTGAGACTAACTGTTGAGCCAGAGGAGGAATAACGTATGGCAGAGATTAAACAGACATATAGAGCATCGAAGGCACTCAATAAAGCCTACGAGTGCTGTAAGGAATACAGGCATGAGTTTATAATGCCTGAGCATCTGCTATTGGCGCTGCTGGAGGAATTTAATTTCAATGCGGCAGTGAACATCTTTTATAGTCCGTACCAGTTGGAAGACCGTATTAAAGAATATCTTGGGACCATAGAGTCATTGCCAGAAGGGACAGAATACGTGCCAGAGACCTCTGCACAGATGGGGAGGGTGATAGAATTGGCCGTAGAGCAAGTCAATTCGAGCAGTGCCACAGCTTTGGACATCCCGCATTTGGCAAGAGGCATTCTCGCCCTTGAAGATTCGTGGGCTGCCTATCTGCTGAAAGACTGCCTTTATGGTAAGGAGGCTAACTTTATGAGTCAGCTGATTAACTTCTGTGATTTCGATGACGAACTAGAGGAGAAAGGAGGACAGTCGGGCGAAAAAGCTGCCTGGAAGAAGCTGGTGACCTGCATGAACGACCTGTACAAACAGCAGAACCCGCTGATTGGTCGTGAGGCAGAACTGCAAAGGACCATTCAGGTGCTATGCCGCAGAGACAAGAACAATCCGCTGCATGTGGGTGAACCAGGTGTGGGCAAGACGGCACTGGTTTGGGGCCTGGCACGGATGATAGAAGAGGGTAGGGTGCCTGAGCGACTGATGGGCTGCAAGATCTACCAACTCGACATGGGTACGCTGTTGGCAGGCACGCAGTATCGTGGCGACTTCGAGAACCGCATCAAGATGATTATGGACGGTGTGGCTGCAGATCAGGACTATCCTGCTGAACCCGTAGCCAACATTGTGTACATCGACGAGATACACACGCTGGTGGGAGCTGGTGCTACCAGCGACAGTGCAATGGATGCATCGAACATGCTGAAACCCTATCTGGAAGCTGGCAGCATCCGCTTTATCGGTTCTACGACCTACGAGGAATACAACCGCTATTTCTCGCGTTCAAAAGGTATCGTGCGTCGTTTTCAGCAGATTGACATCCCTGAGCCGAGCGTTGACGAAGCGAAACATATCCTCAAGCAGTTACAGCCCAGATACGAGGAGTTCCACAACGTGAAATATGAGGACGAGGCTATCGACTTTGCTGTAGAAGCGAGCGCGAAGTACGTGAACGATAGGTTCCTGCCCGACAAGGCCATTGACCTGATAGACGAGGCGGGAGCGAGCTTCGAGTTAAGAGATAAAAATGAAGAGTTAAGAGTTTCCAAGGCTGATATTGCAGACGTGTTGGCGAAGACGTGTAAGGTGGATGCGCTGGCCATGAGCGATGATGATGACAACGCTAAACTCTCAACGCTTTGCGATAAGCTGTTGGCACAGATATACGGACAGGACGAAGCCATTCGCCAGGTGGTGGAAGCCGTTCAGATGTCTCGTGCGGGATTGCTGGATGACAACAAACCATTGGCTTCGCTGCTGTTCGTGGGACCAACGGGTGTAGGAAAAACGGAGGTGGCTCGTGTGTTGGCTAAGGAATTGGGCATCGAACTGATACGCTTCGATATGAGTGAATATACGGAGAAGCATGCTGTTGCCAAGCTGATTGGTTCGCCTGCGGGTTATGTGGGTTATGAGGATGGTGGTCTGTTGACGGATGCTATCCGCAAGTCACCCAATGCCGTGCTGTTGCTTGACGAGATAGAGAAGGCCCATCAGGACATCTATAATATACTGTTGCAGGTGATGGACTATGCACGATTGACGGACAATAAGGGGCGCAAGGCTGATTTCCGCAACGTGGTGCTCATCATGACTTCGAATGCAGGAGCGCAGTTTGCCTCAGCCAGCATCGGTTTCAATAGCAGCGTGAGTCGTGGCGAAGCGATGATGAAACAAGTGAAGAAAACTTTCAAGCCAGAGTTCCTGAATCGTCTGTCGGCTGCAGTCGTGTTCCACGATATGGATAAGCAGATGGCGACGTTGATTTTGCAGAAGAAACTGCATGAGTTGGATGTCAAGCTCGAAGCTAAGCAGGTAAAGATGACGTTAACAGCAGAGGCTTTTGACCATCTGCTGAAAGAAGGCTTTACTGCTGAATATGGCGCTCGCGAAATGGATCGTGTTATTGCTCAGCAGCTGAAACCGCTCCTGATGCGCGAGATTCTCTTTGGCAGTCTGAAACAGGGTGGGGAAGTAACCGTAAATGTGAAGGATGGCTGTCTGGCAATTGGATGACGAATTGTGGTTCCCAGATCCACGTTGGGGTGAGGACGATGGGTTGGTAGCCATTGGTGGCGACCTGTCTGTCGAGCGTCTGGTATTGGCTTATAGCAACGGTTTCTTTCCGTGGTACGCCTTCCAGATGGACCGCGAGCCACACTGGTATTGTCCGCTCGACCGCTATGTCATCTTCCCTAGCGAGATACACATCAGCCACTCCATGCGTCAACTGTTGAAGCAGCATAAATACGATGTGACTGTCAACGAGGACTTCGAAGGTGTCATCAATGGCTGTTCAAAAGCGCAAGGTCGAAACGAGGAGAGTGGAGCTTGGCTTGGTCCAGACATCATTGAGGCATTCACCCGTCTGCATCATCAAGGCTATGCAGCCAGTGTCGAAGTGTGGGAACCAACCAATACAGCAGCGGGCAGACGACTCGTAGGTGGATTGTATGGCGTCACGCTACGCAATGCTTTTTTCGGAGAGAGTATGTTTTCGCTCGTTCCTAATGCTTCGAAACTCGCTCTGATTCATTTGGCAAAAGCAATGGAACGCATAGGCGGTCGCTTCATCGATTGCCAGTTTGAGACCCCGCTGTTCAAATCCATGGGTGGTCGGCATATCACCTACGATGAATATATGAAGATTTTGGGAGATAGTAACTAAAATTACTTAGGGGGAATTCCCCACTAAACTATAGGGATTTGGAGGCGCAGAATAGGAATTTTCATTTTCAAATCCCGTAGATTCACCCTATCTTTGCACTGTGATTAAGAAACAAATGTCTAACATTTAAAGTATAGGAGACAAGATTATGAAGAAGACAATAGTGAGCACTAATTGGCTGAATAAGGTGATCGCAGCCATGATGATGATGGCAATCACAACAATGCCGGCAATGGCAGGTAATAAGCATCACAACGACAGAAACGACAAGAAGACAACTGTTGTCGTAGTGAATAATGACAGAGGTGGGTCGCACTTCGACAAGGTGGACAGGGCGCTGTCACACAACACCTATCACAAAGGCCACGCCTATCGTCCTGACGTGAAGACCTGCACCTTCAGGGTTAGCCGCCACGACTCCCATCGTAAGGTGATTGCCAAGGTCGATAACATGAAAGGCGTGATGAACACCAAGTGGAATCCACGCACTCGTGAATTGACAGTCATCTACGATGCCAAGGTAACGTCAGCCCGCCATATCAAGCACTTCATGGCATAGCCATTCTACATATTATCCACAAAAAAGCCCGGCTTGCAAATGCAGGTCGGGCTTTGATATTATATTCAATAGTTCATTATACGTTTTTACCCAGTTCGAAGGCATCCTGCAACTTGCTGTTGCCTTCTATCTCGCGTGGCTCGTTCACGCCACCACAGAAGAGCGTACCTGCCAAGTGGCTCTTAGGATAGCAGTCTATCCAGCCTGTCAGTCCTATCTCTGCGCGCTTGGGTGTCTCTTCCTCATCCTCAGCAGCGGTGGTCAGCAGATAGACATCACGGAACTTGTAGTCCTGCTCATACATCGCATTCATGCGGTCTATCAAGGTCTTCATCTGTCCGCTCATCTCGTAGTAGTAGATGGGCGTTGCCCAGCAAACGACATCAGCCTCCATCACCTTGACCATAATGTCGTTCACATCATCCTTGATAACGCACTTTCCCAGCTTCTGGCATCCAAAACAGCCCTTACAGAACTGGATTTCCTTGCCAACAAGAGAAATCTTCTCTACCTCGTTTCCAACTGCCTTAGCACCTTCCACGAACTTGTCTGCCAGCATGTCGCTGTTTGAGCCACGACGCAGACTAGTCGATATAACAATGACTTTCTTCATATTCGTATTCGTTTAGTAGTATAGAACTTTCTGCGTGCAAATATAGTGAAAAACGGCGAATTATCCTCGAAATTTCACGTTTTTTCGTACCTTTGCACCTCAAATCGGATAATATGGTAAGAAATCTGTTATTGGTAGCATTTGGTGGAGCAGTTGGCTCAGTACTGCGATATTTGCTCTCTGGCATTAGCACCTCATTCCCTTGGGGCACGTTTGCCGTAAACATCCTTGGCTCGTTGCTCATCGGATTGTTGGTAGGCCTGGCTAGTAAAGGCGTGTTGTCACCTGAGATGAAACTGTTGCTGGTAACAGGCTTCTGCGGCGGTTTTACCACGTTCAGCACCTTTGCTAACGAATCCTTTGACATGATGAAGGCTGGCGATGTCCTGCTGATGGCGCTATACGTTGGCGCTAGCGTCATCATCGGCATTCTTGCTGTTTGGGGCGGCATGATGCTTTCAAATTTAAGAGGATAACAATATGACACTTTGTGAACTCATAAATTCCGTCGATTCTGAGCAGTATAGCGACAACCTGCTATACCAGAATCTCCGTGATACCAAGCCAGAATATGGTTCCAGCAAGCATATTCGGGTGAAGATGGTTGATGGCAACATCGCCATTACCAACCTGCACGTTGGTTCATAGGGCGACATTCTCACTTATCCCATCGATGTTGACCCAGATCTGAACATCTCCAAGATTCAACTGATGGACGCTATCCTGAAGGAGTTATCCTCAGACGGCTTCAGTGAGTCAGATGCGTCTGATTTCTGGAGCGACTTTGATAATCTTCAAAAGGCAAAGATTATCAGATAGCACGCTCTTTCATTAGCTTTTCTATCAACGGCACATAGTACGTATGCACTTCTTCTGCCGTGGGCGTATGGCCTCCAGGGAAGTGATACGAATGGCTGTAATACTTCAGGAACAGCGGTTCGTAGTGTGCCAGTGTATCCTGTTCACCAAAGATTCCCCAAATATGTTCCTTATACTCTGGATTGTAGTTGTCAAACTGTTGTTTTTCCAACTCTGCAAACTCTGCAATGAGTTGTTCATCGATGATGAAGTCCTGCTTGCCATCCTTGCGTGGTGACTTGTATTGGTGTGCGCCTATTCTCGGCTTCAGGAATTCTGTCATCTTGAAGTGCGGATTGCCCAGCAGTGCTGGCAGTCCTATGATTGGGGCTATCATCTGAGCATAGAACGAACCGCAACTGTTGCCCACCAATGCGTCAGGTTTCTCGATGTCTATCAGGTCACGAATAAAGTTGATAGCCTCTTTGGGATGCATAGGCAGATCAGGTGTCAGCACCTCTGCCTTGCCTTCAAATGCTTCCTTTAATGCTACAGCAGGCACACACTGGCCGCTCGCAAAGAATCCGTGTAGGAACAGTATCTTCATCATACTTCGCGGTTGATGCCCAGATAGTCAAAGAACTTGTCTGGCCAGTAGTTCATAATCAGCTCATCAGGGAAGTCGGTCTCTTCTAATAGTGAATACAGTCGTTCGTAGTCGGCAATCTGGAAAGTAATGTGTGCATCGCTACCCAGAATGGTGGGTACGTCATGCTTCTTGCAGAGTCGCAGCAGTTCCAGATTGTTCTCACGTGCCACTGACTTCTTACGCTGTGGAGCCAACGAGTGGTTGTTGATCTCCAACAGCGTGTGTGCTTCCTTGGCAGCCAATACCAGCTTCTCAAAGTCCAACTCTGCAGAACCGTCGCCTGGATGACTGATGATGTGCATTTTGGGGTGTTTGATGACATTTATCATGCCCTCGGTATTCTCTTCCTCCGAACCTCCCTGATACCATGCGCCATGAATGCCTGCAATCTTCAGGTCGAGGTAGTCAATATAGTCTTCCGTCAGGTCAAGTGTACCCTGACAGTCGAGGATGTTCATCTCGCAGCCCATCAGCAGACGGATGCCGTACATCTGACGGGGAACCACAAACATGTTCTTGAAATACAACTGTGGACACGTTCCTGGTACCTTGGGGCCGTGCTCCGTGATGCCCAGCACCTCCAAGCCCTTGTCAGCAGCAGCCTTTGCCATCTCCTGCAGACTGCTGTAGGCATGGCCCGATGCCACTGTATGCGTATGTGCGTCGATTAATACTTTTCTCACCTTCGATTACAAATTCCCTGCAAAAATACTCAAAAAACAGCTCTTAACAGTCACTTATGCGCGATTATTTGTATTTTCCTCACATTTTTTTATTTTAACCCATAAAAAAGGGGGCAACACCCGTTATGATGCTGCTCCCTGCTGTTTTAATCAAAATGTAATCCTCATTATGAGACCTCAATGGCCTTGGTGACCTTCTGCTTCGGCTCGGTCTTCGGCATGGTGACGGTCAGGATGCCGTCCTCCACCTTGGCAGAGATCTGGTCTTTCACGACATCATCAGGTAGCGTGTAGTTCTGCTCGTAGTTCGAGTAGCTGAACTCGCGGCGCAGATAGTGATGATGCTTGTCCTCATGCTTGTGTTCCTGTTTGTTCTCAATGGCGATGGTGAGGTTGCCCTCGTCATTGATGGCTACGCGGCAATATTCTTTCTTGATGCCTGGAGCTGCAAGTTCCATCGTGTAGGCCTTCTCACTCTCCTTGACATTGACTGCGGGTGCTGTACTGTTGGCACGAGGCATGAAATCAGTGTTAAAGAAATCATCAAACATTGTTGGGAACCAACCATTGCTTTTCATTAATCCGTTCAACATAACTTTTACCTCCAATTATTCTTTTAGTTTAACTTATTTGTTGTTGATCACCTCGGCTTTCGCTTCAGCTTTCACAAGACATAGTACAACTTTCGTGCCGATTGACAAAATGGCACTCGAAGATAGTCAGAATGGCGCGAAATTTAAACTCGGTTAAACTATGCTGCCAATTATTTAAACTCGTTTAAACAATGGATGTCAGCAGAGAGTACATGTAGCTGCCAAAGGATAAGGGAAGTTTAATTTATACGAGTTCTTTACCGAATGGTGACAGTGCCAGCTTTGCCAGACGGAAGTGCATCTTCCCGAAGGGGATGCCAATGATGGTGATGCAGAAAATGAGGCCGTAGAAGATGTGGGTGAGCCAGATCCAGATACCGCCCACGAAAAACCATAGTACATTCATGAATATGCTCAGACAACCTGGCTGCGAGGGTCTCCACTTCACTTGCGTACCGAACGGCCAGATGGCAAGCATACCCAGTTTCATGCTCTGTATGCCAAATGGTATACCGATGATGGTAATCATCAGTACCAGTCCAGCAATGAAATACTCCAAGGCAATATGCAGCCCACCGAAGATTATCCAGATGATGTTTCCTAAAGTCTTCATGTTCTCTCTATTACTGAATTCATCTGTTAGACGTATTTATCATCGTAAAAGTTGCAATTTCATTTGAGCTTACCGCTTAGAATCCTGCTACGGACGCATTTCACTGCAGGCTTGTAATAATCAATCTCCATCGCTTCAAGGGTGCGCTTCAGTTCATCCATCAGTTCTGGGTAGAATTTGCACATACGGAAGGCGAGTTTCATGCAGACGGACTGAATGCCAGGGAACTCTTTGACATCTATCATGTGTTCGAAGCAGAAATCAAGGAAGTCTGTACGCAGGTAATCTTCAGACATCTCCAATCTTTCTATGATGTTCAGAGACAGTCGCCTAACGGAAGAGTTCGCTGTCTGCATGGCCTGATTGATAAAATCATGGAGTATTACCTGTAGCTGAGACAACTCTTCTTTGCCAGCCTTGGTCAGTCCCCGTAAGGCACTCCTTGCTACAAGATAATCCTCACTGAATGCATACCGACGAGCAAAACCAAGGAAATCACCACTAGCCTTTACTTCTTGGTAAATCTCCTGAGCGCCACCCTCGCTGAATGTCTGTCTGAGTCTATCTTCGGTTATTCTTTTCTCCATCTTTTAAGCATTGGGAAGAACCCTCGCATCATCTGCTTGTATTCTTCCTTCGTCATTGGCTTGGGCATCTGTTTATTCACTTCATCGACGAATTGCGAGCAATGCTCTATCATCTCGTCCATCGTACATTCCTGCAAGAACTTGCCTTCGGCATAACAGTACTTGCAATAGTCATAATTGATACTGCCGTCTGCGTTTGTACCGCAGTCTTCATTCTTAGTGAGGGGCATACCGCAACTTTGGCAGAACTGAGGTAACTGACTAGGCTGCAAGGCTCTCTCTTTAGCAGGGAACAATGCCTCGTATGCTTCGAAAGCCTCGGGATTCTCATCAGCTACGAAGTAGCCCTTTGGAGGGCAATAAGTTCCTTCACGATTGCCCCAATAGCCAGGAATCAACTCTAGGGCAAGGAAATACGGAACTTCCGACTCCCTCGGCTCTGCGTGATAATGAATCTTCATCTTGCTGGCCAGATCGAATCCTGCGTGCTTGTAGAACTCGATATTCCCCTCTATCTGAATCAGTCTTATTCCCATCACCTTGGCCTTCTCCAACGCATACTGAAGCAGTTTCAAACCATAGCCTTTGCGCTTGTAATCTGGGTGGATGCTGATGGGACCGAAAGTCCATGAAGGAAAGAGCGTTCCATCGTCAAGCATTATCTCGGCTTTGGAGAACATCACATGGCCGATGATACGCCCATTCTCCTCCATCACGAAATCCAGTTCAGGGATGAATTCTGGATTGGTTCGATATTGGTTAAGCACATAATGCTCTGTACATCCTGGACGATAAACGTTCCAGAATGCTTCGCGAGTCAGGTTTTCTACCTCGCGATAATCTTGTGGTTGTTCTAATCTAATATTCATTTCTTTTGTATCCATATACCTTTTTGCAATTTGACGTTGCAAAATTACAGAAAGTTGCGGATTCCGCCAAATATTAGGGATATTCTGTGTAGGTTTAGTGACGAATGGAACAAAAAAGAATGATAATTATTTTGTGGAATGGAAAAAAGAATGTATTTTTGCAGTGTGAAAGTTTATATATAAAATTTAAAGACACAAGTTCTTAAATTGAAAATATGTATTTTTGAATTAAAAACATAAGTTTTAAAATTGAAAATACAAAATATATAGAAAGAAAATTAAATAAAATCATAGTAGTAACGACAAAAGGATCTAGGATATGGCAAAGTACATTTTGAAGGAAATGGCAGAGGGAATGGCAGATGGCCATAAAACCCTTTACCCCAAAATGCAGACTTACTCTCTGCACGACTACGAAACGGTGATTGAACACATGCGTGACTATGCCGGCAGTATCGGCGAAGGCATGATCAGGGCAGTTTTTGATGCACTGGTTTCGACAATGAAAAGTTGGATGCCAATGGGCCACAACATCAAGATTGACGGGCTGGGCGTATTCTCGCTGACATTGGGTTTTGATGAATCGAGCCCGTCGGAAAAGGCAGAATCGAAGAATACCGATGGAGATCCGAAGACAAAATACAGGCATGTCTGTATCAAGGGGATTAACTTTAAGCCAGATGCAAAATTGTTGCAGGCGTTGAACAAGGAAGCCACCTTTGAACGTAGTGAAGCTGAGGTCCTGGTTCCACAGAAAACAAAGCTCACTCGCGAGGAACGAATAGCAAGAGCCAAAGCCATTATTGAGAAGAACGGCTTCATGACGCTCTACGACTATGCCAACGCAACCCACCAGAGCCGTTCTGTGGCCTCGAAAGACCTGCGTCAAATCGTCGCCGACCCCACCTCAGGCATCACCACCCGAGGCTCCCATTCCCACAAGGTGTGGTCAGCACGTAGGTAATAGATACTGCGCCACATATAATGCCAACGACGCAATAATATCCTTTCTGTTTCCATCTTCGTTTTTATCCAATCTGCTTTATTTCGTGCTGTAGGTTGTTGAGGAAACGGCAGGCTTGCATGCCATCCATCTGGGCATGGTGAAACTGAAGGGAGATGGGCAGAGTGGTCTTAAACAGACCTTTCCTGTATTTGCCCCATACAAGAAACGGATTGTTCCAACGGCCAGAATACTGGTTAACGATACAATCCAGCTCTGTGTGTGGCAATGCTGAAGTGCCAATAATCATCGAATCCTCCAGCGATGTGCTTTTACAGGTCTTCGCAGCCTGACAGGTAATTTCAAGATAGTCTGTATTGAACTGACTGATATCTTCGGAATAGGGCACATCACACAAGGTGATTCCTCCTTTGTCGTTCAGCACGATGACATTGACTGCCAGTTTATCAAAGCGGTATAAATGGCCAGGTGTTGGCAGGAGGAAGAACTCCTCGATACTGCTGGCAGCCCTGCAGATGCACCAACACAAAAGTACGGTAAACTTGACCCCCGTCTTTCTACTTACTTTCCGCAGACGCCTGACATCGAACGTTTTCACCAATGTTACCATTGGCTGCGGCGATGACATCCACATACTAAATGCCTCTGCACGACTACTTTCTTGAGGATTGATTTCCTGTTTCATCTTATGATATTATGTTCAATACATTATTAAATCCACGTCAGTTTTCGCCATAAGCCCTCTAACGGACCGCGCTGATGACTGGTGAACCAGAAACGGGCGAAGAGGTATTGCGTGACAACCATGCCAATACCTACCATCACGGCGTAGGTAATGCCCAGTTTGTAATAGCAGGCCAGACCGTAACCGCAGAAGATGGCGCAGCCGATGATGGACTGCAACAGATAGTTGGTGAGGCTCATGCGACCAAAGATGCACAAATGATGGAGCACACGGCGTACACCCTCGAAGGCATACCATGCGGAGACCACTGCCGAGACGATCATCAGGAGGATACTGAGGTTGTAGATTGGTTTGAGCCAGCCTTCCAGATTGCCAAAGTCCACGAAACTCAGGGCGAGGGTGAGCAACGCTGATACTCCAAGAACAATGTGCCAAATCTGTAGATTTTTTCCCTCATTGTAGAACATTCGCTGTCGCCCTAACTGCATGCCGAGAATAAAGAGGCAGAGCAACTGTGTGAGACGGCCGCTAAAGACATTGAATCGCAGATTTAATTCGAAGCCATAGCGTAGGTTCATAAGCGTGTTCTCCCAAAATGTACCATTCTCATGCATAGCTATCACCTGGCCATATATGTCCCACAATCTAGAATGATCGATGGTTGTATCTGCTAGCAAGCAATACAGTTCTACGGGTTGGATAGCTAACAGGGCAATGATACACCAAGCCGCCTTTGATGGCAGATAACTGATGGGAATGAGTAGCAGACCATAACAGGCATAGAGCATGAGGATATCGCCATCGTAGAACGCCACATTGATGACACCAAACATGAAGAGCAGACACATGCGCCATGCGAAGCGTCCTGAGAAGTTTCTTCCCTTCTGCTGCTGATTATCGTTCATGATGAAGAAACTCAGTCCGAAGAGCATGGCGAAGATGCCATACATCTTGCCAGACAGCAGCCACGCCAGTACATCGGCTACCGTTTGGTCGCAGGGTAGGGTATGGAGGATGGGCTTCTGGGTAAAAATATCGAAATGCTCGACGGAGTGATATAGGATGATACCCGCCACAGCGATTCCTCGCAGGGCGTCGGCCACGTCAATGCGTGTGTTGGGGAGAGAACGAGTCTTGTACATATTTGCTCAGTTTGACAGTGCAAAGATACAAATAATTTCAGATATTATCAAATAATCAATGCACTTTACATACGCGCTTTCTGCTTCTCGCCTGCACCAGAGCCACGATACTTAGATCGGGCCTCGTTGAACTTCCAGGTAAGGTCAAGCACAAAGGTGCGACGGGCAGGATTGTGCGTAGTCAGTTCTCGATAACCGAAGACGATGGCCTCGGTCTTGTTGGTGTGGAAGATATCGCTGCAACGCAAGTCGAAAGTGAGTGTACCCATACGCTTCAAGTTGAAATCACGCTGCAGGCCTACGTTGGTGAAAAGGCGAGTGCTGGTCATGCGGAAGTTGTTGTAATCGCCCTTCGAATTCCACTGGAGTGAGGCGTTGAGCCGGAAACCGTATGGCAATTCGATGTTGTTCTGCCAACCAAGAATAAACCAAGGATGGTTCAACGTGATGGTGGAGCCATCGGCCGTAGGCGATTTGAAATCCTGCAACTGAGTGATGATAGTCCACATAGGATGCCACGAACAGTTGAAAGTTGAGAGTTGAAAGTTGAGAGTTGGCCGTGCTGATAACTGGATGCTGAACTTGTTGTAATCCTCCCAGCTGTTGATGGGACGCACAAGGCTGACAAGGGGATCTTCTGAACCAGGGAAAGGCTCTGTCGACATAGTGAGGGCATCCTTCACGCGGCCATAGTTCAGCATCAGGTTCGCCCATTTATAGGCAGCATTGAGCACCAGGCTATGGGTATAAGTCGGCAACAGATATGGGTTACCGCTCTGGTAAGTATAGCGGTTGACGTAAACCGTCGAACTGGTCAGATTGGCATAGTTAGGACGCTCGATGTCACGACGGTAGGAGAGGGAGAGTTGTGCCTTGCCTACAGGGGCAGAGATGACCGCCGTAGGGAACCAGTCGCCATAGTCGCGGCAGACTTCATCCTCCTTCTTACCGAAGTTGAAGTAGTCGTTTGTCAGATGCTCATAGCGCAGTCCTACCTGTGCATAGACTTTGCCAAAAGAGCGACCATACTCCAGGAAGGCGGCCGATGATTTCTCATTGATCTCTGTGTCGGTGGTTTTCACAGGCACATAGTCGGTGGCTGTAAACGAGTAGGCGTCAGTGCGATGATTATAGCTATATTCGCCACCCAGAGAGAGATTACCTTTCCATACAGGATAGGAGAGGATGAGTTTCGTGGCCCAGAAGTTGTTGCCGCTGAGGGTGTTGCTCTCGATGGTACGAGGAGCTGTAGTGTCTCCAGATGCAGGGGATGTCTGCTCCGTGGTACTACCAGGCGTCTTGGTGTCGTCAAAGAGTCCGTCGATATTGAGGTCGATACCCAGATTGCCCACCTTGCCGTTATAGTAGGCATTGAAGATGTGTTTGCTGAAACTCTCATCCTGCCAAATGCGACTCTCTGAATGCTCCGTGTACTTGCCGTTCACGTAGTTGTCGGTATAAAACGTGCTGTTGAAGTCGCTGCTGGGGTGGCGGTCGTATTTATAAAAGGCACCGAAACTGTGGTTCTCGTCGACCATATAGTTCAGCTGCAATTGCGGTGAATAACCCTTCCATATGCTCTTCGATTCCTGCGAGTTGTTGCTCTGGATGTAATCCGGGCCTACAAAGTAGGTGAGCTCATGCTCCTGTAACGATTTTGCATGACCGTAGCGCCCTGCCCACAGCGAGGCGGTAATGTCGAGACCGCCTGTGCGGTAGTTCACATCCAGGTTGTTCGTCAGCGTATGACCATACTGGTATATGCCACTGAAATAGTCCTGAAACGAGAAACCTTCGCCCTGTGCCTTCTTTAGCGTGATGCGAACTACGGCTTTGGTCGATGCCTTATAGCGGGCACCAGGGTTCTGAACTACATCTACATGCTGGATTTGGTCAGAACGCAGGCGAGAGAGTTCATTCAGATCCTGTACCTTACGACCATTGATATATACCTCAGCATCGCCGCGTCCCAGCACCGTCACACTACCGCCGCGTTCAGTCTCAATCGATGGTATCTTTCCTAAGGCATCGCTTACGGTTCCGGCTTTCTCCAAGATGGTTCCAGCCACAGTGGTACGCATGGCATCACCTTTGGCATGTGTCTTGGGCAGCTGACCTTTTACTACAACTTCGCTGAGCAGTTGCGTGTCCTCCTTCATCTGGATAGTCAAGTCCTGACCTGCCTTTATATATAAGGTTTGATAGCCCACGCTGGTCACCTTGAACAGACCGTCGCTCACATCCGTCACAATCTTAAACACGCCTTGCTCGTCAGTCATCGCTCCCTGCACGAAGGCAGAATCAGGCAGCGACAGAAGTACCACGTTTACAAAGGGCATCGGCTCGCCCTTCTCGTCAATCACTCGTCCGCCAAAGTCTTGAGTCTTGGCGAAGCTCATCATTGTCATCATTATTGCAGCCATCAGAACTGCTAGTCTTACGTTAATTCTTTTCATCTTTTCCAATTTATATTTTTCTTATTTTTTATTCTTTATATCCCCGCCGCCCAAGAAACACCGAGTTTCGCGGTTTTCGACCGCAAAGATATGACATACTATTTGATTCTCCTAATTTCTGGGATATACGGTGTAAAAATGTGACGAATGGCTAATTGCTACTCATTCTCTGACGCTCTGCCTGTCCGGCACCAGTGCCCTTATACTTGCTCTTCGAGGCGTTGAATGTGTAGCGCAGCGAGATGTTCAGACGGTGGTTGCTGCGCACCGCGTTTTCTGTCATCTGATAACCGCCACAGTCCATGTGTATAGTCTGAGTGCCACGCTGCAACACGTCGTTGATGCTGGCGCGCAGACAGATAGCGTCATTCTTCAGCCAATATTTCTGAACCACGAAGCCAAGATTATATGAGGCAGACTGCATCCGGAAGTTGATGACATCACCCTTGGTCATGATGTTCATGTTGGCCTCTAGTTGCCAACGGTGTGGCAGACGGAAGGTGTTGTTCAGGTCGACGAAGAAGATGGGCTTGGTGTAGGTCTCCTTGACTTTGCCTGTCGCAGAACGCGGATCGTCAAATTCCATCGTGTTCCAGAACTTCTGTCCCCCAATAGTCCAGTTGGGACTCCAGATGCCGAAGGTGGGATTGGCAGAGAGGAAGACAGCCAGATTGCGCACGGGGTTCTCCAGATTCACGCGTTTAATCATAATCATCCCCTCGTTATTATATGCGCAAGGCAGTTGTGTCAGCGTGTTATCGCGACGCTCGTAGGCCGCAAAGAGGTTCAACCACTTATAGCGGGCATTGAGGCTCACCTCTTGCATAGTGGCGTTTTTCAGCGTCGGATCACCCTGCAACAGCGTGTAGGAGTTGATATAGGTGATGCGGTCGCTCAGACTGTTATAGTCGGGACGGATGGTCTTGAAACTATAGGCTACCGAAGTCTGCACGGGTCCGAACTGTCTGGCCCACGACAGACTGGGGAAGAACTCGTCTTGATAGCGCGTCATATTGTTGGCAGCATCGAGATGATCTGTATAGTCGAATCCCACATGCTCATAGCGCAAACCTGCACTGAAGTTACCCACCTTCTCCAGGTTGAAGTTATAGGCCACGAAGGCAGCTATATTGTTCTCCTTCACCTTCGAGTCGGAAGCTGGCAGGGGATAATTGGTGATGCTGGAACTGTTTTCGCGTGTTACAAACGAGAGCTCCGTACCTGCCTCTAATTGTCCTTTCCAGATGGGGTAGGTCAGCACCAGTTTGGTAGCCCATAGACGAGTGAATGTACTATTGTCCTGCTCCATCGCATGGTGGTCTGTATGGTTAATGAGTTCATTGATATGATTATCCACGTTAGTCTTGTCTGTCAGGAAATCCATGTTCAGGTCAATGCCCATTTTACCTACCTTACCATTGTAATACGCATTGCCTTCCCAGTTATATAAGGTGTGGCGATGCTCGTCTTGAGTAGAATAATTATGCTCCTTCTTCTGGAGCGGCTGGCGCTCGATGTCTGTCTCCACCATCAGGTCTGTGGTGGCGTTGAAGCGGTCGTTGCGTTGGATTCTGACGCCAACAGAGTGGTTTTCGGCTATCTGCCAGTTGAAACCCAGATTATAGTCAATCCCATTGTTCTTGAAATGATTCCTCGAATGAGAATTCTGAACGATGTTCAAGACTCCCTTATCAGTAGGCAGATAGTTCGACTGGTCATCATAGTAAAGTGACGTCTGGTCCCATTTCCAGTAGTTCAACATTCCAAACAGGTCGAGGTTATTATGGCGATAGCGCAGGTTCAGCTGGGCACTGGGGTCGCTCTCGCCAAACCTCAGATCTTGATTAAAACCAGTATTCAAGTCGAAGCCGAAACCGTCGCCCTCCCTGCGAATGGTCTTGATTCTTACGACTGATGATATCGTAGCATCGTACTGTGCACCAGGATTGGTAATCACCTCCACGCTCGCAATCTCCTCTGAACGTAGCCGTTTCAGTTCTTCTTTGTCGTGCATCTTGCGGCCATTAATATAAAATATAGGTGTACCCTTGCCCAGCACTTCCAGTTCGTCGCCCTTCAGAGTCATACCAGGCACCTTGGCCAACATCTCCTTGGCTGTTCCCGAGGTTCCAAGAATAGTCCCCTGGATGGTGGTTACCATCGAGTTGCCCGTCAGTTTCGTCTTCGGCATCTGTCCTTTTACGATAATTTCGTTCAATAATGGCAGGTCTTCCTCCATTTGGATGGTACCCACATTCGTACCTTTTACATCCACGTATTGCGTACGATAGCCGATAAACGAAAGTCGCAAGATGCAGCACGCATCTGTTGTCTGAATCATAAACGCACCATTCTCGTCGCTCGTAGCACCCTGGATATAGGTAGAGTCTGCCGAAAGCAGTGCCACACTTACAAATCCGAGTGGCTCACCATTCTGATCTATTACTCGTCCACCTACGTCCTGAGTCTTGGCCTGAGTTGTCAGGCTCATCATCATTGCAGCCATACAGGCCGCCATCTTTAAACAGAATTTGTTCATAACTTAGCAATTTTGAATAATTTGCCAGTTTGACGATGCAGAAATATGTTAAAGTTGCGACTTATCCCTCAATTTGTGACGAATGGTACGATTCTGTGACGAATGGTATTATTTGCTGCGAATAATATGTCCTTCCTGTATGGCTGCGAAGAGGGCGATGCAGGCAATCACCCATGCAACAGGGATGAAGTATGACTGTCCGACAATCATCATGCCGATAAAGAGCAAGAAGCCTGTTAATTTGTTGGCTTTGGTGTGTAAGTATTCAATCCTATGTCTTACCACATACGAGCAGATGGCATTGACCATTTTCACCAGCGCAATAAGTCCTATCATCATCCACAGCGCAGTTGGCAGTTTCATATACGGAAACAACTTATATCCTACTGCTAAGACAAGCATGAAGTCTGCCAAGCTATCCAATCTGGCCCCAAACTTACTCTCCACGCCCCATCGCCTTGCCAGAAAGCCGTCGAGCATATCTGTCAAGCCAGCTATCACGTAGAGCGTCCAGAAGGGCAAAGTCATTGCATCCACCAAGAGCAAAGGCAGACACAACACAATCCGCGACATTGACAGGAGATTAGGGATTCGCTTCATTTATCGACCTCTATTCTCATTTCACAATCTGTCCCACCACCCAAGATGGAATGACAAAGCGTTACGGTAAAGTTCTTGTCTTTCCACAAACTGTGCAGCGAATAAATCACACTTTGGCGTGAACATTCACAGAGCAAAGGCGTTGTGACATATCCTTTTTTACACAACTCACAGGTGCATTTTAAGAAGATAAGTCGATAAACATGACCTTTCTCAACAACCTCACCTTTTACTCCTGGCAAATCATTAGCCATCTGAAAGAACACATCCATGTTCCCTTTGGCATCCTCATAGAGTTTCTTGTAAACAGAAAGCGTGCCGCCATTTACACAGTTTTTCCCACATTCCGAGAAGAATGCAGACCGCTCCTCTGGAGAGAGCCGTGCTATACCTTTCTCGAATCCCTTAAACCAATTTGATATTTCCATGACGATAATTTTTTAAACCAGGATAATAGCACCATGCTATAAAGGCAGGGATGACAGATGAAATAAATTGCAGCCATCTGAAATCCATAACACAAGCCCAGCCTCCCGCCAAGGCCCGAAGGCTGTAGAGCACGATGATAACGATAATGGCTGTTCGAGTCAATGGGAGCCGACAGATATCGCCTGTGGCTGAGAGAGCATAGAGTCCTGCCAGAACGAAGGCCAAGGCAAGGCAGATGGTCAGAGCATAAAGCATCCAGACGTGACCAAACACCATGTTATGCATCACATCTTTGATGCCGTAAGCGTCGAAGGCTTCATCTAAAGCAAAGAGACAGCCGAGATGGCCTATGGCAATAATGAAATGGAGCACAGCTCCGAGTCGTAATCTTTTCATTATTTATTGTTCAAGTAATTGTTTCGCTACATCAGAAATCCGTGATTGTGATGAGGGGTAGGTAATGAAAACTGCGATTGGGAGTTGCTGACCATTATCCAATATGATAATACCCACATCGCAGATGCCTGATGGCAGACCTGATGGCAATGGGAACCCTGTGCCTGTCTTGTGAACGACTTTGGCTGAATTTGGAACTGTTGCAGGCAGACGATCCCCACCAGTCTGGCTATCAGCCATCAGTTTCCAAATGTAGCGGAGCAGCTCATTGTCATTGTGATGTGCTGCAAACCACCCAAGGAGTTCAACCATCGACTGTGGCGTACACCAGTTCTTTCTGCTATGAGCGGGGTTGGCATGCATCTGTTTCTCCGTCTTCTGAATACGAATATCCTTGAATCCAAGATTTCTGATGTACTTTTCTACATTTTTCGGACTTCCGCATCGTTCGAAGAGAATATCGCAGGCGTTGTTGTCGCTCTGTTGAAGCGACAGGGCCAACAACTCTGAATATGTAATACTCCTTTGGTCTTCAAATGTCTTCAACATCGGCGACCA
>CAMUYR010000019.1 GCA_947164965.1 uncultured Prevotella sp. | reverse complement strand
ATAGTAACATTTTCTTAAACAACAAAATAAATACTCAAAAAATGATCACAGAACCCCCTGATTATACTTTCTGCATCATCGAGACTTCCTCCAATCCTTGTATTCTTGTTTTGTACATAGAAAGGATTCCGTAAATTCAATATTCGATATTTTATTTTTTAATAATGCATTCTTTAATTCTTCGGTAACAACAAAGCATCTTGTATCATTAATGCCAAAAAGAGGTGTCGTGATTTCTTTTCCACAATAAAAGGGAGGCTCTTTATCAAACATAGCCTTATCTTTGTTTAAAAAAGGATAATGGTCCAAATTGTATATTACGTAATATTGTTCTTCTATGCCCTCAATCTTAATAGGATAGCATTTATCAGACATATCTATAAATTGCGAAAACACATCTATAAACTTTGGGGAGAAAAAAAATTCTCCACTTTGAAAAAGTCGAATGAGGTCATAATTTTTCTTTCCTGCTGCAACTGAAAATATTACATTTTCTGGAAGTTTATCCTTCTTGTATGGCACAAGATATTCACATAACAATCTATAAGGAAGAACATCAGAAGAAATTTCAATTTGACTTCTTTTAAAATCATTGTGAAAATTATATACTGCTTTCATTCAAATAATATTATAATGTAAATAATTGTCTTGTCCTTGTCACTGCTATTTGGAGTTCCAACTTATCCAACTTTAGTATTTAGGCTTTAAATCATGGGGTCGGTTCTTCTGATCATATTCAGAAGTCCGTCTTTTTTATAATGATTCATTACTTGTTTCATTTGCATTTCCATTTGTGCTTTGTCTATCTTGAAAAATGATCAGGAGAACCGACCCCATGATCTTTGTCGTGACTTTATTATATTCATTAATCTTGTCTCGTTTAAAGTGGATCATTCAGAACCGCATTTTCTCTATAGATATTCCTCCCAAAGATGAACGATTTCGCGGAGTCTTTTTGGACTTTTACTATTATCAACTATTTTCAAACAAGTTACATCTACTAATCTCATGGGATTCATTCCTATTTTACCTACTCTTATGATCATTTGACCATAGTCAATGTTTTTTTTACCATTAAGACATTGCTCCCATTTTAAATTAGGATGTTTATGAATCATAACCTCACCCAAATATAGACCAACGTTAATGATATTTGAATAAGTAACATCGCTGAATCTCCAATCATTAATATCAATATAGTCAGGAAGAGATTTTCTTACCACTTCATATTCTTCTTTCGTTAATTTTACACATTCTACATGGTTCACAAGCCATCTGTCTAATACCTCCAAAGATTCTTCTGAGAAATTCAATTCAGATGGATTGATATTGCAATCTGATGCAACATTATCTATGAAATTTAATAGTCTTTCATCCTTTTCTGCAAAAAACAACTTTGCATAGGACTTAACAACTTTGAGATTTAACTCTGAAAGATGATAGTTTAAAGAGAAGTCTTCGAAATTCATATATTGTTTAATTTTAAATTTTTACATATCAAAATAGTACATACTACAACAAAATATGCTAACTACTAATCATGGATTTCAACTTTAATGTTATTATCTTCTAGTTCCTTCATCAATGGCTTACTTGGTCCGCCTTTTCCTGTTACAGGGCTTTGAAAGAAATGCCATGTGGCGCCATCAACGCCCTCCTTCTTCATTATTTCAGCATCTTTTTTAATCTGAGTCTTAATACGATCAGAAGCACTCTGATAACCTACTTTGGATTCATGTATCACACCATTTGCAAATTGATCAACAATTCTTTTACCCTGCGATGTATCAAACGTTTGCTGACTTTTACCTCCTAATTTCTTCAAAGCTTCCTCTCCAATCTTTCCAGTGGATCCAATCTTACTATGATCTTTCGCCAGTCCCTTTGCCGCTTTGCCAATATTTTTGGCATCTTTTACACTTACAGGACTGACGATTTCAGAAGCCAAACTTACTCCTGCAACAGCCCTGTCTCAAGTAGAGGCGTTGCCATCTGTCAAGGTGTTAAAATCTTCCTTGATATCTGTAAATGCGCTTGTGTAAGTAGAGGCTTCTTTCAGAGCAGAGAGTCCTTTTTTTGCTACTTGTTTACCTACCTTCCAGATTAGCTTGGCACCTTTACTCAATACACCTCTTCCATCAGGATCGATGGCATTCACAGGATCATACTCACAGTACGCATACGGACTGATTTCTGGATTTTTCTCACACAAGGGATCTACCCTGTCCCATCTGCAAAGTATGGGGTCATACTGTCTGGCTCCATAGTCGTAGGTGTTCAACCCGTGCATCGTCACCAGCTCCTTGCCGTTGTACTTGTACTGCTGAATGCTGGATCCCATGACAGCATTGGGGTCTGTGTACGGCGCGCCGAAGGGATAGTAGTTCGTCAGCTGCTGTACGTTGCCGCTGTAGTTCAACACCTCGCGGTTATTGCCCAGGTGGTCCTTGTTGTAGTAGTAGAGCGTAAAGCCATAGCTCGTGTTGTTTATAGGAGTCCCCTGGGCATAGCCGCCGTCGAAGAGTACTCTTCCAATCACACCGTTCCTTATGATGAAACTTCCACCAAGGATGTAGTCATCCTGATAGACTGCCATGACCTCGTTCTGGGTAGAGCCGCTGGGCTTCACACCGAACGTCCTCGTGATATTAGGTACGGCATTATAATATTTGATGCACAGCTTCTCGCCTGTAGCGCTGTATGTGTACCTGATCTCGTTGCCGTTGGTGAAGTATATCGTCTGCGGGTTGTTGTTGTAGTCGTAGTCGATATAGGCGATGCCCCGGCTCCTGTCGGCAACCAGCGATCCGTTGCCGTTGTAGATATACTGTGAGCCGTTCGAACGCTTGTACTCAAAGGAGCCCGTGAAGTCGTAGTCCGCAACCGTCTCGGAAACACCCGTCAGGCGGTTGCCGTCGTAGGAGAGCGTCAGGTTGTCCATCAGGCCGTAGCCGCTGGACGAAGTCTTACCGTAGCGGGTAATACCCGTGATGTTACCGTTGGCGCCGTACTGCACGCCCTCGCTGAACCTGCCCGTGTTGGACGTGAGGGCGTCACCCTCGCCGTACGCGGCCTGCGTCAGCCTGTTGGCGCCGTCGTATGTGAACTTGTAGCCACGCTTGTAGTAATAGTCGTCGTTATGCCAGCGCATGGCGCTGATGTTGCCGTTCCAGCGGGGATTGCCGGGACCGCCGGCATAGAACAGCTCCTCATAGAAGCTGTTGGTGGTGATGCCCGTCGTCCATCCGTGGAGGTCGTAGCTGTAGCTGACGGTTCCCGACGTGAACGGGCGGGTGACGCTCGACAGACGGCCCAGGGCGTCGTACGCATACGTCTGCATAGAGGACAGCGACGGCGTGCCATGGGCAATGGAGAATATGCAGGAGGCCATCCTGTCTGCCCCGTCGTAGGTGTAGGTATGGTTGATGTATGTCGTGCCCGAACTGCCCTTGCTGCGCTGTATGCTCACGCGCAGCGGCTTGCCGGTGTACGAGTACGAGGTGCTGGTGACGCCGGTGCCGCCAAGGTGGTCCGTTGCCTTGACCTGAGCGACATTGTAGCGGGAGTCGTAGTACATGGCGGAATACGTGTAGCCCGTTACGCTGCCGTTGCTCAGCAGTGCCGTGGCGGAGCCGGTCTGCATGCCGTGGTGGACCGAAGCGTCGACCGTGAAGCCCGAGACAGTGGATGCCGTCAGGGTGGAGGGCACGCCGTGCTGGCCGATGAACGAGTAGCCGTCATAGTAGGCGGCAGAGTACAGTGTCTGTCCGGCCAGCGTGAGGCCGTGGACGGTATACCCGCCGGTAGCAGCGGTAGCGCCGTCGTATTCGGCATAGACATGTACGGCGTGCAGCGGCTCGGACGTATAGGAGCCAGAGTACTGGCAGATGCCGCTGATGCACGGCCGACCGAACTTGTCGGGGATGGTATATGCCCACACGCCGTTCTGACGCTGGCAGCCGTCCTGCGTCAGGATGCACTGGCCGGCACGGTCGTAGACGTAGTACAACGGCTCGCAGCCCGGCAGCTTCTTGTAGATGCAGCGGCGCTGATGGTCGTAGCGGTAGATGTAGGCATACTTCTGTATCATCGCCTCGGTATCGGGAATCTCGTCAACTTCCGTCCCGTACTGGGAGACCAGGTAGGACGAGAGCGCAGGCGGCATGACATAGGTGATGTCGCCCTTCGTGTTATACAGGTAGTAGGTCTTGCCCTGGATGGTCTCGCTGATCATCAGCCGACCGTTCAGGTCGGTGTACTCAGAAGTGACGCCGCCGTCCTCGTCGGTGGTCTGGGTGCGTAGGTACTTGACATTCTCGAACATGTACAGGTAGCCGTCCTCGGGGGAGAACATGCCGGCACCCACATACTCGCTGTATGCAAGGGACACCTTCTTGTCGTTGTTCTGCCACTGGACGCCCGCCTTGTACTGGGCGGAGGGCTGGGTAGGCAGGAAGCCGTCGTAGACCGTGCGTGAGTAGGGTGCGTTGTCGGAATACTGGGAAACCGCCTGATAGGAAATCATGTTGCCTGCGATGAAGAGACTGTCAGATGAGGACACGGGGAGCCAGCTCTTCGTACGGCGGCGGTACTCGTCGTACTCGTGGTGAACCGTCACGCTGGGCAGGGTAGAGCCCGTATAGGACTGGATTTCCTGAACGATGTCGCCAAGGCCGTTGTCGTAGACGCGCTGGTTGACGGATGCAGTGCAGTCAGAAGACAGCATCGTGCGCGACACGATGTTGCTGCCCGATACATTCTGACCCTGACCCAAGGAGGGACGGAGGAATGCCGCCAATAGGACTACCAAAATCCAAATATGTCGTGACTTTATCTTATTCATTACTCTTGTCTCGTTTTAAAATGGATCATTCAGAACCCTCGCCGATTTTCCATCCCTGTGATTCTTGTTTAAAATCATACCCTCCAATGAGACCAAGTAATAAAATTGTTTCTTTCTCATCTAATTCTTTTGTGAGAATATAGAATGGAAGATTTTCTGCTGTGTTTTTGTGGGATTTTATCTCCATATAGACTTTGTAAACTTCATCCATGGATTTGCTAAATAACAGAGAACTAATAAAGTCATCTTTGTTGGCAAATTCTATGTTCTTTTCTTCGTCAGTAGTTTGATACTCATCTAACAGATAATTAAAACATATCAAGCATGTCTTTTCCAGGAATGCTTCATCTATATTCTTTTTTTGGGCAAATCTACAGATTTCTGCTACTATCCCTCCATAATTGATACTTTTAACTATATATACTTCAGAATGATAAATAATTAAAAGATGAGTATGACTATGAGAAGAAAACATTTTAAAAGAATATATGCCATCAGGATTCTCTTTGTCTTCATTTATTCCTTTCCCATACAAAAAATACATGCAATAATCTATATCAATAGATTTGTAAAAGTTTTGTATGGAATCCTGAACATAAATTGGTAAAATCCTATCAGTTTTGTTCCAATTTAGTCCTGTTTCATTTCGTTTGGCAAATCCAGTCTCAAATGAAAACATGATCGAGACGATGATTATATAGCAAAATTTATTAATTTCCATCATTAATGTTTTTTAATTCGTCTCTAAATTGCTGTTCTATTTCTCGAGGCTTCTTCTCGGCTTCTTGTTTTGATCTAGGCTTTCCATTGTTCACACTTGACAAGATCAGGGGACGGTTCTCTGATCTGTTGCTGCTCTTTGAATTGTTCCGAAAATCGAATCTCGGGGACAGGTTCATTTCTTCCTTGTTCATTTTGGCTAGTATATTATTGACTGTGCAAATATAGTAACATATTCTCAAACCACCAAATTTTAATCTCAAAAAAAACGATTAGAGTCCCTTGGTTATAAAGGGAACAGGGGAATAGGTACGGGCTAATAGGGGGAGAGGCGGCATGTAACAGGGAAAGACACGGCATGTAGCAGGGAGAGAGACGGCATGTAACCAGATTCGGGCGGGCGGCCGCATTAATCAGGGCGGGCGCCCTTATATATTGGAGCGCCCGCCCTAATATATCCGAGCGGTCGGTCGAAACCGATTTTTATTCTATAGAAGCTTCGGAGCACATGTAAGGCACCCCATGTAGTAATCAACTACTAGGTATTCCTGCCAAAAAGACACTAACGACTGACGATTTGTCGTACTCACTCGGCTCGGCACAGAGTTTGAGCGTCATTAGTTAGAAAAAAAATAGGAGGATTAAATTATGACATTAGACAAATTTACAATCAAAGCACAAGAGGCTGTTCAGCAGGCAGTGAACGCTGCACAGCTGAACGGTCAGCAGGTCATCGAACCTGTACATATCTTGAAGGGAGTATTGGAGAAGGCCAAAGATGTGACCAACTTCATCTTCCAGAAACTCGGCGTGAACGCCCAGCAGATAGAACTGCTCACCGAACAGGAGATTAAACATTTGCCGAAGGTGCAGGGCGGACAGCCGTATCTCTCTAGTGATAGTAATAATGTACTCGTGCGTGCGCAAGAGACCGCACAGAAAATGGGCGATGAGTTTGTCTCTGTAGAACCTATCCTACTCGCCCTGCTCAACGTCAACTCTACGGCAAGCCGTATCATGAAGGATGCTGGTTGCACAGAGAAGGAGATGCAGAAGGCGATTCAGGAGTTGCGACAGGGACAGAAGGTGCAATCGCAATCGGCTGACGACAACTACCAATCGTTGGAAAAGTATGCCAAGAATCTGGTAGACCTCGCGCGTCAAGGTAAGTTGGATCCAGTGATCGGGCGTGACGATGAGATCCGTCGTGTGCTGCAGATCCTGTCTCGACGTACTAAGAACAATCCTATTCTGATAGGTGAGCCGGGTACGGGTAAGACTGCCATCGTAGAAGGTCTCGCTGGACGTATCGTTCGTGGTGACGTGCCTGAGAACCTAAAGGACAAGCAGCTCTACTCGCTGGATATGGGTGCACTGGTGGCTGGTGCTAAATATAAGGGTGAGTTTGAGGAACGACTGAAGAGCGTCATCAACGAGGTGACCAAAGCCGAGGGACGCATCATCCTGTTCATCGACGAGATACACACGCTGGTAGGTGCTGGAGGTGGTGAGGGGGCGATGGATGCAGCCAACATCCTGAAGCCTGCCCTGGCTCGTGGAGAACTTAGAGCCATTGGAGCCACTACCCTCAATGAGTATCAGAAGTATTTCGAGAAGGATAAAGCGCTGGAGCGTCGATTCCAGACGGTGATGGTCGACGAACCCGATGAGCTATCAGCAATCTCTATTCTTCGTGGATTGAAGGAGCGTTACGAGAATCACCATAAGGTGCGTATACAGGATGATGCTTGTATCGCTGCCGTACAACTCTCTGAGCGTTATATCTCTGAGCGATTCCTGCCAGATAAGGCCATCGACCTGATGGACGAGGCTGCAGCCAAACTGCGTATGGAGCGCGATAGCGTTCCCGAGGAACTCGACGAGATAACCCGTCGACTCGCCCAGCTCGAAATCGAGCGCGAGGCCATCAAGCGCGAAGGTGATGACGTAAAGATTGCACAACTGGATAAGGACATCGCCGAGCTGCGCGAGCAAGAGACGCAGTTCCGTGCCAAATGGGAAGGTGAGCGCCAGTTGGTAAACAAGATCCAGCAGGACAAGCAGGAGATGGAGAACCTGAAATACGAGGCTGAGCGTGCTGAGCGTGAGGGTGACTATGGTAAGGTGGCCGAGATCCGCTATTCGAAGTTGAAGACCCTCGAAGATGATATTAACAGCCTCACCCTAACCCTCTCCAAAGGAGAGGGAACTCGACTGGTCCGCGAAGAGGTCACTGCTGACGATATTGCAGAGGTGGTGAGCCGTTGGACGGGTATACCTGTTACCCGCATGATGCAGAGCGAACGCGAAAAGCTGCTTCATCTGGAGGAAGAACTCCATAAGCGTGTGATTGGTCAGGAAGAGGCCATCACAGCAGTAAGTGATGCTGTGCGCAGAAGTCGTGCAGGCCTTCAGGATCCTAAGCGACCAATAGCCTCGTTTATATTCCTAGGTACTACGGGTGTCGGTAAGACAGAACTCGCCAAGACGCTGGCTGACTATCTGTTTAACGATGAGACGATGATGACGCGTATCGATATGAGTGAGTATCAGGAGAAATACAGCGTTTCCAGACTGATTGGTGCGCCTCCGGGATACGTAGGTTACGACGAGGGTGGACAACTGACTGAGGCTGTTCGACGTAAGCCTTACTCAGTAGTGCTGTTCGACGAGATTGAGAAGGCGCATCCTGATGTATTCAACATCCTGTTGCAGGTATTGGACGATGGACGGCTGACAGATAATAAGGGACGTACCGCCAACTTCAAGAACACCATCATCATCATGACGTCGAATGCGACACGTGAGCAACTGCGCGCAACCATGCGCCCTGAGTTCCTGAACCGTATCGATGAGATTATCACCTTTACGCCATTGACGAAGGAGCAGATTGCCGATGTGGTTCGTCTGCAGATGAAGAAGGTAACGGATATGCTGGAGCCTCAGGGCATCAAGCTGGAGTGCACGCCTCAGGCCATCAACTATCTGGCTGAGGAGGGTTACGATCCCGACTTTGGTGCACGACCTGTCAAGCGCGCCATCCAGCAGTACGTGTTGAACGACCTGTCGAAGAAGCTACTGGCTGATGAGGTGGACCGCACCAAGCCGATTATTATTGACGAATTTGGAGAAGGCCTTGTGTTTAGAAACTAATAGGGATAACATGAAAAGAAAAGTGATGGAGCTTAATGCTTCATCACTTTTTGAATAGTGCCGTCAGACCTTCTGATTATCATGATGGGCCCCATGTCGTAAAGCACCTTAGACGGTCCGTCGGAAATAGTCTGCATACGAATGCCGGCGGATGCTCCTCCCATGAAATCGAACGAAGCTATGCCGTCGTTGTTGACACGCATGTGGGTGATAGGCTTCGACATCAGTTTTGTGCCATCTGTATTCTTATTAAACAAGGTGGCAGCAGGCTCGGAATTATTCGTCAGCGAGTCGTTGTTCAAATAAGGATAGGTCCATTTTGCTTGACCTGCTATGCCAGAATTGTTAGCTGCTACAATACCATAACGCACATTATTCGTGGAATTAGGGGCTCCACCATACCAAGTCCCTTCACTATAGTTAATATGGAAAATAAGCAGTCCACTGCCAGGAACTCCAAGATCCCACTTATACTGCTGGCGGTTCTCCATAACGTAGTACTCGTTTTTATGACCATCGTTACGAATAAGATAGGCTTCCTGGTCGCCCCAACTGATAGAACGCATAGCACTAATAGTCGTTGGCTCTGTGAGTTCATCAATGTCGAGCCAACCCATAAACCAGCGCTCGTGGGCACTATAGCAAGGCGGACAGAAGCCGTTGCCATTATACAGACCGTAGTCCATCACGTCCCAACTGCCCACAAACTTCATGCTGCCATTATAAAAGTCAGGGACACCAAAGCAATGGCTGAACTCGTGGCATAACAAACCGAACGTGCCATAGCCATCGCTACCATCTAACTCGGCAGAACACTCAAAATTATTAATTTTCAGACCATTAGGAAATTGTTCGGAGACCGTTCCTGATAACGTATAGACGCCCGTTCCTTCATCAGCTAGTGTCCACTGGCAGGGCCATACGAGGTCAGGATTCTCATCTCTCGGATTAGGATTAGGATCATTCTCGCCACGACCGGAGAACTGCACAATGACCTGATTGATATAACCATCACCCTCCCAATCATATACTGACCAGTCAGCAATCTTGTCTTCAACACCCTTAACAGCATCGACAACCAGTTCGCCCAATTTGCCATCATAATTACCTACGTTCTTACCATAATAAGCGTAGCCATGAGGCAACTTGGTATAGACCAAATCGAAATGGAGGTTAAACTTACCAAAGCTCTGGTCGTAGAAATAATCATGCATACTACCATAGTGACCAAGGTCAGTATAGTTCTCCTTATTATAAATGTCGTTCCAAAGCGCCATGTAATCATCGCCATGGAAAGGAACATCATCGAATTCGGCAACTATCACCAACTGACGATGCTCGCCCGTAGTCGTATACCTTTGATTATTGACTCCTGAGGGAGCGCGACGTAGATTTAGCTCATGGGTACGACACATGTGTCGACCTCCAAGCTTAGGATATCGAGGAGGTGCTGCTGCCGTAGACAACGCCAACAGCAGCAGCACCAACACGCACAAAGAATGTTTACTTAGCATTCGGGCACCAGGGTTTCAGAGTCTTGAAGAAGTCATTACCCTTGTCATCAACCAAGATGAATGCGGGGAAGTCCTCAACCTCAATCTTCCATACTGCCTCCATGCCGAGCTCGGGATACTCTACGCACTCGATGCTCTTAATGCTGCTCTGGGAGAGCACAGCGGCCACACCACCGATGGTGCCCAGATAGAAGCCACCATGCTTCTTACAAGCCTCAGTAACTACATCAGAACGGTTACCCTTGGCAATCATGACAAGTGATGCACCATTAGCCTGGAACTCATCTACGTATGGATCCATACGGTTAGCTGTGGTTGGACCCATAGAGCCACAAGGATAGCCCTCTGGAGTCTTAGCTGGTCCGGCATAGAGTACAGGATACTTCTTGAAGTACTCAGGCATACCCTCACCAGCATCCAGACGAGCCTTCAGCTTAGCATGAGCAATATCGCGAGCAACAATGATGGTACCCTTCAGGTTGACACGGGTAGAAACAGGATACTTAGAGAGTTCAGCACGTACAGCATCGATACCCTCGTTCAGGTCGATCTCGATACCCTTGCCGCCCTCACCTGGCTTGCGCAACTCCTCAGGAATCAACTCTGTTGGGTTAGCGTCCATCTTCTCCAACCAGATACCATCGGCATTGATCTTAGCCTTGATGTTTCTATCAGCAGAGCAAGAAACACCCATACCGATAGGACAGCTGGCACCATGACGAGGCAGACGAATCACGCGGATATCGTGAGCCAGATACTTACCACCGAACTGAGCACCCAGACCAATCTTCTGAGCCTCCTTGATGAGCTTCTGCTCCAGATCAATATCGCGGAAAGCACGACCTGTCTCATCGCCTGTTGTGGGCAGACCATCGTAGAACTTGATTGAAGCCAGCTTCACTGTCAGCAGGTTCTTCTCAGCCGATGTACCACCGATAACGAATGCGATGTGGTATGGAGGACATGCAGCTGTACCCAGACTCTTCATCTTCTCTACCAGGAATGGGATGAGTGTACCCTCGTTCTGGATAGTAGCCTTTGTCATTGGGTAGAAGTAGGTCTTGTTAGCAGAGCCACCACCCTTAGCAACCATCACGAACTTATACTCAGCACCTTCAGTAGCCTCGATATCAATCTGTGCGGGAAGGTTACAACGGGTATTCACCTCGTCGTACATGTTCAGAGGAGCATTCTGAGAGTAACGCAGGTTGTCCTGAGTAAAGGTGTTGAACACACCAAGGCTCAGCGCCTCTTCATCCTCGAAACCTGTCCATATCTGCTGACCCTTCTCACCGTGGATGATGGCAGTACCTGTGTCCTGACAGAAAGGGAGGATTCCCTTGCAAGCTACCTCGGCATTGCGCAGGAACTGCAGGGCTACATACTTATCGTTCTCGCTGGCCTCTGGATCGGTCAGAATCTTTGCTACCTGTTCGTTATGCTCACGGCGCAGCATGAACTCCACATCGTGGAAAGCCTGCTGAGCCAAGAGTGTGAGGGCTTCTTTGCTCACCTTCACAATCTGCTTTCCTTCAAACTCGGCGGTTGTTACGCCTTCCTTACTCAACAAGCGGTACTCCGTCTTGTCCTCGCCCACCTGAAACATGGGGGCATACTTAAATTCAACTGTTTTAGCCATAAGTTATTTATTATTATGTAAAAGGTCTACTTTTTCGAGATAATACCTATCTGTGTGCCACGGATAAACTCGATGATATGACGGATAAAGGGACCATCGGGCACCTGTTCCTCGATCTGATTGACAGCATCGAACACCGAGGTTTGTCCCAAGAACACCAGACGATACGCATTGGCAATATGTTTCAATGTCTTCTCGTCGACACCATGTTGACGAGCTACCTGCATATTGACACCGCCAAACTCAGCTTGTTTCGTGCAGATAATATAAGGAGGTACATCCTTCGAGAAAGCTGTACCAGCCTGAATCATCGAACCTTGTCCCACACGCGTCTTGGCATTCTCAATAACGCTGGACGAGAAGATGACACCATCCTCTATCATGCAATCGCCAGCTATCTTCGTACCATACCCGAAGACACAGCGGTTGCCTACCTTCGTGTCGTGCGAGATATGAGCACCTTCCATCAGCACGTTATCATTGCCAAGAACGGTCTGGCCACCCTTATGAGTGGCACGGTTTACCACCACATTCTCACGGAAGATATTATTATCGCCAATGATGCACTCGGTTTTCTCGCCACGGAACTCAAAGTCCTGAGGCAGAGCTCCAAGCACCGTACCCTGATGCACCTTATTACGTTTACCCATACGCGTACCGCTCATGATACTCACAAAGGGGAAGATAATGCAGCCATCACCAATCTCTACATCGTCCTCAATATAGACAAAGGGGAATATTTTACAGTTATCGCCGATTTTCGCCTTAGGGCTAACCTCAGCTTTTGGACTAATTTCGCTTGCCATAATTTTCAATTATCAATTGTCAATTATCAATTATCATTACTTTCCGCCACCACCAAGTGCCGTATAGAGTGAAACCACAGCCTGCATCTTGTTAAAGTCGTCAGTCACCTTATTAATCTGTGCTGAGAGCAGTTGCGTCTGTGCTGTCAATACCTCCAGGTAACTGCTACCGCTACTCTGATAGAGCGACTTGGTATCCTCTACATTCTTGGTGAGCACAGCAATACGCTGAGCCTCAAGCTTCGAGTTGGCATCATACTGGTTGTAGTTCACAAGCGCATTAGAGACCTCGTTACCTGCAGAGAGAATAGCATTCTGCCAGCTATTGAAAGCCTGCTCATATTGAAGCTTTTTAACTTTCAGGTTGGCCGTTAAAGCACCACGCTGGAAGATAGGTTGTGTAAGACCTGCAAACAGATTGGTCATCCACTTGCCGGGATTTATGGCACCATTACCATTGGTGAAAGCCCCAGTAGCACCTATCGTAATGGTAGGATAGAACTGCGAACGGGCTGTCTGGACATCGTGGAAACATGCTGCCAACTGCATCTCGGCATTATGAACGTCTGGACGATTCTTCAGCAAAGCTACGCCAACACCCGTCGCAAACTCAGAAGGCAGGTATTGAGCCTCCATGGTAGAACGGGCAATCTGCTGACCAGCCTGACCAATCAACAAGCAGAGCGCATTCTCCGTAGAACGAATCTGACGACGGATATCATTGGCTTGTGCCTGCATTGACAAGTAGGAAGCCTCTGCACTCTGCACACTTGTCGAGCGCATGCGTCCCAGATTATACTGCAACTTCATCATCTCCCATGTTTCCTTCGACATATCACCCATCTCCGTGACGATACGAAGCTGTTCGTCGAGCATCAACAAGGTATAGTAACAGTTAGCAATACCACTGATGACCTGAGCACGGACGGCCATCTGGTAATCCTTATATCCCAGAAGTTTCATCTGCGTCGAACGCTTCTGCGACAGGATATTGCCAAAGAGATCCAATGTCCATGAAGCCGTCACAGGCAACGTATAGCTCTTCGTCGTAGACGAGGGGTCGGTATAAATCGTCTGAATGCTACCCATACTATTCGTTCCAAACGAGATAGCAGGCAGAAAAGCCAGCTTGGCAGCCTTCAGCATGGTTTCGTACATCTGAACCATCAGAGCAGCATTCTGCAGATTGGCATTCTTCTCCAATCCCTGTTCTATCAACGCCTGCAACTGTGGGTCGGTGAATACGGCTCTCCAAGGCAGATTGCCAAACGAGGCTGTGTCCTGAACAGCCAGCGTATCCACATCACTTACTGCGTCACGAATCAGTCCTTTAGTATCCACCTCAGGACGTTCGTACTTATTATATACACCGCAACTGCTCATCAGCACCGTTACGGCAGCAAATATCATGATCTTCTTCATAGCTTCTTACTTCTCCAATTCATAATCAACGGGACGGTGAGCATACTGCGAAATCTCCGATGCTACATCAGGATTCTCTTCCTCGCCCTCAAACTTCATGGGTGAGATCTTCTCCTGCAAACTCTGGAAAATCACGAATAGACCAGGTACGACGATAATCTGGAACAATGTTCCTAACAGCATACCACCTACTGCTGCAGCACCCAGCGTCTGGTTACCATTCTTACCAACACCTGAAGCGAACATCATTGGTAACAGACCGATAACCATAGCCAAAGATGTCATCAAGATAGGACGCAGACGGGCCGCAGCGCCCAAGGTGGCAGCCCATGCGACAGCCATACCTGTACGACGGCGCTCCAGGGCGAACTGCACAATCAGAATGGCGTTCTTAGCCAACAGACCAATCAACATGATGAGTGAAATCTGCATGTAGATATCGTTGGCGTGACCAAATAACATCGTAAAGAGGAAACAGCCTGCCAATCCGAAAGGAACAGAGAGTACTACTGCCAAAGGCAGAATGTACGACTCATACTGAGCAGACAAAATCAGATAAATAAAGATGAAACACAGCAGGAAGATGATGGCTGTCGTATTCGAAGCCTTGGCCTCCTCACGTGTCAGACCTGAAAAGTCGAAGGTATAACCCGTAGGCAGGATTTCTGCACCTACCTCCTGACAAGCCTTCAAAGCCTCACCAGTAGAATAACCGCTAGCAACTGTTGCAGTCACATTGATACTGGTAAACAGGTTGAAACGGTTGATATTCATAGGACCATATACGCGCTCCAGACGGCAGAACTCCTGTACAGGTGACATACCTCCGGGAGTACGTACATAAATACTATTAAGCGACTCAGGTGTCATACGTGACTCAGGAGTACCCTGAATCATCACACGATAGAGCTTACCATAACTATTGAAGTTTGAGGCATACAGACCACCGAAGTAACCCTGCAGCGTACCAAGCACGGTCGTTGGTGAAATGCCGGACTGCTTACACTTGGCCACGTCAACATGGACCATATACTGCGGATAATTGGGGTTATAAGATGTCTGGGCCGTCTGGAACTCCGGACGCTTGTTCAGCTCTGCCAGATAATCTTTCACGATACCATAGAACTTATTCAGGTCGCCACCAGTACGGTCCTGCATCACCAGCGAGATACCAGAGTTAGCAGAGAAGCCCGGAATCATAGGCGGTGCAAAAGCCAAAATCTGAGCATCCTTGATATGTGCTGTCTTGATAAAGATCTGCGCTATCACACCGGTCGACTCATAGGGGTTCAGGAAGAAACGGTAGATACCATCGCCCTGCCATAGTCCGCTCAGCTTCCACCAGAAACCTTTCTGACGCTCAGAGAACGGCTTCAGTTTCAGGATGAAAGTAGCTTGGTCGGAACCAGCACCGGCAATGAAGTTGTAACCCTGAATCTGTTCACGACTCTGGATAGCAGGGTCGGCAGCAAGAATAGAATCCACCTGAGCAACCACTTCCTTGGTACGGGCCTCAGACGTTGCAGGAGGCATGGTAATGGTACAGAAGATCGTACCAGTATCCTCGTCAGGAACCAGACCGGTCTTGGTGAACGAGAATGTAGCCACAAGTGCTATAATAGCCAGAATCACCGTAGTAATCACAGGAATAGGCTTACGCACCAGTTTTTCAACACGTGACTTATACTTGCCCAAAATCTTGTCGTAGGCTGTATTGAAAGCTGTATGGAATTTGTCTATTCGCGACATCTTGCGCTCGTGTCCATCCTTGTCGTGTGCTTTCAGGAAGATAGCACAGAGAGCAGGCGACAACGTCAAAGCGTTCAGAGCCGAGATAAAGATAGAGACAGCCATCGTCACACCAAACTCACGATAGAAGGTACCAGAAG
Source organism: uncultured Prevotella sp. (assembly GCA_947164965.1). Taxonomy (GTDB): domain Bacteria; phylum Bacteroidota; class Bacteroidia; order Bacteroidales; family Bacteroidaceae; genus Prevotella. The sequence goes on along the minus strand of CAMUYR010000019.1, from coordinate 41,415 downwards.
TACCACCGATAAACGATACAGGGACGAACACGGAGGCCATCACCAGCGTAATAGAGATGATAGCACCAGAAATCTCGTTCATAGCATCGATAGAGGCTGTAAGGGTCGACTTATAACCCTGATCGAGCTTGGCATGCACAGCCTCAACCACCACAATGGCATCGTCCACCACGATGGCAATAGCCAACAGCAAGGCGGACAGCGTCAACAGGTTGATGGAGAATCCCATCACATTCAGGAAGAAGAACGTACCGATCAGCGAGACTGGCACGGCAATCAGCGGAATAAGCGTAGAACGCCAGTCCTGCAGGAAGATGTAAATCACGATGAACACCAACACCAGTGTGAACACCAACGTGAACACTACCTCCTCAATAGAGGCATACAGGAACTCGGTGACATCATAGTTGATCTTATAATACATACCTGGAGGGAACAACTTTGCCTGCTCCTCCAGCTCAGCTTTCACCTGCTTGGCTATTTCATTAGCGTTCGATCCTGCCACTTGCTGAACCATGGTCATGATTGAAGGAATACCATTATTCTTCATCGATACCGAATAGCCTTCACCACCCAATTCAATTTTGGCAATATCTTTCAGTTTTAAGGTCTGGCCCTGTGCATCACTCTTGATGATAATGTCACCAAACTCCTCGGCACTTCTGAAGCGGCCCGTATAGCGCATCGCATATTCGTATGCCACGTTTTTCGACTGCTCACCAAATTTACCAGGAGCAGCTTCAATATTCTGTTCTGCTAATACGGCAGAAATATCGCTGGGCATCAGGTTGTGCTGTTTCAGCACATCAGGTTTCAGCCATATACGCATGGCATAGGTCTTGGAGCTGAAGCTCGACGCATCACCTACACCCTGGATACGTTTCAGGGCAGGTACAATGTTGATGGCATTGTAGTTAGTCAGGAACTCATCGTCGTAACGTCCATCAGAAGTCAGCGAAATCATCAACACCTGTGACGACTGACGCTTCACCACGCGAACACCAATCTGGTTCACCTCTGAAGGCAACAACGGAGTAGCCTGAGATACACGGTTCTGCACGTTCACAGCACACATATCAGGATTCATGCCCTGACGGAACATGATCTGAATCATTGCTGAACCAGGCGAAGCGGTACTGGTGATATAATCCATACCCTCCACACCGTTGATACTCTCCTCCAACGGAGTAATCACGGCATTCTTCACCGTCTCAGCATCAGCACCAGGATAACTGGTCATCACCACGATGTTAGGCGGCGCAATATTGGGATACTGCTCAATAGGCAGCGATACCAATCCAATAAAACCCAGCAACACGATGACAATAGAGATCACCGTCGACAGCACCGGGCGTTTGATAAAATTCGTAAAAGTCATATTCTTACCTCTTACATCTATTTCTTACATCATTTATTTCTTCATCGCACCCACGATGTCACCAGCGCTCATAGCTTTTGCCTGCTCCGCAATCTTCTGCTGATAGCGCTCGGGGGTGATGGGTACAATCTCCATGCCGTCCGTCAACTTAGTGATGCCATTGCTCACAAACTTGTCACCAGCCTTCAGGCCTTCTGTTACGATATAGTTCTGACCATCGTTCTGGGGATCCACCTTGATTTCGGTATACTTCACCTTATTGTCCTTGTCTACGAGATAGACAAACTTCTTGTTCTGTACCTCCGACACGCAACTCTGCGGAATGATGATGGCATTATTCTCCTGACGGGGAATAATAATCGTACCTGTACCACCGCTCTTCAGCAGTTTCTGAGGATTCTGGAACGTGGCAATCAGCTGTACCGAACCAGTAGCCTGATCAATCACGCCACTCATCTTGGTCACTGTACCATCCATATTATAGATGCTTCCGTCAGCCAACTGCAGCTTCACGCTAGGCAGCGACTGCAGTCCTGCTGCCTGCAACTGCATGGCAGCCTTCTCAGTAATAGAGAAGTACACCTCCATCGACGAGTTATTGGATACTGTTGTCAGCACATTAGCATTGCTCACCAGAGCACCCTTCTTAAAAGGCAACGTACCAACGACGCCAGAAGCAGGGCTTTTCACGTAGCAGTAGCTCAACTGTTCACGGGCAGAAGCCAATCCTGCCTGTGCCTGAGCTAATTGTGCCTGAGCTACCTCATAAGCATTTTGAGCAGTCTGCAACTCATAGTCACCTATCACACGATTCTCATGCAACTTCTGCGAGTTCTCATAAGTCAACTTAGCCGTGTTAGCCTGCTGTTGAGCAGTATTTACTGCAGCTTGCGACTGACGTACCTGCTGTTGAGCAGTCTCGTTATCAATGACGAAGAGCACTTGTCCAGCACCCACCGTCTGACCTTCCTTTACATTGATTTGCATAATGAAACCCGCAGCTTTCGGACGGATTTCTACATCCTGAACACCTTTAATCGTTGCGGGATAAGTACTTTGCATATCCGCATTCGACGTTCCTGCGGTCACTACGGGATATTCATTATCTCCGAACTGAGGACGTCCTCCGCCGCCTCCGCAAGATACCAACGTTGCAGCAACAACTGCAATCGTCATCATTTTTTTCATTTTCATAACTATTACAAAATTTTATATTCGAATATTCTCGTTTAACGAAAACCGAAACCGCGTGTTTTAGTTTTCGAGATGCAAAGTTACAAAAAAATAGCGAAGCTAATGCAAAGCTCCGCCTATTTTTAACAAAGTTTATTGGGTATTGGCCAAATTCTTCATAATTTCTCTACAAATGTTTTTGTTACCTGGAACGAATGGTCAGCTATTGTTTCCCAAAAATGATGGTACTGCGACGCGTCTGTGTCGCGCAAAGGAATATCACTAATGACACGAAAAGAGATAAACGGCACCTTATTCAGCCAGCATGTCTGAGCTATAGCGCACGACTCCATATCAACAGCCTTGGCATCAGGAAACTTCTCTACGATGCTATGCATCTTTTCTCGAGAGTCGACAAACCAGTCGCCTGTCACAATCAATCCCTCATGAAGTGCTATCTGACTGCTCTCCAATTGCATCTCGCGGGCAGTCTTCAGCAAATAGGCATCAGCCTGATAGCGTGCGGGCAAACCTTGAACCTGCCCGTATTGCGTCTCATTATCGATAGCCGTTCCGCAGTACACGTCGTGATACGTCAGTTCGTTGCTCACCACCACGTCCTGCACCTCAACGTCATCACCATTACCCCCTGCGCATCCACTTGAAATGATACAGTCCGGGTGAAACTCATTAATCAGTTGTTGGGCGCCAAGTGCAGCATTCACCTTACCAATACCACATTTTACCACTCTGACCTGTTCATCACTAAAGAGCTGTTGCAATTGTTTGAGCTCTTTGTCCATTGCCACGATAATTCCAATTCTCTTCATCTTCGTTTTCTTTATGTGAGTGCAAAGATAGCACAAAAAAACGAGTCCACCAAATAGTGAACATATTTTCTTTCATAATATCATTAGCAAAATGCCAACTTTTCTGAAAGAATTTGGTAGGTTCGCATATTTTTACTATTTTTGCAGGCAAAAACAAAAAGAGTGGATATGAAAAGTTTAAAACAGTGGCTACCTGATGTTGTAGCCGTCGTATTGTTCGCCATTATCTCGTTTGCCTATTTCTTCCCTGCAGACATCGAAGGGCGCATACTTTATCGTCACGATTCGTCAGCAGGACGTGGAGCTGGTCAAGAGGCTTCGGAGTATCACGAGCGCACCGGAAAGGACACCCGTTGGACAAACGGATTGTTCAGCGGCATGCCTACCTACCAGATTGCCCCATCGTATAAGAGTACGAAGTTGCTAAGCAAGATAGAGAAAGCCTATCACCTGTGGTTACCAGAGAACGTCTGGTTCGTATTTGCTTACCTCTTAGGTTTCTATATCTTGTTGCGGGCCTTCGACTTCCGTCAGTATCTGGCCATGTTAGGTGCTGTGGTTTGGGCTTTCAGCAGCTATTTCTTCATCATCATTGCTGCTGGTCACTTATGGAAGGTGATGGCGTTGGCCTATCTGCCTCCGCTGATTGCTGGTATCGTCCTTGCATACAGAGGGAAATATTTGTGGGGACTGGTCGTCACGGCACTATTCGGTGCCTTAGAGATTCTGTCGAATCACGTGCAGATGACCTATTACTATCTGTTTGTCATCCTGGCAATGATTATTGCTTATGTGATTGACGGCATTCTCAAGAAGGAATATCAGCATTTGGCAAAGGCTACAGCCACTTGTATCGTAGCGGCTATCATTGCTGTAGCGCTGAACCTCTCGAATCTCTATCACACGTGGCTCTACGGACAGGAGTCGATGCGTGGCGCCAGCGAACTGGTCAAGGAGAACTCAAGCAACCAGACGTCGAGCGGTCTGGATCGTGACTACATCACACAATGGAGCTACGGCATCGACGAGACATGGACGCTGCTGGTGCCTAATACCAAGGGCGGCGCCTCGGTGCCTCTGTCGCAGAACAAGACGGCCATGAAGCATGCAGACCTCAACTACGAGAGTATCTATCAGCAGTTGGGACAATACTGGGGCGAACAGCCCATGACAGCAGGTCCTGTCTATGTAGGAGCTTTTGTGATGATGCTTTTTGTACTGGGGTTGTTCATTGTGAAAGGACCGATGAAGTGGGCATTGCTCTTAGTGACCATCCTGTCTGTTCTGCTGTCGTGGGGTAGAAACTTCATGCCTTTCACCGACTTCTTCCTCGACTACATACCGATGTATGCCAAATTCCGAACGGTGGCCTCGATATTGGTCATCGCTGAATTCACCATTCCTCTGCTGGCAATGTTGGCGTTGAAGAAACTGATTGACGAACCTGAGCTGATGACTACCAAGCGCAAATGGCTGATAACTTCCTTTGTGCTAACGGGTGGTTTGGCATTGCTCTTTGCCCTGATGCCGAAGCTTTTCTTCCCCGACTATATCAGCGGTAGCGAGATGCAGGCCCTGCAGAACCTGCCTCCTGAGCATATACAACCCCTGGTTCAGAATCTGACAGAGATGCGTGTAGCTGTGTTTACAGCCGACTGTTGGCGTTCGTTCTGGATTATCGTCATCGGAACAGTCTTCCTGTTGCTCTATCAGTACAAGAAACTGCGTGCCGAATGGCTCTGCATTGCCTTGCTGACACTCTGTCTGCTCGATATGTGGCAAATCAACAAGCGCTATCTGAACGATGAGATGTTCGTGTCGAGTAGTGTGCGCGAGCAACCCATGCAGAAGTCGCAAGCCATCGACCATATCCTGCAAGACCAATCGTTGGACTATCGTGTATTGAACCTGGCAACATCGACCTTCAACGAGAACGAGACATCCTACTACGTAAAGAGCATTGGTGGCTATCATGCTGCCAAGTTGCGCCGCTATCAGGAACTAATTGATGCCTACATCCAACCTGAGATGCAACGCCTGTTGGGTGCTGTCGGCAAGGCTGCTGGCGACATGACACAGGTTAACGGCGACTCGATATGGCCAGTCTTGAACATGCTGAATACCAAATACCTCATCCTGCCCCTACAGAGCGGACAGTCGGTACCCCTTGAGAATCCATACACCTATGGCAATGCCTGGTTTGTCGACAAGGTACATTACGTCAGCAATGCCAACGAGGAGCTGAGCACTATGGGTAAGCTAGCCTTACGTCAGGAGGCTGTAGCCGACCAGAAATTCCAAGCCGTGCTGGGCGAAAGCAAAAAGCAGGATACCGTCAGCGTAGTACGCATCAAGACGTACGAGCCCAACCAGATTACCTATGACGTTGAATCAGGAAGCGGTGGCGTCGTGGTCTTCTCAGAAATCTACTTCCCAGGATGGACAGCCACTGTAGATGGTGAAGAGCAGGAGTTGGGCCGCGTCAACTATGTGTTGAGAGCTTTGCAGGTGAAGCCAGGCAAACACGAGGTGGTGCTCAGCTTCTTCCCCAAGAGTATCGACCGCACAGAGACCGTTGCCTATACAGGCTACATCCTGCTGTTGCTCGTTCTCCTGCTATTGGGAGGAACTGCTTATCGCCAGTATCAACAGAAAAAGACAACCACCAAAGCTTAAGATATTATGAAGAAGCTTCTATCCCTGCCTCCCAATCTGGTGAGTTGCTTTCACGACGTGACAGGACTGTCGAAAGACGAGTATTTCTGTACCCACGACCCCATTGGTCACCGGTTGGGATCAGGAGGAGGAACCACGTGGCTGTTACAACAGGCTGAGGCGTGGTTGAACCATGAGCGTTGCATCATTCTGCACGCTGGTGGACAAAGCAAGCGACTGCCGTCGTATGCGGTTAGCGGTAAAATTCTGACACCCATCCCCGTATTCCGTTGGGAACGCGGACAGCGACTCTCACAAACGTTGCTCGACCTGCAGTTGCCACTCTACGAACGCATGATGGCACAAGCACCCGAACGTCTGACCACCATGATTGTGAGTGGCGACGTCTACATCCGCGCCGCTGAACGTATCGGACAGATTCCCGATGCTGATGTAGTATGCTACGGCCTATGGCTCGATGCCTCGATTGCCAAGAACCACGGCGTCTTTGTGAGCGATAGGAAATCGCCCAATGTGCTGAAGAAAATGCTGCAGAAGCCTTCTACGGAAGTGCTTTCTGAACTGCTGAAGGACCATCTTTATCTGACGGATATCGGCATCTGGATGCTGAGTGATAAGGCTGTTAAGCTACTGATGAAGCGCAGCACTACATCTGGCGATGCCGGAAATTCCGAATTCCCCCTCAAAGAATACGACCTCTATAGCGAATTCGGCTGTGCTCTGGGCACCGACCCCACCATCGACGATGCGGAGCTGCACGAACTGACAGTAGCCATTGTTCCGCTGCCTGGTGGTGAATTCTACCACTTCGGCACCTCGCGCGAGATGATCAGCTCGACGTTGGCCATCCAGAATATCGTGAACGACCAGCGCGACATCATGCACAACGATCGCAAGCCTCATCCCAGCATTTTTACGCAGAACGCTATCACCCGCTATCGTTTTACGGAGGACAACTACAATATCTGGATAGAAAACAGCTATATCGGTCCGCGTTGGACGCTGACTCACGACAATGTGGTGACAGGCGTGCCGGAAAACGATTGGGACATCACCTTGGAACCTGGCGAGTGTATTGATGTGGTACCTGTTGGCGAAAAAGACTACGAAATACGCAGATACTGCATTGACGAGGCTGTGAACAGCAACGAACTGGCTGAGCGCGCTAATCTGCCCCGTCTGTTTGCCCAACGCCAGGAATACCGCAGCAAGAACTGGCCTGCGCTAGCCAGCAATTGGCAGCACTCGGTGTTCTATCAGCTCGACTTAGACGATGCTGCACGCGAATTCCAGACTTTGCAGTTGCCGCTACCAGCACCATTGAATGACGATGCCCCATTGATGACGCGCATTCACGACGCGATGTTCCGTGGTGATAGCAGCAAGGCCTTCGGGCTATTACGCGAGGGACTGACGGAAAACGCCCTGTCTGTGAAGCAACAACCTCGGTTGTCGGTCTATCGCGACCAGATCGTATGGGGACGTTCACCTGTCCGTATTGACTTGGCAGGCGGCTGGACAGACACCCCGCCCTATTGCCTGATGGAAGGTGGATCGGTAGTGAATATCGCCATCGAGTTGAATGGACAACCACCCCTGCAGACGTTTATCAAACCCTGTAGCGAACCGCATATCGTACTGCGAAGCATCGACCTGGGCGCTATCGAGGTTATCGACACCTACGAACAACTGGCCGAGTACAATAAGGTTGGATCGCCTTTCTCCATTCCTAAGGCAGCATTGGCGCTGGCAGGCTTCCAACCAGGTTTCTCACAAGACATATACCCGTCGCTGAGAGCGCAGTTGGAGGCTTTCGGTAGTGGTATTGAACTGACGCTGCTCTCTGCAGTCCCAGCTGGCAGCGGACTCGGAACGTCCAGTATTCTGGCTTCCACCGTGCTAGGCGCCATCAACGATTTCTGTTCTCTGGCATGGGATAAGAACGAGATAGGTCGCCGTACGCTGATTCTGGAACAGTTGCTGACTACCGGAGGTGGTTGGCAAGACCAGTTTGGCGGAGTATTAGGTGGCGTAAAACTGCTGGAGACACAGCGTGGCTTCGACCAAGACCCACTGGTGAGATGGTTGCCTGACGATGTATTTACCCAGTCTGAATACCAACAATGTCACCTGCTTTATTACACCGGTATTACGCGTACAGCCAAGAAGATTCTGGCTGAGATTGTGCGCCGTATGTTCCTTAACCATCACGACGAGCTACAGCAGCTGCGCGCCATGAAGGCTCATTCAATGGATATGTACGAGGCTATCCAACGCCAGGAGTTCACCACCATGGGCCGTCTGATTCGCAAGACGTGGGAGCAGAACCAGCTGATTGATAGCGGCACCAATCCCGACAGCGTGCGCCAGATTACTGATCTCATCGACGACCTGTGCTTAGGTTATAAACTACCCGGTGCCGGTGGTGGTGGCTACCTCTATATGGTAGCAAAGGATCCTGAGGCTGCTGCCCGCATCAGACAGACTCTTAATGCGGCAGCTATCAATGCCAACGCCCGTTTTGTTGACATGACGCTGTCAAAGAAAGGTCTGCAGGTGAGCAGGAGTTGATGGGAGATGGAAGATGTAAGAAGGTTGATGGAAGATGGAATTTAGGACGACTGTCAATATAGCAAAGCCTGGTTTCGAGATACAGCCCTGCGAAGAACTGCTTTTCGTGGGTTCCTGCTTTGCCGACTCTATCAGCCAACGCTTCCGCGAAGAGGGCTTCCCCGTTGTCTCCAATCCTTATGGCACCATGTACAACCCTGCCAGCGTGCTCCACACCATTGAGCGCTGCGACGCCAGTCCTCGCGTTGCCTTCCTCACCTTAGGAACAAATCACGTCTACAGGTTGAAGGAAACGGGTGAAATCGTCGACAACTGCGAGAAACGTCCGCAGACTTTGTTTCAGGAAGAGCAACTGACCATTGACGATTGTGCCGACTATCTGCAGCAGGCCATCGACGTGTTACGCCGTCGCAATCCCGATGTCAATGTGGTGCTGACTGTCAGTCCTATCCGCTATCGCAAATATGGCTTTCACGAGAGCCAGCTCTCTAAAGCCACCCTCCTTTTGGCCATCGACCGCCTCATCCCTCATTCCTCATCCCTCTTACATCATCCATCTAACATCTATTACTTCCCCGCCTACGAGATTCTGATGGACGAGTTGCGCGATTACCGCTTCTATGCCCCCGACATGCTGCATCCCTCTGAACAGGCGGTGGAATATATCTGGGAAAAGCTGGTCGACAACTATTTCTCGCCAGCAGCCAAAGACTATCTGGAAGAATGGCGCCCATTGAAACAGGTGCTGCGCCACAAGCCTTTCAACCCCGATTCGCAGGATTATCAGGTACTGATGGATAAAACTATGTTAAAAGTCGCTGAATTACGGAAAAAATACCCTACCTTTGCATTATGAACTACACGATAGAGAAAATAACAACGCTTATTGGAGCGCGACGCATTGGCACCGCCGATGCCACGATAGGATGGCTGCTGACTGACAGCCGTTCACTCTGTTTCCCTGAGGAAACGCTTTTTTTTGCATTGAAAACCCAGCGTAACGACGGTCATCACTACCTGGGCGACCTGTATCGCCGAGGCGTGAGGAATTTCGTCGTCGAACAAGTGCCTGCCCAGCCACAGGCCGATGCCAACTATCTGAAAGTGACTTCGCCATTGGCTGCTCTGCAACGACTGGCTGAGCGCCACCGTGACGAATTCGACATCCCCATCGTGGGCATTACAGGTTCGAACGGTAAGACGATGGTCAAGGAATGGCTGTTCCAACTGCTCTCTCCCCAGATGACCGTCACCCGTTCGCCTAAGAGCTATAACTCACAGATTGGCGTACCCCTGTCGGTATGGCTGCTTAACGAGAAAACGCAGGTGGGACTCTTCGAGGCCGGCATCAGCGAGATGGGCGAGATGGAAGCTCTGCACGACATCATCCAGCCTACCATCGGCATCCTGACATCGCTGGGTGCAGCTCATCAGGAGAACTTCCGCACTTTGGAGGAGAAATGCATGGAGAAGATGCAGCTGTTCCGCGACACGAAGGTGCTGGCATACAACAGCGACGACGATACTATCTCGCGCTGCATCCGCCGTTCGGGCTATAAGGGCGAAAAGATTGGCTGGAGCCGCGAGAACCCGTCGGCCCCGCTCTTTATCGAGAAGACAGAGCCCGTTGTCAGCTATATATATAAAGGTGAACGTGGTAAATACGAGTTGCCTTTCTTCGACGAGGCATCGCTGCAATGTTCGTTTGCCTGTGCAGCCATTGCCCTGTATTTAGGAGTTACGCCCACGCAGCTGGCTCATCGCATGAAGCTGTTGGAACCCGTGGCTATGCGCCTGGAGGTGAAAGAAGGCCAGCATGGCTGTCTGCTCATCAACGACTCTTACAACAGCGACATCAATTCACTCGACATCGCGCTCGACTTCATGTCGCGTCGTGAGATGCCAACAGCTAACGGCCAACAGCCAATAGCCAAATGCCTCATACTCAGCGACATCTTCCAGAGCGGCAAGAGCGATGAAGACCTGTATAGTGAGGTCAATGCCCTGTGCATGAAGCGAGGCATCAGCAAGCTGGTTGGCATCGGTCCCCGCATCAGCGCCTGCCACCGCTTGTTCACCATCAAGGACAAGGCATTCTTCACCAATGTCGATCAATATGTCCAAAGCAACGCCTTCCGCCAGTTGCACGACGAGGTCATCCTCATCAAGGGTGCCCGCGTGTTTGGCTTCGACCATATCACAGAGTTGCTCGAGCAGAAGGTGCACGAAACCATTCTCGAAGTCAACCTCAATGCCGTTGTCGACAATCTGAACTTCTACCGTTCCTTCCTGAAGCCCGAAACCAAACTGGTTTGTATGGTGAAGGCCGACGCCTACGGAGCTGGTGCTGTCGAGGTTGCCAAGACGTTGCAGGACCATCGTGTCGACTATCTGGCTGTTGCTGTGGCCGACGAGGGTGTCACCCTGCGTCGTAACGGCATCACGCAGAACATCATGATAATGAATCCTGAGATGACCGCCTTCAAGACGATGTTCGACTACGACCTCGAGCCCGAGGTCTACTCGTTCCGTCTGATGGATGCCCTCATCCGTGCTGCCGAGAAGCAAGGCATTACGGGCTGGCCCATCCATGTCAAGTTGGATACCGGCATGCATCGCTTGGGCTTCGATCCCGAGAAGGACATCGACGAGCTCATTCGCCGGCTGAAATCTCAGAACGCCATCATTCCGCGCTCCGTCTTCAGCCATTTCGTAGGTTCCGACAGCGACGACTTCGACAACTTCTCTGCCATGCAGTTCCAAAAGTTCGATGTTGCCAGCAAGAAGCTGCAGGCTGCCTTCCCGCATAAGATACTGCGCCACATGGATAATTCCGCCGCCATTGAGCATTTCCCAGAGCGACAGATGGACATGTGCCGTCTCGGACTTGGACTCTATGGTGTCGACCCACGCGACAACCGCATGCTACATACCGTTTCGACGCTCAAGACCACCATCCTCCAGTTGCGTCATGTTCCGAAGGAAGAGACGGTGGGATACAGCCGCAAAGGCGTGCTGACTCGCGACTCCGTGATTGCAGCCATCCCCATTGGCTATGCCGACGGACTGAACCGTCACCTAGGACGTGGCGCCTGCTACTGTCTGGTGAATGGCCAAAAAGCCCCCTACGTTGGCAATATCTGCATGGATGTCGCCATGATCGACGTCACGGACATTCCCTGCCAGGAGGGCGATATGGTCGAAATCTTCGGCAACAACCTGCCCATCACCGTCCTCAGCGACGTGCTGCAGACCATTCCCTACGAAGTGATGACCAGTATCAGCAACCGCGTCAAGAAAGTCTATTTCCAAGATTAACACGGTGCACCTATATCGTGGGGGCAAACCCCACGATACATAATCCGGCTGTCCCTAGTGATCCTTTAAAAAATCCGCTCCATAAGTTGCCACTTCTCAGAACTGGGAGCATCAGGGTCACACCCTTGGAATTGCGCCACATACGCCTCCCACTCTGCCTGCCTTGGCAGAGTGGCCAGACGGGCCATGTCTCGCTGAAAATCAAAGTCGTCCTTGACATCCATAATCATAAAGAGGCTTCTGCCCTTGCGGTAAATCTGCATATCCAGAATTCCTACCTCTCGCTGCCCTTCAATAATCTCTGGCCACACGTGAGCATGAGCCTCAACGTATTTCTCAATCATCTCTGGATTCTCCACCAGAGTCAATGTCTGACAATATCTTTTCATGTCCGTTTAATCTTTTTCATACTTCTCTTCGTTCCTGTTCGTCGCACTTCAGTACTTTGCCGCAAAGTTACAAATAATTTGCAAAAGTTCGCCATAGTGTCTCCTTTTTATAACAATTATTTGTATCTGGCAAACATAGACGAGACGGTCGATTTCATATCACCAAAGTGGATCAGCAGAACCGTCCCGACGATCCCCGATTATTTTCTTTTTTCAGTAATTTTGAGCGCTGCGACCATGAAATTCCAAATTTTTGTGTACCTTTGTGCCCACGCTCTCGTCTATGGAACCGTAGTCTTGCCAAGCAGATCACCAATTACTGCCATCTATTTATTACTATTTTTTATAAAAGCATCACTTTTTGCATTAACTTATTTAATACCAGTCTGTTAGCCTAGGTGATGGTATTATGAAAAGCATCACCTGCCATCACGATAGCAAAACAAGTTGTTTTGGTATGCTTAACCTGCCTTTAATCGATGATTAAGATGGCTTTAACAACACCAAAACAACTTGTTTTGATGTCTAAGAAGCCTTCTCTATCATCCTATAAGATGCTCCGCTATTCAGTTTGTGGCACTTATAACCCAAGGCAGACGACCTGTGTCATCCTTGTTGAAGTCGTGTGTGTTCTAGTAAAGATATTGTTTCCGTTAACGATTTAGTAAGAAAAATGGGGTGAAATGTATTGGTTTTCAACAAAAATGATTATCTTTGCAGTCGATTAGTACTAAAACAAACAAAAATATCGATATTATTCAATCAAATGGAACAAGTATTTAGTTACATTATCAGCCTGGGCGCATCGGTCATGATGCCTATCCTCTTTACGATCATCGGCCTGTGCATAGGACTGAAGTTCGGACGTTCTCTGAAAAGCGGACTCTACGTAGGTGTCGGTTTTGTAGGTCTGGGTATTGTTACAGCCCTGCTGACCACGAATTTCGGCGACCCGCTGTCTGCTATCTCTCAGCTTTACGACCTCCAATTGAAGGTGTTCGACATGGGATGGCCCGCTGCTGCCGCTGTGGCTTACAACACGGCTGTTGGCGCGCTGATTATTCCCATCTGTCTGGGTGTTAACTTCCTGCTGCTCATTACGGGCTGCACACGCACGGTCAACATCGACCTGTGGAACTACTGGCACTTCGCATTCATCGGCGCTGTGGCTTATTTCGTGATGGACCAGAGCCTGTTGTGGGGCTATTTTGCCGCCATCGTGTGCTATATCGTTACCTTGGTGATGGCCGACCTGACTGCCGACCGTTTCCAGGAGTACTATCCTGAATGGCAGGGTATTTCAATCCCCCAGCCTTTCTGTCAGAGTTTTGTGCCCTTTGCCCTGATTATCGGCAAGGCGCTGGATATGATTCCCGGCTTCAACAAGCTGAACATTGATGCCGAGGGTATGAAGAAGAAGTTTGGCGTGATGGGCGAACCGCTGGTGCTGGGCGTCATCGTGGGAGCGCTGATTGGTGTGCTGGCTCAGCTGGATATCAAGAAGGTGCTGTTCCTGGGTGTGACAATGGGTGCCGTGATGGAGCTCATCCCACGTATTACCTCCTTATTTATAGAAGGTCTGAAGCCTATTGCCGAGAAGACACAGGAGGTGGTGAAGAAGAAGTTTAACGGCAAGAAGGTGTACATCGGCATGTCGCCTGCCGTTGTCATCGGTCACCCCACAACCCTCGTCGTATCGCTGTTGCTCATCCCCGTAGCCCTCGGACTGGCCGTCGTGCTGCCCGGCAACCAATTCCTGCCGCTGGCCTCGCTGGCAGGCATGTTCTATCTGTTCCCCATGGTATTGCCATTCACCAAGGGTAATGTGGTGAAGACGTTCATCATCGGACTCGTAGCACTGGCCATCGGCCTGTACTTCGTTACCGATATGGCTCCTGCCTTCACGCAGGCTGCCAAGACCGTGTTCGAGCAAACGGGCGACAAGGCCGCCGACATCCCCGCAGGCTTTGAGGGTGGTGCTCTCGACTTCGCATCGAGTCTCTTCGGATGGGTTATCTATAAGTGTGTAGCTTATCTGAAGTGGGTTGGTGCCGGCGTGCTGACGCTGATTACCATCGGCATGGTAGTATGGAACCGCATGCGCATCGCCGCAGATGAGAACAAAAACAATAAAGATTAAACATTAAACATTATATATAATGAAAAAATCGATTTTGACATTATTGCTTATGAGTAGTATGACCAGTAGCTTTGGCCAGCAGAATGTGAACTTCCAGACGGCCTGTCATCCTGAGGATGTGAAGCACTACGACACCAAGACCCTGCGTGAGCGCTTCGTGATGGAGAAGGTGATGGTGGCCGACGAGATTAACCTCACCTATTCGCACTACGACCGCTTCATCTTCGGTGGTGCCATGCCCGTCAACAAGACGCTGAAACTGGAGAACTTCCGTGAACTGGGTCTCGACGTTGATCCAGGTATCAAGGACAAGTACTTCCTTTACAACCGCGAGCTCGGCATCGTGAACTGCGGTCAGGGCGACGGTGTGGTCATCGTCGACGGCAAGGAGTATGCACTGGCTCCCAAGGAGGCATTGTATATCGGTCGCGGACACGTGGACAAGAACAAGGACGTAAACAAAGAGGTGCTGTTCCGTTCAAAGGATGCCCAGAAGCCTGCTAAGTTCTACCTGAACTCAGCTACTGCCCACAAGCACTACAAGACGCAGTGGATAACCCTCGACGGTCGCAAGGGTTCGCTGAAGGCTGCTGTCTGGGGACCCGTAGGTTCTTTGGAAGAGTGCAACAACCGCACCGTCTACAAGCTCATCGTCAACGACGTGCTGGAGGAAGGTCCCTGCCAGTTGCAGCTGGGTCTGACACAGCTTAATCCCGGTGCTGCCTGGAACACGATGCCACCTCATCTGCACGGTCGTCGCATCGAGGCTTACTACTACTTCAACCTGCCTCAGGATCAGACCATCGCTCACATCATGGGTCAGCCTGATGAGAGCCGCGTCGTATGGCTGCACAACGAGCAGGCCATCATGTCGCCAGAGTGGAGCATCCACGCTGCTGCAGGTACTTACTACTATACTTTCATCTGGGGTATGGCAGGTGAGAACCTCTACTATAACGACAAGGACAACATTCCCGTTATCGACATTAAATAACTATTTAAAATATGAGTGCTGTTCAAACTACCAAGATGTCCAATTTCCGTTGGGTCATCTGTGCGTTGCTCTTTCTGGCAACCACCATTAACTACATGGACCGTCAGGTTCTGTCACTAACATGGAAGGACTTTATTGCTCCTGAATTCCATTGGACCGATGGCGACTATGGTACCATCACCGGTATGTTCTCGCTGTTCTATGCTATTGCCAACCTCTTCGCCGGTAAGTTTATCGACTGGATGGGCACCAAGAAAGGATACCTCATCGCCATCTTCGTATGGTCGCTGGGTGCTGTGCTCCACGCTGGTTGCGGCTGGGTGGCTATGACCGTCGAGGGCTACGACTCTGTAGCTCAGCTCGGACAGTTGACTGGCGATGCTGCTGTTGCCATCGCTGCCATCTCTGTTTGGCTGTTCCTCTCTTGCCGCCTGATTCTGGCTGTCGGTGAGGCAGGTAACTTCCCTGCAGCCATCAAGGCTACTGCCGAATACTTCCCCAAGAAGGACCGTGCATTCTCTACCTCTATCTTCAATAGCGGTGCCTCTGTAGGTGCGCTGGCAGCTCCTGCCACCATTCCTCTGCTGGCTCGTGCATGGGGTTGGGAAATGGCATTCATCATCATCGGTGCCTTAGGATTCATATGGATGGGACTGTGGACTTGGCTCTACGACAAACCCGCCAAGAACAAGCGCGTGAACCAGGCTGAGCTCAACTATATTGAGCAGGACAACGACCTGGCCGACGCTCAGGACCGTGACAACATGAAGGAAGAGAAGACTATTCCGTTCATGAAGTGCTTCACATACAAGCAGACATGGTCGTTCCTCGTGGGTAAGTTTATGACCGACGGTGTATGGTGGTTCTTCCTGTTCTGGGCTCCAGCCTACTTCTCTGACCAGTATGGCTATACCTCCGACTCCGCTATGGGTATCGCCCTCATCTTCACGCTCTACGCTATCGTGACCATCCTCTCGATTGGTGGCGGTTATCTGCCCACATACTTCGTCGACAAGAAGGGTATGAATCCTTATCTGGGCCGCATGCGTGCGATGTTCATCTTCGCCTGCTTCCCCGTGCTGGGTCTGTTTGCTCAGCCTATGGGTGCCTATAGCGCTTGGTGGCCCGCCATTCTGATTGGTTTGCTGGGTGCCGGCCATCAGGCTTGGAGTGCCAACCTCTTCTCGACCATCGGCGACATGTTCCCCAAAAGCACTATCGGTACGATTGTTGGTCTGGGCACGATGGCTGGCGGTATCGGCTCAATGTCTATCAACCTCGGCTCTGGTAAGTTCTTTGACTGGGCTGCCGGTCAGGGTGCTGCCTTCCAGTTCTTTGGTTTCGAGGGCAAGCCTGCTGCCTACATGGTAGTGTTCTGCATCTGTGCTGTGGCCTACCTCATCGGCTGGTGCATCATGAAGGCTCTGGTTCCTAAGTATAAGCCCATTGAGATAGATTAATCTCACCTAATTATAATAAGAAAGCGTATCAACCTGATGTGATTGATACGCTTCTTTTTTTTATGCGTTTGTCGCTCTCAGCGAAAACGATCTTAATAACCGAACACTTCCTCTATCGTCAGGCGGCGGATAGGACCGATCTTCTCCAACGAAGGCATGTCCAACTCCTTCTCGTCGCCGAGAATCATATAGCGGTAAGGCTTGCGAGCCACCTGCTGCTGTTCGAAGCGCACGATGTCCTGCAGAGTGACCTGCTGCATATCACGATAGACCTGCTGGTTCAAGTCGTAGTCCAAACCCAGTCGCTTCATATTGATAAAAGCATTGATGACACCCATCTTTGTCGTACGCTGACTGGCCAACTGCTTCAGAACAGCGTCCTTGGCTACCTTGAAAGCAGCCTCCGACTGGGGAATGGTGTCAAGTATCTGGTGGAATTGGCGTACGCAGTCCATCATCTTGTCGTTCTGCGTGATAATATGCGTGAGGAAAGACTCCTTCTCGCTTTTCCTGCTGATAAGGCTATAGTTGGAACCAGCATTGTAGGCCAGACCACGGGCCTCGCGCAACTCCTGGAAGACGATACCGTTCATACCACCGCCATAATACTCGTTGAAGAGGGTGACAGTAGCTGCCTCGTCAGGATTGAAGTCGCGTCCTTCGTTATGATACATGCGCATATAGATGTTCTTAGCATCAAAGGGGGCAATCCACACCTCATTCTGCGGAGTGAGCTGCTTGGTGAAGGGCTGGCCCTCGGGAACGGCAGCAAGCTTCTTGGGCGTCTTGTGGCTCTTAGACAGCACGTCGGCCAACTGCTTCTCGGTCATAGGACCATAGTAAAGCACGGTATGCTGCAGCTTGTTCAGGTCCTTAAGCAGGCCCAACAGCTGCTGTGGGTTGGCATCGCGCAATTGCTGTTCAGTCATGTCGTCACGACGCACATTATGAGCGCCATAAACGGCATACTGGTAGAGATAGTCGAAACACGTGCGCTGGTCTTTCTTCATGTCATCACGCGACTTGAGAGTCAGGTCGACAAACTGGTCGTAAGAAGTGCGGTCGGCCTTGGCATTCTGCAGCAGGTTCTCCAATAACGACAAGGCAGCAGGCATGTTCTCGTTAAGACCAGACAGCGAAATGGTCAGATTGTCGGCATTGACATTGACACGGTAGTTGCAAGCCAGCTTATAGAACTGCTGCTTAATACCGGCAGCGGTCAGCTTATTGGTTCCCACATAGTCGAGATAATTGCTGGCAACATCGTAACGGTTGTCGTCCTCATGACCGAAGTCGAAGCGGAATACGAGGTCGAACAGTTCGTTATCCTTATTCTGCTTATAGATGAGGGGCAGACTCTTGCCTACCACGCTCTGAGTGAGGTCGCGCTGGAAGTCGAGGAACTGGGGCTGAATAGGTTCAACCTTAGCATTTTGGATGTCGACCACAAACTTGCTCACCAAGTCGCGATTAGCAGGAATAGGTGTGATGGCAGGTTTGTCGATCTTCTTCTGCAGCGTGTCGACACCTTGCTTCTTAAACACGGTGGCATAGCCATCGGTAAAGAAACGACGGGCAAAATCGACAATCTGTTGCTTTGTCATGCCAGCCACACGCTGCATCTTGCCTGTGGTCTGTTCCCATGACTTGCCTTCAATGAACGAGTTCATGTGCTGGCGGACGCGCCACATGTTATTGTCGACAGCACGCTGGTAGCTGAGCTTCATGTTGTTGACAATACTGGGCAGCAGATCGTCGGAGAAATTGCCTTGCTTCAGGTTCTCCAACTCTGCCAGCATCAACGAACGGACTTCCTCGAGCGACTGGCCTGGCTTAGGCATACCGATGAGCAGGAATGACGAATAGTCCTGCTGGGTCTGTATGCCAGCTTGAGCCGCCTGTACACGCATGGTCTGATTAAGGTTCAAGTCGAAAAGACCCGCCTTACCATTGCTGAGCATATCGCCTATGACGTCGAGAGTATCACATTGCAAATCTGATGCTTTCTTGCCTAACCATGCCACCCACACCTGCTCGGCCTGCTGGCCAATGATGGTAGTATCGGAGGGGGCTGTCAGCGGACGCTGCTTGGGGAATACCGGCTGCGACACGTCGGCAGCAGGCTTCCATTGTCCGAAGTAGCGGTCGATAATGGCTACGGTCTTGTCAAAATCGAAATCACCAGCCATACAGATAGCCACATTATTTGGCACATACCAACGGCGGAAATAATTCTTGATGTTGGTGATGGAAGGATTCTTCAGGTGTTCCTGCGTACCGATAGTGGTTTGCGTGCCATAAGGATGGGTTGGCGTCAGTTTCTTGCCGATGGCACTCCATATCTTGTCGCCATCGTCGGTCAGATACATATTATACTCCTCGTAGACAGCCTCCAACTCAGTATGGAAACCACGAATCACCATGTGTTGGAAACGGTCTGCCTGTATCTTGGCCCAATTTTCTATCTCGTTGGACGGGATATCCTCCGTATAGCAAGTGACATCGTTCGAGGTAAAGGCATTGGTACCCTGGGCACCGATGGCAGCCATCAGCTTATCATACTCGTTGGGAATGAAATACTGGGCGGCTATCTGCGATACTGAGTCGATTTCGTGATAGGCCTGCTTGCGAGCCACGGGATCCGTCAGCTTTCTATAGGCTTCATAACGCTGCTCAATCTCGTCGAGCAAAGGAGCCTCAGCCGTGGGATTGATCGTTCCGAACTGCTTAGTACCCTTAAACATCAGATGCTCCAGATAGTGAGCCAGTCCTGTTGTTTCTGCGGGGTCGTTCTTAGAACCCGTACGTACAGCAATGTAGGTCTGGATACGAGGTTTGTCCTTGTTGACACTCAGATAAATCTTCAACCCATTGTCCAACGTGTAGATACGGGTCTTCGTCAGGTCGCCGTCTACGGTCTGATACTTATAGTCCTTAGCCTGAGCACTACCCAAAGCCAATAGCCAACAGCTAATAGCTAACAGTAAAGAAAGTTTAATCTTCATAATCTATTTCGTGATCCAATTTCGAGATGAAATCGTCGTACACCTCCTGCTCAACGTCGCCCATTGCAAACTCCTTCTGGGCATCCTTGCGGATTTCAGCAATCCACGCACGACGGGCTTTGACGTAGTCTTCACGAATACGCTGCATGGTCTGTTCCGTCAATTCCTCTACACCATAATAGTCAAGAATCAACTTATAGGTCCAGGCCCATTGGTAAACGCGATAGTTGGCATCGATATTGTAGAAGCGTTGCAGTACCTCCTGAATGCTTTCGACTGCGCCGTTCTTGATGTCGTCGATGAGTCGCTGTTCCTCGCTGGCAGGCAGCAACAGTCCGCTCAGGTCGATCCAATCGCCCTCGCCTACTGTTGAGATGGGTTTACCTAACCATCCGCCCTTCACAGCACGCTTCAGCACGGCACCCATATAGATGCGGAGGGCGATATCGTAGTATTTAATACCTTTGCGCAGTGACGAAGCGTTGATAATATACTCGTGGTAGTTATACGACGACACATTATCACCACCTGCCTGGCGCAACGCCTCCAGAATCTTCTTGCCCTGAACGATTTCGCCAACAGTAAACGGTGACAGCCAATCGAAGTTGATAACACTCTTGCGGCACGATGCAGCACGCTTATCGCGCTTAGGCCATTTCTTGATATCGCGGTACAGTCCTACCGTCGTAATATTTCGACCAGGCACGATATACATAGTCTCGCCATAGGCCATCAAATAGGCAAAGGGGAGACAGCGCATGTCAGGATGGTTCATCAGCTTGCCAAAGCAGACGGAGAACGCACCAATCTTGGCAGGCATCAGGATGTAGGCTCCAGAAGCTGTCTTCGAACCGCGCTCCAAGGTACCATAGTGCAGAGGACCCATCTTGTAGGCATGGTTCGAGAAGTTGGTGTTCGAACCGGCATTGTAGAACGAGAACTCGCCACCGATGAGCAAGCTCGACTTGTGATGAGATGCGGAGAAGGGGCCGCAGAAAGCAGCACAAGCCTCACCGTTAGCCATATAAGAATTGGCAAAGAACACGCTGGCCTCGGCAGTAAATCCATTGGTAATCTGACAAGCCTCGCCAACAAAACAGTCCTGCATCTTCACAGAATTCGTGATGGAACAGCCATTAGAGATGATAGAGTTTTCGCAGATGACACCCGTTCCTATATAAACCGAAGCATCCTTCGAACTCAAAATCGTACAGTCGCTTAA
The DNA here is from genome assembly GCA_947164965.1 of uncultured Prevotella sp. GTDB lineage: Bacteria > Bacteroidota > Bacteroidia > Bacteroidales > Bacteroidaceae > Prevotella. The sequence goes on along the minus strand of CAMUYR010000019.1, from coordinate 20,259 downwards.
CCGGGAAGCACCATTGATTTCGCAGTCATCCTTGACGACAGTATTGGTAATTTCCTTTGAATTGATGATCTTGACACCATTACCGATGGTTCCGCGTTCAGGTTGCGTAAAGCGGATTTCCTCGTTAATCAGTCGGGTTATCGTATCCTTCAACTGCTTATCATTGAAATGCTTGACCATGAAGGCTGCCAGCTGTGAATTCAGGTCATGGAACAACAGCAGGTTGCCATCACCCATCTCGTTAAGAACAGAGATAGAATGTCCCTCGCCGTATGTTGCGCCTTCTGTCGTCTCAAGGGTACAAATATTTGAGATGTAACAATCGTCGCCTATCGTGTAGTTATTGATGAAGTTACCAACTTTCTCAATCAAACAGTTGTCGCCAACTGTCACGTTGCGCAATGTGGCATCGTTAATACCAGCATGCTTTGCAAAACCCTTGGTAACCTCTACTTGCTTTTCAAAAACACCCAAGCGGATGTCACCATAGAAGACAACACGATGAAAACCGTAAGGTGAAAAGTCTTCTGCCACCTTAACTCTATTCCAATCCTCGGCCCAACAGCTGTTTCTCTCGAGCACATCAATCTCTTCTTGTGTTAGTTGTCTGTAGTCTCTCATAATTCAATATTTTTGGTTCATTATTATTCTTCTATCTGATACAGGAAATCGTTGTATGGATATTTCTGGACGTGCAATTCGCGCACTTTCTTGTATAGTTCCTGGCGCAACTCATCTATATTCTGCTTCTCACGGGCAGAAATGAACAGACAGTCGCCCTGCATCTTTGCCATCCACGTCTTCTTTAATTCATCCAACGAGATGTTTTCACGTGTGGGCTCCGTCAGATCGTCAGCATCCTGAGGCGTCCAAGTGTAGGCATCAATCTTGTTGAACACCAACATGGAAGGCTTGTCGGCACAGCCCAATTCTGAAAGGGTTTTCTCGACCACACTAATCTGCTCTTCAAAGTCTGGATGCGAGATGTCAACCACGTGTACCAGCAGATCGGCTTCGCGCACCTCGTCCAATGTTGACTTAAACGACTCCACCAAGTCGGAAGGCAGCTTGCGAATGAATCCCACCGTATCAGCCAACAAGAAAGGCAGATTGTCGATTGTCATCTTACGAACCGTCGTGTCGAGGGTAGCAAAAAGCTTGTTTTCAGCAAACACTTCGCTCTTCGACAAGAGATTCATCATTGTCGACTTGCCAACATTAGTATAACCGACGAGTGCTACACGGATGAGGCGCCCACGATTCTTGCGCTGGGTTGTCTTCTGTTGGTCTATCTCCTGTAAGCGTTGCTTCAATAGCGTGATACGATGCAGGATGATTCGACGGTCCATCTCCAACTGTGTTTCACCAGGGCCACGAAGACCTACGCTACCCTTTCCGCCACCGGAACCGGAACCGCCGCCTTGGCGCTCTAAGTGAGTCCACAGACGCTGAAGTCTGGGCAACATGTAACGATATTGCGCCAGTTCCACCTGCGTCTTGGCTTCAGCCGTCTGAGCACGCATGGCAAAAATGTCGAGAATTAGGCTGGTCCTGTCAAGAATCTTCACCTTCAGTTCGCTTTCAATGTTGCGAATCTGCTTGGCACTCAGTTCGTCATCGAAAATGACCATTCCGACAGGCTCTTCTGCATCTTCCTGCAGCTTAATATATTGCTTGATCTCTTCAAGTTTTCCCTTGCCAACATATGTAACCTGACTGGGCCCCTGGACCTTCTGCGTAAAACGCTTCACGGTGATAGCTCCAGCTGTATCGGCAAGAAATTCCAACTCGTCGAGATATTCTTTTGTCTTGGCTTCATCCTGCTGTTGAGTAATGAGTCCGACCAGTACCGCAGTCTCTGCCTTGACCTCAGAAATAACAAATTCCTTCATACATTATCAAAAAATCGCTGCAAAGATACAAAAAAAACTACATCTTTATTCCTAATTCAGATTTTTTTCTTACTTTTGCAGCCGATAAGACAAAAAACTTTATATTTTTTAAACTTATGAGAGTAATAATTGAATCTGATTATCAGAAAATGTCTCAGTGGGCTGCTGAGCACGTCATTGAGCGCATCAACGCCTTCAAGCCCACGAAAGAGAAGCCATTCGTGCTGGGATTGCCTACCGGCAGTTCGCCAGAAGGAATGTATGCTTGTCTGGTAAAGGCCAATAAAGAAGGCCGTGTATCTTTCAAAAACGTCCTGACGTTTAACATGGACGAGTATGTTAATCTGCCCGAGTCGCATCCCGAGTCTTACCACTCGTTTATGGCTCGTAATCTGTTTGATCACATTGACTGCCCCAAGGAGAATATCCACATCCTGAACGGAAATGCTCCTGACCTCGCTGCTGAGTGTGCTCATTATGAGGAGATGATTCAGGAGGCAGGTGGTATCGACCTCTTCATTGGTGGTATCGGTCCTGATGGACATATTGCCTTCAACGAGCCCTACTCTAGTCTGACAAGCCGCACACGCGTAAAGACACTTACCACAGACACAATCATTGCCAATTCACGTTTCTTTGACAACGATGTCAACAAGGTGCCAAAGTTGGCGCTGACAGTTGGCGTAGGTACAGTCATGGATGCTCGCGAGGTTATGATTTTGGTAAACGGTCATCACAAAGCACGTGCTCTGAAAGCTGCTGTTGAGGGTGCTGTTACTCACGAGTGGACAATTTCAGCCCTGCAGATGCATCAGCACGGCATCATCGTAGCTGACGAACCTGCTACTGATGAATTGAAGGTTGCTACCTACAAATACTTCAAAGATATCGAGAAGGATAATCTGCTGTAAGGCGACAGATTACACCTAATTTATAATTAAGGTGGGGAAAAAGCTCAAAATTCTTTTGGCTTTTTCCCCGCTTATTTGTACCTTTGCACCCGCTTAACGTTAAGAATATGAAGATAGAACAACAGATAATGGCAGCAGCACAGGCTGCGGTAAAAGCACTCTACGGGCAAGAAGTGCCCGAAAAGATGGTGCAAATACAGAAGACTCGTAGTGAGTTTGAGGGTAGTCTAACCATCGTGGTATTCCCCTTTGTCAAGATGGCTCGCAAGAGTCCTGAACAGACTGGTCAGGAGTTGGGCGAATATCTGGTACAGAACTGCGAGGCCATCAGCAAATATAATGTGGTAAAGGGTTTTCTGAACCTGAGCATTGCCGATGAGGCATGGCTTTCTATGCTAAAGGACATTGATGCTGATGAACATTATGGTGAGCGTATCGCTGATGAGAACTCTCCCCTCGTGATGATCGAATATTCATCGCCAAACACCAATAAACCCCTGCATCTGGGTCATGTACGCAACAACCTGCTGGGTTGGAGTTTGGCTCAGATTATGGAGGCAAATGGTAACAAGGTGGTGAAGACAAATATCGTAAATGATCGCGGTATCCACATCTGTAAGTCTATGCTCGCATGGCTGAAATATGGCAATGGCGAGACACCCGAGTCTTCTGGCAAGAAGGGCGACCACCTGATTGGCGACTACTATGTAGCCTTCGATAAGCACTATCGTGAGGAGATTAAGGAACTCATGGCTCAAGGCATGGACGAGGAGAAGGCCAAGCAGGAGGCTCCACTCATCAAGGAGGCTCACGAGATGCTGGTGAAGTGGGAACAGAACGATCCTGAGGTTCGTGCCCTCTGGGAGAAGATGAACAACTGGGTATATGCCGGCTTCGACGAGACATATAAGAAGATGGGTGTATCGTTTGATAAGATATACTACGAGAGCCAGACCTATCTGAAGGGTAAGGCAAAGGTGGAGGAGGGTCTCGCCAAGGGACTCTTCGAGCGCCACGAGGACAATTCTGTATGGGCTGACCTCACAAATGAGGGTCTCGACCAGAAGCTTCTCCTGCGTTCAGATGGCACTTCAGTATATATGACACAGGATATCGGTACTGCCGAGATGCGTTTCCAGGATTATCCTATCGACAAGATGATCTATGTAGTAGGCAATGAGCAGAACTATCATTTCCAGGTACTCTCTATCCTTCTCGATCGTCTGGGCTTCAAGTGGGGTAAGGAACTGACTCACTTCTCTTACGGTATGGTAGAACTGCCTAACGGTAAGATGAAGAGTCGTGAGGGAACAGTAGTTGATGCTGACGATCTGATGGCTCTGATGGTTGAGGATGCTTACAAAACCTCGATGGAACTGGGCAAATTCGACGATATGACCGAAGAGGAGCGCCGTGAGATTGCCCGTATCGTGGGTATGGGAGCCCTGAAGTACTTCATCCTGAAAGTTGATGCTCGTAAGAACATGCTCTTCAATCCAGAGGAGAGTATCGATTTCAACGGTAATACAGGTCCTTTCATCCAGTATACCTATGCTCGTATCCGCTCTATTCTCCGCAAGGCTGAGGCTGAGGGCTTGAAGCCAGCTGCAGCTCAGGTTGCTCTTGCTGAGAAGGAAGTGGAGCTGGTTCAGAAGATGAACGAGTTCGGTGCTGCCGTAGAGCAGGCTGGTAAGGATTATTCTCCAAGCGGTATCGCAAACTACTGCTACGAGCTTACCAAGGTGTTTAATCAGTTCTACCACGATTACTCAATCCTCAATGAATCCGATGAACAGAAGAAGGCTATTCGCCTGATGCTGGCCAAGAACGTGGCAAAAATCATCAAGAACGGCATGAGTCTCCTGGGCATCGAAGTCCCCGAACGCATGTAGTACAATTGATAATTGAAAATTGAAAATTACTAATCCCCCAACAAACCGTCATGACACCGTACTTCCATTACCTTTGGAAGTACGGGCTGACGCATGGGCTGTTGATGCTGCATGCAGCGGGAATCCGGGTCCAATGGAATATCAAGCTATCGATTTAGCCACTGGTGCCCGAGTGTTTCATTTCGGCCCAGTGAAAGGTACGAATAATATCGGGGAATTTTTGGCTATTGTACATGCTTTGGCATTGATGCAACAACAGGGTTTGCACGATAAAACCATCTATTCAGACTCCTATAACGCCATCCTTTGGGTCAATAAGCGCCAATGTAAGACAAAATTAGAGCGTACTCCACAAACGGAGCAGCTCTATCAGATTATCGCTCGTGCCGAACGCTGGCTACAGACTCACCAATGGCGCAATCCCATCATAAAGTGGGAAACACAGAAGTGGGGTGAAGTTCCTGCAGATTTCGGCAGGAAGTAAGCCCCCCAACCCCATCAAAGGAAAGGTTTATTGTCTTGTGTAGATTACAATCTCGTTCTTTTCATATATCTGTTGCGAGCGTACTCTTACCTCAACAGGCAATTTAGGTGCCGGAGTACCGTCTGTCACCGTAACAGGAGCGGTTTCTACGCGAATCTCATCCCACAGCCCAGCTTTCATAAGCGACTCATGAGTCTGCCGACCACCCTCGACAATCAGCGACTGAATGCCATGCTGATAAAGGTCGTCTATCAGTTGTGTCAAAGGACGGTTACGAGTCAGTACTATTCGTTTGGGATCTGGACCGTGCCAATGACGCACATTTAACGAAGGCTGGTCCCGATTGAATGTGGTATGTCCTACAAGTATTGCATCTTCCTCTGCACGTAACTGGTGAGAAATCATCTGCGTCTGTTCGTTACTAATCAATAGAGGTTGGAAATGGTCATCAATAAATCCATTGGCTGTCTGTGCCCACTTCAATATGATATAAGGGCGATGCATGGAATGGAAAGTGAAAAATCGACGATTCAACCACCGACATTCATCTTCCAACACACCAACAACAACTTCAATGCCTGCCTCACGAATCTTCTGGATACCTCGCCCCTGCACTTCTGCAAAGGGATCGATGCAACCCACGACAACACGTCGTACACCTTTCTTTATGATCAAATCAGCACAAGGCGGCGTCTTGCCATAATGCGAGCAGGGTTCCAACGATACGTAGATTGTGGCGTCTTTTAGCAGGGATTCATCCTCCGGGCTAACACTGGCAAAGGCATTTACCTCTGCATGCCCCTCACCACAACGAACATGATAGCCCTCACCGATAATCCGTTCATTGGCAACAATAACTGACCCCACCATAGGATTGGGCCGAGCACCCTGAATACCGTTAGCTGCCAGTTGAATGCAGCGTCGCATATATTTTTCGTCAATGATTATTTGGCTGTTTTCCATAAAATGTTTAATTTTGCACTATGAATTACAATGAACTGTGGCGTCAGCTGGCGCAAATCTATACTGAGGGCGAGGCTAAGGCCATTGCCCGAATGACGTATGAGGAGCGCTTTAAGCTGACGTTGTCAGACATTTACCTCGGCAAAGATACACAATTATCTGCAGACGACCAAACAGAATTAGAGGAAATCGCACAGAGACTACTTCAAGGCGAACCTGTTCAGTATGTTTTGGGATATGCCGACTTCTGTGGACGAACATTTCTAGTCAATGAGCATGTGTTGATTCCTCGCCCCGAAACGGCAGAACTTTGCCAATGGATTACCTCACAAGGGGGCTGTCACCCTATGAGGTTGCTGGACATTGGAACGGGGAGTGGTTGTATCGGTATCACACTGGCAGCAGAGTTATATGAGGCAGAAGTAACGGCATGGGATATCTCAGCTGAAGCATTGGAGGTGGCTTGTGAGAATGCCAAACGGGCCAATGTTCATGTGTCGTTTGAACAGGTTAATGTCCTCAATATCCCATCACCCTCTCTTCTTGAAGAGAACGGGGAGAAGGCTTATGACCTCATCGTCAGCAATCCCCCCTATATATGTAATAAGGAACGCGCGACAATGGAATCCAACGTATTGAATCATGAGCCTCATCTGGCGCTGTTCGTACCAGACAACGATCCTTTGTTGTTCTATCGCGCTATAGCCCAATACGGACAAAAAGCCTTGAAGGAAGGGGGATGGCTCTACTTTGAAATCAACCCCATCTATGAAGAGCCCCTCCAACATATGTTAAGTAAGATGTCGTACCACAACATTGAAACCAAAAAGGATCAATACGGCAAACAACGAATGATGAGAGCTTTGAAGACTGAGAAACAATGAAAACAGAACAAGATGCCTATTTGACGCTGGCGGCCCTATGTGCTCAGGCAGAGCATTGCCAATGGGAAATGCTAGAGAAAATGCGCCGCTGGGAACTGCCAGAGGAAGCACAGGCTCGGGTGATGGAACGCCTGGTAAAGGAACATTATGTAGATGACGAACGCTTCACACGTGCTTTCGTCAAAGATAAGATCCGCTATAACAAATGGGGACGCCGCAAGGTAGAACAGGCTCTTTGGCAAAAGCGTATTGATAACGACATCCGTCAGCGCGTACTCGATGATGTCGACGACGAGGAATATCTCACCGTTCTACAACCATTATTGAAACAGAAACGCAAGTCGACAAAAGCCCAAAGCGATTATGAATTGAACCAAAAGCTGATACGCTTTGCGCTAGGACGAGGCTTTACGTTCGACATCATCCGTCAATGCTTGAATGTAGAGGATATAGAGGAAGAATATGAAGGGACTATGGTGGACTAAACTACTCGACTTCATATCACCACGCCATTGTGTGGTGTGTGGCAGGCGATTGGAAGCCACTGAACGTTCCCTATGCTCGGTATGCGTTCTTCACATGCCGCGTACCACTTATCAGTTTACACCCGACGACAACCCAATGGTACAATTGTTTTGGCATCTGACACCTATTAAAAACGCAGCAGCCCTTATCTTTTATGAACCTCATTCGGAAATGGCACAAATGGTATACGAACTGAAATACCATGATAGACCTGATATCGGTGAGGATCTGGGACGCCTAATGGCAAATGAAATGCAACTGGCACATTTCTTTGATGATGTCGACGTCCTGCTGCCTGTACCATTAAGCAGGAAAAGAATGCGGCAACGAGGATATAACCAGAGTGAACAACTGGCAATAGGCATCAAGGACATTACAAGATTGCCAATTGCCAAAAATATCATTAAACGTAAACATTTCCAACAGAGTCAGACCAAGCTAAGTCGTCAAGAGCGACAGGAAAACGTCAACGACATGTTTGTGCTAAAGAACGGAACTCCCCTTGAGAACAAGCACGTACTGCTGATTGACGATATTTGTACAACAGGTGCCACATTAATAGCTTGTACCGATGCTATTCGTCATATTAAAGGCATCCGTATCAGCGTTTTAACTCTCGGTTTTACCAAGAGTTAGTATTTATAATGGAGATTTCTTCGGTAGTACCCCTAACGCAACTATTCTCGAACTCTTTCCTAAGAGACCTCGATAAGATTTGGGCACTTAGGGAATTCATTCCCGACCCAACAAAACCACATCTAATAAGACGAGAATAAGAAAAACGGGAAGAAACCGGCACCGGTCGTAATGGCCTTTTTATGCCAACTCCCATAAATAGAGGTGTATGACGTAGATAACCCATACACCTTATTATATCTATTAGTATAGTAACCAAGAAACAGATAGTTTTTTATTTTGCCAATAAACCTATGAATATTTTTCTTTTACTACACCTACTTTTTTGATTGTACCTAATATTTATATTAAAACAAACATATATGGAAAGACAATTTCGTAATCTTGATGATGCTACCAAATCACGCATCAGCCAAAAATTAAAAGGCCGCACTATGTCAGATAGCCATAAGCAGGCCATTAGTGACGCAATGAAAGCGTATTGGGCAACGATACCATATCGCCCGGAAAATAACGACAGTAATAACCAAAACAATGAAACGAGTATGTAACAGACCTATTCAACTTGATGCAGTGAGCCTTTGTTACGAGGTCGTGCATCCACACTATTACGAACAACTCCAAACCCTCGATTATGGAGAGTATCTTGATATGGACGAGTTCCAACTATACAGAATAGAGGGTAGATACTTTGATAACGTCTATGCCATCCGGTTAGATAATGGCACACGTGATATTGAGTGGGGAGTCATAAAGTTCAACCTTGCACGAGGTATCATAGATAACAACACCCATACCAACGGCAACAGGAAGGTATGGCTTAGCCTCAACAATGAGACATTATACTCAGAGGATATGTATTATCTGACCTATATTGAACAGAAGTTAGGTTTAGAGTTCCATAACGTAACGAGCCTTGACCTTGCACTTGATACACCATTTAGCGTTAGCCCGCTTGTTAGGACTTACTTACGCAGGAAGGACATCACAACCATTCTAAATGGTAAGCGCATCACTGACAGAGACGAGGACAGGGTAGAAATATCCTACACTAACAGCGGCAGCCTCAACAAACAAGACAAGTATAAGACCGTTAACATCAAGCAACGAAACGCCATTAAAGATAAAAGCCGGGGAATAACAATACTTACCTATGACAAGGCTGCGGAAATCACCAATGCCTCAGACAAACGATATATTTTGGAATATTACGGCAATCCAAAAAGGCTCTATCGCACAGAGGTACATCTAAACTCAGAGGATATCAAGAACTATGTCGAACGTAGTGGCATCAAATACACACCACTCATCTTATTTGATGAGGCTATCCTCGAAGATATGTTCTTTCATTTCTTGGGTAGTGTTATCCGCTTTCAAAGTCGCAAGATAGATGTGAGTTGGAAGCATCTATTAGGTCGCTCATAGGTATATAACAACCCACCCTATCAGATATAGCCATTTGGTTATATACCTTAGTATCTATAAGGGTTTTGTATCATTTTAAAAATGTATCAATGAAATCTATAGAATGAAATCATTGATACATCTTTTTTGTATTAGTCTAATATAAAAGATTATTGTTTAACGTCTTAATAGTCCAAAAGGATATTATGAGGTTTATAATTGCAACTATCAGAATTATTGCTGTCATGAGCCAAGAACCTAATCCCATTATAAGGAAGTAACATAACAAGAAAGCAAAAATTAAAGTTAAAGCAGAATATGCGGCTAAACCAATTGAAGCTTTAATAGCTGTCTTACGCTTGCCAAATACAAACCCGGCTATTGATGAGAGCAACAATATATCAACAAGCAAATGACCTAAGTGCCTCGTGCCAAAGATTAATCCACATAGTTGCAAAAGCCACCATATACTAATCAAGACTTTCTTCTTTGAATTCATCATAGGTCTATAAGATTAAGTAATTCTTGCTTGCTATTGAATTGGAACACACGCTCGCCAATGCGAATATACCCTTCGACATCATTCAAAGGCTCAAATAGTGATTTCATAGATACCCCTAAAGCTGTCGCTATCTTCTCTATCGTATCAAGGCGAGCGTTACCATTCAGTGCTCGTGTAAGGGATGCAGGGTCTATCCCCATGTCGGCTGCAAGGTCTTTCAGTTGTTTGCCTTGCTCCCTACATATTCGTTTAACATTATCTGCAAGTATCTTCATACATTCTGAATATATGTGCAAATATAGGTAGAATTGTTTTTAAAACCAAATATTTTAATAATAATTGAGAAAAAAGTTAATTAAAATTTTGTCGGTTCTTAACTTTTTTGTATCTTTGCAGTGTAATAAATTAACGTATAATATCAATTATGGAAAGAATTTGCATTTTTGCTCGTGTCAGTACAAACGTCCAGGACTATGAACGTCAGGTGAATGAACTAACAGCCCTCGCCCAGCGCAACGAGTGGAGTATTTCGGCCAGCTTCTGTGAGAAAATCAGTGGAGCCAAAGCCAATGCTGAGCGAAAGGAACTCACTCGGATGATAGAGTATGTACAGGCACATAATATTAATAAGGTGGCGGTGACCGAACTCAGCCGACTCGGACGTGACACACTTCAAGTCCTCGAAGTCATCGAGCAGTTCAATAGGTTGGGCATCAGTCTCTATATTCAGAACTACGGCATTGAGACGCTGACTGAAAGCGGCGAGGTCAACCCCATGAGTCAATTTTTGATAACAATACTTGCCGAGGTTGCAAGGATGGAACGTAAGACCATCCGTGAACGTGTCGAGAGTGGCTATAAGAACTTCCGAGCCAATGGTGGCAAGGTAGGACGTAAGGAAGGCTACCGCAAGAGCGAGACAGATATGAGAGAGCAGTACGCCGAGGAAATACGCCTACTACGTAAGGGCATCAGCCTCCGCAATATTTCCAAAATTACAGGCACGAGCGTCAACACGATACGCAAATGTCAAAGCCTCATCTAAATTTATTCTTTCAAAATTTCTTCATTTAACATTTTTTATGTATATTTGTAATGAATCCAAGTCGACAGGATGAAAAATAAGTGCCGAGCGAGGCACAGCATAAAAATAAAAAAAAATGATAACGATAGATAATTGTAGGAAAGTTTTAAATGGAGGTGAAAGAAAGTATAAAGATGAAGAGATAAAGAAAATTCGAGAGTACCTATATTTTATAGGAGGTCTCCAACTTGAAGTTAATAATAATGTATTTAAAAATTAATTAAAATGAATGCTATTTTGTACTGTCGGGTCAGCACAGACGAACAAGCTGACGGTTGCTCATTAGAAATGCAAGAGAGGGCTCTAAGAGAATATTGCAAGAACCATAGCTATAATATCGTTGGCGAAGAACAACCCTATAACGAGGATTATACAGCCAAGCATCACGACCTTAGAAGACCAAAGTTTAAACAACTCTATAACTATTGCAGAAAACACAAACACGAGGTTGACAAGGTATTGTTTTTACGTTGGGATAGATATTCACGTAACCTTGAGTTCGCAACGACCTACAAGCGCAAGTTCTATGATGAATTAGGGATTGAGATTAATGCATTAGAGTCTCCTATTGACTTTGAGGGACCAGATTGGTCAACACTCTTGGGTGTCTATTGTGGCACTGCTCATGCGGAAGATAATAAGATTTCTCGTAGGACAAAGGAAGGTATACGGGGCACATTACTCAAAGGCAGGTGTGCAAATAGAGCTCCACGAGGTTACATCAATCGCAGGACTGAAGATGGACAAGCATATGTCGAGATAGATGAAGCTGTAGCAAAAATCATTAGCAAAGCTTTCCATGAGGTTGCCAAAGGTATTGAGGTTCCTAACAGCATTAGACGTAGGCTCTGTCCCCAAATACCAAAAGATGCTTTTTACCGATTGCTTCGTAATGTATTTTACATAGGATTCATTAGAGTACCTGCCTACAAGGATGACCCGGAGCAGATAGTTAAGGGATTACACGATGCCATCATTGACGAAGAAACATTCAAAAAGGTACAAGACATACTCGATGGCAAACGAAAGAAAGAGCCAAAACTAAGTAAGGCTATCGACCCGGACCTATATCTCCGCAAGTTTTTAGTGTGTCCTATTTGTGGTTACTCTATGACGGGAGCTACAAGCACAGGAGCAGCAGGAGGCAAATACAAATATTATAATTGCTGTCACAATGGCAAGCACTTACGCAAACCAGCTGACTATGTTAACGATAAGTTTGCAGATTGGGTAGGAGGGCTTAAACCCAACAAAGAAGTGTTAGACCTTTACACCGAGGTGTTGCAAGACTTACGAGGCGAACATAAGCAAGACATTCAAAAAGAGGTTGAGACTCTACGTAAGGAAATAGAACGAGTAGAGGTACTACTTAATGGTGCTGATGACAAATTCTGCGAAGGTTTGCTCGACCAGGAGGCTTACGCTCGTATAACTAAGCGATATGGAGAGCAAATTAAATCACTCCAAGAGCGTATAACTCTGCTCCAGGCAGACACCAAAGAATTAAAAGATAAGGTCGATTACTCGATGAATGTAATAGCAAATTTAGGAAACTTTATGAAAAATGCACCGGCAAAAGTCAAGTGTAAGATATTAAGTTCGATATTTCCGGGGAAAATTCAGTTTGACGGAGAAAAATATCGAACTACTGAGTACAACCAAGTGCTCGACCTCATCTTCCAAGAAACCAACAAGTTACGAGGGTACGGAGAAAAAGAAAGTGAGAAGCCGATATCGGTTTCTCACTCAGTACCCCGACCGCGAATCGAACGCGGAACTAAGTCTTAGGAGGACCTTGTTATATCCATTTAACTATCAGGGCAACGGATTTCGAGTGCAAAGATAATCATTTTTTCTGGAAAATGATTACCTTTGCAGCAGAAAACATCCAAAAAAGAGAAAAATGGGAAAATTAGTCATTAACTCGTACGACGAGTTTGCCGCTCATCTGGGCGAAGAGTTAGGAGCCTCAGACTGGCTTCAAGTGGATCAAGAACGTATAAATCTGTTTGCAGACGCCACGCTGGACCATCAGTGGATTCATGTTGATGTTGAGCGTGCCAAGGAAGAAAGTCCTTACAAGAGTACGATTGCTCACGGTTATCTGACACTCAGTCTGCTGCCATATATGTGGGACCAGATTATTGAAGTGAACAACATCAAGATGCTAGTAAACTACGGCATGAACGACATGCGTTTTGGCCAGCCTGTTATCACAGGCAGTCGTGTTCGTCTGGTCACTAAACTACACAATATACAGAATTTGCGTGGAATCTGTAAAGCAGAGATCAAGTTCGTGATTGAGATTGAATGTCAGCGCAAGCCTGCTTTGGAGGGAATTGCATCTTTCCTTTATTATTTCAACTAATATTTCTAGAGATTACATCATCTAGATTTATATTTATCCCAAAAGAAAAGCGACCCACTTCGAATGAAGCAGGTCGCTTTTTATTGTATGATGTTTTATGCGTTTACAACGTCAGAATCTGTTTCGCGGATAGTACGACCCATCACGAGGAAAGCCGTAGGAGCAGCGATGAACAGTGACGAAAGCGTACCTACTATAACACCCAGAATCATTGCGAACGAGAAGCTGCGGATAGAGTCACCACCAAGGATGAAGATACACAGCAATACGAGCAATGTAGTAACTGAAGTATTAATTGTACGAGCCAAGGTCTGATTCAGAGAGTCGTTGAACAACTGCTGACGGTCACGCTTTCCATAAAGCTGGAAGTTCTCACGAATACGGTCGAATACCACCACCTTATCATTAATAGAGTAACCTATCACAGTCAGGATAGCACCAATGAACACCTGGTCGATCTCCAATGACATAGGAACCCAACCCCACAATGCAGAATACATACCGATTACTACCAATGCATCGAGTGTCAACGCAACAGTAGCACCTGTAGAGTAAGCCACATTACGGAAACGAAGCAGGATATAGAGGAAGATAGCAATAAGAGCGATAATAACGCTGATGATAGCACCATAAGTAATATCCTTAGCAACAGCAGGACCTACTTTTGCAGAACTAATGATAGAACCACCCTGACGTACATCTGGATTCTTGAAAGCCTCAACGTTATCCTGACTAACAAAGCCACCCTTCTTCAAAGCATTGTAAAGGATAGTCTCTGCCTCGTCGTCAACATTAGGATTGTTCGATTCAATATCCCAGTTGGTAGAAACACGGATGGTCTTACCATCAGTACCCAAAGCGATAACAGAAGTATTAGCCTCCTTACCAGCATTCTCACCAACAGTATTAACGAATGCACCAGCCAATGCCTGACGAACATCCTCCACGTGAGTCTCCTTGTCAAGTGTAACAACATAGTTACGACCACCGGTAAAGTCAATGCTCTGGCTCAATCCACGAACGAAGAAACAGCCAATGAAGAAGATAGCAAGAACACCCCAAACTGCAAACGACTTCTTGTACATACCCATGAAGTTATACTTAGCATTCTGCATGAGGTTCTTAGAATAACCAGTCACAAAGGTGAGGTTAAGCCACTTGTCTTTCTTCAAACGGTTCTCGTAAACCAGACGAGTCAGGAATACTGCGGTGAAGAATGAACAGAAGATACCAATGATCCAAGTGGTAGCGAAACCCTTAACAGGACCTGTACCGAAGAACAACAGGATGAAACCTGTGATGAGAGACGTCACATTCGAGTCGAAGATAGCGCTAAAGGCGTTAGAATAACCCTTCTGCACAGCTTCCTTCATACCCAAACCACGTTTCAGCTCTTCCTTGATACGCTCGTAGATCAGCACGTTAGCATCCACAGCAGTACCGAGCGTCAGCACGATACCGGCAATACCAGGCATCGTCAATGCAGCCTGGAATGACGTCAGAATACCCAGAGTAAAGAACAAGTTGAACAACAGGGCGATATCAGCTAAAATACCAGGAATGAAGCCATACAGCATAATCATGTAAACCATCAGGAGCACAAAAGCTACGATGAACGAGATGACACCCTGACGAATAGACTGAGCACCCAGTGAAGGACCTACAACCTCCTCCTGTACAATACGAGTAGGAGCAGGCATCTTACCTGAATTCAGCGTATTAGCCAAGTCCTTAGTATCCTCAATCGTGAAGTTACCCGTAATCTGCGAGTTACCACCGTCAATCTGAGTCAGGATACGAGGAGCTGAATAAACAGCATCATCCAAAACAATAGCTACACCACGACCGATGTTCTGCTTGGTAATCTGGCTCCAACGACGAGCACCGTCTGAGTTCATCTGCATTGAAACAGAAGGATGGCCCATCTGATCGAAATCATCCTTTGAAGAAGTGATCACATCACCCTCCAGCGGAGCACGTCCATTAGGCTCAGTCACCTTCAGTGCATACAGAGCGAACACGTCGCCACGAGTATTCTCGCCACCGAAGTCCTCTGCCTTTGCACCCCAGCGAAGCTTACACTCAGCAGGCAATACGCTAGCTGCAATATCAGAATAGATAACCTTGTTGACATCAGCAGTATCACGAGCATTAGCATAACCAACGATAGCCAGACCCTGTGGAATGGGCTGGAACACAGCAAACAGCGGATTCTGCTTCAAGGCAGCAGCCTTCGTAGCAGCATCGGCAGCCTTATCGGCCTTCTTGCCAGCAGCTAACTTTGCAGCCAAATCGTTGGCAGCAGCGGCAGCAGAAGTTGTATCGACAGCTGCAGTATCAGCAGCAGCAACAGCAGTAGTATCAGCAACAGCATTACCACCAAGAGCTGCATACTTCTGATTCAACTGAGCAAGCAGAGGATAAATCTCCTGTGAGTTATATGTCTCCCAGAACTCGAGGTTAGCAGAACCCTGAAGCAACTTACGAACGCGCTCGGGCTCCTTTATACCAGGCATTTCTACCATGATACGTCCGCTCTGACCTTCCAGTTTCTGGATGTTAGGCTGAACAACACCGAACTTATCAATACGGTTACGAACTACATTGAATGAGTTATCCACAGCCGACTGAACCTCAGCACGCAAAGCGCTCTCAACCTCTGAGTCGGTTGACTGAGTGCTCACCTTACCCTTCATCTGCTGAGTAGCAAACACAGCTGCCAAGGGGCGACCATTGGAGTTCTTTTTCCAATATTTGACAAACAACGAGATAAAGTCGTCCTGACTTGTCTCTTCTTCCTTCTTTGCCTCTTCCATCGACTTCTTATAGGCAGCATCCGTCTTGTGGTCAGCCAGCACGTCGACAACATCGGGTACTGAAACCTCAAGAATAACGTTCATACCGCCTTTCAGGTCAAGACCAAGGCCAATCTCCATCTCGCGGCACTGCTTGAATGAATAAATTCCACAGTACACTTTTTCGTTCATGATTGAATCCAGATACTCCTGACCAGCTTCTTCTCCCATAGCAGCAGCCTTACTTTCGTAGTGGCGTGTCACAAATGAGAAGGAAAGGTAGAAGCAGCAAACGAGAATCAAAACGATTGCGATAAATTTTACAATTCCTTTGTTTTGCATTTTGTTTATTATGTTATTTAATTTTATTGTTTCTTATTTTTAGCCTGCAAATATACTCATTATTTTTCACATACGGAAATTTATCAGCGATTTTCGTTCTTTTTTCCTTCATTTCGACCTATTTTTAACCAACAAATCGCAGGATAATGGTCACTGGCATCCATTTTGCTGTCAATATAGCAATTATAGGGCTGAATATTTTGCGAACAGAAAATATGATCTATTCTTAACGCGAAGGCTTTCTGATTATATGACAAACCGATACCCCTACCCGTTTCCACGTAACAATCTCGCAGCTTCTCACTCATCTGATGCCGTGAATAGGAAATAGGATTATCATTAAAGTCACCACACACTATAATAGGGTACTGTCCGTGCTCTTCCACATAACTAAGTACCTTACGGATTTGAGGCGCTCGCTTAGCATTTGCCTCAGCCAATTTAATCAGCAACAACTTAGATTCTGCCCGTGCTGAATCACGTGACATTTCACCTTTCAGAATATGACGATACTGCTTACGATCCTCTTCGTTCAGATGACAACTCTCAAAATGGTTGTTAACTACAATCACCGTATCACCTTTTACATTGAGCCACCAAGCTACGCTGCCATTGGCTCGCGACACATAATCTATACGCTCGCGCTTAATGATTGGAAATTTAGTATGAATCCCCAGCGCATTGAAACTCTTTGAATTATTAGCAATTACAGCTGTGTCGTTATAAGGAAAGTTCTTCTTATATTCGTTGAAAATGTAACGCCGCCAGGAGTCTATATCTTCCTGTACACAGATGATATCCGGATTTTCATCACAGAAATATTGATTAACCGCCTTAAAACCATCTTCATATTTATAATTACCTCCATAACAACACACATTATAGGATATTAACTTAATGGCATCTTCCGGCACATCGGTAGAGGTATTCAGGGGCATATATATATTAATAGGTACATACGCAAAAAGGAAACCAAGCACAGGAATCCATATCATACGCCACTTGAAAAGAAGCCAAAAGAAAAGAAAAGCCAAATTAATCAACAGGAAGAACGGGAACGTCATACCCATAGTAGATAATAAAGGGTGATCTGTTGGATTCAGCCTATCGCTAAAACCCACTAATAACATCACAACAACTGAAGCCATATTGGCACCAGCTATCATCTGAACAGTTAGTTTTTTGAGTTTTTTAATCACTATTTATGGCTTTGGTCAAACAACTTTTGTTTTTCTTCCTTAGTTAAGCTGTCATATCCACTCTTTCGTATCTTATCGAGAATCGCATCTATCTCCTCCTGATTCTGTCGCTGACGGGCATTATACTCTTCATCAGTCTCACGACGATTCGTCTGTTCAGCTTTCATCTGATTATTTCTCTGACGCTCGTCGAACCTGCGTTTCAAATTATCGAAAAATTCCTGCCCTTTACTACGTCCAAATCGCTGACTTGAGTCGGGATGCTTCTGCCAATAACGTATCAGCAGGAAACCAAACAACATACCTCCCAAATGAGCCATATGAGCTACTCCATCGCCAGGACCGCTCATTGCCGAGAACAACTCAATAGCAATATAGCCCACCACCAACCACTTGGCTTTAATGGGGAATGGGAAGGGGATGATAAACAGACGCTCGTTGGGGAAGATCATACCAAAAGCCAACAGAATACCGTAAACAGCCCCCGATGCTCCTATGGTAGTCCATAAATTAATATAGGCTTCCGTTGTCATCTGTATACCACCAGCATTAACATATTGATAGGATGGAATTTCTTGGATCATATAGTCTGCATACTGCACCAACTCCTGAATGAATCCTGCTCCAAGTCCACACACAATGTAATAAAAAAGGAATTTCTTTGAACCCCACACGCGTTCTATCACACCACCAAACATCCATAACGCAAACATATTGAAAAAGAGGTGTGTAAAGCCGCCATGTAAAAACATATAGGTCAAGAATTGATAAGGGCGGAAATCGCTAGCCAAGAAAAAGTGTAAACCTAAGAGCGAAGTGAGGTCAATTCCACTACGCTGAAGAACCCACGTTGCCACAAACGCCAAAAAGTTGACGATGAGCAAGTTCTTGGTCATGGGAGGCATATTAATCATTATTCTTAAGATTCTTTATTTTATCAAATGTTGTTTGTCGATTTCTTCTATTTTGCCCGCAAAATTACTAAAAAATATCTTTTTAAAGGCAGGAAATGGGCTAATACACACTTTTTTTTATTAAAAAATGCAATTTTTTCGCTTTTTTGTTTGTTTTCTGAATACTTTACCTTATATTTGCGTGTGAAAATCAGACTTTAAACTATTTATATTTCATTTTTTAAAAAAAAACATTATGAACAAAACAGAATTAATTGAGCAGATTGCAGCTGGTGCTGGTCTGACCAAAGTTGACGCAAAGAAGGCTCTTGATGCCACAGTAGAAGCTATTAAGAAGGCTCTGAAGAAGGGTGACAAGGTTCAGCTCGTAGGTTTCGGTACATTCTCTGTTACCAAGAAGCCCGCTCGCGAAGGTATCAACCCCGCTACCAAGCAGAAGATTAAGATTGCTGCCAAGAAGGTTGCTAAGTTCAAGGCTGGTGCTGAGCTCGCTGACGCTGTTAAGTAATCTGCTCTTTGTAAGTAAAAAAGAAAATAGGCTTCCTCAGGGAAGCCTATTTATTTTATCTCGTTTTTTCTTATTTAGGCTGCTTGCCAATATATGCCAAGATACCACCATCCACATAAAGCACATGTCCATTTACAGCATCGGAAGCATGTGATGCCAAGAATACAGCGGGTCCTCCCAGCTCCTCTGGATCGAGCCAGCGACCAGCAGGTGTCTTTGCGCAGATGAAAGAATCAAATGGGTGACGGCTTCCATCGGGTTGCTTCTCACGAAGAGGTGCAGTTTGTGGAGTAGCGATGTAGCCCGGGCCAATACCATTACACTGGATATTATACTCACCATACTCTGAACAAATGTTGCGTGTCAACATCTTCAGTCCACCCTTGGCTGCTGCATAAGCAGATACAGTCTCGCGACCAAGCTCTGACATCATCGAACAGATGTTGATAATCTTACCTTCACGACGCTCCATCATCTCAGGAATAACAGCTGCGCTAACAATATAAGGAGCAACGAGATCTACATCAATGACTTGCTGGAACTCAGCGCGCTTCATCTCGTGCATTGGAATGCGCTTGATAATACCTGCGTTATTTACAAGGATATCAATCTGACCAACCTCAGCGTGAATCTTCTCTACGAGAGCCTTTACTGCCACTTCGTCCGTCACATCGCAGACATAGCCTTTTACATTCGTGATTCCTGCCTCTTTATAATTGGCCAGACCACGCTCAAGAGCAGCCTCGTTGATGTCGTTGAAAATAATGTTCTTGATACCTGCGGCTACAAATGCCTTAGCAATGTTGAAACCGATGCCGTAAGAAGCGCCAGTAATCCAGGCATTCTTACCTTCTAATGAAAAAATGTTTGCCATAATAGTTTGTTTTAGAGATTTGTTTTTTGTTGTCCAAGGCGGATTCGAACCACCACAAACAGAACCAAAACCTGTTGTGCTA
>CAMUYR010000018.1 GCA_947164965.1 uncultured Prevotella sp. | reverse complement strand
AGTTCTTCTTTGGCGAAATGGCATTCAACTACTTTGCCGACCAGAACAAGGAGTTTGTACAGCGTCGACGCACCACCCGATACGACGAGTGCTTCCGTAAGTTGCCCGATGAGTTCAAAACGCAACAATTCGTGGACTGCTTCGGTACTTCGCAACCAACGGCATGGAAGGCCATCAACCGCTTTGTCAGCGAGGGCATCGTTAAGAAAGTGAAGTATGGGCTCTATCGGAAACTGGTGCAGGAGTTGCCCTAACTTATAAAGTTATAACTCCTGACACCTGACATTTATAGTTAAGAATTAAGAGTTATGTTACCAAGAGGAATTCGTAATCACAACCCGTTGAACATCCGTCGCACAGCGAAGGATCAGTGGAAAGGTATGGCAGAGGTGCAGAATGATCGCGCCTTTGTGCAGTTCAAATCGTTAGAGTACGGCTGGCGTGCAGCCTTCTATCTGCTTACCCGCACATACTACCACAAGTACCGTCTCTACACCATCCGAGGCATCGTGAATCGTTGGGCACCGTCGTGCGAGAACGACACGTCAGCTTATGTCCAGAACGTCACCCGTCTGACCGGCATCGACCCCGACGAGCCGATAGGCATCCCATCGGATAAGCCAAGCCGTTGGATGGCAGTCGGCGTGGCAATGGCGATACAGGAAAATGGAACATCGTCTATCGACTGGTTCGCCATGCTACGAGGCTGGGAGTTGGCAAGGAATAGCATCTAGCAATTAGAAATCGGGCTCACCATTTCAAATATGGTGGGCCCGTTTTTGATTTCTTTAATGACATAATCTTTATAGGACAAACCAAGGTACATGGCATACATTGCCGCACCAGAAACGGCCTCGCCTGATAGATAAACGAATTATTATATCTATCTTTTGGGGCTCTTAAAAGATGCGAACTCCTTAAATGTTGTTAAGGAAGCGTGGATTTATTAGGAAATATTGAATATATTTCGTATATTTGCCACAAACTACACCTATATGGATCTACGCAAACTACTATCCTTCAGAGATTGGTTCTCCTATCGTCAAAAGATAGGCCTATTGGTTGTGGCTGGCGTTGTATGTGGACTTGGCGGATTGTTTATGTATCTGCTTCGTGCGCATACCTATTTCGTGGGCGACGACCCGTCGGCCTGCGTCAACTGCCACATCATGACACCTTATTATGCCACGTGGAGCCATTCCTCACACGGAAGAGACGCCACGTGTAACGACTGCCACGTGCCCCACCAGAATCTTGCCCTGAAGTATGGCTTCAAGGCGATGGACGGACTGAAGCATACGGTCTACTTTGTGACCCATGCCGAGCGTCAGGCTCCTATGGCAGAGACGCTGACAGGGCAGGTGGTGATGGACAACTGCATCCGTTGTCATGAACAGTTGAATACAGAGTTCGTGAAGACGGGCCGTATGAGCTACATGCAGCAGCAGGCTAAAGGCGGCAAGGTATGCTGGGACTGTCATCGCAACGTGCCTCACAGCGGTATGAACTCGCTGATGGCCACGCCGAATGCTGAGGGTGTTACCCCTCTGCCGCCAAGTCCAGTGCCCGATTGGCTTCAGGGAATGTTGGCAAAATGACGAAATATGGAAGCATCGAAACATCGAAATAACAAAAACAAAGATATTATGGCAAAGAAATTAAAGAGTTGGCAAGGATGGATTCTCTTTGGAGGATCAATGGCAGTAGTCTTTGTATTAGGACTGCTCGTCTCGTCGTTGATGGAGCGCCGTGCCGAAGTAGCAAGTGTGTTTAACAACAAACGCACCGTGTTTGAAGACAGTATTGTGGCTCAGAGCGAAAAGTTCAAGGCCGATTATCCTCGTGAGTACGAGACATGGGCTCAGACCGAGGATACCTCTTTCGAGTCGAAGTACAACGGTTCTGAGGAGGTCGACGTGCTTGAGCAGCGTCCTGAGATGGTTGTGCTGTGGGCAGGCTATGCTTTCTCGCGCCACTACAACACCCCTCGCGGACACAAGCATTGTATCGAAGACCTGCGCAAGATTCTGCGTACCGGTAACCCAGGCATCGATGGCGACGGTGACATGCAGCCAGCAACCTGCTGGACTTGTAAGGGTCCTGATGTTCCTCGCATGATGCGCGAACTGAGCGACAAGAAGAGCGTGTTCGATCCCACTAACTACTATGCTTATGAAGGCAAGTGGAGCGGACTTGGAGCCGAGATGCACAACTCTGTGGGTTGCTCTGACTGCCACGATGCTACAACTATGGATCTGCGCCCTGCACGTCCTGCTATCTATGAGGCGTTCGCTCGCAGAGGTCTCGACCTGAAGAAGCAGACTCATCAGGAGATGCGTTCGCTGGTGTGCGCCCAGTGCCATGTGGAGTACTACTTCATCAAGCCCGACGATGCCAACAATCCTGGCAAGGCCAACTACCTGATGTTCCCCCACGACAAGGGTCTGACGCTGGAGGCTGCTGAGGAGTACTACGACAGCATCGGCTTCTACGACTACATCCACGCCATCTCCAAGACGCCTATCCTGAAGGCTCAGCACCCAGGCTACGAGATGTCGAAGCAGGGCATCCACGGCCAGCGCGGTGTCAGCTGTGCCGACTGCCACATGCCTTACATGCAGGAGGGTGGTGTTAAGTTCTCCGACCACCACATCATGTCGCCTCTGGCACATATCGATCGTACTTGTCAGACCTGTCACCGTCAGGATGCAGAGACCTTGCGCCAGAACGTCTACGAGCGTCAGGACAAGTGTACCGAGATACGCAACCGTGCTGAGAAGGAACTGGCTCGTGCTCACTTCGAGACCAAGTTCATCATCGACAAGGGTGCTACCGAGGCCGAGCTAAAACCGATACAAAATCTGCTGCGCAAGAGTCAGTGGCGTTGGGACTACTCAATTGCTTCTCATGGTGCAACATTCCACGCACCTCAGGAGGTTATCCGTCTGCTTGCAGCATCTATCGACTACTCTAAGGAGGCCCGTATTCTGATTGCACGCGTAGCAGCTAAGTACGGACATACTGGTGAGATTCCCGTGCCCGACTACTCTACAAAGGCCAAGGCTCAGCAGGCCATCGGTCTGGACATGCAGAAGCTGAACGAGAAGAAGCAGAAGTTCCTGGACGAAATCGTTCCGAAATGGATTGACGAGGCCAAGAAGAATGGCAAACTCATTGAAATCTGATGTGGACTAAACCATACGGAATGAAAGAAGGCTTCCTCATTGGAGGGGGCCTTATCTTTGCTGGACTGATGCTCGAATTGAGTGTTGGCCCAGTAGATTGGGATGCCTTCCGCTGGCCAGTTAACGGCATCGTGCTGGCGGGATTCCTCGTACTTATTGCCATTATTTTCTTGTTGCGCAAACGGGTGTATGGCTTTCAGTTCATCGGCACCTTTAAGGCTGCGATACCTGCGCTGGTCTATGCCGTCATGCTGACTATTATCATGGGATTGACGAGGCAAGAAGTAAATGGTGTGTGGCTGAACAATATGCTGTCGTTCTGGCCTTTCGTGTTGATTTATGTGTATATTGCTGTGATTCTCGGGCAGATCATCCTCCGACGGACGCTGCATTTTCAATGGAAGCGTGATATACCTTTTCTGCTGAACCATCTCGGTTTATTCCTTGCTATGACGACAGCCACATTGGGCAATGCCGACATGCAGCGACTGAAGATGATTACCGTGAAGGGAGAGCCTGAATGGCGTGCGTTGACCTCGCAACAACAGATTGTGGAGATGCCCATCGCCATCGAACTTAAGGAGTTTATCATGGAGACCTACGACGACGGCTCTCCTCGCCGCTTTGCCTCTGACATCCAGATTCTGACAAAGACAGGCAAGAACATCCAGACCACCGTCGAGGTGAACAAGCCCGTCGAGGTGGACGGCTGGAAAATCTACCAGTACGGCTATGACACGCAGATGGGTGCCATGAGCCAGACAAGTATCCTGGAACTGGTAAGCGACCCGTGGTTGCCGTTAGTATATACGGGCATCTATATGATGCTCGCCGGGGCCGTATGTATGTTTATTCTTGGAGGGAGGTTTGAAGCCCCTTGATAAGGGGCAGGCCTAAGCCAGGGTTATTAATTTGTAAACAATGGATTGGAGTTACTTTATATATTTCGCAATAGCAGCCGTCCTGCTGTGGGCCGTAGGTGCCTGGGCAGCATGGCGTGAAAAGACCATGTTGGCCTATACATCTACTATCACTGGACTCGTCGTGTTCTTCAGCTTTATCCTGATGATGTGGATTTCCTTGGAGCGTCCACCGTTAAGGACGATGGGCGAAACGCGTCTTTGGTATTCATTCTTCCTGCCGCTGGCGGGCATCATCGTCTATTCCCGCTGGCGTTATAAGTGGATACTCTCGTTCTCTACCGTCCTTGCGTTGGTATTCATCTGCGTCAACCTATTCAAGCCGGAGATACATTCCAAGACACTGATGCCAGCCCTGCAGAGCCCTTGGTTCGCTCCACACGTCATCGTCTATATGTTCGCATACGCTGTATTGGGTGCCTCGGCAGTAATGGCCTTGTACTTATTATTCTTTAAACGGAAAACCATTGCTGACGAAGAATTCGACATTACGGATAATCTCGTCTATGTCGGCCTTGCTTTCATGACCATCGGTATGCTCTTCGGTGCACTATGGGCCAAGGAGGCGTGGGGACACTACTGGTCGTGGGACCCCAAGGAGACGTGGGCTGCCATCACCTGGTTCGCCTATCTCGGCTATGTGCATTACAGAAAAATACCCACTAACAAGCCGAAGCTCGCTCTGTGGGTATTGCTTGTATCGTTCGTGCTCTTGCAGATGTGTTGGTGGGGCATTAATTACCTTCCCTCTGCCCAAGGCTCCAGCGTCCACGTCTATAGCATGCCATCGTAACGCTATTCCATTCGTCCCCATTTCATCTCTTCCCCCTGCTTATCGTATTGCTTACGTTTTCCGGTAGGAAGAGCGGTGAGAGTTATCTTTACCACAGCCGTGCGTTCCAGACTGCGGGCAATGCCACCATTGGATTGGCGGCAATGCAATCCAGTTTCTCGCCTTCCATAGCACAATGGAAGTAAAACGTATTCTCGTCAGTATGTGCCAATGACAGAGGAACACCATAAGGTGTGCCGTCAGGTCGTGTGAAACTAACTGTTACGTATGGAGCCTTATCCAACACCTCCAGCGCGAAGGCGGCATCCATCTCTCTGCTTGCTTTTCTCATATCACTCAATAACAGAAATCCGCATTTCTATGTCATCAACAGGCCTGTCACCACGTGCGGTAGCTGTGCCCTGAATCATCTCCACGACATCGAGGCCCTCTTCCACTTCACCAAATACGGTATATTGCCCGTCAAGATGGGGTGTGCCTCCAATGGTAGAGTAAATCTTCAACTGCTCATCAGTCAGGCCATTACCCTGAACCTGACTCTCTGCTTCGGCAGCGAGTTTGTCCTGAAGTTCCTGTAAACCGACACGATTACGTTCACGGCGCATCTGCATAATCTCGTCACGATGCTCCTTAGCCAGTCGGTTAAAAGCATCCTGAATCTTCTGCATCTTCAACTGTTTGGCGAACTGGCGAAGTTGCCCTTCGTTGTATACCTGTCCCCAGACGATATAGAACTGTGAGCCGCTGCTACGGCGCTCAGGATTCACCTCGTCACCCTGACGGGCTGCAGCCAACGCACCACGTTTGTGGAACAAGCCATCCTTAATCTCTGCTTCCAGCGTATAGTCAGGGCCACCGACACCCAGCATCTTTCCAGCTGGTGCACCCTTCGAATCAGGGTCACCGCCCTGAATCATGAAGTCCTTAATCACCCGATGGAACAGTGTACCATCATAATAGCCCTCCTTCACCAGTTTCACGAAGTTGTCACGGTGGATGGGAGTCTCGTCATAAAGGCGAACTACGATGTCGCCCAACAATGTCTGTATCTTTACCTTCATATCCTTTGAATTTTGAGTGCAAAGGTAATGAATTATCCTCAGATTCTTTGCAATACGCCCGCTTTTCCAACAATCTTTAAGCTTCTCACGGGGGATTTCCCCAGTGCGATTTAGGGAAAATACTCCTCAATTATAGGAATAATCCAGGACTTTTCGCCCTCTCCTTTACGTCAAAGAAGTGAAAATAAGAAACAAATGTCTAACAATTTAAAGATAGGAGATAAAGATATGAAGAAAACGATAGTGAGCACTAAGCGTTTGATGATCCTGGCAATGATGATGGCAATGACTATCTCGGCCAACGCTATGAGCTATAATGCAGCAAAGAACGAAGCCCTCTTCCTCTCTGACAAGATGGCTTACGAGCTCAACCTCACCGCTGCACAGTATGAGGCAGTCTACGAGATAAACCTCGACTACCTGATGAGCCTGAACGGACATGGCGACGTGTTTGGCATCTGGTGGGATCGCCGCAACGCAGACCTCCGTTTCGTGTTGACTCCGTGGCAGTATGACAAGTACGTGGCTCTGAACCACTTCTATCGCCCTGTGGCTTGGAAGGCTGGTGGATGGACATTCGCAGTGTACTCTCACTATGGCAGAGACCGTTTCTACCATGCACATCCAAAGGTGTTCGTTAGCTATCGTGGCGGTCATAACAGAGTTCATGGCTCACACTATGCACACATGCACAAGCCCGCACCTGCTCCTATAGCCAAGCATGGTCCTGCACCTGCTCCGCATCACCCAAAGGCTCCTGTGAAAGTTGACAAGCGTCACGGTATTACAAACCACACCTTGGCAAACAATACACCACGCCATGGTCACAGCCGCTCGACCTCCGGTCGCTTGCTACCATAGGGACGCAAGAATGCAGGTCATTTCGGACGCAGATAAAGAGCACGTTTTGCCTCTACATATGCCTTTCAAAAGGACACAGGGAATTCTCAGAAAATGGGAGTTCCCTTTTCACATGTAAAACACGAACTTTGTTCCCTTCGAGCCTACACCGTCATAGTCTGTCGGAACTGGAAACTGATTGATAAGCGCATCGGCATCCTCCTCTTCCAGATACTCAGTCAACTCCAATTCTATGGCCATCCGTCGCTCATTATAGCTCAGGTTCCAGATACTTTCTCCCAGCACGGCATTCACCACCGTCCTGATTTCATCCTGCATGCGCCAGATGGAATCAAAGTCTGTCATTGTTCTGAGAACTTTTGAAATCGGTTAATGTTGTATTCCAGTTCCTCCAAATCAATGAACTGGGAACCACGATATACCTCCTTGCCATCCATCAGAAGCAATACAGTTGGCCCTGAATAAACCAGGAATTGCCCAGCTATCAAAGGCTCTTCTGTGATGTCAGTATAGAAAGAAGTCAGAGACGGGAACTGATCCGCCAATTTCTCCACTTTGTCAAGCATGACGTTGCAGACTCCGCAATCTGGAGATTTAATGTAGAAAAGGCACAAGCAGTTATCCGCTATTGTCCGTTCTATATCTATTATGCTTGTCAAATGTTTCATCAATTATCTCTACAAATTATAATTTATAAAGTTATTCTTTCCAAATCATCCGGCACCCAGACGTGGCCACTGAATGCAGTCTTCGCCTCGGCTGTGTATCTCTGCTTTCGCGTTTCGAGCGTCCTGTCCTCCGTA
Source organism: uncultured Prevotella sp. (assembly GCA_947164965.1). GTDB lineage: Bacteria > Bacteroidota > Bacteroidia > Bacteroidales > Bacteroidaceae > Prevotella. Next base: position 53,770 of record CAMUYR010000018.1, on the reverse strand, counting down.
TGATACAGAATCAAGTTCTTTATTCCCAATTCCTCTGCCAGACGTGCCGCATCAAGCACCGTGCTGTGATGCTTCTCGTAAGGCTGGAAGCGCTCGCGGTCTTCGTATAGGCAAAAAGCCTCGCTCATCAGCCAGTCGGCACTCTCGGCATATTGCTTGCAGAGTGGGCTAAACGGCTCGTCGCCCAAACAGCAGATCCGCTGTCCATCGGGCATCATGGCTGTAAAGCCGAACTGGCGCTCCTTGGTGGAATGGATGTCGAAGCATTGCAACCGTATGTCGCCCACCTCGAAACGGTCACCATCCTCCAGGCGGTGCATCGTGACGAGTGTCCCGATGCCCTGCGCTTCTTTCGACGGCAATATCGCATGACAGATGTCGGCAAGCAGGGTGAGCACTTTCTCATGGCTCCACACACGGAGCGGATGTCCGAACTGGAGTGCCATCCGCATCATCCAGACGCAGCCAAGCAGATGGTCGGTGTGGGCATGGGTGACAAAGAGGTCATGAATGTCGGCATAGCTGATGCCTGCCTTCTCCAACTGGCGGAGAATGCCATTGCCGCCACCAGCATCTACAAGCAGCAGTGCGCCTGAAGCACTATGCAGCGTGAAACAGGTGTTGTAGCATTGGGTGACGAGCGCATTGCCCGTTCCTAGCATGGTGATGAAGCCGCTTTTACTATTCATATAAATTCCGATTTATCTAATAATCTTTGCTTTCTGTAAATTGTCAAAGTCGCTCCAGAAATCAGATGCCTCAGAGTCGCTGAAGCCATTAGAGGATAGCTCATGTAGGATGGCATCGAGCAGCTGCGTCTTGGAAACGTTCAGATTCGGGGCTACATCGATGGGATAAGTGATAATGTCTCCCAACGAGCCGATGTGACAGTTGGTAATGGTTATCTCTCCATTCACCACATTCACCTGAATATGCCTGTTTGAACCGTACTCAGGCTTAGTCTCACGCAGTTTCTGATATAGCGGCGAATCGCTATACAGCTCAGAATCTACATAGTTTATAAGTTCTCGTAATGTCATTACTTCACAATTTGATAACCAACAATTACGGCAATCAGCCCAAGGGCAAGGCTAAGCAACGTGTATAGCACAGCGGAAAGCATGGCTCCGTCACGGCCTAACAGCAGGTTCTCGTTCATAAATGTGGAGAACGTAGTGAAGCCACCACAAAAGCCAGTAACCAATACCAGCTTGGTAGTTGGTGAAATCTGTCCTCCAAGTGATAGTCCAGACAGTAAGCCAATCAGGAAACAGCCAATAACATTGACTGCCATCGTTCCCCAAGGAAAGGCTACGGCAGCAAACGACTGAACAGCTTTACCGACCAGATAGCGTGCACCACCACCAAAGAAGCTTCCAATGCAGACAAACAGCAATTCTTTCATTTATTTCTTCCAGGCATTAACGACCTCACCGATATACATTGAGTGTATGCCTGCAGGGAAGTTTGCATACATCCGTTTGGGTGCATCGCTCTTGAAGTACTGAGGATCAAAGGGTGCAGCATACATGATCTTGCACTCTATCACCATTGCGGCCTCAGTATAGTAAGGTGTACCATTTTCAGTATATGCCGTGTGAAGTCCCAAAGCCTGTGCCTTGTCTTCATCACGTCCACTTTTCGTTCCCATATAAGTGAGAACTTTGCTGTCCTTCACATCGAATGACATCACAGTGAAGTACTCGGAGTTATCCATGAACTCCTTAGTGTAACGTTTCTCAGCCACATAGACAGTCAGGGCGGTACGTCCCCAGAGTGTGCCAATGCCACCCCAACCAATGGTCATGGCATTGCTCTTCTCCTTATTTCCTGCGCAAAGCAACTGGGCATCACGGAACCACTGGAAGCCATTATCTTCAAAGGCTTCTTCCACACTGAACTTCTTAAAACCATTGCCCTCCTGAGCGGACATCTTACCAGGAGCAACCATCAAAATTGCTGCCAAGATAGCTGTAATATAAGACCTTTTCTTCATAAACAATCATAAATCTAAGGCGCAAATATACAAAATTTGCTGGAAAATCCGTATATTTGCAAGGTTATTACAACATAGTTTAATAAAATCGGATTATAACAAACTACTGACATGAAGAAAATTATGATTATCGACGGAGGCCCGCGCAAGACGTTCAACACGGCCTCGATGCTACAGAAATTTGCTGAAGGCGCAATGTCTGTAAGTAGTGATATTGAAGTAAAGACGGTACGCCTTTATGGTCTCGACTACAAAGGTTGCATGTCGTGTATGGCTTGCAAGATAAAGGGCAAGGCGTCAAACGTATGCAAATTCAAGGATGCGCTGACTCCTGTATTGGAAGAAATAGCTCAGGCCGACGGCTTGGTTCTAGGCTCACCGATATACTTTGGCGACGTGACAGGTCAGATGCGTACCTTTCTGGAGCGTCTGGCATTCCCATGGCTTTCCTACAATGACTATTGCCTGACAGCACCCAAACGTATGCCCGTAGTACTGATGGAAACCATGAACGGACTGCCCGACAGGAACAATAGTCAAGGCTATGGCTCGATGGAATACTGCATTACCAACGCACTTAGACAGCCCGAGCACGTCAATGCCTACAACACCTACCAGGTGAAGAACTACAGCAATTTCGAACTGGCCAGCTTCTCAGAGGAAGCCAAGCGGCAGTACCGCGATGAGCACTGGGAAGAGGACCTACAGAAAGCATTTGATGCAGGTAAACGGATGGCAGAAAGTATTTTGGCCAAAGAGTCGTAAATCAGAAACAGATATGGTAACACTACAATTTATCCTATACAACTTCACTTTCTTGATGGTAATAGCCCATTTCCTCGACAGCGCAAAGGAACGGGAATGGACAGACTTTCTCTATAGAGGCAGTTATAAAGGATGGCTAATATCCTCGCTTCTGTTGATAGCGTTGGCCCTGGCTGGCATAGTTCCCGTGTGGATTGGCAGCCCGGCTGGCGATATACTGAGCATCATTGTTGGACTCGGAGGGCTGGGCGCAGCTGGCTATCACATTCCAATGCACCGTATGAAGAAATCGGAAGTATGCCACAACCAGTTCTCTTATGGACTAATGATGGTTTTGTCCCTTCTGTGTTTTGCCCTGATAGTACTAACCATAGTAAAATAAGATGAAGAAGATAATAAACCCTTGGCGTAACCATCCTGAGTACAACTGCTTCGGCTGTTGTCCAGAGAATCCCATCGGGCTTCACATGGAGTTCTATGAGGATGGAGATTATATCGTTAGCAAATGGCATCCTGAAAAAAACTACCAGGGATGGGTAAACACCATGCACGGTGGCATCCTGAGTACGCTGATTGACGAGGTTTGCGGATGGGTAGTTACCCGCAAGCTACAAACAAGTGGTTATACCGTCCAGTTGAATGTGAAGTTCCGTAAGGCTGTTTCTACCACGGAGCCAGAGCTGACCATACGTGCAAAAGTCACGAAGCAAGTACGCAACCTGGTATATATCAATGCTGAAATAACCAACTCGAAGGGCGAACTCTGCAATGAGGGCGAAGTGGTATATTTCCTGATGAATCAGGAGAAAGCCAAGGAAATGGGATTCCTGTATTGTGAAGTTGAAGATGAATAATAAAAACAGATATTATGAAGAGTTTCAAATCAACAGCGTGGCTATTGCCACAACCCGTACTGATTATCGGTACTTATGATAAGAACGGCAAGCCCAATGCAATGAATGCAGCTTGGGGTGGCCAATGGGATATGCACGAGATTATTATCTCGCTAGGTTCTCACCAGACAACTGACAATCTTGCTGAGAATCCAGAGTTTACGGTTGCTTTTGCTACTACAGAAACGATGGTAGCTTCCGACTATGTAGGAATCGTGAGTGGCAGGAATACTCCTGAAAAGATGCAGAAGACAGGCTGGACTATCGAAAAAGCTCCCAATGTGAATGCCCCTGTGTTCAAGGAGTTCCCGATGACATTTGAATGCCGGGTGAAGCAGAAGATAGACGAGAGTGAGACAGGTTACTACCTCGTTGCAGAAGTCATCGACATCCTATGTGACGAAAAGTATCTGGCCGAAGACGGCAAACCTGATGTGGAGAGAATGGAACTGATTACCTTCGATCCAGTTCACCACACTTATATCCAGCTTGGCAAGACCGTTGGCAAGGCATTCTCTGACGGAAAGCAACTGAAATAGTTTCTATGTACAGCTTAACATATAAGGTAACGACGAGCACCTGTGACAGCGAGGGAAAGCTGAAGCTCTATTCTGCACTCCAGATGATGCAGGACTGCTCAGAGATGTGGATCGATAGCGAGCTGGAAGTCAAGGATTACTTCCTGCAGCAGAACATGGCGCAGCTCTTGGCAACACGTCAGGTTGAGATTATCCGTGTACCTGACTACAAAGAGGAGTTGACGGTGACAACCTCCGTCTATGGCATGAAGCCCATGTTCGGATTCCGTAACACGTTCATCTACGACGCACAGGGAAATCCCTGCTACAAGACATGGAGTATGGGAGCATTCGTTGACAAGGTGGCAGGCAAACTGAAACGTGTGGACGATGCGACCATACAATCAATGAAGCTGGAGCCACAGTTGGAGATGAACTACAAAGATCGTCGCATCATCCTGCCAAAGACGGAAGGTGAAGTGCTGGAGCCTATCAAGGTGCTTCGTGCCGACATCGATTACAACAAGCACCTGAACAATGCCAACTATGTCCGCATGGCAATGGAACTGTTGCCGGAGGATTTTGTGGTAAGTGGCTTACGGGTAGAATACCGGGTAGCTGCAAAGCTTGGTGATTGTCTGACTCCTACTATTTACAAAATAGCAGACAACATCATCGTTTCCCTGTCAATCGGGAATGAGGTGAGTGCCATCATTGAGTTTACATAAATATGTCCAAGGAACGGAACAAGGCAGACGGCTATCGTGAGAAGGCTTACGAGGGCGACACCAAGGCGATGAACAACCTTGGGGTCTGTTACGAGCGTGGCACTGGCGTGAAAGTCAGCCTTGAACTGGCGTTCGAATGGTATATGAAGGCTGCGGAATTGGGCGATGTCTATGGTTGTTTCAACGTCGGCGAGTGCTACTATCACGGTAAAGGCGTGGAGCAGGATGCGGTAAAGGCCTTCGAGTGGTACATGAAAGCTGCCGACAAGGGTGACATGCAGTCGCAGGTGAACGTGGCCAATGCCTACTATCTCGGCAACGGCACAGAGACGGATCACCACAAGGCTTTCCTTTGGTATCGCGAAGCAGCATTCCAAGGACATGTACAGAGCCAAAAGAACTGCGGAGCGGCCTATTGGAACGGTGATGGCGTAGAGAAAGACCTTTCTGAGTGCGTCTTCTGGTATGAGTTAGCTGCTAATGGCGGTGATGCCCAGGCTCAGTTTGCCACAGGCTGGTTCCTGATGACCGGCACTGGCGTACCTGTCGATGAAAAGAAAGGCCTGAAGTGGATTCACAAGGCCACCTTCCAAGGCTATCAGCCCGCGATTGACTATTGTAAGGAACATGGGTATAAGTGGTATTAATAGTATGATAACCATCGACACGACAAATATGTGTTCGCACCTGCAACGCAAGCTATTCGAAGAGGATGGTATCTATCATTCTCTATGGATAGCCATGCAGGATGACCCGGAACTGACTGTAGTAGTCCGCTCTCGCCAGCTACATATCTATCGCAATGGAATTAAGGTATTGGTACTAGCAGGCAAGTCTGCGCCAAAGATTATCAGGAAAGACCCGATTTGTGAGATTTTACAAATTGAGCGAATCAAGTGGATGGAGCAACGCTTCATTAAAGCCTTGGCTACCATCAAGGATGGATCTGCTGATTCATTGAAGGCTATCAAAGAGGATGTTGTCGAACTCAGCAAATACTATGGCAGTGAGTTGTGGAAACTGGACTTTGCTGCTGACGAAGCTGGGAATCTTCCTCCAGACCTCAAACGCGGAGTACTCTCAGAAGATGGTATTTGGAATCTGCTCTCTGACTATCGTGATATTCAAAAGAAGAAGCAATGAAGAAACGAAAAATCAAATATTCGGCAATATTCTTCCTCTGCTGGTTTGCCCTTTTGGTTTTGCTGGTGGATGGAGTCCTGAAGTTCCAGACATTGGTTGACTATTTCGGGTCGTATGCAGTTGTAGAGGTTGCATTGCTGCTATTGGTTCTTCTGCCAACGCTGGCAGTTTACGCATTTACTAAAGAAAGACAGTGATGGCAAAAGTTCTGATATATTATCTGATGGTTATCAACATCGTGACCTTTCTGGTCTATGGCATTGATAAGATCAAAGCAAAACAAGGCAGCTGGCGCATATCCGAAGCAACCTTGTTGATATTCGCAGTCATCGGTGGCAGCATTGGTGCATTGCTGGGTATGCAAGTCTGGCATCACAAGACGATGCATAAGAAGTTCAAGTATGGACTCTCCCTGATTCTATTGGGCCAGATAGCACTTATATACCTTATATTTGAATGTTAAGATGAAGAAAGAGACCATTCAAATCGCTGATAGAACTTGTACCATATACAAGTCTGAACACCCTGAATACCTGCTGATTCAACCCATTGACGAGCACGATTTAGAGTTATTGGACAATGAGGTGGCAGTGATTCAGTCACAGACCAATAAGCCCTTTACACTCGTAGCGTTTGAGATTAAAGACTGGCAGAGCGAACTAACACCTTGGACGGCTGCAGCTGTCTTTGGGAGGGTTCCCTTTGGGGATGGAGCTGTAGCGACGCTTTCTTTCATCAAGGATACGCTGATTCCTCAGTTGGAGCAAAAACAACTGTTCGATAAGGACAAGATGAAATGTGTTTTAGGCGGCTACTCTTTGGCAGGCTTCTTTGCCTTATGGTCAAGTTATCAGACAGAGATCTTTGATGGTATTGCAGCCGTATCACCATCTGTCTGGTACCCTCAATGGATGGAGTATGCAAAGGACAACAAACCCTTGGCGACTTCCATTTATCTCAGCCTCGGTGATAAAGAAGAAAAGACGAAGAACCCCATAATGGCACAGGCGGGCAACTGCATTCGTAAACAACAGGAACTATTGACAGCACAAGGCATTAGCACCATTCTTGAATGGAATCCCGGCAATCACTTCCAACATTCCGACGAAAGAAGTGCTAAGGGATTCGCATGGATTATGAATCACATCTAAAAAGTATATGAACATAGAATATTATCGCGAATATTGCCTGTCATTAGGTGCAGACGTGGAAGAAAAACTGCCGTTTCAGAAGTTTAAAAGTGGTGAAGGAGTTTTAGTATTCTACGTTATGGGGCACATGTTCTCATTCTTCGACTGCAATGACTTTTCTGTTATTTCGCTGAAATGCCAACCCGAGCGTATTGAGGAATTAAAAGCCCAGCATGACTGTATCGGCAATCCATACAATGAATCACCCAAACACTGGATTGGCATCAATCCAAAGACCGCGCCTAATGACTTGCTGCAGGAGCTGACACGGAACTCATACGAAATAGTCAAGGCGAAATATACGAAGAAATGATATGAAAGTTTCTGTATATGCAACTTTTCGCATCGTTCTTACGTCTAACAGATAGAAACTTTTAAAAGATAACGATTATGATACTATCAACAACCCCACAGATTGAAGGTCACACCATCCGCGAATACAAGGGTATTGTGACAGGTGAAACCATTATTGGTGCCAACATGTTCAAAGACCTCTTTGCAGGCATCCGCGACATCGTAGGCGGTCGTGCAGGCGCTTACGAGAAAGTGCTTTCCGAAGCCAAGGACACCTCCATGCAAGAGATGATGCAACGTGCTCAGGCTCTTGGAGCCAACGCCATCGTAGGCATCGACATCGACTATGAGACCGTCGGAGCCAATGGCTCAATGCTCATGGTAGCCACCAGCGGAACGGCTGTTGTCATCTAAATCAGATCAATGAAGACGTTAGGAAACATCATCTGGGTCATATTCGGAGGCCTGCACATAGCCTTGGAGTATTTCATCGCAGGACTGATACTGATGATAACCATCATCGGCATCCCCTTTGGCTTGCAGAGCCTGAAACTGGGTATGCTGGCCATCTGGCCGTTCGGTACGAAAGTGAAATGGCGAGAGTCACAGCCAGGCTGTCTAAGCATCTTCATGAATGTGCTGTGGTTCTTCGTTGGCGGCATCTGGATATGGCTCACCCACATCTTCTACGGTCTCATATTTTGCATCACCATCATTGGCATCCCATTCGGAAAGATGCACTTCCGTCTGGCAAAACTGGCCTTGTCACCATTTGGCAAAGAGGTTGTATAGCCCGTGAGCAAGGACGTGAAACGTGAACTGCGGCGCAAGCGGCTGATGGAGAACAAGGCCTATCAGACGATGAACGGCTTGACGCGCTACATGGATCGATACTATCTCGATGCACTTATTGGCATCATTCCTGGCTGGGGTGATGCCATTGCCTTGCTCAGCGTCGTGCCGTTCGTCTATTTCTCGTCGAGAGTCATCAAGAGCATTCCCCTGACGCTGGCCGTCTTGAATAATGCCCTCCGCGATGTACTGATGGGAATGATACCTTTCTTCGTTGGCGACGTTATCGACTTCTTCCATTGTGCAAACATCCAGAACATGCAAATGATTCAGGGCTTCGTTGACGGTGACGAGACCATCATCAAACAAGTAAACCAAAGAGCCTGGCAGTCAGCCATCGTTCTCATCGTCCTGCTCTTGTTCATAGCCCTGATGATATGGGCACTCGTCAGCTTCGGCAGCTACCTGTATTCATTGGTAACATCCATCTTCCGATAAGAAAATATTGACTTACAAAAAGCTTACAAAGCCCCTTGGAATCCCTTATAAATAGGGAAAACTTTGCCGCCGCCCAGGCTGCTGTAGAGGAATAATCGAAAGATGCTGATAATTAGTGAGATACGAGGCAAGTACTTGGCAAACAGGTACTTGTCTCGGTTCTTTTCTGCACGTTCTGCACATTCTAAAAGCAGTCCATGACGGGTTTGTTTTACAAATGCTTTACACTAAATCGGCAAATGTTTTACACTAAAAAAAGGCACTGCAAAAGAGAGAACAAATTGAAGTCAAATAATTCACTAATTTTTAGTCCACATGGTAAACTTAAAAGCAACAGTAAGAGTTAAAACAAAGAAAGGTCTTTATCCTGTTTACATCCGCTTTACACACACAGTGCAAGCTGAGTGCTAAGATACTAAATTTTGAGGCTAAATGCAAGCTTTTTACAGATAAATCTCGCATTTAGCCTCAATGAGTGATAGATATTATTTCTCTATCACTTATGTTATCTTGCTGATTATAAAATTAATATGCTGAATAGTGATACTTTTGTCAATATTCGATATACAATGCAATCTTGGAGCAAGCATAATAGTTCGCCATTCAGTTATTGTCCCGTAGCCTGACGGTACTTCAGCAGGTTCTGCTGGTAGTCAATGTAGGCGTCGACGTACTTGTCGCGGCTCTGCTGATAGCTGCTCTGGGCATCGAGCAAGTCGCTCATAGTGGTGGTGCCGGAACGGTAGTAGTCGTTGTTCAGACGGAGGTTCTCCTCGCTCTGTTCTATCGACTTGCGGGCAATGGCGAGTTGCTTGTGACTCGTCACGACGTTGGCCCAACAGTTGTTCATGTTGATGACGAGTTTCTGGCTGTTGTCCTGCAACTTTTCACGAGCCTGTTCAAGGGCCAGTTTCTGCTTCTTGATGGCATGGGAGCCACCCCACCAACCGCTGATAGGCACGCTGACGGTGGCCATGAGCATGCCCACGCCGCGACCGTTGCCCATCAGGTTGTTATAGGTATAGACAGCTCCGCCGCTGACGGTTGGCAGGTTTTCGCCCACCTTTATCTTGTGCTGCAGGCGGTTGCTCTCCACGTTCTTTTCCAAAAGACGGTACTGCGGGGTGGCAGCAAGGGCTGCTACGTGATCCTGCCGCTGGGGCAGCATCAGTGTCGTTTCATACGTGACAGGCTCCGAGACGTCGATAGTCTCACCATTCTTGCCAATATACTGGGCGAGCAGTTGCTTACATATAGTGAGACCGTTTTCCACTTTAAGCGTCTGGCTCTCTATCTCGTTTGCCTTCAATTGCACTTGCAACAGGTCGTTGCGGGTTGTCACGCCGGCATTGACGCTGACGGTCACATCCTTCTCCAACTGCTCCAGCATCTTGTGAAGTGAGGCGAGGGTGACGAGTTTCTCCTTCAGCGACACCACCTGCCAGAAATACTGTTCGGTGGTCAGTTCCACCTCGTTCTCCGAGGCTTCCAGTTGGATGCGACTGGCCTCTACGCCCACTTTAGCCAACTTGTTGCCGTTGATGATCTGCCCTCCGGCGAAGATAGGCTGCATGGCCATCACATTGCCAACTACGCCATTCTTTATCATACCCATGCTTATCGGGGTCGCGGCTCCCGCAGGCATGGCAGCGGTGAGAGCAACTGGCAGTTCCATATCCATCTGCACCAAGTGCTTGTTGGCAGTCATGCCGGCCCCCATGGCCGACACCTGAGGGAAATAGTTGGTGAAGGCCTGCTTCTTCTGCTGCTCAGCCTGCTCGATGTCGTTGCGAGCCGAGCGCAAGGCAATATTGTTCTCACGAGCCAGTTGCTTGCACTGGTCGAGCGTGAGGGTGGTCTGGGCTGTGATTGTTCCACAGCAGAACCAACCAAAGAGGAATACCATTATATTTTTCATTGCTTGTCTTTTTTCTTTTCGTATAACTTCCAGTAAATAACAGGCAGCATTACAACTACCATGATAAGCGAGCCGATGCCGCCGGCACAAATGGTGACACCCACTGGCATCCAGAAGTTAGTGGCGGCGATGATCATCGGCACCACGCCCATAGCCGTAGTAGCTGTGGTGAGGAAGATGGGCACCATACGACGGCGGCCAGCATCGTAAGCGGCATCGCGTGCCGTCCATCCCTGCTTGCGCAGTCCGTCGGCATGTTCGAAGATGAGTATCTCATTGCGCATAATCATTCCCATGAGTGTGATGAAGCCGAAAACGGCAGTGACACCTATCGGGCGGCCCATCAGCCACAGGCCGAGCAAGGCACCCGGCAGACAGAGGGCGATGGCCGCTATGCTGACGAAGGTAATCTTGTAGGTCTTAAAGTTGAAGAGCAGGAAGAAGAAGATGATGACGAACGAGATGGACAGGCCGACGCCGATGGAACCTTGCGTCTCGGCGTCGTTCTCCGGCTCACCACCCACCTCGAAGCGTACGTCCTGAGGCAGGCTGACCTTCTCCTGTATCATCTTTGTGAAGCCACTCTGCAGGGCATTGGTATAGACGCCTCGGCGGGCTTCGACGCTGACTGTGATGCAGCGCACGCCGTTGCGGTGCAGGATGTTGGTCTCGCCCCAAGCTGGCTGTGCATCAGCTATCTGACGCAGGGGCACACTATTGATGCCGGCTGACATATAGAGGTTGCCGATGCCGTCGCAGTCGAGTTCCTCGTTATGCTTATCTTTTAATTTGACAGGCACTTCGTAGTTGCCCTCCCATACCTGACCTACCTGCATCTCGCCCGTGTTGAGCATCAGTTCCAGTTCGGCCAGTGTGCGGTTCATGCCCAACTGTGCCGTGGCCACGGGGTCAAGTTCCACCTCGATATAGGGTCGGCGCTCGTCGTAGTCGGTGCGCACATTCATCACGTCGGGGTTCTGGCGCATCAGCACCATCACGTCGTCGGCCACACGGTGGAGCGAATCGAGGTCCTCGCCGTAGAAGCGGAACTCAAAGGGGGTGAACTTCTGGTAGTCCAACTGTTTGAACTTGACAAAGGCGTTGGGGAAACGGTCGCTCATCGGCTCAAACTTGTCGAGTAGTTCTTCGGTGGCCTTGGCCGATGAGGTATTGACGATGAGTTGGGCGTAACTGCGACTCGACGCCTTCGGCGCATAGGCTGCATGGAAGCGTGGCGACGAGCAACCGACGAATGCCGTGACGCTCTGTACGCGTTCATCGCGGTGCAGTTCGCGGCATACCGAGTCTGCCACAGCCTTTGTCTCCGCCAGTCCTTTGCCTTGGGGAAGGGTTATCTCCACGGCAAACTGATTGCGGTCGGCGATAGGCATCATACGGATTTTCAGTTTCGGACCGATGAGCACGCCACTCAGCACCACCACGCCGATACCACCGACGATGGTTATCCAAGGGTGGCGGAACGTCCAGGCAAGGGTGCTGTCGTAGGCTGCCTGCACATAATCAGTGATAGACCTTTTCTGTTTATTACTCTGCTTCTGCGGCTTGATGAGCCACACCTCCATGATGGGGATATAGACGACGGAGAGCATCAGCGACACGAGCAGATTGATGCCTATGGTCCACGGTAGGAAGTAAATCATGTCGAGCACCATGCCTGTCATCACGACGAGGAACGGGAAGAAGATAACGCTGATGCACAGTGTGGCCAGCGCCATCGGCATGAAATAGTGCATCGATGCGTGGGCGGCGGCGTGCCAGCGGCTCATGCCTTTGCCCAGATACTCCAAGTAGCCGTCGAGCACTACGATGGCATTATCGACCACCATACCCATAACGATGATGAGGGCGGCCAGCGTCACCGTGTTCAGCGGAATGCCGCAGAAGTACATGATGGCTACGGAGATAAAGGTATTGAGCGGCACCATCGTTCCGGCCACTACTGCTGTTCGCCAAGGGAATAGCACCAACATGACAACGAAGATGATGACCATCGACTCCACAAGGTTAATGAGGAAGTCGTTCACCGAGTCGCTCACCACCTTACACTGGTCGGTGATGCGTTGTACGGTGACATCCTTTGGCAGGCGGGTCTCGATATATTCGTCCATCACCTCCTGCACCTCCTTGCCGTACTGCACAATATTATTTCCTGGCTTCATCTCTAAGGAGAGGATGACGCAAGGATGGCCGTTGAACTCGATGTAGCTCTCCGACACGTCGTACTCGCGCTTCACCTCGGCCACGTCCTTCACGCGGACCACATGGTTATTGGGGTCGGTGAAGATGATGGTGTTCTCTATTTCCTCCTCGTTGTTCACGGCATTTTTTACGTGGATAGGCACATCCTTTTGCCAGCCCGTGATACTGCCGGCGGTTGTGGTCAGTCCAGCGGCGTTGAGTGTCTGGGTGAGCTGCAACTGTCCAATGCCGTAGGCTGCCAGTCGCTCGTGGTCCACGTAGAGGGTGATCTGCTCGCGGGTCTCGCCGTAGAGGTTGACATTGCTCACCGAACTGATGCGGCGCAACTCGTCGCTCAGGTCATCGGAGTATTTCTTCAGTTCGCGATAAGAGCGGTGCTCGCTCTCGATGGCCAGTAGGATGGCCGACGTCTCGCCGAAGTCATCGTTGACCACCAAGGCCAGCACGCCCTGCGGCAACTGCTGTTTGAACGCGTTTAGGCCATGCCGGATTTTTGACCACACCTCATCCTTGTTGTTCACGTCGTCCTCCAGTTCCACCATGATCGTGCAGAGGCCGTTCGAACTGGTCGAAGTGGTCTTCTTGCGCTTCACCTCGTCGTATGTAAACAGGTAGCGCTCCAAGGGGCGGGCCACCTGCATCTCCACCTCCTCGGCTGTGGCACCTGGATAGACGGCCACTACCACGCCCTGGCGGATGGTGAAGTCGGGGAATTCAGCCTTCGCCATCTTGTCGAGGCCTAGGAATCCCATCACGAACATCACCCCTACGAGCAGGAACGTGATGCGGTAGTTGTGCATCAGCCACGCTACCCAGTTCTTTTTTTGTTTCTTCTTTGCCATTTTTCTTCTTTGCTGCTTTCCACCTTCATGCGGTAGCAAATTCTTTATTTTTCACTCTTCACTTAACCTCTACTCCTTCGCTTAACTTCTGGTAGCCCTCTACAATGACGATGTCGCCCTCTGTCAAGCCTTCTTCGATAGCGATGCGATTGCCCGAGGCACGTCCTGTAGTTACAATGCTACGATGTGCCTTGCTGTTTTTCACTGTCCAGACGAACTGTTCGCCTTTAGCATTCTTCTGCACGGCGGTGATGGGCACACTAAGTCCCCTTCCTTGGACGGGGGTAGTGGAGGTTCTCACCTGGCACACCATACCTGGCAATAGGCTATGATCGGTATTCTGCAGATGTATCTTGATGTCGTAGGTATGCGTCGTTCCATCGGCTTCCACGCCTTTGGTGATAGTCCCGCCCTGATAGGTACGTCCGCCCAGTGCCTCCACGCTGATGGTGGTAGGCGTCTTCGGCGTAAAGTTCGCTATCTCCTTTTCTGGAACACTTACCACGATACGTACATTATTAATATTAAGGACAGAAGCTACCGCCAGGGCAGGCAGCACAGTTTCGCCAGCCTGTTTCACTCCCTTTCCCACGATGCCGCTGACGGGGGTATGAACGCTGCAGTCGGCCAAATTCTTCTTAGCCAGGTCGAGCGATGCCTGTGCCTGTTCTACTGCGCTTTGTGTCTCCACCCATTTGATTTCAGCCAGCGAACCGTTGTCGTGCAACTGTTGCATTCGCACCAAAGCATCGTTGGCCTGCTTCATCTGCGCCTCAGCGGCTGCGAGCATATTCCGTGCCTGAGTCTTATCCATCTCGGCAATGAGTTGACCGGCGCGTACCGCCTGACCTTCCTCTACATACACTCGTGACAGTGTGCCTGACCCAGTGAAACTGATACTGGTAGATGATTCTTCCTCAACTGTGCCGACATAAGTGCGGCCCTGCAAATCGCTTCCTGCCTTTACCGTCTCAGTTTTCACGGCTATCGGTTCAGCCTTCCGCTCTGTCTTGTTCCCGCTACATGCCATGAGGCTCATGGCAGCAGCTACAATCAAAAAAATGCTTGTCTTGTTCATGTTCTATTTTTTGTAGTTTTCAATTTTGGGTGCAAAATTCAGAAAAAAAAAGCATATCTTCGTGTCCTATACTTCCTGGCAAATGTTCTGATATTAAGAAATCAAACGAATAGAACATTTGTTTCGACGCAAAGGACGCGATATTCTGGAAAATATGACTATCTTTGCAGCGAAGAAACGATTATTAAACGAAATATGAAACATTTGGAGATTACAGGTCATCTGGATTATCTTGCCCTAAACAAGCAAGACATCATCATTCTGGACAATATACGGGATTTGCCAGAAAACAGTACATATACTACAGAACACGTATTGGTAATGATATGCACCACGGGGAAAATACATTTTGACTACGATGGGCAGCTCACTACTGTCCACAACGGTGAACTGTTCCTCGGTGTGCCTGGCAGTGTGTTGTCCGACTATATGGTTTCACCCGACTTCGTTTGTAAGCTGTTTGCCGTCAAGCCGACGGAAGTGATGGCTTCGCGCGAACTGCACACAATGATTATTAACAGCGTGCTCCATATCAAGACCCATCCTGTGGCCCATCTAACGGAATCTGATGCTGAAGATGTATCAGCCTACTATGACCTGATTTGCCACCGCATACGACAGACTGAACATCGTTATCAGAATGGCGAGGTATGCTCACTCATCAATGCCTTCCTGCTGAGGGTGGTCGGCATCATGGACAGCGGGCTGGATGTCAAGGAAACGGTATCAAGCGTACACGGCGACCAACTGGTGGAGAAGTTCGTCTGGATGGTCAATGAAGACTGTGGGCGCAAACGCCCCGTTGAATACTATGCCGACCGCCTAAACATCACACCCAAGTACCTTTCCACACTTGTTCGCAATACCCTTGGCCGCACCCCCACAGATGTCATCAAAGTGGTGACTATGAAGGAGATAGAGCGCCGTCTGCGCTACTCCACAGACAGCATCAAGCAGATTTCCGCAGCACTGAACTTCCCCAACACCTCTTTCTTCGGCAAGTACTTCAAGCAACACTCCGGCATGACACCAAACAGTTATCGCAAGAAATATCATAAGTGATATAGTCTAATTCCTTTCTCAACAGAAAGCATCCACCAATTATAGTTTCATTTCAGAAAATATATTACGAAAGAGTATTGAGTTAAAAGGAAAGTGGAATGAGAAGGGGAGAGAATAGATCGGTTCATCTTCAGTAAAAAGAAAAATGTGAATTTTGGGAAACATCAAGTCGCTTCACTCTGCAAAGTTTAGGTTTACGTTTACCCATGTATATATACATGCATTTCTAAACTTAAACATTAAACCTGCAATCTCCTGATTTGGGTTTGCTACACCGTAATTATATATAAGCATATCTTACTGTAATAAAAGGGTATTCTATCAAAAAAGAAAAAGAGTGCACACGTCTAATAGTCAAAGTAACATCGAAGTATAACAATGAATATCAGATTAGAGACCCCCAAAAGATTATCGTGAGGTAGAGAACCTGACGTGACGGAAGAAAGATGATTCAGAAGTGACGTTTTTAACTAGATAATTCCCAATAATTATTAAATCCCAAGGCGAAATAGCATCGCTTTGGGTTTTAATTTGTATATTTGCAAAGTGAAAGCTATAGTTAACTATAGTATATTTAATATTAATCTAAAGAACATCTCCAATATAACCAGTAAGTAGCCCCAATGTAACAAGGATAGTGCAAGGGTGCAGCTACTATTCATGTTCGGTAGATGTCCGGTACTTGTCCGGTAGATGTTCGGTATTAGACCGAACAAGTAGCGAGCATATAGCGAGCAAATAGCGGACAAGGATAGGAGGAGCATCGATGCAAGACTATGGCTAAGGTATGGGAAGAGTGGATGTAGGTATGAGAAGTGTTGGAGAGGTATATGAGATGTATAGAATATGTGTATTATAAGGATGAATTAATGATAGGAGATAAGAACGATGAAGAAGAAAGACAGTGCAGGGTTGGGAATGACAATCCCCAAGAGGATGCGCATGGCAGGAATGACCTTTTACCTGCGTAACGGACAGGTGGTAGGACGAGAATCTTCCACACACGAGAAGCGAAGCAATACTCTGCCGCAGTTCATTCAAAGGCAGAAGATGCGGCACACGACGGCGCTGTGGAAGATGCTGCGGTTCTGCGACGTGATGTTCACCGAGCGACGGACTGCCTATCAGAATTTTGCATCGCTGGCGAATCAGTTGCCTGCGGTGTTTGTTACTAAGACACTGATGGATCAGTCGTCGTTTCTGATGCCCGGCATTCCGATGAGCGACGGCATTCTGCCAATGGTGAAGCAGGAATTGGGCGAGGTGAATAGTACGCCTGCGTTGCTGACGGACCTCAAGGAAAGCGACCGGACGCACCATGTAAAATTGCGACTTTATACGGCCGTTCAGAACCTTGAATATGAAATGCCACGTGTACGGTTCAGCATGCGCGAGGTGTCGTGGTGGGATATGGCCGTGGTAGATGGTCGCCTGGCACTCGTGGGCGAGGAGTTTGCCGACAAGATGAAGGGCTGGGCATTGGTCAAGGTGATTGATGACCGCTGTTCGCCACAAACCATCGTCACGCGCTGCACATTGTACCAGCAATATACCACCAAGGAAGCTTTGGAGAGAGCCGCAGATAGCTACGGCGGACTGACCGAGACTCCTTTCCTGTTGCCGCGATAATAATTTCTTCGGCTGCACATCATAAATGTCCGGCATTCGTTGAAAAATTCGGGGTGTTCATTGAATATAATTGGTGGACATCCTATTTACCGTTACCTTTACAGCACAATTAGTAAACTACTAAGTGAATATGAAAAGAATCATTTTATTTATGACCATGATGGTGGAAGTTCTGACAGCACACGCTGACAATTATATCTACCTGACCTTTGAGACGACGGATGTAGCGAAGGCATCGGTATCCGTTGCTTCTGACGTGACGCTGAACATCAGCGGGACTACACTGACGGCAGGAACGCAACAATTCACCCTCTCGAATCTGAGCAAGATGTACTTCTCGACATCGGATGAAACAACAAGGATAAGTGAAGTAATGAAGGCCGACTTAGACGAGGCTACGGAAATCTACGACCGCCAAATTAGGAAAGAGCGTATAAAACATACGCTGGACTTGTACTGATAACAACCATTATCGGCAGGTCGTATAGTTATATATTCTATTCAATCTATTACTATATCGCAGACGATATATTGTTAAACTCTCTTAAGGTTTTCAATAAATCGCTTGCGATATAAAATATTATCCTTACCTTTGCATCGCAAACGATACAAATAGAATAAAGATATGGCAAAGATTTATGATTTCAAGGCTCAGACGAGCAGAGGTAAGGAGATTGATTTCTCACAGTATCAGGGTAAGGTATTGCTGGTGGTGAACACAGCAAGCAAGTGTGGATTCACGCCTCAGTTTGCTGGACTGGAGGAGCTGAACCAGAAATATAAGGACAAGGGGCTGGTCATCATCGGCTTCCCCTGCAACCAGTTCAAGGAGCAGGATCCGGAGGGCGATGCAAAGATTGAGGAGTTCTGCCAACTGAACTACGGTGTTACATTTCAGATTATGAAGAAGGGTGATGTCAACGGCCCCGATGCCCAGCCCATCTTCGAGTATTTGAAGAGCGTAGCTCCCACAGAGGAGTACAACGGTCTGAAAGCCAAAGCTGCCAAGACGCTCTTCAAGGCCATCAGCAAGAGCGTGGAGAAGGACAGTGACATCAAGTGGAATTTCACCAAGTTCCTGATCTCAAAGGATGGTGAGACCATCAAGCGCTTTGCGCCCACCACAGAGCCCAAAGACTTCGAGAAGGACGTGGAAGCCATGTTGGCTTAATTGACAATTGAGAATTGAAAATTATGCACGCAGAATTACAGCTTGACAACCAGATATGCTTCCGACTCTATACGGCAGCACGACTCATCACCCAGGCCTATACGCCGATGCTGAATGAGCTGGATATCACCTACCCTCAGTATCTCGTTCTGATGGTGCTGTGGGAGCAGGATTCCCAACCTGTGAATGACATAGCCCACCGGCTATTGCTTGAAACGAACACAGTTACTCCGCTGCTCCAGCGTATGGAGAAGCTTGGCATCGTGGTTCGCAAGCGTGGCAAGGAGGATAAGCGCCAGCAGATAGTCAGCCTAACAAAGAAAGGCCGCGATATGGAGGAAGAAGCCTACAAGCTTATCCCTGCAGGCATGGGTGAAACGTTGAAAGCCTGCCCGCTCCAGATGGATGACTACACGCATCTGGCCAGTGAATTAGATTCAATCATCGAAACATTAAAGAAATAAACAACCGACACAAAAATGAAATATATCAAATTATGCTTCCGTCTGCTACTTGGTCTCTTCATGACCTACGCAGGCATCAGTCATCTGACGATAGCTCGTCAGGAGTTCGTAGCACAAGTACCTACATGGCTTCAGTTCAGTCCGGGCTTTACAGATTTCGTCGTATTGGCATCGGGCGTAGTAGAGATATGTCTCGGACTTAGTATGTTGTTCCTCTGGAAGAAAAAGGCACTCGTCGGTGCGCTGCTCGCACTCTTCTATGTGCTCATCTTCCCTGGCAACATCAATCAGTATGTGAATCACATCGATGCCTTCGGACTTGATACCGATCAGGCACGATTCATTCGACTTTTCTTCCAACCCGTACTCGTCTTCCTGGCTCTGTGGTCGACTGGTGGCTGGAGCTACTGCAAAAAACTGTATAACGATTGCAAAAACAAATAAACTATGACATTACAAGAAGCTATTGAAGCCCGTCACAGCGTGAGGGCATATAAAGACCAGCCGTTGACAGAAGAAGTAGTCAACGCGTTGAATGAGAAGATTGCAGAGTTGAACCGTGTAGGCAACCTGCATATACAGCTGATTCAGAATGAGCCGAAAGCATTCCAAGGCAAGCTGGCCAAATACGGCAAGTTTAGTGGAGTGCGTAATTACCTCGTTATGGCTGGAAAAAAAGGTGACGACCTGAACGAACGTGTAGGCTACTACGGCGAACAGCTGGTGCTTTTGGCTCAGACGCTGGGATTGAACACCTGTTGGGTAGGACTCAGCTACTCAAAAGTGCCAGGAACCTACGTTCTCGAAGAAGGAGAGAAGATAGCCTGCTATATCGCGCTCGGCTATGGTGAAACTCAGGGTGTAGGCCATAAGGTCAAGACCATTGAACAAGTCAGTAATGCCAGCGACGTGACTCCATCGTGGTTCAAGAAGGGTGTAGAAGCAGCTCTGCTCGCGCCAACAGCCGTAAACCAGCAGAAATTCTCCTTTGAATTGGCCGGCAGAAAAGACGGTCGCCCCCAAGTGGTTGCTAAGAAAGGATTTTCAATGATAGGCTATGCTCAGTTGGATCTGGGCATCGCGAAGTATCATTTCGAGGTAGGCGCAGGCAAAGAGAACTTCGAGTGGGCATGAAGAAAATAAAACAGTGGCTGCAATCCCTTTCGTTCAAGACAGGCGTCATCGTCCTGTTGTGTTGCATTCCCTTCTATATCCTATCATTTGCCCAGATGCTACTCCCCATCAGTACTGCAGCAAAAGGCATACTTTGGACAGTTCTTTTCGGAATGGCGAAGACATGCCAATACGGAGGACTTACCATTCTTGGAGTCGAAGGATATAACCGGTTGAGGAATTGGATGAAATTCAAAAGGGAAGACACAAATAATTAGAATGGAACAAACTAGATTAGACTTAGCAACCTACATGAGCGGCAGCATCAGCCGTATCATGGCAAAGGCCTACAAGAACGTGTTGTCGAATCCGCGCGAGGCAAAGTTTGCATTCCGCATGCAACAGTTGTTTGCCAAGTCGGAGAAACGACGCAAGAAAGTACAGGAAAAGGAGGGCATAGATGTCCCCCCTTTCCTCATTAGCAGTATCTCAACAACCTGCAATCTGCATTGCAAAGGCTGTTATGCACGCAGTAATGGTATTGCTAACGACCAGGAAGCCGAACGTAAGGCAACGATGACGCCCCAGCAATGGCAGCAAATCTTTACCGAGGCTGCCGATATGGGCATCAACTTCTCGCTCTTGGCAGGTGGTGAGCCCATGATGCGTAAGGATATTCTGGAGGCTGTGGCTGAGGTAAAGGATATGATCTTCCCTATTTTCACCAATGGCACACTCATCGGCCCCTCATATATTGAGTTCCTTCGCAAGCACCTGAACATGGTGCCCATCATCAGCATTGAGGGAACAGCTATGGGAACCGACGAACGCCGCGGGCAGGGCGTGTTTAAACGTGCCATGCAGTCGATGGAACTGCTGAAACAGGAAGACCTGTTCTTCGGCACAAGCATCACGGTAACCACAGAGAACTATCAGATGGTAACCTCGTCTGAGTTTATCGATCGGCTGCGCTCTTATGGCTGCAAGATTGTGTTCTACATAGAATACGTACCAACCGAAGCAGGTACAGAGCATCTGGCATTCATCGATGAACACGTGGCCGAGATGGAGCAGGTTCTCGAAACCCGCCGCGAAGAGTACGAGGACATTATCTTCCTATCGTTCCCAGGCGACGAGAAAGCCCTTGGAGGCTGTCTGGCCTCAGGTCGCGGCTTCTTCCATATCGGACCGGATGGCAGCGCGGAGCCATGTCCGTTCTCTCCCTTCAGCGATAGTAATGTGGCCGAGATGGGCGTTCGACAAGCCCTGCAATCGCCACTTTTCCGTAAGATTCGTGCTGCGCGTGCCCTCGGATGGGAGCACACAGGTGGCTGCACCCTCTTCGAGCATCGCGAAGAAATAGAGGAAATGATTTCACCTTGTCTCTCGTGATGGCGCGTCACCCTGTCTGTTTACGCTTCGGGTTCTTTGGGAACCAGCCGCGTTCTACGCGCTTCTTCTGCTCGAAGAGTTCGCCGATGCCCCATAGGGCCGATGCACCGAACACACCTATGATGGCCGACAGGATAGCATTCTCAATGAACAGGGCAGCCGTGATGGATGCCAGACCTATCACTAGGTAAACAACCCAGGGCCGCGTACCCCAGTAGTATTCCGTCTTGATGACAATAGGATGCCAGATGCCTATGGTTAGGAAGGTACAAACAGCTATGATGATTCCTGTGAAATACATAATCGGTTATTCTATGCTCTCTGCTATACTCTCCAAGACGTAGTCGAGTATCTCTGGTGTGTGAGTGTCGGAAATGAAGTTGCCCTCGAACTGCGACGGACTGACGTAGATGCCGCGACTGAGCATGTTGCGGAAGTAGCGGGCAAAGCGCTGCTGGTCTGAGCGTTGCGTGTCCTTGAAATTGCTCACAGGACTGTCGTTGAAAAACAGTGTGAACATCGAGCCACAACGGTTCAGTTGGATACCTTTGCCAGCAATAATCTGCTCAAGGCGCGCAATAAATGCGTCGCTCTTACGCTCTAATGTCTCATAGAAACCGGGTTGCGACAGTTGGGTCAGTGTCTCTATACCTGCTGCCATTGCTACGGGGTTGCCGCTCAGCGTACCAGCCTGATAGACAGGACCCTCTGGAGCCAGCACCTTCATGATGTCCTCGCGACCGCCAAAGGCTGCGGCAGGGAAACCTCCACCGACTATCTTGCCGACGGTAGTCATGTCGGGCTTGATGCCAAAGCGCTGTTGAGCACCACCAAAAGCCAGACGGAAGCCAGTGATAACCTCGTCAAAGATCAGTACGGCACCATACTGTTCTGTCACCTCACGCGTAGCCTTCAGAAAGTCTTCAGTAGGCACCACCACACCCATGTTGCAAGCCACAGGCTCAATGATGAGTGCTGCCACCTCATGACCATGCTCGCAAAAGAACTGGCGTAGAGCCTCGGTATCGTTATAAGGCAGTACCGCTGTATACTTCACAAAACCATCAGGTACACCTGCCGACGAGGCGTTAGAGATATTGGCAACGCCAGAGCCCGCTGCCACCAGCAGGTGGTCGGCATGACCGTGGTAGTTGCCCTCAAACTTCACAAGGATGTCTCTGCCCGTATAGCCACGAGCCACACGGATGGCCGACATGGTGGCTTCGGTGCCGCTATTGACAAAACGCAGGCGCTCCATCGTGGGAAAGGCCTCGCGCACCTTCTCGGCCAGTACGGTCTCGTTCTCACAGGGAATGCCATAACTGCTGCCGCGACCGACGGCATTGACAGCCGCCTGAGAGACGCGCTCGTTGTTATGCCCCAGAATAAAGACACCCCACGACATGCAGAAGTCGATGATGCGGTTGTCGTCGATGTCGGTGATATAGGCGCCCTTGGTCTCTTTCACGAAGATCGGTGTGGTGCCCACGCTGCGGAGCGCCCTGACGGGGCTGTTCACCCCGCCAGGTATCACCTGCCGTGCCCGCTCGAAAGCGGCTGCTGACTTGATTCGTTCGCTTATGCCCATCGCTGCATGTACTCTTTAGCGTAATAACTGATGATATACTGCGCACCGGCACGCTTGATGGCTATCAGACTCTCGAACACCACGCGCTGCTCGTCGAGATAGCCGAGTTTGGCAGCAGCCTTGAGCATGGAGTACTCGCCACTCACCTGATAGGCCACCATCGGGATGTTAGGGAATCGCTCCACGCCACGGGCAATCATGTCGAGATAAGGCATGGCGGGTTTCACCATCGTCCAGTCGGCACCCTCCTCAATATCGGCAGCTATCTCCTCCAATCCCTGGTCGTGGGTGCGGTAGTCCATCTGGTAGGTCTTGCGGTCGCCGAATGCGGGAGCGGAATCGGCAGCATCGCGGAACGGTCCGTAGAAGGCCGAGGCATACTTGGCGGAATAGGCCAGAATCTTGCATTTGTCGCGCAGTCCGGCCTCGCGCAGCCGCTTGTCGAGCGCCTCAATCTGTCCGTCCATCATAGCGGAGGGAGCCACAAAGTCGGCACCGGCCTTGGCATGAACGTAGGCCATCTCGGCCAGCAGTGGCAGTGTGGAGTCGTTGTCCACGTCGTGGTCGCAGAGCAGACCGCAGTGTCCGTGACTGGTATATTCACAGAGGCAGACGTCGGTGATGACGCACACCTCGGGCTGGGCAGCCTTGATAGCCTTCACGGCACGGCAGACGAGCGCATCTTCAGCATAAGCCAGCGAGCCGCGCTCATCCTTCTGGCTGTCGTCGATGACACCGAAGAGCAGCACCTTGTCGATGCCAAGTGCATACACCTCCTTGACATCCTCTACGAGCGTGTCGATGGAGAAGCGGCAGATGCCCGGCATCGTGGCAATCTCTTCCTTGACGCCCGCTCCCTCTACAACGAAATAGGGATAGATAAAGTCTTTCACATTGATGGATACGTCGGCATACTTGTCGCGTATCTCCTGCGTTGAGCGATAGGTTCTAAATCTTTTCATAAGTTCTGTTGTTTTATTATTGTATGTAAATATTGTTCGGTTACTGGGCCGCGGGTAGCAAATATCTTTCCTACGGGCAGCGAGCCATAGAGGCTAATGAAGTTGTCGATGGTTGAGGGCGAGGTGAAGACGATGCGGTCCACCTCGTCGAGACAAATCTTCTGTGGGTGCGCTGGCATCCGATTGATATAGGCTGTGATACAGTCAACCTTGAACCCCAGTTCCTTGAGTCCTTCAGGAATGATGGGCAGTGCCAGGTTGGAGCGTGGGATGATCACACGGCCGCAAGGCTGTCTCCTGAACCAAGCTATCACGCCATACGAGTTGTCGTCGTCTACTTGCTGAACCTCCTTTACCCCTGCTTTCTGTAAGGCAGCAGTTGTGGTACTTCCGATAGACACGATGCGGCGGGCTTGGGCAAACATAGCCCCCACGTATCTGGCGGCATGACGCGAGGTGAAAAGCACGTAGTCATAGCGGTTGATATCGTGTGCCGCACTTTGTAGCGCAGCGTTGTCGTCCACTGGCGTGATTTCTATCAGTGGCGTATGGATGCAGTCGGCATCGGGTGGGGTCAATCCAGTATACAGCGTCGTCATAAGATGCTTCCTTTCGCGAATATCGCCTTCAGGTCGTTGCGTCCTTTTCTGGCTGTCACTGCCAGCCGGCCTTGCATGGGGTGGGTGGTAAAGGACAAGATCTCGGCTATCTCACCCTCCATGCCGAGACGTTTCAAGGCACACGTGGCAACAATGGCGGCATCAATCTGTCCCGACCTTACTTGCCGGACCCTGTCTTCGATGCATCCGCGAATACTTACTACTTCCAAGTCAGGGCGCATCGCCAGCAGTTCTTGTCTGCGCAAGGGCGAACTAGTTCCGATGCGACTGCCTGTAGGTAGTGCTGCCAGTGTCTGGTTGTCACGACTCACCAGCGCGTCGGTCTTGTCGAATGCCTCATAAAGGGCGATGACCTCCAATCCGCCATTCAACTGTTCGGGCAGATCTTTGGCAGAATGGATGGCCACATCAGCCTCACCCTTCAGCAGAGCCTGGTCGAGCTCACGGGTGAAGATGTCGTCGGGTGCCTCGCCGTTGAGCAGCGAAATGTGTTGATTCTTATCGCCTAACGATGCCTTCACCTTCAGCTTGTAGGGCACATCAGGCAGATGTTGCATCACTTCCTTGACCTGCAGTTGCGACAGTCGGCTGCCACGGGCCACAATGCGGACGGTATGGTGCTTTCTGCGGCGCTCCATGATTTCGCGCAGCAGTCCAATCTCTTCCTCAATCATCAGTTCTGCCTTCTGCACTTCATCTTCCCTGACGGCGATGTTGGCCTGCACTTTCCGTTCCACGTCCTGCAGGTTGTAGAGCGTCACCTGCTGCATGTCGGCAACACTGGGGTCGATATCGCGTGGAAAGGCAAGGTCGATAGCCAGCAGTTTGCGGTTGGGGTTCAAGTCTTCCTTAAAGATAATGGCATGGTCGGCAGAGGTGGCGCTAATCAGGATGTCGGTATGCTGCAGGAAATCGTCTTTCTCGTCCAACTGCCGTACATCGATACCGTATGGAGCGGCCATCCGTCGGGCTTTCTCTTCAGTACGATTGGCCAGCATCATCACCTTGGCCCCTTTGTTTTTCAGGAACTTGATGATGTCTTCCGTGAGTTTGTTCACACCGATGATGGTGATATGGGCATTGGAAAGATTGATGTGCTGCTGCTCAATGATTTCGATAGCAGCCAGACTGTGACTGACGGCTCCATGGGATATCTCCGTCTCATTGCGCACACGCTTACCAATCTGCAGGGCACACTCGAAGAGCTTATGCAGACCTGCGGAGAGTTTGACGCCACTCTGACGGGCTGCCTGATAGGCTTCCTTCACCTGTCCCTGTACGGCCCGCTCGCCAGTGATGGCCGATTCCAAACCACATACCACTCGGAAGAGGTGTCGCGCCACCGTATCGGGAATATCCCCGTCACCGTAGTAGAGTTCCACACGGTTACAGGTCTGCAGTAGCACCGATGGCCCGACATCATCACGGTTCAGGTGGCTGAAGTAATCCTCACGTTCTTTCAAAGAGGTGGTGAGGTGATTTATCGATTTGTATTGTATCATCTCCAATCGGTTTCTTTAATCCAGTTTATCAGGAACTTGACGTTCTCAACGGGTGTGTCGGCCAGCACCCCATGCCCCAGGTTCACCACCCATCTGTGATGCTCGCGGAAGAACGGCTTGTAGCACTCCATCACCCGCCGTATCTCCTCATGCGAGGCAAAGAGCAGGTGGGGGTCGATATTTCCCTGCAGCCCCACTTCAGGGTGTACCATCTGTCGGGCTTCTGTCAGCGACATCTGCCAGTCGATGCTAACAAAGTCGCACACATCTGGCGTAATCTGCTTCAGTCCACAGCCAAGTCCTTTGGGGAAGAATATCAAGGGGGTGCCCATGGAGCGCACAGCATCAGTAATCCTGCAGACAGCAGGCAGGAACAGTTCGGCATAGATATCAGCAGGCAGGAGTCCTGCATGACTGTCGAAGAGTTGGAAGGCATCAATGCCGTGCTCTACCTGCTTGATGGCATACGCTATCGACAAGTCGGTCACGGCATCAATCAACCGGCGTGTCTCTTCCTTGTGTTCGTAAAAGAATCGCTTGGCCTCGGGAAAGGTCTGCTTGGTACTCATGCCTTGCAGCATATAGCAGAGAGTGGTCAGCGGAGCCCCACAGAATCCTATCAGGGGCATTTCGCTCTTGTCGACGACAAGGTCGATGGCGCGATATACATTGTCGAGGCGTTCCGGCTGAACCTTCAGACAGCTGGAAGGCCGCTTTTCTGCAGCCAGCGGATTCAGGAACTTGGGGCCCTGCTCCGTCCATTCTAACTCCATGCCCATAGCCATCGGCACCATCAGGATGTCGCTGAACAGGATGGCGGCATCTACCCCCAGATCCTCTACAGGCAGTTGCGTTACCTGTGCAGCCAACGCTGGCGTATTGATCAGTTCTGAAAAGGCGTATTGCTCACGCAACTTCTGGTAACGTGGCAGCACGCGACCTGCCTGTCGCATCAGCCATACAGGTGGGCGATGGCACTCCCGGCCGAGTAATGTGTTCAGGAAAATACTCTCCATATCTCTAAACTTTAAACTCTAAACACTTATCGGCTGTTTCTACAGCTTGTTTGATACGGTGGGCCATGCCTATACCGTCGCGCAGATTGCCTGCTATGGTCAGGCCGCTATAGCGGCGTTGCAATCGCTCGATGGTGGCAAAACGCTCACCTGAGGTAATCTCATACTGAGGTATGGCGCGCAGATGGCGGAAGATACGGATGAGGTCGGGCTTTGCCTGCTTAGGAAACTTCAGCATCGAATGGAAACACTGCTCCACCACGTCTGTAAGTTCGCCATCGCTTTTCCCGAGCAGTTCGGCATGTCTGACACCGCCCAGGAAATAGGAGAACAGCGCACCGCCTTCTGGAGCACGGTCCGTAAAGCAGGCTGAGGGGAAGAGGATGCCCAGCACGGGCTGCTGCTCGCACGACGGTACCAGTCCGCCAAAGGCGTGATAGTCGCCGCCAAAGGTGTCACGTACTCCCACGCTAATCTCTACCACGGGGGCATAGCTCAGGTTGCTCAGTTGTCGCATGCTACTGTCATCAATAAATGGAAGCAGCTCGGGCAGACAATAGGCACCACATGTCGTAACAACCTGACGGCATTCGATAGTCTGTTGCTCACCAGCCTTATCAACGTATGTGGCCTTCCATCCGTATTCCGTCGGCATCACTCTTACATCGCGAACCCCAGTCAGCAGGGCTGTACCTAAATAGTCGGCCATAGCATGAGTGATCTGTCCAAGTCCACCTACCGCCGAGAATACTTTCTTTGTTGCCAGACGGTCTCTGTCGTTCTTCGGCTCTTTCATCTTGGCAAAAGAACCTCGGATGAAACTGCCGTAATCCTGTTCAAGACGATAGAGTTTCGGCAGGGCATAGCGCGTAATGAGCGTGTCGGGGTTGCCGGCATAAACACCGGAGAGGAATGGATCGACAGCATAATCGACAAACGACCTGCCCAGTCTTCGACGGGCTAACGACCCTACTGACTCGTCAGGATTAGTGCCTTTTTTGCGCCAAGGTTCTCCGAGGATCCTGAACTTGTCTGCCAGCGTGAACAATGGGGTCGTCACGGCACTCACAGGACCGGAAGGAAGGTCATGAAAGCGATTGCCTTTCCATATCAGCCGACGCTTCGAGGCATCAGGTGCTGTCTCCATCCGGCACTTGCCACCCGATATGTTCTCCAGGTCTGCCATCAGTTCTGCTACTTCGGGGTTGGATACAGTACCTGTATTCGGGCCGCTCTCAAAGACAAAGCCCTGTTCTCTGTGTGTCTGTATCTGTCCGCCAGCTCTGTCCATCTGTTCCAGTACCGTCACGTCGCGTCCTCGGCGCGCCAGTGTGTAGGCTGTTGTCAGCCCGGTCAGCCCGGCTCCTATTATCAATATATCTGTTTTCATCTTCATTTCTCAACTCCTTACTCCTCAACTCCTCAAACAGGTTTTGAGAATGCTTTCGTCGTATGCTGCATCAGCGGGTCGAGAAGTGCTGCCACATTTCTCACAAACGGACTACTCTCATGTGCCATCCTTATCGTGTTACCATCGATGGTGATGATTCCGTCGGCTTGCATCTCCGCCAGTCGTTGTTCATCATAATTCAACACTGCCTGCTGCTCATCGGTTAGCGTCACGGCATAGTTACACATCAGACTGTCGATGACCTGCCTTGACAACTGTTCTTCCCTGCTTAGCATATAACCTTTTCCGACAGGCAGATGTCCGCTGTTTACCGTCTGGATGTATTCGTCGATATCTTTCGTATTCTGTGCGTAAGCCGTATCCAACTGCGTGATGCCCGTCACGCCCAGCGCATATACCTGTGCTGTGGTTCTGCGGGTGCAGTAGCCTTGGAAATTCCTATGCAGTAGCCCGTCCTGTAATGCAGTGTAAAGTTCGTCGTCGGGGCGTACGAAATGGTCCATTCCTACTCTCACGTAGCCTGCTGCCAAAAGCAGTTTAGCCGCCTCGTCAAATATCCGGCCCTTCTCCTCAGCAGTGGGCAGTCCTGTTTTTTCCAGGATGAGTTGTTGTTTCTTCAACCAGGGCACGTGGGCATAGCTGAACATCACCAAACGGTCGGGCTGCAGACTGATGGCCTGCTCTATCGTGCGACAAAAGCTCTCTGCTGTCTGGTAAGGCAGACCGTAGAGAAAATCCAAATTGATGTGTGCTCCTCCGTGACGCAGCACGGCAAAGATATCTTCTGTACGCTCCATAGAAGGTCGGCGGTTGACGGTCGTCAGTACTTTTTCGTCAAAGTCCTGAACACCAATACTGAATCGCGTAAAGCCCGCTTTTATAAGTCCTCTCCAATCTAAGAGCGACAGATAGCCAGGATGGCATTCGATGGCCACCTCTGGACTATCAATCTTTGGAAATGTATTTAAAATATGTTGGTTGAGAGACCTGATGACAGCGGGCTGAAGACTTGTGGGACTTCCGCCCCCATAGTGTATCTGTGCAACCTGTCTGTCACGCTGTAACAATGGGATAATCAGATCGATTTCCTCATGCAATGCCTTCACGTAGTCAGCCACAGCAGCCTCACTTCGCATGGCGTATGAATTACAGGCACAATAATGGCATAAGCTGTGGCAGAAGGGTATGTGCAGATAGAACGACAGGTTTCTGTCTTTCGCTTCGTTTGAACGATGAACGGCACTGATGTAATCCTCTTCAGACAAATCTCTGAAATAGTTTGCCGGCGGATAGCTGGTATACCGTGGAACAGGTACATTATACTTTTCTATGATATCTGGTGTCAACATGCAATCTGTTTTCGTCATTTTCGGCTGCAAAGGTACTACGAATCCTTTTTATCTACAATCCTAAAAAATGATGAATTGTCCGTTTTACATCCTCATTTATGAGGAAGCGACACGTAAAAAAGCATGAGTTCTAAAAAAATAGTAGTACCTTTGCACCATATAATAAATAAATATGGAAAGTCTTCGACCAGTTTTCTCTATCGCTATCGTTGATTCTAATATACTGTCGGCACTTGGACTTCAGCAGATTCTGACGGATATGGCGCCCATGGTGGATATTAGGATCTTTGTCACCTTCAGTGAGATGGAAGTGGCAAAGGACCGGTTCGTACATTACTTCGTGGCTTCGCGTATCTATTTCGAGCACACCTCCTTCTTCCGTACCCGACTTCAGCAAACCATTGTACTCGTCAATGGCGACATGCAGATACAGGGCGTTGCAACACTCAACGTCTGCCAAAGCGAGAAGATGGTAGTCAAATCTATCATAACCCTGCAAAGACAAGGGCACCACGATTCCAGTCATCGCACGGCTACAGGCAGCGGTACTGTCCAGCTTTCACCACGTGAACTGGAGGTTACCATCCTGCTGACCAAGGGACTCATCAACAAGGAGATTGCCGACCGTATGAATATCAGTATCACGACGGTCATCACCCACCGCAAAAACATCATGGAAAAACTACATGCCCGTTCATTGGCAGATATCATCATCTATGCCGTAATGAACGGGTATGTGAACCTTGGCGAACTTTGAGATAACAAAATAACAACTGACATGAAAAAACTAATGACTATCTGCCTGCTGGCAATTGCAAGTGTGCTGGGCACATCAGCACAAAGTATCTACGATGTCAAGGTGAAGAACGATGTTGAACAGGACGTTTCACTCTCTGATTATAAAGGAAAGGTACTGCTGATAGTGAATACCGCTACCCGCTGTGGATTTACCCCGCAGTACAAAGAACTGGAGACACTCTACGAGAAGTACCATGCCGAGGGATTGGAGATCCTCGACTTCCCCTGCAACCAGTTTGGTGAGCAGGCTCCTGGAACGATTCAGGAGATTCACCAGTTCTGCACGGCCAACTTCGACATCCAGTTCCCGCAGTTCGACAAGATCGACGTGAACGGAGCCAATGAGTCGCCGCTCTTCACCTATCTGAAATCGCAGAAAGGTTTCTCAGGTTTCGATCTCAATGACAAAACTGGTAAGTTCATGGACGAGATGCTCCGCAAGCAGGATGCCGACTACGACAAGAAGAGCGACATCAAGTGGAACTTCACCAAGTTCCTTGTATCACGCGATGGTCGTGTGGTGAAACGTTACGAACCGACAGATAAGATAAACGACATCGAGGCTGACATCACCAGAGAACTGAACCCTGTGCTGAGCAGCATTATGACACGCACCAGCATACGCAAGTACACAGATCAGCCTGTGTCTAAGGCTGACATCGAGACACTTCTGCGTGCAGGTATGGCGGCTCCCACTGCAGTTAACAAACAGCCCTGGCATTTCGTTGCCGTCACCGACAAAGCAAAGCTGAAAGAATTGGCTGGCAACCGTGGCCGCATGCTGGAACAGTGTGCATTGGCCATTGTCGTTTGCGGTAATATGGACAAGGCTCTGTCTGGCAAAGGTCAGGCCTATTGGATTCAGGACTGCTCTGCAGCAACAGAAAACATCCTGCTTACAGCCCATGCACTCGGACTTGGTGCAGTATGGACAGGTGTTTATCCCATGGACGACCGTGTGGCTAATGTCTCAAAGGCTGTCAAACTGCCAGAGACCATCATCCCGCTTTGCGTCATTGCCATTGGCCATCCTGCTGAGACTCCCACACCAAAGGACAAGTTGAAGCCAGAGAACGTATCGTATAACGAGTTTGGCGGAAAGACAGAGTAACATCTAAATAGAGTCAAAGCCCCGACCTGCATTGTGAAGTGCAAGCCGGGGCTTCTTTGCATATATTATCCCAGGAAGAATAGACTGACACCAAGAACTGAGATGACGGCACCGAGTACGGACCGCCAGGTAATCTTCTGGTGGAACAGCCAGTAGGAGGGCAAGATGATAATGATGGGTGTCAGTGCCATCAATGTGGAAGCGATGCCAGCACTGGTGTACTGAACAGCCATCAGCGAGAATCCTACACCTACAAATGGGCCGAAGATGGTAGTGGCAGTAGCAACGGTCATCCCCTTTCGGTCATGCAGGGCCTCACGTAGGGGGCTAAAACCTTCACGGAAATAGAGCAGAAGACTGAAACCGATGATGCCCGCAATGCACCTCAGGAAGTTGGCACTAAAGGGAACAAGCCAGTCGGGCATCGCTCCTGCTTCATAATGGTCCATGCCAATCTTACTTAATACAAGCCCTATACCTTGACAGAGGGCTGCACCTATCGCAAAGAGTACCCCATTAAGCGGTAACTTCAGCGAGACTTTATGGTGCTCGCCACGTCCTAACACAGAAATGCCGATACCGATGAGGGTGATGAACATGGCGACAATACTCATGGGTGTCATCTGTTGGCCCAAGGTAATCCAGGCCATCAAAGCTGCTGCCAATGGTGCCAGCGTCATGAACAACTGACCATAGCGAGAGCCGATGATAATATAACATTGGAATAAACAGAAGTCACCTATGACATAGCCTACGACACCCGAAAGCAACATCCATCCGCAAGCCTCTAAGGAACCTACGGGTGGCAGAGGTGTGCCAACCACGATGCAAAACAGCACCACAGAAAATAGCAGTGCCAACGCCATGCGAAGCACATTCAACGTCAGGTTGCCCAACCGCTTACTGCCAAACTCGCTCAACAGCGCAGTGGCAGTCCATGAGAAAGCTACACCAATGGAAATCAGTTCTCCTATGTAAGTCACTTTGCAAAGGTATGAAAAATTACCGAAGATCATTCCTTTTTAGGCGTGTTTTTTTCGTTTTGACACCAAGGCTGTGTGTTTTCTCAACAATTATTCGTATTTTTGCATGACATTTCATCGTAGTGTATGCAAAAGTATCAAAAAATAGTGTCAAAGAGTTATGTGTGGCTCGGGATTGTAGGTGCACTGATTATGGTCTACCCTAACCTGGTCTACATCCCGTGGCATATGGAGTGGCCCTGCGTGCAAGAGCATCTGTGGATATACTGGAGTTTCCACGTGTTTCGTTTCTGCTACTTCGCCATGTTTTTTATGCTGGTTTATCGTTTGAACACAGTAGAGAAATGGAGCCTAGGAAAACGATTGACTGTGAGTTTTGGTGTTGGGGTAGTAGCCTATGCCCTGTTTGCACTTATCAGCTATTCGCTATCGGATTATGGTGTATACGACAGGATTGGCACCATGCTCATCCTGAAATTTGTGGCCCTTTACGGACTTGGTGTTCTGACTGGTCATATCTCGTTGCTGAAAGACGAGCAAGACCGCATGGCAACAGAAGTTGAGCAGTTGCGTACAGAAAATCTGCAGAGCCAGTATGCGGCTCTGGCAGGACAGATTAACCCCCACTTCTTCTTCAACTCGCTGAGTGGTATATCGTCGCTGGTTCGTGGCGGTGATAACAAGCGTACGCTGGAATACATCGACGAACTGTCGGACGTGTTCCGTTATACCCTGCAAAGCAGCGACAAGGGTATGGTTCCGCTGAGCGACGAGCTGGACTTTGCCGAATCGTTCCGTTACGTGCTCGAAGTTCGCTATGCTGGCAAACTGACCTTCGATATCCAAATAGGCGATCAACACAAAACTCAATATATGCTCCCCGTGCTTACCCTGTTACCAGTGATTGAGAACGTCATCGTGCATAACTGCATCGACTCAGCACACGCGATGACCATCTCCATCACCATCAACGAGCACGGGGAACTCGTGGTAAGTAACCCTGTCTATCCCAAGCAGCAACCACTGAGGACCAATGGTACGGGGCTGAAGAATCTGGCTAACCGCCTGGAACTGATGGCAGGCCGCAAGCTACGGGTGGGAAGTAGTGAAAATCGCTTTACCGTCTATATTCCATTGAAATGAAAGTATTGATAGTAGAAGACGAGACCTCAAGCTACGAAAACCTTCTTAGCATACTTAGAGAGGTGGCTCCCATGACAGAAGTAGTGGGTAACACGGAGAGTGTGGCCGAGACCGTACGTTGGTTGGACGAGAACCAGAGTCCGGACCTTATTTTCATGGACATTCACTTGAGCGACGACTCTGCTTTTGCCATTTTCAGTCAGACGGAAGTCAAGGTACCCATCATCTTTACAACAGCCTACGACCAATATGCGCTCGATGCATTTCACGTGAACAGCATCGAATATCTGCTAAAACCCATCAAAGCCAAGGATGTGCGGCGCGCTATTGACAAGTTCCACATGTTGAGCAACATAGACCTTGCTGCATACCTTGGCAGAATGGGCTCGCTGGTGCCCGAGCCTCGTTGGCAGAGTCGCCTATTAGTGCCTCATCGCGACATGCTTGTCCCAGTGAATGTGGCCGACATTGCCTATATTTTTTCAACGGATAAAAACACCACCATCGGTATGAACAACGGCGAACAGCTGGGGTATAACAAGTCGCTTGAGTCCATTCTGTCGACACTCGACCCGCAACAGTTTTTCCGCGCCAACAAGCAGTTTGCCATCAATCGCGACAGTGTTGAGAAGATTACCGTCTGGTACGACAGCCGGCTGTTGCTTACCCTTACTGCAGCCACTCCCGAGCGTCTGTTTATCAGTAAGAACCGGGCTGCAGAGTTCAAACAATGGATGACGGGAGGGAGATAAAGTGAAGAGTGAAAAGTGAAGAGTGAATAATTTGCTACCGCAGTAAAATAAAATATGAAGAGATTATTATCAACTACCATTTTCCTTGTATGCTGTGCTTCGTTGATGGCACAGGATCTAAAACTGAACGACCTTGAATATTTCGAGCGTCAGGGTGTGAACGTGCTGGTGTTCAGCAACAGTTTCAACGGTGGATTCAATGACGAGAAGAACTCGGGCATCGAGATCATCCACCACGGTGTACGCACCATTCAGGGCGGCGCCGTCCGACTGAACAAGACACCAGAACAGTGGGATTTGGTACCAAAGATGACAAATCGTAAGGTAGACCATGAGAAAGGAAGCATCGAAGTAACGATGCGCTACGATGCCACTGCTTTGGGTGGTGCTACTGCTGGTTTTAATGAGGATTTCGATAGTCGTGTTGTGGTAACAGCAAAAGGCAAGGCCGTCGAGATTGCTGTATGGCTCGACAAACCTGTACCCGAGAAATTGGCTGGTGAAGCTGGCTTCAATCTGGAATTTTTGCCATCGCAATACTGGCTGAAGACGTTTACGATGGACGGTCGTCTGAACCGATTCCCACGCTATGCCACCAGTCAGACCGTCACTCGTCCGAACAACGAGAAGCCCCGTCAGTTTAAGGGTTTCAAGACTTACGACGATCGTGGTACCGAGCAATTCGTAGACCCTTGCCCCATCGAGACAGGCCATAGCATCACAATGGCTACGGAATCCCCAGAGCGCATGATTCGCATCAGTAGCGATGATGCTGAGCTGGAACTGTACGACGGACGTATGCTGGCACAAAATGGCTGGTTTGTGTTGCGCAGCGTGCTGCCGAAGGGTAAGACGGGTAAGGTCGTCACGTGGACCGTGGAGCCTCATGCCATTCCTGGGTGGATTCGTGAGCCGAACATCGGATTCTCGCAGATAGGCTACACTCCCGAACAGCCAAAGGTGGCCGTCATCGAATTAGACAAACAAGACAAGACTCACGCCACAGCCTCGCTGATGCGCATCAAGGACGACGGTACGACGGAACAGGCCTTCAAGGGCAATATTCAGGAATGGGGCCCATATTATAAATATAATTATGTAAAGTTCGACTTTTCGTCGGTCAGACAGCCAGGCATCTACTTCATTCAGTATGGCAACACCAAAACTAACAATTTTCTGATTGACGATCATGTTTATGACAAAATTACCGACGCAACTACCGATATATGGGTGCCCATTCACATGAACCACATGTACGTCACCGAAGGTTACCGCACGTGGCACGGAGAACCGTTCAAGGAGGGCTACCTGCAGGCACCGCCGAGCGACCACTTCGACTTACACACGCAGGGTACAACCGACACGAAGTACAAGCCGCTGGAACTGATACCTAGCCTGAACATCGGCGGATTCTTCGATGCCGGCGACTTCGACATCGAGACAAGTTCAAACATCAACGTGGTGCAGAACCTCATCCGTGCCTGGGAGCTCTTCAAACCTCAGCGCGATGAGACCTTCGTCAGCCAAGAACAGCGTTATGTGGAGTTGCACAGGCCTGACGGCGTACCCGACATTCTGCAGTTCATCGAACACGGCATTCTGAACCTCGTGGCACAGGCAGAACAGATAGGACACATGGCCTCGACACTGTCGAACTCCGTACTCGACAACTACCACCACCTGGGCGATGCTGCATCGATTACCGACGGTCTGCACTACGACCCATCACTGAAGCCCTACGAGGTGAGCGCCGACGGCAAGCGCAGCGGTACGCCCGACGACATGTGGGCTTTCACCACCCGCAACCCGCGACTCGACTTGCAGGCGGCAGGTGTATTCACATCGGCTGCTCGTGTACTTCGTGGCTACAACGACAAACTGGCTGACAGGGTGCAAAAGCAGGCTGACCGTTTGAATAAGGAGGCAAAGGAGTTGATAGCCAAGAACCCACGTCGGCGCGACAGACAGGCCGAAGCCGACAACGACTGGTTGACGGGTACAGGCGACGGAAATTATAGGAATGTTGCGCGTAATCTGCAGACGATACTCGACAGCATTCCCATGAAGGATGCCGCCTATAAAGAGAAGCTGCGTCCTGCCGTTCAGCAATATGCTGAATACATCCGTTCGTTCGACAAGCAGAATCCATACGGAGTGCCTATCGGACTAGGCAACTGGGCGGGAGTAAATGCCGTGCTGAACTTCGGCATCACTGTCAACTGCGCCCACCTCTACTATCCCGATATCGTCAGCAAGGACGAAATCTATCGTGTGGCTAACTGGCTCTACGGCTGTCATCCTTACCACAATTATTCGTTTGTCGCCGTGGTTGGTGCAACCCGTCCGAAGCAAGTGTTCTATGGCAACAACCGTGCCGACTTCTCGTTCATTCCTGGTAACGTCGCCCCCGGTCTACTGTTCCGTAAGCCTGACCACTTTGAGAACTACGACGACTGGCCCTTCCTGTGGGGACAGAACGAGGGCACCATCGCCGGCAATACGCAGTACATCATCTTCGGCTCGTCGCTTAAAGACATTATAAAAAAGTAAAAAGGTAAATAAGTAAAAAACAAGTATAATCTAAACAACACAAAAATGGAAAAAAGAAGAATTTTTGTACTGACCGTGCTGTTATCATTATGTGCAGCAACGTTTGCGCAGGGGCTGAAAGATGTCTACAAGGACTACTTCCTGATTGGCGTTGCCGTAAACCAGCGCAATGTGACCAACGCAGAGCAGCAGGCGCTGATCAAGCGGGAGTTCAGCAGCATGACTGCCGAGAACGACATGAAGCCCGAGCCGACGGAACCGAGGCAGGGACAGTTCAACTGGGAGGGCGCCGACCGCATCGCCAACTTCGCGCGCCAGAACGGCATCAAGTTGCGCGGCCACTGCTTGATGTGGCACTCGCAGATTGGCCGATGGATGACCAGCGACACCCCCACGAAGGAGGTCTTCTACCAGCGTATGAAGAACCACATTGAGGCTGTAGTGAACCGTTACAAGGACGTGGTCTATGCCTGGGACGTGGTGAACGAGGCGATGACCGACGATGCCAACGCACAGGACCCCTACCGCCAGTCGGTGATGTACAAGCTCTGCGGCGACGAGTTCATTGCCAAGGCCTTTGAGTATGCCCATGCCGCCGACCCCAAGGCGCTGCTCTTCTACAACGACTACAACGAGTGCGACCCCGTGAAGAGCCAGCGTATTTATAATATGGTGAAGAAGATGAAGGACGCCGGTGTGCCCATCCACGGCATCGGCATGCAGGGCCACTACAACATCTACGGCCCGAAGGAGGAGGACATCGACAAGGCCCTCACGCTCTACAAGCAGGTGGTCAGCCACATCCACGTCACCGAGCTCGACATCCGCGCCAACCAGGAGATGGGCGGTCAGCTGGCCTTCAGCCGCGACGGGGCTGCCGTTACCGACTCGCTGAAGCAGTTCCTGGCCGACCAGTACGCCCGCGTGTTCCGCGTCTTCCGCAAGCACAAGGACGTCATCGACTGCGTGACCTTCTGGAACCTCAGCGACCGCGACT
Organism: uncultured Prevotella sp.; assembly: GCA_947164965.1. Classification (GTDB taxonomy): domain Bacteria; phylum Bacteroidota; class Bacteroidia; order Bacteroidales; family Bacteroidaceae; genus Prevotella. The sequence continues at coordinate 15,282 of CAMUYR010000018.1, read as the reverse complement.
CGTGGCTCGGGCAGAACAACTACCCCCTGCCCTTCGATGCGGACTACAAGCCCAAGATGGCCTACGAGTACATCCGCGACATGAAGGCGCCGCTGTGGCAGATGCCCAACCGTCCGCCGCGCCGTCCGAACCAAGGCCAGCAGGGGCAAGGCCGTCAGGGCCAGCGCCGTCAGGGTCAGCAGGCCCAGCGCGCCCCGTTCAAGCCCGAGCTGGCCTTCCCCGAGCTGGAGGGCGTGAAGGAGGACTTCGTTCCATCACCGAAAAACCAGCCCGGTCAGGAATTCCCGATGGTCAACTCGCAGGGCTACGCCCGCTTCCGCGTCGATATTCCCCACGCCGATGAGGTCACCGTCAGCCTCGGACTGGGTGGTCGTGGCGGCACGAAGCTCAAGAAAGCCTACGACGGCTCGTTTACCGGCCAGACCGAAGGCCCGCTCGACGAGGGCTTCCACTACTACCACCTGACCGTCGACGGCGGCACCGTCAACGACCCTGGTACGCTGAACTATTACGGTTCTACGCGCTGGGAGAGTGGTATCGAGATTCCTGCCCACGACCAGGACTTCTACGCGATGAAAAACGTGCCCCACGGCAATGTGCAGCAGGTACTGTTCTGGAGTGAGAGCACGCAGCAGGTGCGCCGCGCCTTTGTTTATACACCACCTACCTATGGCAAGGACAAGAAGAAGTATCCCGTGCTCTACCTGCAGCACGGATGGGGAGAGGACGAGACAGCATGGAGCAACCAGGGACACGCCAACCTCATTATGGACAATCTGATTGCCGAGGGTAAGGTCACACCATTTATCATCGTGATGACCTATGGCATGACCAACGAGGGCGGACGTGGACGCGGACGTGACCGCGGGGCCGTGGCAAAAGCCTTCGAGACGGTGCTCGTCGATGAGCTGGTTCCCTACATCGACTCGCACTTCAACACCATAGCCCGCCGCGAGAGCCGTGCCATGGCCGGGCTGTCGATGGGTGGCATGGAGACCAAGGCCATCACCCTCGCCCGTCCTGTCGTCTTCAGCTACTACGGTCTGCTCAGCGGCGGCACCTACATGCCTGCCGACCTGAAGATGGACGACAAGAGCGTGCCCAAACCCAAGCTCATCTTCGAGAGCTGTGGCTCGCGTGAGAGGCCTGACGGCATCGACGAGAGCGTCAAGGCACTCACCGCTGCTGGTCTGAACGCCGTGGGCTACATCTCGCCTAATACGGGCCATGAGTTCCTCACATGGCGTCGCAGTCTGAAGGAGCTTGCTCCGCTGCTGTTCAAATAGGACAAAAAAATAAAAAGAAAGATTATGAACAAACGTTGGGTATTAAAAGTACTGATCCTGTGGGTAACTTTGGTCGTCTCACCCGTTACGGCACAGGCGCAGACTTTCCGGATGAACGATGCAGGCTATTTCAATGCCGGCGGTACTGACGTGATGGCCTTTAGCGATTTCTATCCCGAGGGACACCAAGGGGGCGTCTGTGTCATCATGAATGGTCAGCGTATCGCTACCAACGGGGACATTCGCTTGGAAGCGACACCCGGCCAGTGGCAGCCCGTGCCCAAACAGTTGAACCGCAAAGTAGAGGGCAACCGCATTGTGACAACGCTCTGCTATCCAGACTCATCGCGCCACCTGACGGGGTTCAACCCAATGGTCTATCCAGACTATGCCTTCACTTATACTGTGACCATTGAGCCACAAGGACGAGGCATCGCCGTGACTGTCGATATTGACAAACCCGTGCCAGACTTCCTGTTGGGCAAGGTGGGCTTCAACTTCGAGTTCTTCCCTGGCTATCTGTTTGGAAAACCCTGGGTGATGGATAGTCAAAGCGGCATCTATCCTCAGCAGCCCAACTCTCCACTGTTGCAAGTCCCGACTAATCGCGGTCATGATGGCGACTATTTTGCGAATAAAGGTCTGAAGGCTGACCTCCATCAACTAGACGGTATAGGATATAGTCCGCTCCGAGCCGACGACATCATCAGCGCCCCATACGCAGAAGGCCGTAAGTTCACCTCGCGTCCCGATGACAAGAGTCAGAAACTGACCGTAGAATCATTCGCCGAGCCACTAAAGCTCTATGACGGACGAATGAACCACAACAACGGTTGGTTTGTGCTTCGCAGCGAGATTGCCAGGGGTGTGACAAAAGGCGCTGTACGTTGGTTGATTACCCCTGAGGTGGACCAGCAATGGCGTTATCAGCCTGTCATACAGACCTCACAGATTGGTTATCAACCCAAACAGCAGAAACATATTGTCATTGAGACTGATCAGCGTGAGACCGCTTTAGGAAATGTTCAACTGCTACGCATCGACGGCGATGGAGAAACCGTTGCATGTACGATTACGCCCAAAGTGTGGGGGAATTTCCTGCGCTATCGTTATCTCACTGCCGATTTCTCTTACGTCACCACGCCTGGGCTCTATCAGGTGTGCTACGGAAGCAGCCGTTCCAGTGTGTTCCGTATTGCCGACGATGTTTACGACCGTGGTGTCTGGCAGCCTGTCGTCGAGTATTTCCTGCCGGTACAGATGTGTCACATGCGCGTGTCGGAGAAATACCGCATCTGGCACGATGCCTGTCACATGGATGATGCACTGATGGCCCAAATGGGCAACCATATTGACGGCTATGTCCAACAGCCAGGACTATCGAAGTATGCTGAGGGTGAGAAGGTACCAGGTGTTAATATTGGAGGCTGGCACGATGCAGGCGATTTCGACCTGCGCATCGAGTCGCAGGCTAGCGAAGCCTATATCCTTGCCCTCGCCTACGAGCAGTTCCATCCAAACATCGACGTAACGGCTATCGACCACCAACGACATCGGGTGGAGATCCATGAGCCTGATGGCAAGAACGATATTCTGCAACAGGTGGAGAATGGTGTTTTGACCGTCGTCCGCTCATATCAGTCGCTTGGTAGACTCTATCGCGGCATCATCTGTAACAGTCTGCGCCAATATGCGATGCTGGGCGATGCCGCAGCGATGACCGACGGAATCTCCGGCAATGCCGACGACCGTTGGATCTTCACTGAGGACAACTCCATGCGTGCACTCTCTACTGCTGCCCAGTTGGCTGGCGCAGCTCGTGTGCTGCGAGGGTTCAACGATGAACTCAGCAAGGAGTGTGAGCAGATTGCAGCGGATATTTATCAGCAAACGCCGACCAGCGGATTTCTGGTTGGCATGAAGCTTCAGACCGCAGTCGAACTCTTCCTCACAACTGACGATACAGCATATCTCGACTTTATCCTCAGTCAGCAGGAAGTGATTACTAAAAACATCGGAAGAACAGGCTGGTTTATGGCTCGCATAGCCAAACGCCTCGAGGCCCGTAAAGACAAGAAGGTCCGACAGTTTGTCACCGCCTTCCGCAACGCGCTTGCCGGCTATCGAACAACATTACAGAAAGAAGCAGCCGAGACACCTTACGGCGTTCCATACCGTCCCAGCATCTGGGGAGCCGGTTGGGACATTCAGCGTTTCGGCTTCGAGTATTACTTTCTGACCAATGCCTATTCAGACATCTTCCCTGCTGACATCGTCTATAGTGCACTCGATTTCATTCTCGGTTGTCATCCTGGCAGCAACGCTGCATCCTTTGCTTCAGGCGTAGGAGCCAAGTCAGCGACTGTGGCATACGGCTTGAACCGTGCCGACTGGTCATACATACCTGGTGGCGTCGTCTCAGGCACCGCCCTCATCCGCCCTAACTTTCCTGAACTGCTGGAATTCCCTTTCCTCTGGCAGCAGACGGAATACGTTCTCGGCGGCGGTTCCTCACACTACATGTTCCTGGTATTAGCTGCACAAAAATTGTTATAGTAGAATATGAAGAAATTATTAGTTCAAGGAGGGTTGATATGAAAAAGACGACGAACATGGACAGGAGATATTTCCTGAAGCGACTGGGTATCACGGCAGGCGGAGCTGTGGCTGCAATGGCTCTGGAACCGTTGAAAGCATGGGCTGGCGAAAAGAAACCCGCAGTCACACCCGCTGATGACAATCGTATGACCTACCGCGTACAGCACGGCTCGGGCGAGCGCATCTCGCTGCTGGGATTCGGCATGATGCGCCTGCCTGACGGTCAGGAGCAGGTGGACGAACTGGTGGACTATGCCATCGCCCACGGTGTGAACTATTTCGATACGGCACCAATGTACATGGGAGGTCGTTCGGAAGTATTGACGGGCAATAGCTTGAGCCGATTCCCCAGAGAGACGTATCATGTGGCTACGAAGATGTCGAACCAGAACCGCCGTCTGTGGAGCTACGATGATTCGAAGCGGATGTACGAACAGTCGTTCGAGCGTCTAAAAGTCGACTACATCGACTACTACCTGTTGCATAGCATCGGTGGAGGTATGGAGTCGTTGAAGGGCCGCTTCCTGGACAATGGCATTCTCGATTTCCTGCTGAAGGAACGTGAAGCTGGACGCATCAAGCATCTGGGATTCTCGTATCATGGTGATGTGCGCGACTTCGACTGGATGCTGTACCGTCAGGAGGAATACCACTGGGACTTCGTACAGATTCAGATGAATTTCCTCGACTGGCGTCATGCGTCGCTGAAACAAGGACGCCGACATGATGCCGACGCAGAATATCTGTATGGAAAGCTGGAGAAGACGGGTGTTCAGGCTGTCATCATGGAGCCCCTGCGAGGTGGCGCCTTTGGCAGGATGGCCAGCGAGTTGGCAGACCAGTTGAAGGCTGTGCGTCCCGAAGACAGCACCGCCCGCTGGGCCTTCCGTTGGGTGGGGTCCTATCCGAACGTGCTAACCACGCTGAGTGGCATGAACCAGATGGAGCACCTGGTTGACAATGTGACCACCTTCTCTCCCCTCGAGTCATGTACAGAGGCTGAAAACAAATTGTTGGCCAATATCGCCGACCAGATGGCGGGTTTCCCCACCATTCCTTGCACCACCTGCGCTTACTGCATGCCCTGCCCCTATGGTGTGGATATCCCTGGCAATTTCAGTTTCTACAACGAGGCCGTCAACAATCACCTATTGCCCTTGCCCGAACCCACGGCTTCCGACTATGCAGAGCGTCAGCAGCGGTTTATGACCGACTATCGTGAGGCAATTCCTGCTGAGAGTCGAGCCAACCAGTGTGTCGACTGTGAAGCCTGCTTGCCGAAGTGTCCGCAGCAGATTCGCATCCCCAACCAGATGGGACGTATTGTCAGTCTATTGAGACATAACAAGAAATAAGTAAAGTAACTATGATACAGAATGGTATATTGCGTGTCGGCATTATCGGCACAGGATGGATTGCCGAGAAGGCAGCCATCACACTTAACGGACTTACGGAATGCGAGGCATACGCCGTAGGGTCACGGACATTGGAAAAGGCAGAGGCTTTTGCCAAGCAGTGGAACATTACGAAAGCATATGGTTCGTATGGCGAACTGATAGCCGACCCTGAGATCGACCTCATCTATATTGGTACGCCCCACTCACACCACTACGATGTGACACGGGAGGCTCTCTTAGCAGGTAAGCCATGTCTGGTAGAGAAGGCTTTTATGGCGAATGCCCGGCAGGCGGAGAGAATACTGACCATAGCCCATGAAAGACGAGTGTTCCTCGCGGAAGCTATCTGGACACGCTATCAGCCTGCTGTCGACATTGTTCAAAATCTGGTCAGTAGCGGACGCATCGGCACGCCACGCCTCGTCACAGCCACCTTAGGCTACTCGATGGGTGACAAACCCCGCATCATGCGTCCTGACCTTTGTGGCGGTGCGCTGCTCGACCTGGGTGTCTATGCACTGAACTTCGTGCGGATGTTCTTCCCTTCGAACATTATTAATATAGAGAGTCAATGCGTGAAGTCGAAGACAGGTATGGATCTGACTAACGCCATCACGCTGGTACTCGAAGGCGGTATGCTGTGCAACCTTCAGTCGAGTGCAGCCTGCGTGGGTGACAACATCGGCGTTATTGCCGGAACGGAGGGCAACCTGATTATCGACAACATCAACAACCCACAAAAGATTACCGTCAACGGCCCCAATAGAACATACATCGACACCATCCATGTGCCCCAACAGATTACAGGCTACGAATATCAGTTCCTGGCTTGCCGTGAAGCCCTGATGGAAGGTCTTTTTGAGCCTCGTGAAATGCCACACGACGAAACCCTCTATATTATGCAAATCATGGATAGCCTCCGACAAAAATGGGGAGTACACTATCCGATGGATGACAATTAAAACATTAAATGAAGAAGACTTTATCGATATTATTTTTAGCCATGACGCTGTGCTTCGGCATGCACGATGCGTCAGCGCAGGATTACAACCGTTGGCTGACTATCAGCGGGCAATTGTTGGATGCAGAATTCCGCGAACCAATGATGCAGGCCACGGTGCAACTATTCACGACAACTGATAGTACTTTTGTCGGCGGGACGGTGAGCGACGACAAGGGCATCTTCATTGTTCAAGCTCCGTCGAACGGGACATACAAGTTGAAAATCACCTCCGTCGGCTTCCAGACTATTGAGCGCGAGGTAACGTTGCGAAGAAACCAGAACCAGGAACTTGGCGCGCTGATTATGTCGTCGGACGCCGTCATGCTGAAAGAAACGGTGGTAACGGGCCGTGCTGCTCAGGTTATTGCCAAGAAAGATACGCTTGTATACAACCCCGATGCCTACCGCACGCCTGAGGGTTCACCCATCGAGGAACTCATCAAACGCATGCCTGGCGCGGAGGTCGATGAGGACGGCAACATCACTATCAACGGAAAGCAAGTAAAAAAGATTTTGCTCGACGGTAAAGAGTTTATGCTCGGCGACACAGAGGCGGCACTGAAGAACCTGCCTGTGAATATCATCCAAAACGTGAAATTTTACGACCAGCAGAGTGACCAGGCACGAATCACCGGCATCGACGACGGCAATAAAGAAACAGTGCTTGACTTCACCATTAAGAAAGGCATGAATCACGGTTACATGACGAACCTCGATTTGGCAGGTGGCACTCATCACCGCTACGCCTCGCGCGGTATGGGAAGCAGTTTCACCGACAAGACACGCGTGATGGTCATTGGTAACCTCAACAACAAGGACGAGAACGCAGGCTGGTGGAACCGTCGTGGTCTTAACGCCCGTAAAATGCTGGGAACAAACCTGAACTACGACGATGGAAAGAAACTCAAGATTGACGCTAACTTCCGTTGGAACCACCGCGATGGTGACAATAAGAACGAGGTGGCACGCGAGGACTTCTACAGTCAAGACTATCGCACATTTACAAACAACAACTCGAAGAGTCTCACGCGCAGCAATAACTGGTGGGGCAACGTGCGCCTGGAGTGGAAACCTGACACGCTGACAACCCTGCTGATGCGTGCTAACGGCAATACTGGAACGAACGACGGCACCAGCGAATCATCCAGTGCCACATTCTCGGACGACCCCTATCTCTACGTTGCCGATCCGCTATCAGTCGATGGCATTGGCACGATGAACAGCCTCGACAAGGCAGTGAACCACAACAAACAGGCCAGCCTGACCTACGGCGAGAACCGTAACTTCTGGGCGATGCTGCAACTCTTTCGACGGCTGAATGCAAGGGGCCGTAACGTCATACTGCGTGTAGAGACCAGTGGCGGTCGTAGTGAACAGCGCAACGCATCTGACAACGAGGTACATCTGTTTCAGAAGAAAAACCAGATGGGGCAGGATTCCACCTACTTCACTGCTCGCTACAACAATACGCCAGGCAACAGCAGCGGCTATGTAGCCAGAGTTACCTACAGCGAGCCATTGTGGAAAGGTGCCCACTTACAGGGAAGTTATGAGTTACGTTACAGCCAGAACAAGAGCGACCGCAAGACCTACGACTTCAGCCATATGCCCGTGAACCCCTTTGCCGGCATTGAACCCGAATACCGCGACTGGGATCCCTGGATTGGCCACATCGCTCCCGATGCCCAATACCCAACCACCGACGACCCCCTTTCTCCGTTCCTTGACCGCGCGCTCAGCCGCTATTCAGAATATAAGAACTACACCCACAACCTACGCCTGATGTTACGTTATAAAGAGGAGAAATACGACTATAACATCGGTTTCCTCGTACAGCCACAGCACTCAAACTACATTCAGGACTATCGAGGCATCTATGTAGACACCATCCGAAACGTTACCAATCTGACACCAACGTTTGATTTCCACTACAACTTCAGCGATCAAAGCATGTTGCGTGTACAATACAGAGGTGACACGCAGCAACCCGACATCAGCCAGTTGCTCGACATTACCGACGACTCAAATCCGCTTTATATCACGCAGGGTAATCCCGGACTAAAGCCGCAGTTCACCAACACGCTGAATCTCTACTATAACAACTACATCACACGCTACAAACGCTCCATCGTAGTTTATGCCAATTATCGCCATATACGCAACGCCATCTCGAACCTTGTACGCTACAATCTTGAGACGGGCGGTAGCATCTCGAGGCCCGAGAATATCAATGGCAATTGGAACATGAACGGCGGATTCACCTTCAACACTGCCATTGATTCGACAGCCCACTGGAATGTAGGCACCGATACCCGTGCACGCTATAACAATTTTGTAAGTTATGTTGCTCAACCAAAGGTCGATGCAGAGAAAAATACGACGCGCAGTATCAACGTCTCACAGCGCCTGAGCTTGAGCTATCGCAACGACTGGCTCGAAGTGACCCTAGACGGATGGTGCAACTATCAACATTCACGGAATGAATTGCAACCGACAGCCAATCTCAATACGTGGCAGTTCAATTACGGTGGACAGTTTCTCGTACGCCTGCCCTACGACTTCGAGATTTCCAGCAACATCCACGAATGCAGTCGTCGAGGCTACAACGACCCGTCGTCGAACACCAACGAACTGCTTTGGAATGGTCAGGTATCAAAGACGCTTCTTCGCGACAAGTCGCTTATTGTCGCCCTGAACTTTTACGACCTCCTTGGCCAGCAGTCGAACTACGAACGCTGGGTAAATGCCAGCGGACGCAGCGATACCCGCTACAATAGCATCAACAGCTATGCTATGCTCCACGTCCGCTATCGCCTGAATATGTTCGGAGGCAAGAAAGATACCGAAGGACGCTACGACAAGAAATGGGGTAATCGCGACCAACGACGTTAAGAATTTGGAAGTTTCAAAGCTTTTTCGTATATTTGCCAACAGTTAATTTAAAACAACATATATGAAGGATTTTAATTATTACGCACCTACCGAAGTAGTATTCGGTAAACAGAGTGAGGAGCAGGTAGCTGCTCTCGTGAAGAAATATGGTGGCACGAAAGTGCTGGTACACTATGGTGGTAAGAGTGCCGTGCGCTTTGGTTTGCTCGACAAGATCTGCGGTCTTCTGTGCGATGGTGGTATTGAGTTTGTAACGCTGGGCGGTGTAGTACCCAATCCCCGTTTGTCCCTTGCCAAGAAGGGCATCGAATTGTGCCGTCAGGAGGGGGTTGATTTCATTCTTGCCGTAGGCGGTGGCAGCGTCATTGATTCTGCCAAGTGTATCGCATACGGTGTCTGCATGGCCGAGGATGTTTGGGACCTGTATCTGGGTAAGGCCGATGCTCCCAAGACGATGCTGCCTGTAGCATCGGTTCTGACCATCCCTGCCGCTGGCAGCGAGATGAGTGAGGCCTCGGTTATTACCAATGAGGATGGCGACGTGAAGTTGGGATACTCGAACGACATGTCTCGTCCCAAGTTTGCCATCATGAACCCCTGTCGTACCTTTACCTTGCCGCCCTATCAGACAGCAGCAGGTGTAACAGATATGTTGATGCACATCTTTGAGCGCTACTTCACCAAGGACGACGATATGGACCTGACCACCGATCTGGCCGAGGCCACCATGCGCCGCATCAAGACTGCTGTGTTCGATGTACTGAAGAATCCTGAGGATTATCGTCAGCGCGCTCAGATCATGTGGGGCGGCAGTGTAGCCCATTGGGGACTGCTGGGCAAGGGTGTTCAAGAAGACTGGGCTACCCATCAGTTGGAACACGAACTCAGCGGTATGTTCGATGTAACCCATGGTGCCGGTCTGGCAGCCATCTGGCCCAGCTGGGCTCGTTACACCATGCACGAGAATCTGCGTCGCTTTGTGCGCTTCGCCGTTAATGTGATGGATGTGCCAAATGACTTTACCGATCCCGAGGGCACTGCCTTGAAGGGCATCGAGGCCGTAGAGCGTTTCTACCACGCCATTGGCATGCCTATCAACATCAAGGAACTCATCGGCCGCGACATCACCGATGATGAGATTAAGGAGATGACTCGCAAGTGCAGCCGCGACTATACTGCCACCTGTGGCGGTCTGAAGGTGCTCAACGCAGAAGACATGGAAACAATCTACAAAATGGCAAGAGGATGAAGATATTAATCATCGGTGGCACAGGCACCATCAGCAGTGCCATCACTAGGCAACTTGCAGCCAGCAACCATGAGCTATGGCTGCTAAATCGCGGTAACAGAAGTGACGAGATTCCGCAGAACGTACGTTTGGTGACGGGCGACATCAACAATCGCCCTGATGAAGTGGTAGCAAAACTCGCTGGCGAGACCTTCGATGCCGTATGCGAATTTATCGGTTTTCTGCCTGAGCAGGTGGAGCGCGACATCCGCCTTTTCGCCGGACGCACCCGTCAGTACGTCTTTATCAGTTCGGCTTCGGCTTACAACAAGCCCGTACGCCAGCACGTTATCACCGAGGGCACGTCGTTAGCCAATCCCTATTGGGAGTATTCGCGCAACAAGATTGCCTGCGAGGACCTGCTCATGAAAGCCTATCGCGATGATGGTTTCCCTGTGACGATTGTTCGCCCCAGCCATACCTATTGTGAACGCGGCGTACCAGTCAGCGTCCATGGCCCTAAGGGCAGTTGGCAGGTACTAAAGCGCATGATGGAGGGCAAGCAGGTTATCGTTCACGGTGATGGCAGTTCGCTTTGGACACTCACGTGGAACGAGGACTTTGCCCGTGGCTTCATCGGACTGTTAGGCAATCCACAAGCCATTGGCGAGCCTTTCCAGATTATGAGTGACGAGTCGCTGACCTGGAACCAGATTTACCAGACTGTTGCCGACGCCCTTGGCGTTGAGTTTAAGCCCTGTTATATATCTTCCAGCTATCTGGCTAAAGTATCCCCTAAAGCATGGGATTTCGAAGGCAACCTATTGGGCGACAAGGCCTGCACCGTAGTCTTCGACTGTAGCAAACTGAAACGTGCCGTTCCTGACTTCTGCGCCACGACACCATTCCACGAGGGTGTACGCCGCGCCATAGACTATATCCTCGCCCACCCAGAAGCACAAACCGAGGATCCTGAGTTCGATGCCTGGTGCGACCGAGTCATCAAAACGCTACAAATAAAAGTATCAGAACTAATATAGACAATTATGCGAAGAAGGATTTTAAGCCTTATGGCTATGATTTTTGTGTTGAACTTATCGGCACAGAGTATCTATGATATCAAGGTAAAGGACGATGTTGATCAGGAAATTTCACTCTCTGACTACAAAGGGAAGGTGCTGCTGATAGTAAACACCGCTACCCGCTGTGGATTTACGCCTCAGTATAAGGAGTTGGAGGCTCTCTATGAGAAGTATCATGCTGAAGGTCTGGAAATCCTCGACTTCCCCTGTAACCAGTTCGGTGAGCAGGCTCCTGGAACGATTCAGGAGATCCACCAGTTCTGCACGGCCAACTTCGACATCCAGTTCCCGCAGTTCGACAAGATCGACGTGAACGGAGCCAATGAGTCGCCGCTCTTCACCTATCTGAAATCGCAGAAAGGTTTCTCAGGTTTCGATCTCAATGACAAAACTGGTAAGTTCATGGACGAGATGCTCCGCAAGCAGGATGCCGACTACGACAAGAAGAGCGACATCAAGTGGAACTTCACCAAGTTCCTTGTATCACGCGATGGCCGCGTGGTGAAGCGTTACGAACCGACGGATAAAATAAGCAGTATTGAAGCCGACATCTGCATGGAGATTAATCCCGTGCTAAACAGCATCATGACACGCACCAGCATACGCAAGTACGCTGATCAGCCAGTATCAAAGACTGACATCGAAACGTTGCTGCGGGCAGGTATGGCGGCTCCCACAGCTGTAAACAGGCAACCCTGGCACTTCATTGCCGTCACTGACAAGGCCAAGCTGAAAGAACTGTCGGGAGGACGTGGCGGTATGCTGGAACAGTGCGCATTGGCCATTGTGGTCTGCGGCAATATGGAAAAAACGATGCAAGGCAAAGGTCAGGCCTATTGGATTCAGGACTGCTCTGCCGCAACAGAGAACATCCTGCTGGCAGCCCATGCACTCGGACTTGGTGCTGTATGGACGGGTGTCTATCCCATGGACGATCGTGTGGCTAATGTCTCAAAGGCTGTCAAACTGCCAGAGACCATCATCCCGCTTTGCGTCATCGCTATTGGCCATCCTGCAGAGAGTCCCACACCAAAGGATAAGTGGAAGCCAGAGAACGTATCGTATAATGAATTCGGAGGTAAAGCTGAATAATATGATGAAAAGTCAGATTACAAGAGAGGCAGCCTGGGAGCTGCTGAGAAAGTACAACAAGGACTCGTTTCACCTGCAGCATGCGCTGACGGTGGAAGGGGTTATGCGATGGTATGCCGAGCAACTGGGCTTTGCCGACGAAGTGGATTTCTGGGGAATGGTCGGACTGCTGCACGACATTGACTTTGAGCTCTATCCCGAGGAGCATTGCATCAAGGCACTGGAACTGCTGCGTGAAGGAGGCGTTGGCGAAGACATGATTCACGCCATTTGCAGTCATGGTTACGGTCATGTAGATGTAAAGCCCGAACACCTGATGGAGAAGGTGCTCTTCACGACCGACGAACTGACGGGACTGATATGGGCAGCTGCACTGATGCGCCCGTCGAAGAGTGTTCAGGACATGGAACTGAAGTCTCTCAAGAAGAAGTACAAGTCAAAGGGCTTTGCCGCAGGCTGTTCCCGCGAGGTCATTGAACAAGGAGCGGAAATGCTAGGATGGCCTCTGGACGAGGTGCTGCAAAAGACGCTCGATGCCATGAGGGATTGTGAAGCCCGGGTGGCAAACGGGATGCAGATGATTTAAGGTCGTAGCTTGAACAAAACGATTGAAACAGTTTATACTCCTTTTCCTATTGGCTGTCCTTATAGGATGTACCAGCAACAAGAGGGTGAACGAAAGCCCTCTTGCCAATGGTACGGACACTGTAATGGTGTCAAAAGGTTATGATGAAGTAAATCTGTTCAAGACCAGGACGGGACATATTACGGCTACCATTCCCGTGAATGGCAAGCCTTGCGTTTTCCTCATTGATACTGGAGGCGGTGCTACACTCATCGACAAGTCCAAGAGGCATAAGTTCGGTCTTGAAGCATCCAAGACAGGTGACTATGCAGCTGGTATCGGCTCTGTGTCAGCTCTAGTCAGGACATCGGCGACATTCCAGATAAACGGTTATGACATCGAGGAGAAAGACCTGTACTTGATGGATATATCATACATCAACTCTGAATTCAGGAAAAACCATGCCAGACAGGTTGATGGAGTACTTGGCACCGACTTCCTCGACAAGTACGAAGCAGTGATTGACTATGCCCAGCAAAGGCTATATCTCAGAATCCGAAAACAAGATTAATTGATACGATGAACGTAGAAGAGTTCCGTGAATACTGCCTGTCGTTGCCCGATGTGACCGAGGCGACACCGTTCGAGAAATTCTCGAAGGGCAGATTTACGATACTCGTTTTTTATGTCGGAGGCCACATGTTCTGCTACTTCAATGTCGATGACTTCTCTAACATCACCATCAAATGCCATCCATCGGAAATGATAGAGCTGAAGGAGCATTATCAAGCCGTTGGTGAGCCTTTCAATGGAGTTAAACGATATTGGATAAGCGTACAGCCAAATATGGACATAAACGATGAAGAACTTAAAGAACTGATACGCAAGTCATACGAAATAGTTAAGGCGAAATACAAGAAGCATGGATGAGATGTGGAACCTGTGGCACGGATGCCACAAGAAGAGCGAGGGTTGCCAACACTGCTATGTGTTTCGGCGCGATGCGGAGTTTGAGAAGGACTCCAACATCGTGACCAAGACCTCCAGCTTTAATCTTCCCATCCGTCGTGACCGCAGCGGGAACTGGAAAGTGCCGTCAGGTACGCTGATGTGGACATGCTTCACGTCGGACTTCTTCATCGAGGAAGCTGACCAGTGGCGCAAAGATGCCTGGCTGATGATTCACAGACGCAGCGACCTGCACTTCTTCATGATCACAAAGCGACCCGAACGGATTATCCAATGCCTGCCAGAGGATTGGGGCAACGGCTATGAAAACGTCACCATCTGCTGTACGATGGAGAACCAGCGGCGAGTGGATGAGCGTTTGCCGCTCTACCGTGAACTGCCTATCCGTCATAAGTCCATCATCTGTGAACCTTTACTGGAGAGTATAGACTTCCACGATGGTCTAGGCTCTTGGTGTGAACAAGTAACGGTTGGCGGCGAGTCAGGTTCAGAAGCCCGCGTCTGTGATTATGCCTGGGTACTCGGCATCCGTGAGCAATGCATCGCAGCTAATGTTCCCTTCCATTTCAAGCAGACGGGTGCGCACTTCCGCAAGGATGGCCGTCTGTACAATATCCCTCGGAACCAGCAGATGCAGCAGGCGCATCGGGCAGCAATTGATTACAATACTAACAAGAAAGAGTCACCTGACAATGCTTAGAGACTTCATCGCCATTGACTTTGAGACGGCAAATCAGGAACCGTCGAGTGTCTGCTCCGTCGGGGTGGTCATGGTGCGTGACGGGCAGATAGTGGACTCGTTCTACAGTCTGATTCAGCCTGAGCCGAACTACTATAATTATTGGTGTCAGCGGGTACATGGCATATCGGAAAGCGACACTGAGGATGCGCCTGTGTTTTCCAAAGTATGGCAGCAGTTGGAAGAACGTATTGTCGAGGTGTACTTCTCAGACAAAGAACTTGATGACATAAGATACCAGATAGCCACCCTACCCTTCGTTGCTCATAATGCCCGCTTTGACGAAGGTTGTCTGAAAGCCGTATTCAAGGTGTATCAGATGGACTATCCCGACTACCATTTCTACGACACCCTGACAGCATCACGCAGACAGTTTGGCCAGTCGCTGCCCAATCATCAGCTTCACACCGTAGCTGCTGCCTGTGGCTATG
>CAMUYR010000017.1 GCA_947164965.1 uncultured Prevotella sp. | reverse complement strand
TTGAACGTATCGTCAACCAAGATCTTACATGCAGCTTCGCCTGTATTGGCTTTAAGCTCCATCCATTGATCCTCCTTGAAAACCTCAATTTTGATATTCTTAATCTGTTCAGGAGTTGTGAATGTGCCATTAATGCTAAATTCAACTGGATCTACATTAGGGCCTGCACCAGTGTTATACATTTGGTATTTGCCATTTGTGGGATCCGTTTCTCCAAATAAACCGTGGACCTCTATACCCATGACTTTCAGCGGAAGCACACCACCTGCACAGATTAGCTTCAGTGTGGTCTTGCCACCTTCTGCCTTCACTACATCGAAGACGACATCGTTAAAGTCGAAGTCACCAGCTTCTGAAGCCGACAGGTCCTCAGCAATTACGCGATAGAGCGGGTTGCCACCCTTGAAACCTGGGCTACATGGTGTCTTAGGAATGTTGATATCGGGCTTGCCTGACTTGAAGCCTGTTGCATAGATATTGTTAGCGATGCTGAAACCGTCTTTTTCATAAATAAACGGCTGGGGAACGTAAGAGCCGCTGCCATCGCTGTCCTTTCCCTGTGCAAAATGTGTCTCTGCAGAAACATATAAGTTGCCGCCATAAGTAACTGCACCATGACTGTTTATACTTTCAAGATATGGGTCTCTGGCAATATGATTGGCCTGGAATACAGCATATTCGCCTGTAGAGGGACCAAAGATTCCAAATCCATTCTCATCGCCACGTCCTGACTCAAGAATAGCTGTTTCCTCAACCACGAAGACGGCTTTCGGACCCATCACGATGACAAACGGACCTGATACAGCACCTGTACTTGCCCTTCCTCCATCGAAATACTTGGTTAGCACACCACCACCGCCATCAATCTTGAATACTCCTTGTTCTGACGAGATGTTCATTGCAAAGTCGTTTTTCACTTCAAGGAAACAGTTGTTGATCACGTTCCAGCTTCCACCTACATAAGCATAATCATAAGTCGTCCAATGTCCATTGTTTACCCAGCCAGAGTTGTTGGAATTGACTTCAGTAGTGCCAGTAACAGTCCATTCGGCATTGTTCTGCACTGCACCAGCATTCACGGTGACAGATGCACAATTAAAGGTGCCATCGTTGACGATTCTGCTATCATTGCTTTCGGCACTCACACTTCCTGCTGTAAACGTACCAACATTATAGAGGAAGCTTGACGAGTTAACTCCAAACTTAGAACATGTAATTGTACCATGGTTATATACACGTGCACCGGAATTCGCTACCAAACCATCATCACCATTTGCTATTAATTCGGCTCCCGAAGCGATGTATATGTCAAATATGGCTGTAGAAGCTACGGTGTTATCAAATGTAACAGTTGCACCTTCTAATAGATACAAGTCTGTATTCTTGCCTAAATCAAACGAAACATCTGTGAAATCATACGTTCCTGCCTTGATGTAAAGTTTTGCATGTGCTTCTTCAGTGCCGCCAGAGATCTTAATAGGCTGGACTGCGTCGATATAGACAACTCCACCATCGTTTATTTCTTCAGGGTGCCACCATTGTGTACCTTTGCTTATCAAATATTCTTCATAAGAAGGTATGTTCGTGAGATCTGGTTCAAATTTGCTGGCAGCACAATCTGTTGGGAAAGGAGGATCAAGAGTAGGCTCTATGGTTCCTCTGTAGGAAGCATAAGTGCCCACAGAACGGGTAAAGGTTCGCGTATTGGTATTCTTGCTGCTGAAGCCCCAGTCTACATTAGAGCCAACCTTACCAAACGCTTTCTCAAAAGCAAAAGCATACTCTTGTCTATTCTTTTCGTCAACAGCAGCTTGATTATAAAGATCAGTAGACTTTGAGCAACTTGTGAATGCAACTACGAATGCGATGGCTGCAACACCTGTTATCAAATATTTTTTCATATCTGTAAAAATTTAAATGGTTAAAATTAAAATTTAGTTATCGCGCTGATAGACATCATTAGATGTATCGATGACAAATATACAAAAAAATAGAATAAGTTATAGAAATTGTGGGTTAAAAAAGGTTAATTATAAGCAAATAATATCACATTTTATTGTATATGTCGATATTTTACACGCAAGATGTCATTAGTGTCCACTAAAAAATAGCGGAGAGGTTTGTAAGTTATTTAAAATTAGAGTTTTAGAGCGTAAAAATGACGGTGACGATTTGAATTGACTACCTTTGCAATTCAAAAGCAAATCAGTCATTCGATGAACACCGGAAAATATATTTTTGCTCAACTCATAGAGTTCTTGCCTCAATGTCTATGCAAAAAAGAAATAGTATTATAATGCCCTAGGTCTTAAAGGGACCTGTAAGATGTATATGATGGATGAGGGAAGAAAGAAAAGATTTGGTCGCGGCGCTCAAAAATACTGAAAAATGAAAATAATTGCGAAATAATTTGGCTAGTAACTAATGTGGTCACAAATTGTATATCGTGGGTTGTCCCCACGATATACTTAAAAAGGGTGAACGATCGTTGATATGGATTACAAAAAGAAAGCGGGAATGAAGAATTTCCGCTTTTTTGTTGGCGTTTAAGTAGAAAATGCTTAATTTTGCAGACTAAAATAGACAAATACTAAAAAAGAGATATGAAACATCAGTTGCGCAGTGCAGTATGCACAGAGGGTAGACGAATGGCTGGCGCCAGAGCACTCTGGGTGGCCACAGGTATGAAACACGAGCAGTTTGGCAAGCCGATTATTGCTATTGTCAACTCGTTTACGCAGTTTGTGCCAGGCCATACTCATCTGCACGAGATTGGTCAGATAGTACGCGAAGAAATAGAAAAGATGGGGTGCTATGCTGCCGAGTTTAACACCATCGCCATCGACGATGGTATCGCCATGGGTCACGACGGTATGCTCTACTCGCTGCCCAGTCGCGACATTATTGCCGACTCGGTGGAATACATGGTGAATGCCCACAAGGCTGACGCCATGATCTGTATCTCGAACTGCGACAAGGTGACACCAGGTATGCTGATGGCTTCGATGCGACTGAACATCCCAACGGTCTTTTGTTCGGGTGGTCCTATGGAGGCAGGTAGATGGCGTGGCGAGAATGCCGACCTGATAACAGCGATGGTGAAGGGTGCCGACCCCAGTGTGACGGATGAAGAGATGCAGGAGCTTGAGGCTTGTGCCTGTCCTGGATGCGGCAGTTGCTCTGGTATGTTTACTGCCAACTCGATGAACTCGCTGACTGAGGCTATCGGATTGAGTCTGCCAGGCAATGGTACTATTCTGGCTACGCACACCAATCGTGTGGAGCTGTTTAAGCAGGCTGCACGCCAGGTAGTGAAGAACGCCTTTGCCTACTATGAGGATGGTGACGAGAGCGTGCTGCCACGTAATATTGCCACGCGTAAGGCGTTTATGAATGCTATGGCACTGGATATCGCGATGGGTGGCTCAACGAATACGGTGCTACACCTGTTGGCTGTGGCTCAGGAGGCTGGTGCCGACTTCAAGATGCAGGATATCGACGAATTGAGCCGTAAGGTGCCCTGCCTCTGCAAGCTGGCTCCTAACACGCAGAAATACAGCGTTCAGGAGTGTGGTCGCGCTGGTGGCATACTGGGTATCCTGAACGAACTGAACAAGGGTGGTCTGATTGATGGCTCTGCGCCACGTGTAGATGGTATGACGCTGGGCGAGGCGATGGAGAAATACAGCCTTACCCCCAACCCCTCTCCAAAGGGCGAGGGGAGTGATGACCCCAGAAACATCTATTATTCGGCACCAGGAAATAGGTTCTCGACGAAGATGGGATCGCAGAGCGAGCAATGGCCTTCACTCGATACCGATCGTGCTGAGGGTTGTATTCGTGACCTGGAGCATGCCTATACGAAGGATGGTGGACTGGCTGTACTGTTTGGCAATATCGCACAGGATGGCTGCGTAGTGAAGACCGCAGGTGTCGATGAGGCCCTGTGGCACTTCGAAGGTCCTGCTGTGGTGTTCGATTCGCAGGAAGATGCCTGCGAGGGAATACTTGGTGGTAAGGTGAAGAAGGGCGACTGCGTGGTGATTACCCACGAGGGTCCGAAGGGTGGTCCTGGTATGCAGGAGATGCTCTATCCCACGAGTTATATCAAGAGTATGCACATGGGTAAGGAGTGTGCGCTGATTACGGATGGTCGCTTCTCAGGCGGTACCAGTGGTTTGAGCATCGGACATATCTCGCCTGAGGCTGCCAATGGTGGTAACATCGGTAAGATCAAGGATGGCGACATCATCGTGATTGATATCCCCAGTCGCTCGATCAATGTGAAGTTGAGTGACGAGGAGCTTAATGCCCGTCCACAACAACCTCTGAAGCGCAACCGTCAGGTTTCGAAGGCTTTGCGCGCCTATGCACAGAGCGTGAGCAGTGCTGACAAGGGTGGCATACGCCTGATTGATTAATTGATAATTGACAATTATGTTAAGAGACAGAATAACAGGAGCGAAGGCGCTGATGAGGGCGTTGCAGGCTGAAGGTGTGAAGACCATTTTCGGATACCCTGGTGGCAGCATCATGCCCGTCTACGATGCGCTGTTCGACTATACGCGAGGCGAGAAGAAGTGTTTCGACCATATTCTGGTGCGTCATGAACAGGCGGCTACCCATGCTGCTGAGGGCTATGCCAGAGTGAGTGGTGAGGTGGGTGTTGCCTTGGTGACCAGTGGCCCTGGTGCCACTAATACGCTGACAGGTGTCGCTGATGCCATGCTTGACTCTACACCCATGGTGGTGATTGCTGGTCAGGTGGCTATTGGTGCGCTGGGAACGGATGCCTTTCAGGAGGTTGACCTCGTAGGTGTGGCACAGCCTATCTCCAAGTGGAGTTATCAGATTCGCCATGCTTCGGATGTAGCGTGGGCCGTTAGTCGTGCGTTCTATATTGCACGCAGCGGACGTCCTGGTCCTGTGGTGCTCGACTTTGCCCGTAATGCTCAGGTTGAGGAGATTGACTGGGAACCCAAGAAGGTGACCTTTGTGCGCTCGTATGTGGCTTATCCTCAGTTGAATATGGATGCCGTGCGCGAAGCAGCAGAACTGATTAACAATGCCAAAAAGCCCTTGGCGCTGGTAGGGCAGGGTGTAGAACTGGGAAATGCTCAGGAAGAGCTGAAGGCTTTTCTGGAGAAAGCTGATATTCCTGCTGGTCGTACCATGCTGGGACTGAGTGCGCTGCCCTCTAACCATCCGCTGAATGTGGGTATGCTGGGTATGCATGGTAACTATGCTGTCAATCTGAAAGAGCAGCAATGTGACGTGCTGATTGCCATTGGTATGCGCTTCTCTGACCGAGTGACAGGTAACACGAAGACCTATGCCAAACAGGCGAAGGTGATACATCTGGATATTGACCGCAGCGAGATAGACAAGAATGTAAAGACGCATGTTGCTCTGGTTGCAGACTGTAAAGAATCATTACCTGCGCTGACAGCACTGATCGAGAAGAACAACCATCAGGAATGGCGTGACTCGTTTAAGGAGCTGGATGCCAAGGAACGTGAGAAGGTGATAGAGCCTGCCATTCATCCCAAGGAAGGTCCGCTGCTGATGGGCGAGGTGGTGAATGCAGTAGCAGAACAAGCTGCTGACGATGCTGTACTCGTGACGGATGTTGGTCAGAATCAGCTATTTGCAACCAGATACTTCAAGTATCACCATAAGCGTAGTGTTTGTACGAGTGGTGGCTTGGGTACGATGGGTTATGGTATGCCAGCAGCCATTGGTGCCACGTTTGGAGCACCTGGACGAGAGGTCTGCTGCTTTATGGGCGATGGTGGTTTCCAGATGTGTATCGAGGAACTTGGTACCATTATGGAACAGCAGGCACCTGTCAAGATGATTCTGATGAATAATCACTATCTGGGTAACGTGCGCCAGTGGCAGGATATGTTCTGGCAGCGTCGCAAGTCGTTTACCAAGATGCTGAATCCCAACTATGAACTGATTGCTCAGGGCTATGGTATTCCTTATCAGGCTGTCGTTGATCGCAAGGACCTGGCTTCGGCCATTACCAAGATGCTGACAACGAAGGGCCCATTCATTCTGGAGTGTGCTATTCGTGAGGATGACGATGTGTTGCCAATGACGCCTCCAGGCATGAATGTTGATGATATGATGCTGGAGATCTGATGTAAGATGGATGATGTAAGAAGTAAGATGTATGGAAGAAAATAAGAAGTTATATACGCTGCTGGTTTATTCAGAGAACATTGCTGGTATTCTGAATCAGATTACCGCTGTGTTCACACGTCGACAGGTGAATATTGAAAGTCTTAACGTGTCGCCATCGTCGATAGAAGGCGTGCATAAGTATACCATTACCGCCTGGAGCGATGAGGATCAGATTATCAAGATTACCCGTCAGATAGAGAAAAAGATTGATGTGGTGAAGGCCAACTACTTTACGGACGACCAGTTGTTTATCCGTGAGTCAGGACTCTACAAGCTCTCTACGGAGAAGGTGCTGCAGAATCCTGAGATATCGCGTACGATCAGACGCAACGACGCCAGTATCATGGAGGTGAATCCCACGTATACGGTGGTGATGAAGAATGGCAAGACGGAGGATATCCTGAATCTGTACTATACGCTGAACGAGTTTGACTGTGTGTTCCAGTATACCCGTAGTGGACGTATTGCTGTGACACGTGCCAAGCAGGAGCAGGTGAGTGAATTCTTAGAGGAACGTGAGAAGAATGGATAAGGTAGGATGCTACGAATTCATGGCCGAGCCTTTCCACTGCGATTTCAGTGGTAAACTGTTTATGGGCCACATGGGTAATCACATGCTCAATGCTGCTGATTTTCATTCGTCAGCGCGTGGTTTCGGCATGAAATATCTGATGACCATCAATCGCTCGTGGGTGCTCTCGCGTCTGGCCATCGAGATGACGGAGATGCCCAAGCAATATACCAAGTTTAATGTTGAGACGTGGGTAGAGAGTGCCATGCGCTATTTCACCTCGCGTAACTTTGCTGTCGTTGGAGCCTCCTCCGACCCCTCCGAAGGAGGGGAGAAAGTTTACGGCTACGGGCGCAGCATCTGGGCCATGATTGACACAGAGAGCAGACAGCCAACGGATATCTATGCCATCGACAATGGCGCCATTGAACAATGGATCGTCAAAGACAAGGAATGCCCCATCGATAAGGGTGGGCGCGTAAAAATGTCGGACGATGCGCAGCTGGTTCGCACCATTGACACTTATTATAACGATGTAGACATCAATGGACATATCAACAGCGTGAAGTATATAGAACACGTGTTGGACCTGTGGCCACTGGACTGGTATCGCGACCATGCTATCCTGCGTTTCGAGATAGCTTATGTGGCTGAAGCGCATCAGGGAGACAAGCTTTCGTTCTATCAGGAACAGACTGGTGAACTGGAGTTTTGTGTGCGTATCGTCCGTTCTGATGGCACAGAATGTTGTCGAAGTAAAGTGGTGTTCCGCTAAAGAAGCATAAAAAGTATCGTCTTTTTCGTTTGTTAGCAAAAAAAGTTGTATCTTTGCAGGCTGAAAATAAAATAAAGAAAAAGACGATATGAACTATCTTGATAGAAATGAATTTAACTTCGAGCCAAGTCAGAAGGTGATTGATGCTGTAAAGAGCTTCGATCCCAAGGACTTGTGCTTCTACACCCGTATTTACGACGAGGGTAAGAAGAGTGTTATCAGCGTACGCGTCAGCGAGATTTATAAGGTGCCTGAGAATCAGGTGCTGCTGGCCTATGGTGGCGAGGATATTCTGAAGAATGCCATCCACTATTTCCTGACCAAGGGCGACAATAAGAAGATTCTCATTCCTGAGTTCTCATGGTGGTACTACAACCGTGTAGCCAGCGAGTGTGACGGTGTGTTTGAGATGTACCCCTTGCACGAGATGGAGGACACCTTTGCCTACGATGTCGACGAGGTCATTGAATATACCAATCGCGTACATCCTCGCATGCTGCTGTTGGCATCGCCCAACAACCCCACAGGTAACAGCCTGAGCTCTGAGGAGATTGGTCGCATCATGGAGAATATTCCTACAGACACCATCGTATTGGTAGACGAGGCATACGCCAGCTTTATCACGACAGATACTGACTATATTGCTCCGCTGGTGAACAAGTATAATAATCTGATTATCTCGCGCACCCTGTCTAAGTTCTATGGTCTGCCTGGCTTGCGCTGTGGTTTCGGTTTTATTGGCAAGGGTCACGACCAGTTCCTGAGCTATATCAATAAGTATCTGGGCTTCAACCGATTCTCTGAGGCTGTGGCGCTGGCTGCTCTCGACAGCGACGAGCACTATCGCAAGGTGGCTGACGATATGGAGTGGGGACGCCAGTTGTATAAGAAGGTGCTGGGCGACCTGCCTGGTTTCAAGGTATACAAGTCGGTGGCCAACTTCATCCTTATCAAGTATCCTCTGGAAATGAAGGATGCCCTGATGCAGGCCCTGAAGGTTCAGGACTATAAGATTAAGTTCATGGGCGACAAGGGACTGGAGTCGTGTCTGCGCATCACGTTAGGACGTAAGGAACAGACGCAGGTGGTATGTGATACCATCAAGCGTGTGTATGACGAAATGAAATAATATATGGAGAAAAATAAGAATTTTTCTGCGACATTAAAATCTACAGAGACGGAAGACTGGCTTGACCTCCATGTCATCCGTCCTTTCTGTTATTATCTGGCAGTCTTCTTCAATAAGTTTGATATCCATCCCAATACCATCACCATCTGGTCGATGATTATTGGTGCAGCCAGCGCTATCTTCTTTGCCTGTGGCAGCTTCTATTATAGCGGATGGTGGGGAATGTCCATGAATATCATCGCCATTGTGCTGTTGATGATTGCTGATATCTTTGACTGTACGGATGGACAGCTGGCCCGTCTGTCAGGCAAGAAGAGTCGTTTAGGTCGTATTCTGGATGGTGTGGCAGGTTTTGCCTGGTTCATTCCCATCTATCATGCGCTGGTTTATCGTTTCTACCTGCATCATGATTTGGAGTTCAGTTTGCTGGGTATCGAAAATACGGAGCAGAACACGATTATTGCCACAGTCGTGGTGTATATTCTTGGTATCATTTCTGGTATCGCAGGTCTTGCTGGCCAACAGCGCCTGGCTGACTATTATATTCAGGTGCACCTCTTTTTCCTGAAGGGTGAGAAGGGTTCTGAGCTTGACAATTCGAAACGTCAGCAGGAGATATATGATGCGATGGATGAGAACACCAGTTTTGTGGAGCGTTATTTCCAGAAGTCGTATATTGACTATACGAAGAAGCAGGAGGCTACCACGCCACAGTTCCAACGCCTGATGCAGAAGCTGCGTGAGAAATTTGGATCAACAGATAATATTCCTGAGCAGGTGCGCAAGCGTTTCCACGATGCATCGCTGCCTGTCATCTTCTGGAATGGTCTGCTGACGTTTAATTTCCGTTCGTTCTGGCTCTTCCTGTTCTGCCTGCTCGATGTTCCCGTGATGAACTTTGTCTGGGAGATCGTGGGTATGGGACTGCTATGGTATTATGTCAATCATCGCCACGAGGCATTCTGCAAGAAGATAGCTGATGACTTGGACTAAGCAACGACTCAACAACCTGTTTTTCTTCCTTGGCTGTGCTGCTTGCGTAGTCATGCTCTTCACGTTCGACGTCAGTTTCGTTGAACTATGGGAGCATATCTGCCATGCGGGCTATTGGCTGATACCTATCCTGGGTGTGTGGCTGTTGGTCTATGGACTGAATGCTGTAGCCTGGCGTGCCATCATCAAAGGAAATCTGCAGGGTGAGGTACCAGTCAGCTTCTGGCGCATCTATCGTCTTACCATCACAGGCTATGCGCTGAACTATGCCACGCCTGTGGGCGGATTGGGTGGTGAGCCTTATCGCATCATGGAGCTATCGAAGGATATAGACAAGCAACATGCGACGTCCAGCGTGATTCTGTATGCCATGATGCATTTCTTTGCCCATTTCTGGTTTTGGTTTATCAGCATTTTCATTTATCTGATACTGGCAGCTATTGGCGATCTGCCTATCACACCAGCCATTGGCATCGTACTGGGCATTATCGTGCTGTTCTGTCTGGCTGCATTCTATTTGTTCGCACGTGGCTATCGCAAAGGGTTTGTGGTCTATGTGTTGGGCATTATTGGAAAGATTCCAGGACTGAAAGGATGGAGTCGTCGTTTCCGTGGGCGCCATGCTGAGGCTTTGCGTAATATCGACAGTCAGATATCGGCTTTGTATAGTCAGGACACGAAGGCTTTCTATACCAGTCTCGTTTTCGAATATTTCTCGCGAGTGGTACAGAGCTCAGAAGTGATGTTTATGTTGCTGCTCTTTGGTATCGATTGTGGTGGAGGTCTGGGAGGTCTCACGCTGACGTTCCTGCACTCCATACTCATCGTGTCGTTTACCACGCTCTTTGCCAATCTGATAGGTTTCCTGCCTATGCAGATAGGTGTGCAGGAGGGCGGCTTCGTGCTGTCTATAGCTGCCCTTGGACTGAGTGCTGCATTGGGTATCTTCGTCAGTATTATCTGTCGTGTTCGTGAGATCTTCTGGATAGCGATAGGTATGGCGCTGATGAAAATTAAGAGTTAAGAATTAAGAGTTAAGAAATATGATAGGAGTAATATTAGCTGCAGGAATGGCCAAGCGTCTGCGTCCATTGACAGACGAGTGCCCCAAGTGCCTGCTGAAGATTGGTGAGCGCACATTGTTGCAGCGCACCGTCGATGCGATGCTTCAAGCTGGCATCACAGAATTGGTTGTAGTGACTGGTTATCGTGCTGAGATGATTCGTGACTTCCTCACGACGCATTATCCTGAAGTGCCTATTCACTTCATCCACAATGCTGACTACGAACACAACAACAATATCTTCTCGCTTTGGATGACGCGTCCCTATACGGAGGGACACACCTTCCTGCTCTCTGATAGCGACATCCTCTTCGATCCGCAGATTATCCGTGCCGTACTCTCTGCAGAGGGTAGCGCATTGGCATTGAACCGTCATGAGTTGGGCGATGAGGAAATCAAGGTCATCGTCGATGCAGACAATCGTGTGGTGGAAATCAGCAAGGTTTGCAGCATCGAGAAAGCGATAGGCGAGAGTGTTGGCTTCGAGAAGATGACAGCAGAATACAGCATCGCCCTGTTCCGTGAACTAGAGCAAATGATAGAGCGCGAAGGACTTATCGACGTGTTCTATGAGCGCGCCTTCGAGCGACTGATTCCTCAGGGACATACGTTCCGCATTGTTGATACCACCGACTTTTTCTCTATCGAGCTCGATACGGTGGATGACTTCAACAATGCCAAGCAACTTATCCCTGCGGAACTATTTTAAGCTAAAAAGGTTAAAAAGTGAAAGATAATTTGGCTGTTTAGTGACAATTTGTTACCTTTGCAGCCATATTTATTTAGTTAACCCCTCGTCGTATCCTCGTGTAGGATGTGAGTGGACTAACAAAATGGCGGTGGTAAGCACCAAGCGTCCGGCTCTCGGGTAGGGCTGGCATAGTACACAGGGATAAGTATAACAATTTAAAAACAACAATTGCATTATGGCAGAAATGAATTTTGGTGGCGTGATCGAAACTGTAGTCACCAGCAAGGAGTTCTCACTTGAGAAGGCACGTGAAGTATTAAAGGATGAGGTAATCGCCGTTATCGGTTATGGCGTACAGGGTCCTGGTCAGGCTTGCAACCTGCGTGACAATGGCTTCAACGTTATCGTTGGTCAGCGTCAGGGTAAGACCTACGACAAGGCTGTGGCTGATGGCTGGGTACCAGGCAAGACGCTGTTCTCTATCGAAGAGGCTGCTGAGAAGGGTACTATCCTCTGCATGTTGCTCTCTGATGCTGGTCAGATTCAGCAGTGGCCTACCATTAAGAAATATCTGAAGCCTGGTAAGACGCTTTACTATTCTCATGGCTTCGCTATCAACTGGAGCGATCGTACAGGTGTTGTTCCTCCTGCAGACGTAGACGTTATCATGGTTGCTCCTAAGGGTTCTGGTACCAGCCTCCGCACTATGTTCTGCGAGGGTCGTGGTCTGAACTGCTCATACGCTATTTATCAGGACGCTACTGGCAAGGCTAAGGAGAAGACACTGGCCTTTGGTATCGGTATTGGTGCAGGCTATATGTTCGAGACAACATTCCAGCGTGAGGCTACCTCTGACCTGACAGGTGAGCGTGGTTCGCTGATGGGTGCTATCCAGGGTCTGCTGCTGGCTCAGTATGAGGTGCTCCGTGAGCACGGTCACTCTCCTTCGGAGGCTTTCAACGAGACTGTTGAGGAGCTGACACAGAGCCTTGGCCCGTTGTTTGGTGCTAAGGGTATGGACTGGATGTACGCTAACTGCTCGACGACTGCTCAGCGTGGCGCTCTCGACTGGGCTCCCCGTTTCCACGACGCTATCAAGCCTGTGATGGAGTGGCTGTACTACTCTGTACAGACGGGTAACGAGGCTCAGATCACTATCGATGCCAACTCGAAGCCCGACTATCGTGCTGGTTTGGAGAAGGAGCTCGAGGCTATGCGTAATCAGGAGATGTGGCGTGCTGGAGAGACCGTTCGCAAGCTGCGTCCTGAGTATCAGGAAGACTAAGAGATGGGTGATGTAAGATGTCAGATGTCAGAAGTAAGATGTCAGAAGTCTGATGTCAGAAGTCTGATGTCTGACGTTAAGAATAAAAGAGCGACTCTCATTTGTGGGAGTCGTTCTTTTTTAGTTTCTTCAGTCTGCGATTGGCATCTGGGTGGTCAGGACAGAGTTCCAATGCTTTCTCGTAATTGCGGATAGCAGCTTCCGTCATGTGTTCCTGTTCACACTCCTTGCCCAGCAGGACATACTCCACAGCCAGACGCTTTAATAAATTTTCTCGTCGGAGTATTTCATTTTTTAGCGAATCTATTTCTTCTTTCTGACGGAGTATGATACCCAGCTTCCTGCGGATATAACGCTGTACGACAGGTTTTTCGATATCGTAACGCGAATGGATAGCCAGGAAGAAATACTTCAGGAAACTGTCGAAGTCCTGATGGTCGAACGCTTTAACCGCATCGTGATATTCCTGATCGGCTTTGCTTTCGTATATGGCTTTGCGCATCATCTGTCCATCGTTGAAGCGACGTGCAAAAGCTACGACCTCAGGACGTACGAAGATGTCAGAACGACGGATGGGTTCTTCCAGCGTGATACCCTTCAGCGACGTACAGCGCGATAACGCCACATAGGTCTGTCCACCAGCAAAGGCGCCACCTCCAGAGAAGTCGATCTTTACCTGGCGGAAGGTGAGTCCCTGGCTCTTATGAACGGTAATGGCCCATGCCAATCGCAAGGGGAACTGCGTGAAGGTGCCCAGCTGCTCTTCTACAATCTTCTTTTCTTTCTCGTCGAAAGTATAGCGCATGTTTTCCCACACCTCCAATCCGACATCATATTCGTTTCCGTCTTCATCGCAAACGCCAATGAGACCTTCCTCCTCGTCAATACCAATCACGATACCAATGGTGCCATTCACCCATCGCTTCTCCTTATCGTTCTTCACAAAGATAACCTGTGCGCCAGGCTTGATTTCCAGATCCATAGGAGCGGGTAGAGAAGAGAGTGGAAACTCGCCCTTGATGACACCCTGGAATGTCGCAGTGCCACCATCCAGTTCTGAGAGTTTTTGTTCGTTGATCCAGTCTACTGTATCACGTCGCGTAGCCAGTGTGATTTCAAGCGCATTCGACGTGTTGCCCACAGGACTACCCACGCGTGAATTGATGAGCTTCAGGTCGCCATCTGTCGTCTGGTTTTGGCGAATACGGTCTAAGATGCCTATAAACTCGCTGTCGTTCTGACGATATACCTTACGCAGCTCAATACTTACCAGCTGCATCTGTTGCCACACCTTGGCATCGAAGAAATAGGCTGAAGGATAGAAGGGCTGCATCAGTCGCCATTCGTCTTCCTTGATGACTGGTTCCAACTGGAAGATATCGCCCACAAGCAACAGTTGTTTGCCACCAAACGGTTCGCGCATATTGCGACAATAGATGCGTAGCACCTTGTCGATAAAGTCGATGATGTCTGCTCGCACCATTGATATCTCGTCGATGATGATGAGTTCCAGTTCACGCAGCAGTTTCGTGGTCACCCCGCTGTATTTCAACGTCTTACGAATGTTACGAGCATTATAGCGCTCGTCGTTGGGCACTAGCGGGTGGAAGGGTATCTTGAAGAATGAGTGCAACGTCTGCCCTCCAGCATTGATGGCAGCAATACCCGTAGGCGCCAGTATGACGTGCTTCTTTTTTGTATTTTGCGAGATATATCGCAAAAAGGTTGATTTACCCGTCCCCGCTTTTCCAGTAAGGAATAGCGAGCGACGGGTGTTCTGAATAATCTCAAGTGCCTGTTGCCACTCGTGATTATCAAGATCTATCTTTTCTGTTTGACGTTTACTCATTCTTGGGTTCTTCAGCTGCAGCTGGTGTCTCCGATGGCGTAGCAGGTTGAGCAGGAGCCGTGGGGGCAGGAACAGGATTACCGTTCTCGTCGACCACTTCCTCAATCCGATCCAATACGACACCAAGACTGTCTACCGAAATAGAATCGGAGTCGGAACCAGCATTGAAGTAACCTCCGCATGCATACATGCTGTTGAGCAAGGTGTCATCCTTTGGCGCACCAAACTTAGCACGATATTGTTTGAAGGCTGGGTCGTTCAGCACAGAAGCAAGGAAGTAGCCACAGATGGGCAATGCCGTGCGGTTACCCTGTCCCAGCTGTCCTGTGCGGAAGTGTATGCAGCGATATTCGCCACCTACCCACGCACCACATACCAGCTTTGGTGTAGTGCCAATAAACCAGGCATCAGAGTGGTTGTTCGATGTGCCTGTCTTACCTCCAAAATCGGTATCTTGTGCTTTGTCGTAACCAACAAATCCCATTAGTCGTGAACTGGTGCCGCTCATGCCACCCATCAGCAACTGCTGTGTGAGGTAGGCACTACGATACGATTGTACCTGCTGCTGCTCTGTGGGTGCTTCGTAGATGACGTCGCCATCACGGTTCACAATGCGCGTAATCAGGATGGGGTCGTGCATGCGTCCGTCATTGACAGGTGTACAGTAGGCGTTCACCAACTCCAGCAGATTGACATCGCTCGAACCCAGCGCCAAAGCGGGTGTTTCGTCCAGTTTCGACTTGATACCCATATCGTGAGCAGTCTTGGCGATACGGTCGATGCCACATTCCTGTCCCAAGCGCACAGCCACAGAGTTGATACTCATGGCAAAGGCCTGTTTCAGAGTGATGTTAGCACCTGAGAATCGTCCGTCCGCATTGGTAGGTGCCCACGTCACCTCCTTGCCATGATCCATCACCTTCATCGAGAAGAATTCGTCCTTACGCGTGTCGCAAGGGGTGATGCCCTGATTCATAGCCTCCGCATAGACAAAGAGCTTGAAGGTAGAGCCTGGTTGGCGCATGGCTGTCACCTTATCATATTTCCACGTCTTGAAGTCGACATCGCCCACCCATGCTTTCACGTGTCCAGTATGCGGTTCGATAGCCACGAAGCCACAATGCATGAAGTGTTCCATATAGCGGATAGAGTCCATCGTCGAAATCACTTTCTCGATGGTTCCGTTCTCATAGTCGAAGAGCTTCACGGGGTGAGGCAGATTCAGGTAATAGTTGATAGAATCCTCATTCCCCTGGAATTTCTGCTCCAATATTTTATAATAAGGTGTCTTCTTGGCCAGATCCTCAATGAAGTGAGGTATCTCGCGATGGTTCTCATCCTGCCAGGGGTTGGTGGTTCCCCAATGCTGGTTGAAGGTCTTCTGCACCTGTTTCATCTGCTTGATAGCAGCCTCCTCAGCATATTTCTGCATACGCATATCGAGGGTGGTGTATATCTTAAAGCCTTCAGTATAGAGCGCATTACGGTTATACCCGTTCTCCTCGCACCAGTCTTTCAGATAGTCACCCACAGCCTCGCGGAAGTAGTTGGCATCGCCATCGTAGGCATTCTCCACGCTGTAATCCAGCTCGATTTCCGTCTGCTTCAGCGAGTCGCACGCTTCCTTCGTCAGATGTCCGTGTCCACGCATATTCTCCAGCACCACGTTTCTTCTTGCCAGCGAGTTCTTGGGGTTGATACGTGGGTTATAATAGGTGGTAGCCTTCAGCAGACCAACGAGTACAGCAGCCTGTTCTGTTGTCAGATGTTTGGGCGACGTGCCAAAGAAGGTCTTCGATGCTGTCTTGATACCAAAGGCGTTCGAACCGAAGTCGACGGTGTTGGCATACATCGTGATGATTTCCTCTTTCGAGAAATACCACTCCAACTTGTAGGCCGTAATCCATTCCTTGCTCTTCATAATGAGCATCTTCAAGCCAGGAATATTGCCCAGCAATCCTGTTGAATACTGCGTACGGACGCGGAACAGGTTCTTGGCCAGCTGTTGGGTGATGGTCGATGCACCACGTGCGTCACGATGCAGCAGATAGTCCTTCAGGGCAGCTCCAAAAGCCTGATAGTCAATGCCATGATGGCTATAAAATCGCTCGTCCTCCGTATCTACCAGCGCATTCCAGAATTGTGGATTCACCTCGTCGAAGGTGACGGGTGTACGGTTCTCGCTGAAGAACTTGCCAATCATCTTGCCATCCGCACTATATATCTCAGATGCTTCAGCAGGGTGGGTATTGCGCACGTCGCTCATCGATGGCGACTTGCCGAAGAGCCACAGGAAATTGATATCTACCATCACGAGGTAGAGGAAGAACGTTGCTACTATCGTACCCAAGACAGCCAGTATCTTGACATACCACTTGCTACCCTTATACAGTCCTTTATACCATAGCCAGGCTTTTCTCAATGCCTGAAGCACTATTTCAACATACTTATTCATATTGTTGTGTGATATAATTCAGAATTTGTTCCTCTTCGTCAGGGTGGAACCAGCGGACGCTATCGTCGCGCTTAAACCACGTCAGCTGCTTGCGGGCATAGCGACGTGTATTGCCCTTCATGCGCTCTACTGCCTCGTCGAGACTCCAGCGGTTTTCAAAGTAGTCGAACAGTTCCTTGTAACCTACCGTATTCAGAGCGTTCAGATGACGCTTGGGATACATCAGCTCGGCCTCCTTCAGCAGTCCGTCTTCCATCATGACGTCGCACCTGTGGTTGATGCGCTGATATAGTTCCTCACGCTCTCTGTTCAGTCCTATCTTGATAATGCGGAACGGGCGTTGCTTCTTTTCCTGTTTGCGGAATGATGTGTACGTCTTGCCCGTCTGATAGCATATCTCCAAGGCATGAATCACGCGTCGGTAGTTCTGTCTGTCTACGATGTCGTAGTGTTCAGGATCAAGCCTTTTCAGGTCTTCGCAAAGTGCCTCCAGCCCTTCTTCCTGGTATCTGCGTTTCATCTCTGTGCGGATGTCGTCGCGAATGGTTGGAATGTCGTCGATACCGTTGCATACAGCGTCGATATACATCATCGACCCACCTGAAAGCACCTGCAGGGGTTGTTCTTCAAACAGCTTGTCCAACAGCGTCATCACTTCCTGCTCATACATCGATGCATTATAGTAGTCGTCGATGCTCTTATTACCCACGAAGTAGTGCTGCACCTCCCTCAACTGCTCGTCCGACGGGGCAGCAGTACCTATCTTCAGTTCACGGTATATCTGTCTGGAGTCAGCATTAATAATAGGTATATGATAATGCTTTGCCAGACGGATGGTTAGTGCCGTCTTGCCTACAGCAGTGGGTCCTGTGATGACGACTAGTGTTTTCAACGTATCACTCCTCGTTTCGAGGTCTCGATAAACGAACAGATGTATTCCACCTCTTTCGAATCAGGATACTTGGCACGCGCCTCTGCGATACCGTCCTTCAGCACCCCTTGTGCATAGATGATGCGATAGGTGTCGTGAATAGCCTCGATGGTCTCGTTGCTGAATCCTCGACGACGCAGTCCTATCAGGTTGACACCAGCATAGCGGACAGGTTCCTTGCCTGCGATAACGTAGGGCGGAATATCCTGGCTAGTGCGTGAGCCTCCTTGGAACATGATGTAGCTGCCCACCTTGCAGAACTGGTGAAACAGGCAGGTGGCTGAAATGATGGCAAAGTCATCAATCTCCACCTCACCAGCTATCTTCGTCGAATTGCCGATGATGCATCCGTTGCCGATGATGCAGTCGTGAGCTATGTGCATGTTCTCCATCAGCAGGTTGCCGTTGCCCACTACCGTCTTGCCTCTTGACGCCGTTCCGCGACTGATGGTCACATTTTCGCGAATCGAGTTGTTGTCACCAATCTCGCAGAGCGTCTCCTCGCCTTGGAACTTCAGATCCTGTGGCTTGGTCGATATGCTGGCACCAGGGAAAAACTCGTTGCCGTTGCCAATGCGTGCACCAAAATGGATGGTTACGTTGTTCAGTAACTTGTTGTTGTCGCCTATTACCACGTTCTTGTCAATCACGCAGAAAGGACCTATCACGTTGTTGTCGCCCAGTTTTGCCTCAAGGTCTACAACTGCAAGGGGATGTATTTGATTTGCCATATTTCAATTTTCCAATTCTTCAATTTTTCAATCCTACTTGTTCTTGACGATTTGTGCGGTGAATGTTGCTTCGGCCACTACGTGATCGCCTACGAAGATGTATCCTTTCATCGACGATATGCCGTGACGTACGGGCGCCAGCAGGTCGACCTTAAAGAGCAGCGTGTCGCCTGGTACCACCTTCTGACGGAACTTCACGTCGTCTATCTTCATAAAGTATGTCGACCAGCGCTCAGGCTCCTCCAGCGTGTTCAGCACCAGCAGTCCGCCACATTGTGCCATTGCCTCAATTTGCAGCACACCAGGCATGACGGGCTCTTCAGGGAAGTGTCCCTGGAAGAAAGGCTCGTTGGCGGTGATGTTCTTGATACCCACAATGGTGTTGGCACCCAATGATATGACCTTGTCTACCAGCTGCATGGGATAGCGGTGAGGCAGCAGTTCGCGAATCTTGTTCACGTCCATCACGGGCTCCTCGTTGGGATCGTAGAAGGGCGCCTGTATTTCGTGCTTGCGAATCTCCTTGCGCATCTGGCGAGCAAACTTGTTGTTGATGGTGTGTCCTGGACGTGTGGCAATAATGCGGCCCTTAATGGGTTTGCCTATCAATGCCATATCGCCAATGATGTCCAGCAGTTTATGGCGTGTGCACTCGTTTTCCCACACCAGCGGCTTGTGTTGGATATAGCCCAGCTCTGTGGCGTCGCGATGCTCAACACCCAGCATGTCAGCCAGTTGGTCCAAACGTTCCTGTGTCGTCTGGCGCTCGTAAATGACGATGGCGTTGTCCATGTCGCCACCCTTGATGAGGTTTGCCTGCAACAGAGGCTCGATGTCGCGTACAAACACGAAGGTACGTGCAGCAGCTATTTCTGATGCAAAATCCTCCATGTTGTCGAGCGTTGCAAACTGCGAATTGATAATCTTCGAGTCGAATGAACACATGGCGGTAATCGAGAAGTCCTCATCGGGTAGGATGGTGATGCACGAACCCGTCTTGTCGTCTTTCACCTCTATTTTCTTGCGGATGACGTAATAGTCCTTGGGGGCATTCAGTTCTTCGATGCCCACCTCCTTGATTTTCTCGATATACTGGATAGCCGAACCGTCGAGGATGGGGAATTCAGGACCGTTTACCTGGATCATACAGTTGTCTACGCCAAGTGCATAAAGTGCTGCCAGTCCGTGTTCTACAGTCGATACGCGAGCTTCACCCTTGCCAAGAACGGTACCACGCTGTGTGTCGATCACATTCTCTGCAATGGCATCGATGACGGGCTCCCCCTCCAGGTCTATGCGTTTAATCTTATATCCTGTATTCTCTGGTGCAGGATTAAAGGTTACAGTCAGGTTCAAGCCAGTGTGCAGTCCTTTGCCGAACAGCGAAAAACTGCCTTTCAAAGTTTTCTGTTTCATAGAATTGTCAATTGTCAATTATCAATTATCAATTGTTAAGTTTAGCCTTCAGTTCGTCTATCTCGCGTTGCATCTGGGCCATTTGTCGGTACATGTCGGGCAGCTTCTTCATCACGGCCTGTGACTTGAAGAACACCTTCGGATCAATGGCAGGAGCACCAATCAGCTGCTCGCCGTTGCCCTTGGTATTGCTGATGACGCCGCTCTGCGCACCAATGAATGTCTTGTCGGCTATCTTGATGTGGCCTGAGAAACCAGCTTGTCCGCCTACCATACACCAGGCACCAATCTTCGTCGAACCAGCCATACCTGCCTGTGCCGACATCACCGTGTTCTCGCCAATCTCGCAGTTGTGAGCCACCTGTATCAGGTTGTCCAGTTTTACGCCTTGGTGGATAATGGTTTCGCCCATTGTCGAACGGTCGACACAAGTGTTGGCACCTATCTCTACGTTGTCTTCAATGATGACGATACCCAGCTGAGGAATCTTCTCATAACCCTCTGTGTTAGGGGCGAATCCGAAGCCGTCGGCACCAATCACAGCACCAGCGTGGATGGTGACATTCTTGCCTATCTTACAGCCGTCGTAGATGGTGACATGGGGATAGATGCGTGAACCGTCGCCTATCGTCACACCTTCGCCAACAAAGGCAAACGGACCAATATACACGTCCTTGCCGATCTTAGCCGATGACGACACGAAAGCCAGCGAGTCGACGCCTGTCTTCTTGGGCATGGCCGATGCATACATCTGCATCAGCTTGGCCACACACTCGTAGGCGTTCTTCACCCTGATGAGCGTGCAGCTGACGGGATGCTCCAGTTCAAGGTCCTCGTTCACTAGTACGATGGTAGCTTTGGTATCGTAAATATACTGAGTATATTTGGGGTTGGAAAGAAAAGTGATGGCTCCTTCCGTACCTTCTTCAATTTTCGCAAATGTGTGGACAGTAGCCTGCTCGTTACCTTCCACCCGGCCGCCAATAAAGTCGGCAATTTGTTTGGCTGAAAACTCCATGTGCTAAATTCGTTTTTGATAATACGTTTGCAAAGATACGAAAAAAATCTTAAACTCGTTGATAACAGAGGTAATATTTACGTATTTTTTTTGATAGCAGTTGCACATTTAAGATTTCTGAAGCTTCTGCAATGTCTTTTACCGTTCCGTCTTTGTAAAGTATTCCGATGCTGTCATCCTCAGGGTTGTACATGTCTTTACCTATCTCTGTCAGTGTCATCATGTATCTGGTGTCGTTTTCAGATATATTCATCTTATTACCAATACGTTGCGCAATTTCATTAAGCCGTTTGTCTGATGGTTTTTCCTCGCTGACCTCCACCTTGAATAGGTGTCTGTTCAGCATGTCTTCCGCTAGTGTTGCCAACACGATATCGTCAGAATGTTTCCATACTTTAAGCGCACTCCATATGTCTGAGTCGTCCAGTTCGCTGTACATCCTCAATGCCTCGTCGTGTTGCTCAAACCACGCCTTGTCAACGTCGTTATACAGAAAATAGGCAAGGGCAGGGGTTGCGAATATCTCGCGTCCCTCCTTGACCAACTGCTTGGCGCGCATCAGGGCGTTCACCAGTACCTTCTCGTAGCCTACCGCCGTCTTGTGCAGATACACCTGCCAGTACATCAGTCGTCGTGTGGTCAGGAAGTTCTCTATCGAGTATATGCCCTTGGCCTCAACCACCAGGCGGTCGTCGGCCACGTTTAGCATCTTGATGATGCGTGCCGATCCGATGTTGCCCTCCGTCACGCCCGTGTAAAACGAGTCGCGTCGCAGGTAGTCCAGGCGGTCCATGTCCAGTTGGCTCGATATCAGCTGGTGGAATATCTTGTTGGGGTATTCGTCTTTGAATATCGATATGGCCAGATTCAGCTGTCCGTGCAGGTCACGGTTTATCTGCTCCATCATCATCAGCGATATGTCTTCGTGCGAAATACCGTGTATCAGCGTGTTCTCCAGCACATGCGAGAATGGGCCGTGCCCGATGTCGTGCATCAGGATGGCAGCTTGCACGGCCTCTGCCTCCGAGTCGAAGATGTAGACACCCTTCTCCGTCAGCGATTTCACCGCTTCTGCCATCAGGTGGAAGGCGCCCAGCGAGTGTTGGAATCGCGTGTGGCGAGCCCCTGGGTATACCACCGATGCCAGTCCCAGCTGGTTAATGCGGTTCAGGCGTTGGAACAACGGGTGCTGCACAATGTCGTAGAGCAGTCCTCTGCGTATTTTGATAAATCCGAAAACAGGGTCGTTGATAATCTTATGTTCGTTCATCTTTTTCTCTTTTTGTTTGCAAAGGTACGAAAGAAAACGCATATTTCCAAGCCTTTTCCAACTTTGTTTCAAATTTGTGGGGGAATGGAAAACCCTCTCATCTCTCATCTATAAAGAACAATGAGTCTCGTCTTGCTGCCTTTGGAGTAAGCACGTGTTGTTGAACAGCGGAGCGGCTTATAGGATGATAGAGAAGGCTTCTTGAATAGCAAAACAAGTTGTTTTGGTATCGTTAAAGCCATCTTAATCATCGTTTAAAGGCGGGTTAATCTGACCAAAACAACTTGTTTTGCTATCGTGATGGCAGGTGATGCTTTTCATAATACCATCACCTATTCTAACAACCTGATATTAAATAAGTTAATACTAAAAGTGATGCTTTTGTAAAAACAGTAATATAAAAATGGCAGTACATATCAAATTGATCAGAAACAACATCAAGCGCAGCAGCGGCTATGGCAAATACATCACACGTATATCTCCACGTCCATCTCATAGTATTCGCCCGCACGGTCCGGACGGTGAAGGGCGAAAATGGTGCTGAACGCCGTGTCGTTCAGCTGCTCCTGCACAAGGAACGACTTGCCGTCGGGCTGCTTCTTAACCACGATGCGCTTGGTCTCGAACATGAAGGGCTTCGTCTTGCTGGCCCTCTCGTAGAAGTTGTTGGCATCGTCCTTGCTGGCAAAGTAGAGACGTCCATTGGTCGAGGTATCCAGGCTTATGGAGAAATAGAAAGCATGGGGCGTCTCGTTGATGAGCTCGTAGCCAAAGGCCTTCTTCGTTGACCGCGCTATGTCGCGACCATACACATATTCAATAAAATCGACCTCCTCGTCCTGCTGCGACTCATGATAGACGAAATTGAGGCCCGACACTTCTGCTTTCGACCGCTCGGCATAGTGCTCAGTCAGGTAGAGCAGGTCCTCCAGCGAGAACCGGCGGTAGAAGGTT
This sequence comes from uncultured Prevotella sp., assembly GCA_947164965.1. Taxonomy (GTDB): domain Bacteria; phylum Bacteroidota; class Bacteroidia; order Bacteroidales; family Bacteroidaceae; genus Prevotella. The sequence goes on along the minus strand of CAMUYR010000017.1, from coordinate 39,224 downwards.
CCGCGCTCAACGTACATTTCGAAATACTCCTTCTCGCTCGTGCCCTCGTCGCTGACGAAGTCGTCGACAAACCAGTCGTCGCGCTCGAAGCGCATGTTGAGGATGATTGGATAGCGCTTGCCGAAATTCTTGGCCTTCAGACGGACGACGGCAGAGGAATCGGTCATGTCGCTGATCTTCTCTATCTGGTAAGAAAAGTCGGTATCGTCCTGCGAAATGGTCCAGTGGTCGCAGTCTAACAGCAGGGTTTCGTTGTCCTCGGCAACATCTAATGCAGCCGTCAACAACTTGTAATAGCGCGTGGAGCAATAGGCGGCGTCGCGACTGTCCACTTTCCCGTGATAGATGGTGTCAACACGCTGACGCAGATAGGCCTCAGTGTGCTTGTCGACCTTAGGACCCTCCGTAGTGGCAGATAAGGAGTCGGTTGTTACGGAGTCGGCATCGCCGGCTGTTTTGTTCGTCTTGCCTCCGCATGCCGTCAGCAGCAGCGCGAGCGCCATCAAGGAAAAAATAATCTGTTTCATAAATAGTTAAAATAAATCATGTATCGATTAATTGTTTCATGTTTTTTGACGTATCGAGTCTTGAAAAGTTCAATACATACGCGGTTTCCTATTCTGTATAGAACAGGATGAGATGGCGGAGGGCTTGCTGGCAGACGGGACAGAAGTCGGGATGCTCGTTGGTGCGCATGCGACAGTCGGCTTGGGCTCGCCACACACCCTTGCTGAGATAGCCACCACCTTCGACGAGTGATGCACGACCGGCATCAATCAGGTCTTGCCACTTGGCAGGATAGCTGGTGTGCGTGGTGAGGTTGGGCTCCCACGGTTCGACATCAGGGAAATACATGGGATCATCGTCGCCATAGGGATACTCATCGCCCAGTCCGCCAAAGCTATGGCCGAACTCATGGACGACAACGGGACGGAAATACTGCCCGCGCGTATAGCAAAGGTTGTAGCTGTTGTAAATGCCGCCGCCACCATAGTGGGCGGTATTCGCCAGAATGATGATGTGTTCGTAGGGCGTGCCGGCCAGCACGTCGTGCAGGCGCTTGAGCTGGAGGGTGGTGAGATAGCGCTCGGAATAGAACGTATCGAAATGGGAACCCAGGGCGGTATCGAGCCACAGACCATTGCCTGGTTGGCTGACATCGCTATCCTTTGAAACTGACTGCAGGGCTACGACCTGAAAGCGCGAGCGCATGGAGCGGAACGGCTCATGCAGGAAGAGCGACTCCATAGCCGTGCGACAATCGTCAAGATACTGCGCCATCTGCTGGGCTGTGTAGCCCTCGGCCACAAAGGCGATATGGATGCAATGCAGGCTGTCAGAGGCCTGCTGCAGAGTAGTGTATGGCGTCTGCTGGCGCAGCTTGCGAATGAGGACATCCTTGGGGTCGACATCGTGCTGCATCTGGGCCATCACACAATCGTGATAGTCGCGCAACTCGACGCTAACACGAACGGGATGCTTGGGAAATGGCATGAGGAACACATTCTGAAACGAACGCTGCACGCGCTTGGCTTCGGCTGTCGATAGCCACTCCTGAAAGAGTGTGGAGAAAGAGTGACGATAGAGCGTGTCGCCAGACTCAGGATGGGTCACCGTGATGGAGCCATTGCCCTTGAGTGGCAGTTCTGACAGGTGATGACGGCGACCATACCAACGGGCTGACTGATGGAGTTCGTCGAGATAGATGGCCTGATGGCGGTTGTCGCCTGCGAAGATATAGTCGAGACGCATGGTGGAATCGGCGAAATGTTCCGTAAACGACTGGGCATGCAGACACAGGCAGCACAACAGCATCAGCAGGAACGGCAGGAGGCGCTGTATATAAGGCCTGGGCCAGTCGCGCTCGTGATAGCGCTGGTCGCCATACTGCATGATGTCGAGGTCGATGGTGATGCGCTCGCGCGTGCGCCCTGCTTCTTGCTCGATAGATTTAAGCATGGATTCTAGCTCGTTGATTGTCAAATTTGTATCACCTGATACAAGACGGTTCATATACATCGTTCCAGACTCTTTGATATCCTTCGTCCAAAGGGTGCGGCTGAACTGAATATCGCTCAGCAGAGTGGCTAATCGCTGTGATGCCCACTGGATATGAGCGGGCTGAAGATAGGCAGAACCAAGGGCTATGAGAACCTTCATTTCTTCTCTTTTAAGATGCCGTGACGATAGGCGTAAAGCAGTTCGCGAAGGTCTTTGATCTGGGCGCGCAACTCGTCGCCACGATCAGTATCAGACACGCGCATGCGATGGGCGGAGAGCTCGACGAGCTGGGTGGTCGACTTGATGTCGATACCACGCTGGATAGCATCCTCAGGACTCGTAAACGGCTCGTGCTGAACAAGCTGGAAGCCGCGCGAGTGATAGACCAGCGTATAGCCGGCAATGCCCGTCTCGGAATGATAGGCCTCAGAGAATCCGCCATCGATGACCATCAGTTTGCCATTGGCCTTGATGGGATTCTCACCTTTCGATGCATGCACGGGCACGTGACCATTGATGATATGGCGGTTGTCGCCCGTAACGCCAAACGCATCGAGAATGCGGTCACAGACGGCCTCGTTGTCGCGTAACAGGAAGTAGTTGCCTTTATCCTCCTTAAACGTGGTCTTGTCGGTTAGGAAATAGCGCTCGAAAGTCGCCATCTTAGACTTGTCGAAGAGGGGTGAATCCTTGCCACACCAGAGGTAGAGGAAATAGTCGCGCGCATAGAGCCGCAACTCCTGTTCGGTATCGCTCTGGAAGGCGGCACGCACCATCATGCCGATGTTGTGCATGAGGTCTTTGCCTGAATAGCGCTGACCAGGATAGATCTCGACTTCCTTGAGTGAGCCGTCCTCGTTGAGGGGAACGGCAGCATGGAAGAGCAAATTCTGATTGCAGATGGAATACATACAGCCATGCGAAAGCAACATCTTGATATGCTTCTGCAGCTTCTCGCTGACACGGAACGAGTGGTGCAGGCGCTCCATCAACTGGTGCTCCTCGGGCGTCAGCTCGTTGGGATTGCTGGGGTCGATGGTGGGGAAATGGCACGAGCGCATCTCGTACTCCTTGCCATCGATGGTGCAGACACCTCGCTTGTAGTCGATATGCTCCAGCAGACAGCGGTTCTCCATCTGCCACTCAGGACGACGGTGGAATATCTGGGCCTCCTTCTTGAACTGGATGACGGAGATGGCCTTATGCATCTGGGCTGTCAGGCGCACGAACTTCTCTTCCATCGTGGTGTTGCCCTTCAGGAATTTGGGCTGAAACTCCTCGCAGGGGTCGTCGCCATAGACTTCCATCGCAAAGGTGGCCAGAGGCACGAGATTGATGCCGTAGGCCTCTTCGATAGTGGTCAGGTTCGCATAGCGCAGACACAGGCGCAGAACGTTACAGATGCAGGCATTATTGCCAGCACAGGCACCCATCCACAGAATGTCGTGATTGCCCCATTGGATGTCCCATGAATGGTATTGGCGCAGGGTGTCGAGAATAATGTGGGCTCCCTGTCCACGATCGTAGATGTCGCCAAGAATATGTAGCTGGTCGATGGCCAGGCGCTGGATGACATTACAGATGGAGATGATGAAATCGTCGGCACGGCCTGTAGAAATGATAGTATCGACAATACCACCGACATAGGCCGCCTTGTCGATGTCGTCCGTGCGCTCGTGCATCAGTTCCTCGATGATATAGCTGAACTCCTGTGGCAACGACTTGCGAACCTTAGAGCGTGTATACTTGGAAGAAACATCGCGACAGACAGCCACCAAACGGTGAATGGTGATGTGATACCAGTCGTCGATATCAGGCTCCGACTCCTTGATGAGTTCTATCTTTTCCTCAGGATAATAGATAAGCGTGCAGAGTTCGCGGCGCTCCGACTCACGAATGTCGCCCTTGAACAGTTCGCTTACCTTACGGCGGATATTACCAGAAGCATTCTTCAGCACATGCTGGAAAGCAGCACTCTCGCCATGAAGGTCGGCTAGAAAATGCTCAGTACCCTTAGGCAGATTGAGAATAGCCTCGAGATTGATAATCTCTGTGGCTGCAGCAGCTATCGTGGGAAACGACGAGGAAAGCAGCTGCAGATAGTGCATGTCGCGATTCATAGTCTCAGTATTCATAGTTTTATATTTTTAGGCTGTACGACAATTTTATTGTTTATATTTTCAGATGTTGTTCGATTTGCTGTTGCCACTTCCGGGTGGTGCGGTCGTCCAAGGCGGGCACAGGCATAAAACCCTCGGTAAGTCCTGTCAGCTGGTTCATGTGCTGCATCAGGCGGCACGCCAGGGTGTAGAGTTTGTGGTCCTTGAGTTGTTCTGCAAGATCCTCTTCTTCGCAACCATACTGTCGCAATTCACGATCGAGTTCTATCAGGTGGCGAAGGCTGAGTTGACCATTGGATTGCCACTTGCGCAAGAGGCGGAAGGTATCGAGGAGGCGGTCGTTTTCAGACACAAACTGATTGCCGATAACCTCTGTGATGCTCTGTGTGTCCTGATAATCGGCAGGCAGGAAATAGGGTATCTGTGAGGCATCGATATCGGGGGTGTCCAGACGGAGTGTGCGGATACCCTTCTGAATGATCTCCGTGATATGTTCCTGATGAGCCAAACAGAACAGCAGGCGCCATTGCGAACGGTCGAGGGTTGGATAGGAGGGCGTGCGACCTTCCTCCTCCAACCATCGTACATCGCCCGTAATACCTGCCTTGATGATATAGAACAGCATCTGTCGCGTTTCGTCGGTCATCAGTTCCAACGGATTGGAATCGATAATCTTCTGATAGAGGGTAAATGTCTGGCGGGCCATATCGATAGGCGTGATGCTTTGTGTGATGATGGCATTGCGGATGATGACACAACGGGGATTCCATGCCAAGTGGTCGAGACACTCCTGTTCCATGCGTCCCTGAATGATGACGGCATAGGCACGATGGATGACATCGCGCTGATAGAACAGTTCCTTGGGCAGTTTCTCCTTCCATCGGTTCTCGTTGCGCACCCAAGGTTCCAGTTGTCCGTGAGGCGACACCACGAGGCGCACCTTCTTCTTCTCAGCCAACTGGACGAGCGAACGCATATCGTTCTGCCAACAGCCATGCAGGTGGAGGATATCGTAGAGTCCCTGCTGCAACAGAATCTTTGCTGACTCTCCGCTATTGGCCAGATGGTTTTCTGCTTCTAAGCCCATACGCTCAGCCAGCATGTTGACGTGTTGCGTAATCATGCTGTCGTTGGCAGGGAAGAAATGCAGAATCCTCATAGCGCTGGACGATTAAAACAGATTGTGGAAAAAGACACTAAAGCGAAGGGCCCAAAGACGGAAGCCGCTGATGCGCTGATCGAAAAGATTGATAACAGGGAACACTAGGCCCTTATCGACAGATAAAGCGGTATAGATGCCACGACGATATTTGAAGAAGCGACGACGATGGCCGAATCCACTACGGCGCTCGGCCTTGAGGATGAGATTGGTGGCTTCGTCGAGCGAATCGAAAGCCTGGAAGATGATAGAGCTCTTTTCTGGTTTGCGACCCGTATAGACCATTGTGATAGGACCTTCGGAATTGGCAAGACCAGAGAGACTCTCAGAATTGAAAGGACGGCTGATGTCGGCAAAGACGATACGACGACTCTTGGATGCCTTGACACCTACCGTCAAAGCCAGGCGCAGACGCGAGGGGTTATAGATGACGGAGGTGGGCAGAAAGGTAGAGTAGAGATGTGGATGGTCTGCCTTCAGCAGTTTCAACACATCTGGCGTGTCGTCAGTCGACTGGTCGTCGACAACGATGACATCGTAGGGACGCTTGGTGTCGATGTTCAGAAAACTGGGCAGATTCTCGCGAAGGAGTCCTGCCTGGTCGTGAACCACCAATACGATAGATATATCTGTTGTTTCTGTCATTTATTTGTCAGTTTATAATTCATCACTCATATACCCCTGAGGCAACAAGCGACAGTTGTATTGCGAAGCCATGATTTCGCCATAGGCTCCAGCAGAGCGGATAGCCAGCAGGTCGCCACGATGTGTGCGATTAAGATCAATCTGCTTGGCAAAGACATCTGTCGATTCGCAGATAGGACCCACCACATCGTAAGTGTCGGGCTCCTCATTGCTTGTCAGGTTTTCTATCTTGTGATAGGCCTGATAGAGGGCAGGACGGATGAGGTCGGTGAAGCCTGCATCGACGATGGCAAACTTCTTGACGGAACCTTCCTTTATATATAAGGTACGCGTGATGAGTGATCCACATTGAGCCACAACGGCACGCCCCAGTTCGAAATGGAGTGTCTGACCTGGGCGCAGCTTCAACTTCTTGGCGTAGGTGTCGAAGTATGACTTGAAATCAGGAATGCTAAGACGGTTAGGATGCTGATAGTCGACACCCAAGCCACCGCCAACATTGATATGCTCCATCACGATATGATGGCGCTCCAGCTCCATCTGCAGTTCGTTGATACGATTGCAGAGTGCTTCAAAATCGCCCATATCGAGAATCTGAGAGCCAATATGGAAGTGAAGACCTACAACCTTGATATTGGGCATGCCATCAGCTTCCTCAATGACCTTCAGCATATCGCGCATGTCGATGCCAAACTTGTTCTCAGCCAAGCCTGTGGTGATGTTGGCATGTGTGTGGGCACCCACATTGGGATTAAGGCGGAAAGCCACACGGGCCGTCTTGCCCTTAGCGCTAGCCATCTCGTTGATAACCTCCAGTTCTGGAATACTCTCGACATTGAAGCAGAAAATGTCGTTGTCGAGTCCGATATTAATCTCCCAATCAGCCTTGCCCACACCAGCAAACACAATCTTAGAGGCAGGGATTCCTGCCTTCAGCGAGGCTTCTATCTCACCTCCGCTCACACAGTCGGCACCCAATCCTGCTTGGCGGATAATGCGCAGCACCTTGGGATTGGCATTGGCCTTGATGGCGTAGTGAACGTTGAAACCCTCGTGCTTGCCTGCCTCCTGCTGGATGGCCTGCAGGGTCTGGCGCAACAGGTCGGCATCGTAATAGTAGAAAGGCGTGCGAAGGTCTTGGAATTTCTCAACAGGGAATTGTCCTTTTGCCATTGTGAGGGGATTAATTGAATAGGTTGTTACTCAACGACTGAAGTGCACGCTTCTTGTCTTCTTCGCGGATGAGGAATGAGATGTTGTAATTGGAGCCACCATAGCTGATCATTCGAACAGGAATATTCTTCATGGCGTCCATCACCATCGTCTCGAAACCAATGTTCGACCAGTCAAGGTCGCCCACGACGCAGATGATGCACATGCCTGTATCAACCGTTACCGTTCCGTACTTCTTCAACTCGTCGACAATTTCGCCCAGATGAGCAGAATTATCGATAGACATTGAGACACCGACCTCTGAGGTGCAGACCATATCGATAGGTGTCTGATAGCTCTCGAAAATCTCGAAAACCTTACGCAGGAAACCAGTAGCCAGCAGCATGCGAGAAGACTTGATCTTAATGGCGATAATGTTGTCTTTAGCAGCAACAGCCTTGATCTTTCCATACTCTGTGGCATTGCTGATGGTGGTACCTTCAGCATCGGGCTGCATGGTGTTCAGCAAGCGAACGGGAATGCCTGCATACTTGGCAGGTTGCACGCAGGTGGGGTGCAGAATCTTGGCACCAAAATAAGCCAACTCGGCAGCCTCCTCGAAGTGGAGCTGGTGAACGGGTTCTGTCTTGTCAACCACGCGAGGATCGTTGTTATGCATGCCGTCGATATCTGTCCAGATCTGGATCTCCTCAGCACCAATGGCAGCACCAATGAGCGATGCTGTATAGTCAGAACCACCACGCTGCAGATTGTCGATTTCGCCATAGGCATTGCGACAGATGAAGCCCTGAGTGATGTATACCTGCTGGCCTTCGTTCTTCTCCATGATTGCCTGCAGCTTCTCCTTGATATAGACAGGATCTGGCTCAGAATTCTTGTCTGTACGCATGAAGTCGAGGGCATTAAGCAGAACGGCATTGATGCCTTGCTCCTGCATGTAGTTGACCACCATATTGGTAGAAAGCATTTCGCCTTGAGCCACGATGCTCTTCTCTTCGAACGAGGTGAACAGCTCCTTAGTGAACGAGCGCAGATAGTTCATCTCCTGTGTCAGCAGTTCGCGCGTCTTGGCCTTGCTTTCCTCTGTAGAGTAGAGCTCGTCGATATGCTTCAGATACTTACGCTCCAACTGATTGATAATCTCGTTGGCTCCATCAGGATTCTTCTTGTAGAGATAATCGGAGATCTCCACCAGCGAATTGGTGGTGCCTGACATAGCTGAGAGCACGACGAATACGGGCTCGCCTGACTTGGTTACTAACTTGGTTACTTCTTTCATGCGGTCTGGTGAACCTACCGAGGTACCGCCAAATTTCATTACCTTCATAACTGTATTTATTTTTTAATTTTCAATCGTCTAACTGTTACATTGATAAGTCTTCGCGGGCAGAATAATCAACACCCTTTTGCGCTGACTGCTCCTCTTCTTCGTAGAGAGCCATCTTATTATAGTTCTCCGTAATCTCCTCCAAGCGGTGGTCTATGCAACGATAGACAATGCCTGGATACTGGTCGAGGAGGGGGATATTATGAGTTGTCATCACAACGGAAGTGCCAGCCATCGTCACTTGTCTCAAGAGACCAATGATGTGTGAAGCCGTCTCTGAATCAAGATTACCTGTTGGCTCGTCGGCAATGATTATCTTGGGCTTGTTGAGCATAGAACGGGCGATGGCGATGCGCTGCTGTTCACCACCTGAGAGCTCATGGGGAAAACGATCGCCATAATCCTGCATCTCGACATCCTCAAGGACATCGGCAATGCGCTCTTCTATCTCTTCCTTATTCTTCCATCCTGTGGCTTTCAAGACGAAAGCCAGGTTGTCGTGAACTGTGCGATCGCCCAGCAACTGGAAGTCCTGGAAGATAATACCCATCTGCTTGCGCAGGGCAGGAATGTATTTACGCTTCAATCCACGAAGGTCGTGGTTCAGTACGAAGGCATTTTCTGCCTCCTCGACATCCAACTCGAAATACAGGGTCTTGAGCAATGAACTCTTACCAGAACCCACGCGTCCGATAATGTAGATGAACTCACCTTCGTCCACGTGGAAGTCAACATCGTGCAGCACGGGAGTGCCGTCCTGCTGATAAACGTTTACTTTCTTGTAATCTACTAACATGGTGTATCTTAGAATTCTTTCGTCTTATTTCATTTCGCCTTTGGCCTTCGCCTCGCGACGTTGCTTGTCCCACTCAGGATCGTGGCGACGATGCAACTCCTCAGCGACTTGTTCTATTCGTAATCCTTTCTGTGTCAGGAGAACGATGAGGTGATAGAGCAGATCAGAGGCTTCGTAAATCAGATGATCGCTTGTGCCATTAGTGGCTTCGATGACAGTCTCCAGAGCTTCTTCGCCAACCTTCTGGGCTATCTTGTTGATGCCGTCCTTGAAGAGTTTGGTGGTATAAGAGCCCTCAGGCATCTGCTGCTTTCGCTTGTCGATAAACGACTGCAACTCTGAGAGAAAGAGTAGGGGATTACCTTCGTTCTCTTCGCCCCAGCAGGTGTCAGTACCCGTATGGCAGGTAGGACCTATGGGGTTGACTCTTACCAGCAAGGTGTCGTTGTCGCAGTCAATCTTCATATCTACAAGATTGAGGTAATGACCAGAGGTCTCACCCTTGGTCCAGAGTGTCTGGCGCGTGCGACTCCAGAAGGTGACATGTTTGGTGTCCAGCGTCTTCTGATAGGCCTCTTCGTTCATGAAGCCCAGCATGAGCACGTTCTTAGTCTCTGCATCCTGTATGATGGCAGGTACCAACCCTCCCATCTTCTCGAAATCTATCTTCATATCTTTTTAACTTCTTAACTCCTTTAACTTCTTTAATTCCTAACATTAATTCCTTCTTCTTTTAAGTATTGTTTCAGTTCTGGAACGGGTATCTCACCAAAGTGGAACACAGAGGCAGCAAGAGCAGCATCAGCATGTCCATCGATAAATACATCACGGAAGTGCTCCTTACAGCCTGCGCCACCACTTGCAATAATGGGAATGCTGAGGGTGTCGCTTAATTCGCGCAATGCCTCATTGGCATAGCCATTCTTTGTGCCATCGTGATTCATGGATGTGAAGAGTATCTCGCCAGCACCACGCTCCTGTGCCTCGCGAGCCCATTCAAAGAGTCCACGCTCAGTACGCTCTCGACCACCTTTCAGATAACAATGCCATCCGTCTTCGTCCAGACGGGCATCGATAGCTACCACACAAACCTGACTACCAAAACGAGTTGTAATCTCCTCGATGAGTTCAGGATGACGAATGGCTGCACTATTGACGCTGACCTTATCAGCACCAGCATACAGCAGTCGCTCAACATCTTTCAGCTCATTGATGCCTCCGCCTACGGTAAATGGTATATTAATGGTTTCTGCCACACGCGTCACCATTTCGGTAAATGTCTTGCGACCTTCGAAAGATGCTGTGATGTCAAGAAAGCATAATTCGTCTGCTCCCTGCTCAGAATAGGCTTTCCCCAACTCAACGGGGTCACCTGCACTTCGCAGATTCACGAAATTGATGCCTTTGACAGTCTCGCCGTCCTTAACGTCTAGGCATGGTATGATGCGTTTTGCCAATCCCATAGTTCGTTCAAATTAATTTTTCCTTCGTAAATAGCCTTACCAAACACCACAGCAGGAATACCTGCACAATCCAGCGCCTTGATGTCGTCGATACAAGAGACACCACCTGAAGCAATCAGATGCAAGTCAGGATAAGCATCCATCACACGACGATAGAGATCGATAGCCGGTCCGCTGAGTGTACCGTCTTTGGATATTTCTGTGCACAGCACATTCTTGACACCAGCATCTATGTATTTCTGCAAGAAAGGCAGGAGATCTTCTGACGAATCCTCTTTCCATCCGTTGATGCTGATTTTGCCGTTTCTGACGTCAGCACCAAGTATCATTCGCTCTGCACCATATTTATCGAGCCAACCCATAAAGCGCTCCGGTTCTGTAACGGCAATAGAACCTACTGTAACCATCTGCGCACCTTGACGGAAGGCTTCTTCCAAGTCGTTATCTGTCTTGATGCCACCACCAAAGTCAACTTTGAGCTTGGTCTCCGTAGTAATCTGATGAAGCACGGCACCATTGACAATATGTTTTGATTTAGCCCCATCGAGATCGACCACATGCAGGCGCTGGAAACCAATGCGCTCAAAATCCTGAGCCATCTCCAAGGGATGACCATATACCGTCTTCTGGTCGTAGTCACCTTTGGTCAGACGAACGCATTGTCCGTTAATGATATCGATAGCGGGAATCAGTTCAATCATAATTATCAATTATCCATTATCAATTGTCAATTGGAGAAAATTCTCCAAAATTCGCTCTCCTACAGCGCCACTCTTTTCAGGATGGAACTGACAGGTATAGAAATTATCCTTCTGCAATGATGCAGAGTAGGGAAGAATATAATCAGCGGTAGCAATCGTCTGTTCGCAGACAGGAACATAGAAGCTGTGAACGAAGTAGACATAAGGATTATCCAAGCCAGCATACAGCGGACTACATCCTCCATCCTCCATCTTACATCTTACATCTAGCTTATTCCATCCCATGCAGGGCACTTTGTCCTCATGACGCTTTGGCTGGAAACGCTTCACATCGACATCGAAAATTCCAATGCAATCAACATCGCCCTCCTCAGAATGACGACACAATAGCTGTTGTCCGATGCAGATGCCTAATACTGGCTGGCTCAAGTGGCGGATGACCTCATCCAGACGTCTGGCTTTCAGATACTCCATAGCACCCTTGGCCTCGCCCTGTCCAGGAAATACCACACGGTCAGCCTTCAGCAGTTGTTCTGCATCGTCAGTCAGCAAGGGGTCGACGCCAAGACGCTTGAGGGCATTCACGACGCTATATATATTGCCTGCATTATATTTTACGATGGCTACATTCATGAGAAGATAATCGTTTTGTTCTTATAAGTGAGAATCTTACGCTGAATATGTTTCGATACAGCATGCGACAGCACAATTTTTTCGAGATCTTTACCCTTCAGTACCAGACTCTCAGGCGTGTCTTTATGCGTAATACGAGTCACGTCCTGCTCAATGATAGGACCCGCATCCAACTCAGCTGTAACATAATGACTGGTGGCACCGATAATCTTCACACCACGTTCCCAAGCCTGATGATAGGGCTTGGCACCAACAAAAGCGGGCAGGAACGAGTGGTGGATATTGATGATGTGGTTGGGATAGGCGGCAATCATCTCGTCGGAGATAATCTGCATATAGCGAGCCAACACAATAAATGTCACCTTCTCTTTTCTGAGCAGTTCCATCTCAGCAGCTTCCACTTCGGCTTTGTTCGAATGGTCCTTCTTGATGCTCCAGACGTGGAAAGGAATATCAAACTGTTCTGCCACATAGCGCAGATCTTCGTGGTTCGATACAATGCAAGGGATGTCGATATCCCACTCGCCGGCTTTCCATCGTGCCAGCAGGTCGTAAAGACAATGACTCATCTTTGAAACGAAGATAGCCATACGAGGACGCTTGTCGCTGAAGTAGAGCTTGCAAGTCATCTGATAGCGCTGGGCATACAACGTGTTGATATATTCCTGTATCTTTTCTCGAGGGATGAGAAAGCTCTCTAATTCCCACTCGATACGCATGAAGAACATGCCGTCTTGTTTGTCTACGTACTGGTCAAGGTATACGATGTTACCCTGATTGTCTGTGATAAAACGAGTCACTTCTGAGATGATGCCCTGTTGGTCTGGGCAATGCAGAAGCAGTATTGCGGTTTGTTTCATTTCCTTTATTCTGATGGTTGTAACTTATTATATAGCGTGCAAAGGTACAATAAAAAATCCGAAAACATTAATTTTTTCGCTTTTTCTTTGCATTTATCGAGGAAAAACACTATATTTGCAACTAAATATTCACATTATAACCAAATTTAAATCATTTACTACTATGACAAAGGACCTAACACCAACTCCCCACATCGGAGCAAAACTAGGCGAAATTGCTGAAACAGTAATTATGGCAGGCGACCCCCTGCGAGTGAAATTCATGGCTGAGAGATTCCTCACAGATCCCGTAGAGTTTAATCATGTTCGTGGCATGCTGGGATACACAGGCACCTATAATGGTAAGCGTGTCAGCGTGATGGGTCATGGTATGGGAATGCCTTCTATTGGCATCTATACTTATGAGCTCTTTAATTTTTACAATGTGCAAACTATTATCCGCGTCGGATCGGCAGGCTCTATCAATCACGATCTCCATATTGGCGATATTGCGATTGCTCAGGGTGCATGCACTAATTCCAACTATGCAGCGCAATATGAGCTGCCTGGAACATTTGCTCCCATTGCTGATTTCCAGCTGTGTCGTCAGGCAGCAGAAGCTTGCGAAAAATTCGGATATAATTACCGTGTAGGTAATGTCTTCTCGAGTGATGTGTTCTATGGCGAAAATCCTCATAACGATAAGTGGATTCAGATGGGTGTGCTGGCTCTGGAAATGGAGATAGCCGCTCTTTATATGAATGCAGCACGTGCTGGTCGCAGGGCTCTGGGCTTGTGTACTATTTCCGACCATATCCTGACTGGTGAGGTGACGACTGCTGAAGAGCGTCAGACAACCTTTACACACATGATGGACGTTGCTTTCTCGCTGATTTAATGGCCAAAAGACGCGAAATATAAGGAAAATCATTAAATAATTCAAAAAAACAGGGGAATAGAGAATCGTTTCCCTGTTTTTTTTTTATCTTTGCACCATAAACAATAAATGTAAAACTAACAATTATAAACTAACTCCATCCTAAAGCATGAGATTACTGAAAGCCAGATTTCTTTCCCTACTGACGGGCATCCTTCTTGGAACTATGTTGGTTTCTGCACAATCTGATAAGTTTGTGTTTACGACAGCATGGATTGCTCAGGCTCAGTTTGCAGGCTATTATGTTGCTTACGAAAAGGGATTTTATAAAGAGATAGGACTGAATGTTGAAATACAACACCCTTCATTGACCAGTTCTGCATTGAACAGATTGAAGACCTCTGCCAGTCAAGCTGAAATGTTCTCCCTGATGTCTGCAATGGATTTTATCGCACAGGGATTTCAATTGGTGAATATCTTCCAGGATTCCATGAACAGCAGTAATTTGCTGATATCCCGATGGGATACTGATCCGTTGAAGATGAAAGGAAAGAAAGTGGCCATCTTTAATTCTGATCCTAACTATCTCACTTATATCATGGATAAACGTGAACATATGAATTACGAATGGGTGAGATTTACAAGCGGAATCAACTTGTTTCTATCTGGTGCTGTAGATGCTACGATGGTGGTTAGCTATAATGAATACTACCAATTGTTGCAATCAGGTTTTAAACTCTCAGAAGAAAGCATCTATCGTTTTAGCGATCACGACTACAATATTCAGGAGACAGGTGTTTATGTGAAGCGTGACTACTTCTTGTCGCATCGCACAGAGTGCCAGAAGTTTGCCAAGGCCAGCCAGAAAGGTTGGGAGTGGGCTGCGAAACATCCTGAGGAGGCGCTGAATATTGTGATGAAATACGTGACGCGTTTTAATACACCTACCAATCGTGTCATGCAGAAGTTTATGCTGAAGGAATGCCTGCGTCTACAAATCAATAAAGATACGCAAAAGCGCGAGTTCCGTGTGCGAAAAGACATGGTTGAGAAAGCGAGCCGTTTGATGTCAGAATGCGGATTGATAGCACGTCCTGTAACCTATAATGAACTGATGGGCCTATGAAATCGATAATCAGATGGATTCGCAGTTCACTATCTACCCGTTTGACATTCTGGGTAGTCGTATTGGTAACAGCTATCTTTGTGGTGGCTTTCACGTTGATGTTTGCAGAGACACGCGATGTGGTCAGAGAAGAAGCATGGAACAAAGCCACAAAGACTATTGAGGGTGCAGTGCTGCACATAGATAATACGCTACATCGTACAGAGGTTGCTGCCAATAACATGCTGGTGGTGATAGAGCAACATCTGGACAATCCTGATATGATGTTCGATTTGAGCAGACAGGTGCTGGAGAACAATCCTGAACTGTCAGGAACCAGTATATCATTCGAACCCTACTTTTTTAAGAATAAGGGACGTTATTTCTCTGCATATTCCTATAATAACGGTGATAGCATACAAACGGAACAGGAAGGTACAGACAACTATCAGTATCATTGCATGGACTGGTATCTGATACCCAAACTGCTCAATAAGCCTTACTGGATAGAACCCTTCCAAGAGGATGCTACAGAGGGTATTATCGTGAAGGATATCTTCTCCAGTTATAGCCAGCCAATACACGACAGAAAAGGTAATGTGGTAGGAACATTCTCTGTCGATATCTGTCTTGATTGGTTCTCAAAAACGATATCGGAAGCTAAACCATATCCCAATTCCTATAGTGTCCTGCTTGGAAAAGGTGGCACTTATCTGGTACATCCTGATACCACGAAACTTTTCTATGAAACCATTTTCACGCGTACAATGGAAAAGGAGGACTCTATCTTAACAAGTATTGGTGAAGCAATGATTGCTGGCGAGACAGGTCATCGCAATGTCATATTAAACGGTGAACCTTGCTATGTGTTCTATAAGCCTTTCAAGAATACAGGATGGAGCGTGGCAATTATTTGTCCTGAGAGCGATATCTTCGCTTCGTATCATAAGTTGCTGGTTGCCTCGCGTATCATTGTAGCAGTTGGACTTCTTCTGTTGCTTGTCTTCTGTATGATCATAGTGAAAAGGAACCTTCGCCCCTTGAATCTTCTGGCACGATTCACACAACTGACGACACAAGGACATTTCCAGGGAGAAGTGCCTGATAGCACACGTCACGATGAGATTGGACAATTGCAACGCAGTTTCCAGAGCATGCAGCATGCCTTGGGTAAATACATCGATGAGATGCAAGAGCAGACTCGTACTTTGGAGGATCAAAACCAAGAATTGACGATTGCCTATGAACGTGTGAAAGAAGAAGAAAGGGTGAAGACGAATGTGCTGCATAAGATGTCGGAAGAGATGGCGAAACCTGTAGATGGTATTTTGGAACAGGCTAAAGTCATTTTTGACGAACATCATGATATGACAGACGAAGAATTTGGACAAAAGGTACAGGTGATGCTTGAAAACACCAATAAGGTTACTTATCTGTTGGATCAGCTGTTGAAAGAAGCACAAAGCACCCAAGAAACAAGCAATACGGTAATGGTATGAATGCACTCATAAGAAATATACAAAAATCAGTATCGCTACGACTGAGTCTCAGTATCCTGACCTTCGTCGTTCTTATCTTCATTGTGTCAATGGGATTCATGGTGCATCGTTCGAGAGAGTCTATCAGACAGGCTGCTATCGAAGAGACGCGCCAGATGCTTTATAACACAGCACAACACTTGACAGGTGTTATGGACGAAGTTGAAGTGGCGACAAACAATATGGACTGGCAGGTGATGCAGAATCTGAATCCTGATTCCTTGTTCGCTTTGTCAGCAAGAATCCTGTCTATCAATTCCATGTTGAACGGATGTAGTATCGCTATGGAACCATATTTCTTTCCCAGCGAGGGAAAATATTTCTCAGCCTATTCATTCAACAATAATGGACATATAGAAACAGAAAACGAGGGTAACGACGACTATGTCTATTTCGATATGGACTGGTATAGTGTTCCTATGCTCAAAAAGAAAGCCTGTTGGGTTGATCCTTTCCAGGACTACAACCCCAGTGGCATCTATTCTCGCGACGTGATTGCCAGCTATTGTAAGCCCTTGGTAACGAAGGAAGGACGCATCATTGGTGTTCTCTCCGTTGATTTGACACAACGCAATCTTTCTCAGATTCTCTTGCAGGAATGGCGCTATCCTGACTCTTTCTTTGTGCTGTTGGGTTCGGATGGCAACATTATTGCTGCAGGCAAGGAAGATGCCAAGATAGAAGACCTTCAGCGTAAGGACTGCTTGGTATTGCAGCAAGACTTGTCTGAATCAGGTTGGAAACTGGCTATTGTATGTCCTGAAGCAGATATCTACAAGGGATATAACAAGTTAGTTTATCTGATTATCAGCATTATCGTCTTTGGATTGTTATTGATTCTGGCGCTCTGTTATTATATTATACACAAGACGATGGATCCTGTAGTGGCATTGGCTCAGCAGACAAGTGAAATTGCTGAGGGACACTTCGACAGACAGATAGCTCCCAGCACCAGAACGGATGAGGTTGGAAAATTACAGAACAGTTTTCACCAGATGCAGCATTCGATAGCCAACTACGTATCAGACCTGGAAGAGGTGCGTTCTAAAACGGAACAGAAGAATGAAGAGCTGATGGTGGCTAAGAATATGGCTGAGGAATCGGATCGTAAGAAGACGCAATTCATTCAGGATATGTTCCACCAGATTCGTACCCCTCTGAATATCATCAGCGGCTTTGCACAGGTGTTGCGCGATGGTCATTCCATGATTTCTGAAGAAGAATTGGATGCTTTAACACGCGACGTGCAGTTGAACGGACAAACCATCAGCAATATTATAGACAACTGGATGAAGACGCTGGCTCTGGAGGAACTGAAAGAAACGACGT
Source organism: uncultured Prevotella sp. (assembly GCA_947164965.1). Taxonomy (GTDB): domain Bacteria; phylum Bacteroidota; class Bacteroidia; order Bacteroidales; family Bacteroidaceae; genus Prevotella. The sequence continues at coordinate 21,518 of CAMUYR010000017.1, read as the reverse complement.
TGACTGATCATGTGTCTTGTAACGCTATCTGTCAGGAGGTTGCTAATGGTATTCTACTGAGACATCCTGAGGCTGTCGAGCTGAAGGTGGAAACAATGACAGACGATGTGACGCTGACAACCAACAAGGCTTATCTCGTTAAGATTCTCAGCGAACTGTTGCACAATGCCAACAAATATACCCAACAGGGTTCTATCATCATTGGCTATAAGCCGATGGGTGAGCATAATGTCAGCTTCTATGTCAGCGACACAGGTCCTGGTATACCAGATGAAGACCAAGAACGTGTCTTCACACAGTTTACAAAACTCAACGATTTCAATGAAGGTTTGGGTATGGGCCTTTATCTGTGCAAACAAATAGCAGGCTTGCTGGGTGGCAAGCTGGCTGTTGATTCCATGTATTTTGGTGGAACCCGTATGGTCTTGACGTTGAAAGTGTAGTAGGGGAGAGTGGCGTTATTACAGACGAACGCCTAACGAAGCATTTACATACCAGTCTGTGAGTCGTAACTGATTGTTATCCACGTTATGACGGAAATGGTTTAACTGTCCGCTGACATTCAGGAAGAAGCGGTCAAACTGATACGTGATAGACGCACGAGCATCAAAATTCAGCGCCACCTTGCCATAGCTCGTGTGTGAGCCACGTTCCGTCAGCGTGATATCCTCTTGCCACGAATCATCATCAGGAACAACTTTCTTACCCGTTGGCGATACCTCACCTTCTTCCAAGAAGATATCATAGTTGCAATCGTAGAAATACACCTTCGTGCGATTGTATAGCGACAACATAGGCATTGCTGTCACATTAAACAGCAGGTTTTTCAGAGGCACCCAGTTATAGGCATAACCAACACCAATACTTCCCTCGTGGATTTTCACACGTCCTACATCGCCAAGCATCTGAATCAGCAAACCATTGGTTGGAGCGGCATAATCAATTGACGTCTGAAACCACATCACTCCCAGCATCAGCGAACCTGCTGAGCGAATCTGATTGACACTCTGGTCATAGGCTGCGGCATACGAAAAATGTTTGCCATTGAACATGTAGAAACCGTCAAAGATAGCCGATCGTACCATAATGTCATCCCACGTTTCTGCATTGGCCTCATTCTCATCAAAATGTCCATCCTCGTCATATCCCCAATAGTGAGCACCAATTTCGTGTGTCTTAAAACGACGGATGCGCAGGTTCAGACCATAGTTGGCACCAGTGGCACCAAAGGTGATGTTACGTCCTGCCGAGCGTTGCAATGAATAGCTATAGCCAAAGCCGTAGCCACGATAGCCGACCCATGCTCCCAGCGATATTTCACTTCTTGGCTTGAATGTCGACTCCCAGGTAAATTCTCCGTCGATACCCTTTTGTGCCAGGTGTTCTTTGCTGAGTGTCGATGTGGCGCGCAGGTCCATATCATTGGTGTTGTATTTCAGCACCACAGCCCAAGGCTTTTTCGGCACCTCGATATAGCGTTGGTCAATACCTTTGACCGCCGACGAGTCGATATACGTCTTAACAGCATTTAAAGCACGTAGTATCCAAGGCTTTCTGTCTTGTGCGAAGCCCTGAATACTACATGTCAGAAGCAACAGAAATAATGCTGTTTTCTGCTTCATTTATTTGTGATCTACAGCAGCCTGCTCAATGGGCAGACACTTCTTGTAGTTCTCGATATACATTTCGAAGCCAGCTACATCCTCGGCTGTAGGAGCCACAGATGTACCTGTGTTGCCTGCAAAGACAACATCCTCGAGATAGTCGGCCAGATTCTTACCATTCTTATTAATAAGGTAGCCTGCCAGCAGAGCAATACCCCAAGCACCACCTTCGCCTGCAGTCTCCATGACAGAGATAGGAGAGTTGAGGGCGGCTGCCAGCATGCGCTGACCAACACCTGCGGTCTTGAAGTAACCGCCATGACCGGTAATACGGTCAACCTTAATCTTCTCTTCCTTCAACAGGATGTCGTTACCAATCTTCAGCACACCGATGGCACCGTAAAGGTGAGCGCGCATAAAGTTGGCCAGGTTGAACTTGTCGCCAGCAGAGCGTACGAACATGGGGCGTCCCTCGGCCAGACCGGTTACAGGCTCGCCGCTTACGTAGTTGTAAGCCATCAAACCACCGCAGTCGGTATCGCCCTCGAGAGCCTTGTTGAACAGCTTGCCGTAGAGCTCGTTCATATCAACGGGCACACCAAGCAGCTGCTGATACTCCTTGAACAATCCAACCCAAGCGTTGATGTCGCTGGTGCAGTTGTTGCAATGAACCATAGCAACGAGGCTTCCATCAGGTGTGGTAACCATATCAATCATCTCGTAGGGCTTAGAAAGTTCTTTTTCGAGTACGATCATTGAAAACGAAGAGGTACCTGCAGAGACGTTACCAGTACGCTGCTTAACAGCGTTGGTAGCCACCATACCTGTGCCTGCATCGCCCTCAGGAGGACATACGGGGATACCTGCCTTCAGGTGGCCAGAAACGTCGAGTTTCTTAGCACCCTCGGGGGTAAGGAATCCTGCGCTCTCGCCTGCGTTCAGCGACTTTGGCAGAATGTCGAGCAACTTCCAAGAGAAACCCTTAGGAGCGATGAGCTCGTCGAACTTCTGTACCATGGTGGCATCGTAAGTCTTGGTCTTTGGATCAACAGGAATCATACCTGATGCATCGCCTACACCCAGAACAAACTGACCTGTTACCTGCCAGTGAACATAGCCGGCAAGTGTGGTGAGATACTTGATGTCGCTAACGTGCTCCTCGTTGTCGAGAATGCACTGATAGAGGTGCGAGATGCTCCAACGCAGGGGGATGTTGTAGTTGAAGAGCTTAGAGAGCTCTGCAGCTGCCTTACCTGTGTTGGTGTTACGCCAAGTGCGGAAAGGAACAAGTATCTCCTGCTTATCATTGAAGGCCATGTAGCCGTGCATCATGGCGCTGAAACCGATGGCGGCCAGCGATTCAATTTCGCAGTCGTACTGCTTCTGAACGTCCTTGCGGAGCTCGGCGTAGCAGTCCTGCAGTCCGTACCATACAGCCTCGGTAGAGTAGGTCCAAAGACCATCTACCAACTGATTCTCCCACTCGTGTGAGCCCTGTGCGATGGGCTTATTGTCCTCGTCGATGAGGACGGCCTTGATTCTGGTTGAACCGAATTCAATTCCCAAGATGGCTTTTCCAGCCTCGATAGTTTGTTTTGCTGTCATTGTTTTTAAAGTTTTAAAGTTTTGTCCGCAAAGGTAGCTGTTTTTCTGTAAATAGCCAAATATTTTTCTCACATTTTTCCTCATTTTCTTGCGTCTTTCATGATTTAAATGTATCTTTGCAAAATCTTACCAATTTATCGTTATGAAACAACTTACAACAATACTAACCGCATTACTGTTATTATCCGCAGTTCCGATGGTTGGTCAAATTTTGCCTGACTCTCTCATTGCAAAGGGTCTAACCAATACGGTGACTCAGGAGCGTATGAACAAAGGTCTGGTGATTAACTCACTGGAGGCGCTGAGTGGTCAGGCTGCAGGTGTACAGGTTCAGACGGGTGGTAATCAGGAAGCTATGCTTTCGGCTGTCCGTGTGCGTGGTACTACGTCGCTCATGGGTGGCAACGACCCCTTGGTGATTATCGACGGTGTTCAGGCAGATATTGCCACGCTGGCTACTATCTATCCTGCCGATATCGAGAGTTTTACCATTCTTAAGGATGCTTCTGAGACCGCACAATATGGTAGCCGAGGTGCCGCTGGTGTCATTCAGGTCATTACCAAGAAGGGTAGTGGCGACCAGTTTCATATTGCTTATAGCGGTAGCGTTGGTGTGCAGAGCATCTATAAGAATATCAATATGTTGAATGCTGCTCAATTCCGTCAGGCTGCCTCGCAGTTAGGGATGGACATCATCGACAAAGGTTATGACACTGATTTTCAGAACTCTATCACCCGTACGGGCTTTGTACATAACCATCATATCGCCTTTGGTGGTGGTTCAGAGACAGCCAACTATCGTGCTTCGCTGGGTATGACAGATTTGAGTAAGGTGGTCAGGAACAACCGTCTGCGTAATTATATCGGTAAGCTCGATATCCATCAGTTGGCTTTCGACAAACGCCTCACAGTCGATTTGGGTATGTTTGGTTCGTTGCAGAAGAACAATGTGACGCCGTTCCAGCAGAAGCTCTTTTACTCTGCCGCCTGCTTCAATCCTACATTTCCTGATGGCCCCAATGCCACTGGTGGTTTCGACCAGGTGACTGAGGCTTTTTGGATTAATAATCCGCTCTCGTTATTGGAGATGCAGGAAGACGAGGAAAATGCTCATGTCAATGTACACCTGAAGGCCCATGCCACCTTAGGTTACGGATTTTCTGTTGGTGCTTTCGGCAGCTATTCGTATAACAGTATCAACAATGCCCATTTCTATCCCACTTTCGTGTGGAGTCATGGCGAAGCCTATCGTGGTAATACCAAGCACGAGGAAATCTTAGGCAATCTGATGCTCTCATGGAAGGGTCATTTAGCCAAACGTCACCAGTTGGAGATGTTGGCTCTCATCGAGGCGCAACGCGAGAAGTCTACTGGATTCTATACCACAGCGTCGAATTTCCCAACCAATGCTTATGGTTACGACAACCTCTCTGCTGGTGCCGTACGTCCTTGGGATGGCACCAATTCGTTCTACTCCAGTTCTACGATGGTGTCTTATCTGTTGAAGGCTCAGTATAGCTATGCCGACCGCTATACGCTGACTTTCACGGGTCGTGCCGATGGTTCGTCAAAGGTTGGTGCCAACCATCGTTGGGGCTACTTCCCTTCTATCAGTGGTACTTGGAATATCACCAACGAGGAGTTTATGAAACCGCTCACGTGGATATCCAAGTTGACGCTGCGCGTAGGTTACGGTATGAGTGGTAATCTTGGTGGTATCGACTCCTATCTGTCGCAGGAACTCATCAAGCCCAATGGTGTTGTCAGCGTCTATGGCACGCCTGCCACCACGCTGGGTATTATCCGCAATGCCAATCCCGATTTGCGTTGGGAGGTGAAGCGTACCTTCAATGTCGGGCTCGATATGGCCTTCTGGCAGAAGCGTATCGTGCTGACAGCCGATTTCTATACTTCGCGTACGTCGGATATGCTCTACAACTACACAGTACCTGTTCCTACCTTTACCTACGACCATCTGCTGGCCAATCTGGGTAAGATGCACAATTATGGTCTTGAGCTCGGATTCGGCATTACACCCTTACGCCAGAAGGATATGGAGCTGAGCATCAATATGAACTGGACCTTCGAGCGTAACAAGCTCGTCACCCTCAACGGCTATTACAACGGACAGTTGCTGACGGCTCCTGACATACAAGGCATTTCTGGTTTGGAGGGAGCTGGATTCCATGGTGCCAGCACCGTATGCTCGCAGATCGTCGGACAGCCTCTGGGCGTCTTCTATCTGCCACACTTCAAAGGCTTTATTACTGCCGAGGATGGTTCCAAGCGCTATGACATCACAGAGGAGAAGTATATCTGCGGACAGGCCACGCCCAAAGCTATGATGGGTTCTAACATTGCCTTCCGTTATCGCCAGTGGGACATCACCGTGCAGATGAACGGTGCCTTCGGACATAAGATATACAACGGTACATCGCTAGCGTATATGAATATGGGTTCGATGCCTAATTATAACGTCATGCAGGGAGCCCCTGAGATGAATATTCAGGATCAGGACATCAGCGACTACTATCTGGAACGTGGCGATTACGTCAATATCGACTATGTCACGCTGGGTTGGAATGTCCCCCTCCGTTCGTCACTCATTCGCAGCCTGCGCCTCTCGTGTTCTATCAACAATCTGGCCACGATTACCTCTTATTCCGGTCTGACGCCGATGATCAATTCTTCTGTTGTCGATTCTACGTTGGGTGTCGACGACAAGCGTTCCTATCCCGTCTATCGTAGTTATTCATTCGCATTAAGCATTCAATTCTAAGCAGCAAACATTATGAAACGAACGGTTAATATCTTTATTCTTATCATGATCTTGTCATGTGGCATGCTGCTTTCGTCATGCTCTCTCGATGAACAGCCACGCGACCAGATACCTGAAGCTGAGGCTTACACCAGTCACGAAGCACTCTATCTCAATACCGTTGCCACGCTGTATAACTACATCGGAGGTTACGACGAGGGGCAGGGCCTGCAGGGTACCATTCGTGGTGTTTATGACCTGCAGACCTTTGGTAGCGACGAAGCCATGATACCCCTGCGTGGTGGCGACTGGTACGACGGTGGCTTGTGGCAGGCTATGTATGAGCACTCATGGTCGGCGGGTCACGACCTGCCTAAGAATGCGTGGCTTTATCTCTATAAGGTGGTGGCCCTTTGCAATAAGTCGCTCGAAACGCTCGAGGACCATAAGGAGCTGGCAGGAGACAGCTATCTGGAATGGCAGGCTGAAGTACGTGCCCTCAGAGCCATGTATTACTGGTATCTGCTCGACCTCTTTGGCGACGTGCCATTGGTTACAGACAACAGCATATCGATGAACGAGGTGACGCGTGAGAGCCGCAAGCGTGTGTTTGAGTTTTGCGAAGACGAACTCATGAAAACCGTGTTGTTCCTACCCGAAGAGAAAAGTACGCGCGAGGGTGACTACTATGGACGCATCACTCAACCTGTAGCTTATTTCGTGCTGGCTAAGCTCATGCTTGGTGCCGAGGTCTATACAGGTACACCCCGTTGGCAGGATTGTATCGGATTTTGCGACGATATCTGTGAGATGGATTATAGTCTCGAATCCCTTTACAAGAGCAATTTCCTGGTCTATAACCAGAACTCCAGCGAGAATATCTTCACCATTCCTATGAACAAGAATCTCTTCACCAACCAGCAGCAGAACATCGTGCGCTCCCTCCACTACCGTCATGCCAGTGCCTATGGCTATGGTGGTGAGAATGGTACGTGTGCTACGCTGCAGACGCTGAAGGTGTTTGGCTATCCTGACGATATCGATCCTCGTTTCTACGACTGCTATCACTACGAAAAAGTCTATACCCCAGAAGGTAAAACCGTCACCGATCGTACAGGCAAACCATTGGTCTATGCGCCTGACAAGGTGTTGCCCGACCTCAGTGGCTCGCCTTATCTTGAGACGGCTGGTGCCCGTATGTACAAGTATGAGTTCGACAAGAACTCTACGAAGGACGGCAAGCTTGTCGACAATGATATCGTGCTCTTCCGCTACGCCGACGTGTTGCTGATGCGTGCTGAGTGTAAGGTGCGACTGGGCGAAGACGGCAGCGACGATTTCAATGCCGTGCGCTCGCGTTCTACCAGCAAGTCGCGTCCGTGCACTCTCGACAATATTCTCGACGAGCGTCTGCTGGAGCTCTGCTGGGAGGGTTGGCGTCGTCCTGACCTCATCCGCTTCCATCGCTACAAGTCGTTATATGAAGGTCCTGGTGCCATCGACGAGTCTGACGGACATACCACCGTATTCCCCATTCCTGCCGATGTGCGTGCACTCAACAAAAACCTCACCCAAAACCCTGGTTACTAATCATTATTATAATATAGTATATGAGAACAATGAAAATTTTGACTACTCTTACGGCCATGCTGCCCCTGGCTTTCATGACCTTTTCCTGTGCCTCTCAGTCACAGGCTGAACAAACGGAACTATCAACCCAAGGCAATCCGTACATGCCTCTTTGGGAACACATTCCCGATGGCGAGCCTTACGTGTTTGAAGACCCTGATAATCCAGGCAAGTATCGTGTCTACGTCTATGGTTCGCACGATAATCTGATTACTGCCTATTGCGGACGCGACCAGGTTGTGTGGTCTGCCTCTGTCGACAGTCTCAACAACTGGCGCTACGATGGCGTCATCCTCGTGGTCGACAAGAATGCCAAGGGCGAGCCCTTCGATACAGCCAAGACGGCTGATGTGCTCTATGCTCCTGACGTGACGCTGGTTACTGACAGCACAGGCAAGAAGACCTACTATCTGTTCCCCAACGACCAGACGGGCTATCGCAACGGACTCATCGCCAAGAGCGACCGTCCTGACGGACCTTTCGAGGTGTGTAACTGGAAGGATGACGACCCCAATCAGGTCACTGGCATCTATGGTTTCGACCCCGCTGTCTTTGTCGACGATGATGGCAAGATATACGGCTATTGGGGCTTTGGCCACTCGATGGCTGCCGAGATTGATCCTGCCACGATGTGTACGCCCATGCCTGGCACTAAGGTGGTCGATGGCATGATACCTGGTTTCAAGGAACAGCCAGGCAACGTGTTCCGTTTCTTCGAGGCTTCCAGCATCCGCAAGATTCAGGATAAGTATGTGTTCATCTACAGCCGCTTTACTGCCGATGGCGAGTTTGGTCTGCCTTCCTCTAATTATACGCTCGCCTATGCGTATAGCGACCATCCTCTGGGCCCATGGACCTATGGCGGCACCATCATCGACGGACGTGCCCGTGAGGTGAATGAGCAGGGCGACACCATTGCTTCTGCCGTCATCGATGGCAACACGCACGGCAGCATCTGTCAGATTAAAGACCAGTGGTATGTGTTCTATCATCGTCAGACGGGTACCGATGAATATGCCCGCCAGGCTATGGTGGCACCCATCACCGTGCAGGTTGAAAAGGGTGCTGGTGGCAAGGTGCTTATCAGCGAGGGCGAATACAATTCCAACGGCTTTGCCCTCGATGGTCTCAACCCCTTCGAGCGTCGTTCTGCTGGTGTGGCCTGCTGGCTCACTGGTCCTAAGGTGGCTGTTCACGAGTGGCCTAACAACACGTTCTACGGCTCTTATGTGGCATCGTCGTATGGTACCGATTCCAACTTCTCAGAGCCCTACGATCTGAAGAACAACACCAACCTCGTTGTCAACAATACCGATGGCTCTATCGTTGGCTATAAGTACTTCAACTTCGATGCCAAGCGTTTGGAGACCAAGGATAATCTGATGCTCTGCGTGAACCTCATCCCTGAGGGTATCGATGGCACAATCGAAGTGATGATGGATCGTCCCTGGACCTCACAAGGCGGTAAGAAGATTGGAGAGATAGGCCTGAAGGCTGATATGCCAAAGGAAATCAGGACGATGGCAATAGGTATCAGCAATGAAGCCAAAGAAAACGGTCTTGCTGGCAAGCACGCCATCTTCCTGCTGTTCAAGTCAGACACCAAGGAGAAGTCGCTCTGCACCCTCAGCGATCTCGTCTTCACATTCAACTAAATTGAAAAACTCGCGGGCTTCACAGCCTGCGAGTTTCAAACCATTAAATAAATATAATCTGGTTAATTAGCGAATTATGTACCAGGTCACTTCCTAGTACTTCATGATATGTATTTCGATTCGTGGAAAACATTCCATTATTAATCTGTTTTAGTTGCCTTTAAGCGAGTGCAAAGTTAGGAATAATTTGGCAAACTACCAAATTAAATAGAGGAAATATTCGCATTGTGTTGCATAATTCTACAGTTAAAGCGGCAGTTCCAAAATGAAACGGCTACCAGTAGTGTTTTTGGTGTCAAGTTTGAGTGTGCCACCCATCAGCTGAACGACGCGCTGACAGAGGAACAAACCGAGTCCGAGACCCTCAGTGAACATGTCAATCTTGGTAAATTTCTCAAATATGAAATCGGCCTTGTCTGCAGGGATGCCAGGACCCGTATCCTCTATGGCGAATAGTATGGCGTCGTCGGTGGCATCTATCCGCATGGTGACACAGCCTTCCTTCGTGAAATGCAGACCATTGAAGAGCAACTCGGTGAGTACAATAAGCAGATGGTGTCTGTTGGTCTTGACGGTCTGCGTGTCGTCAACATGACTGTCTAAATGCTGCGGTAGGCATACACACCGTAATAGGTGCCATATTTGGGATAGAAGCCTGGCTCGAAGGCAATGGCACAACCCTGGATATGCGGGTTGGTGGCTACCAGCTGTCGGCAGAGGCTGTCCATGATTTCAGGCTTGTCCAGACGCTTCTCTATGGTCCAGTGCATGCTGCGCGTTGCCGTCTCTACCTCACTCAGGGCGTTGTCGATGCGAAGCTCAGTGGTGCGCAGCGTCTGACGCGCCTTTTCCATTGCCTCCTGGTAAATAGATTGACGCGCATAATGGAACATGATAAAGAGTGATGAAACGAAGAGCACAGACACAAATCCAACCACCTACACTACGATTCGTGTGGTCAGCGAATTCCTTGATTGGTTCTCTGTCAGTCGCTTCATTGCTGCAAAGTTACAAATAATGAATTAAAACAGCAAGAAAATTCCCCTTTTTTTCTACATTTACCCGAAAAAACAGTAGCGAAATATGACATAGCGGCCGCCGACAAGTTCCTTTTACAGAGCCTGCCGGCGGCTAATCATTTAGAGATAAATCGGTCCGTACCCTGCGCTAATCGTTTCTTTAGTACGCTTTGTACCTTTAGGTCAAAGAACTCGTAGTGGTGAGTGCCGTCAGGAAGGCGGTGAGTGCGGCTACTACCATCTTCACCACAATCTCTATCAGTCTATTCTTCTTCATTTTTTAATGTTTAATGTTTAATGTAAAGAGTGGTGCCCGCAGGCGCACTCTTTAATCGCCTTCGCCTGGCTCATCACCGTTGTTGGTTGAAGGAGTAGGATTACTTCCCCCTCCTTCGGAGGGGTTAGGGGAGGCATCAGGGTCCTCCACATCGCCGCTGTCGCCGCTAGTCACGCGCTTCAGCACGTTGCCCTCCTCGTCCAGGCAGGTAATCTGAATCGAGGTGTTCTTCAGCTCGTCCTTCACGTCCACGTTAGGAGTGAAGATGATGCGGCGCACACTGATCAGGTTGGTCTTCACGTCCTCCAGATCCTCAACCGCCTTCGAGCGAACACCAAATCGCATCGTTCCCAGACCGGGCAGAGGTACGCTGTGACCTTCGGTTGCCCACGTCTTGATGACCTCGCCAGCGGCATCCCAAGCCGCCTTGATGACACCTGCGGAGATACCGCTGTGGGTAGCAGCCTCGCTGAACACCTTCTTCTCCTGGATGGGAATGTAGAGGTCGGGGCGCATCACGAACTTCATGCCAGGTTTCTTACCCAATTTAACTTCACGTCGTTGTGCAATTACTTTAATAGCCATAGTTTTTAATGTTTAATGGTTAATGTTTAATGTTTAATGTTTAATGTAAAATTTTTTGTTAGTAGTCTCTCTGTCGCCTGATTCCGCTTCGTTCCAGCACTATTAAGGAAAAATATTGCTACCATTAATGCGCGCAATTTCTAGATTTAAATCTCGCAATTTTTCCACTTAATGAGCCGTCTCTCCACCTCTATCATTTGACACTGCAAAGGTACAAAAAATTCAGATAAGAAACAAGACTTTTCCCCAATTATTTTCGATTAATTTGAAGAATTTTTGTGAGCCGCGTCAGCGCGTCGGCGCGTCGCCGCGTCTTTTCGAAAATCGAACACGCATCAACATAGTCTTGTATCTTATATATAATTATTATATATTATAATATATAATAATTTAAAATAGAGGTTTATGCAACTACTTCAAACTGAAAATCCAAATGACAGAGCAATGAGAGCAGAGTAAAGCTTGCTTGAACTATGCCGAGTGACGGAATTCGACGAAGTCAAATGATGCGCTGCCGCGCCGACGCGGCGACGCGCCCCGCTGTCGACGCGCTGCATTAGGTGCTATCTCTTAAAAGATGTATAAATTTGTGGCAAATCGTTGTGTCCTCGAAAAGAATTCGTAACTTTGCAGAAAAGTTGAAACAATGGCTAAGAAGCAAAAGAAGACAGAACTGAGTCAAGAACCGGTCGCAAATAGCGACCAGTTAGTTAAGGTGGATGCAAATGGAAAACAGCAACTTGCAGTCACAAATTGTGACCGCAAGAATATAAATATCGAGAGCCTAATTCGCATTATCAGAGGCCAAAAGGTAATGGTTGACTTCGACTTGGCCATGCTCTATGGAGTCCAAAATAAACGTCTTAATGAACAGGTAAAACGTAATATTAAACGTTTCCCTGATGATTTTATGTTCCAGCTTACCAAAGAGGAGTGGAACATCTTGAAGTCGCAAATTGCGACCGCAAAACAATCTGATAATCAGTCGAATGGAATCTTGAAGTCGCAAAATGCGACATCAAGTTGGTGAGGTACGAGAAAGCTTCCTTATGCGTTTACACGTGAAGGCATAGGCATGCTGAGTAGCGTACTGGGCTCTGATACGGCAATAGAAATGAATATCCGTATCATGCGAGTGTTTACTGCTGCCCATCAGATAATGGAGAACAATGCCATCTTGTTTCAAAAAGTCCTTCATATAGAACAGCATCAGTTGGAAACGGACGAGAAGATTGAGCATATCCTTACAAAGATGGAAGATAGTTTGCCCAAACTTCTGCCAGAGCAGATATTCCAAACGGGTTGCGTATGGGATGCGTGGGCTTTTGTGTCAGACTTGGTGAGGAGTGCAAAGAAGCGGATTGAATTGATTGACAACTTTGTTGATGATCGCGTGCTCTCGTTGCTGATAAAACGTGGAAAGGGCGTTTCGGCCACCATTCACTCACGCTTTACAAAGGATTTCTTAACGGATTTGGAGAAGCACAATACACAATATGAAGAGGTGAAGTTCGTGCAACTGCCACACAAGAACCATGATCGTTTCCTTATTATCGACGACTCTGTCTATCTGCTTGGCGCGAGTGTGAAAGACATGGGTAATGGACTGTGTGCTGTCACGAAATTGACAGCGACACCAGACACAGTGCTGGGACTGTTGAAGTAAAATGATTAATGGATAGTTACAAATGAGAAAGGATGATATAGAAGAGTTTGTATCGTACGTCAAAGACAATTTGACTGGTGACGAGAAGGGACAGGCTCAATTGTTCTGTGACCGACTATTCCGTGCCTTTGGACATAAAGGAATTATGGAAGCAGACGGTAATCTTGAAGTTAGGGTAAAGGAGGCAGAAACAGAGAAAACCAAATTCATTGACTGCCTATGGAGCCCCAAAGGTAAAGATGGCGTCTTGATAGAAATGAAGAGAAAGGACATCAAGAACCTAGAGTCTCATTTTCCTCAAGCTCGTGACTATTGGATAAATCTGGTGGCATCAAGAGATATTGGCCCTGGATGTAGAAAGCCTCGATATATTGTCTTGTGCAATTTTGATAAATTCATTATCTATGATGAATTCAACAAGGTTGACGAAGTAACTCTTGAAGAATTGCCAGAACGGTATACTTGTTTGTCGTTTCTGGAAGGAGCAACGCCGCTATTCCAAAACAATACAGAAAGTATTTCTAAAGAAGCTGCCCATTTGATAGGAGAGTTGTATCAGCATCTGACCATTGACCTTGGAGAAGACAAAACGGTTGCTCAGCATTTTATTCTGCAATGTGTTTTAGCCCTGTTCTCTGAAGACATGGATATTCTGCCCAAGGGATTCTTCACCCAGTTAATACAGGATTGCCTTGACGGGACGATTGACCCATATGATGCCATTGGTGGACTTTTTAATCAAATGGCAAGCGACAAGCCCGCACGTGGTGGCAGATTTAAGGACATACCTTACTTCAATGGAGGATTATTCAAGGATATCCAAATAGTATTACCCGATCGTAAATGTCTTGAAGTATTAAAAGAAGTTGCCGATAAAGACTGGACTAAAGTAAATCCTTCTATCTTTGGCGCCCTCTTTGAAGGAACCATGCGCTCAAAAGAGAGGCATAAGTTTGGCGCACACTTCACGAGTGAGGTAGATATGCTGCGAGTGATAACCCCTACCATTATTCGCCCTTGGAAAGACAAGATAGCTAAAGCGGACACTATAGAGAAGTTAACAGAGGTGAGGCGGCAGATGGGTGAATACAGAGTGTTGGACCCAGCTTGCGGTTGTGGCAACTTCCTTTTTGTAGCCTATCGCGAAATGAAGGAATTGGAATGTTTGGTCATCGACAAACTCTTTGAGTTCCCTAGCCACCAGCGTAGAGGATTCAAGTTTAGCTGGCCGTCAGTCATAAAAACTAGTCAATTTTTTGGAATCGACGTGCAGCCAATCGCTGTTGAAGTGGCTAAGATGACAATGATGATTGCCAAAGAGTTATGTAATCAAACCTACCAGAAGCGTATTTCTACTCATGGCGCTGCTATTGATTTTGACGAATCGCTGCCATTGGAGAATATGGATAACAATATTCTGCTTCAGGATGCCTTGTTCTCCAAATGGCCAGAGTTTGATGTAGTGATAGGAAACCCACCATTCCAGTCTAAAAACAAAATGTTAGAAGAATTGGGTGGTCCATATGTTGATAAACTCCGCAGAGCATATCCAGAAGTACCGGGAAGAGCTGATTTCTGTGTTTATTGGTTACGCAAAACCCATACCTTGTTGAAAGAAGGGCAATACGCTGGCCTTGTTGGAACAAACACCATACGGCAGAATTATTCACGTATGGGTGGACTAGATTATATCGTAGAAGAAGGAGGAACCTTACTGGATTGTGTGTCAACAGAAGTGTGGTCTGGTGATGCCGCAGTCTATGTCTCTATCGCCACATGGAAGAAAGGCGAAGAGAAACGAAAAAAGGTTCTCTCTATGCAAGTTGGGGATAGCAAAGACTCGCCATTTGAGGATTACGAGCTTGACCACATTAACTCGGCTCTGAGTCTGTTCGATGCGACACAAGCAAAAGTGTTGCAATGCAACAGGCGCTCTTCTACCTGTTATCAAGGCCAGACTCATGGAAACAAATATTTTCTGTTGACTAAAGAGCAGGCTCAGAACTACTTAAGAGATAAAAGAAATGAATCCATCATTCGTCCATATCTGAATGGCGAAGAATTAATAGGCAATTATAAATCTCAGCCTCAAAGATATGTGATAGATTTCCGTAATGCAAAGGATGTCTTTGAAGTTGCTTCGTATAAAGAAGTATACAAACATATACATGAATTGGTTTATCCTCTGTTTGAGAAAAAATACAAGGATGAACTTAAAAGAAACGATGAGATATTGAAAGCAAATCCTGATGCAAGAGTAAATCATCATCATGAGAATTTCTTTAAACGTTGGTGGACTTTGGCTTATCCTCGAAAGGAAATGATGGATATTATCGAAGACATAGATTAGGTATATAGTATGTTCTCAAGTAACCAAGCGCCCTATCTTTGAATTCGTCAGCAAAAACATCAATCCTAATGCTGCATTAATGGTGTTCCCGCTTGACGATGATTATTCATTTGGCATTCTCCAGTCTGTAGTTCATTGGGAATGGTTTGTGGCGCGATGCTCAACATTGAAAGGCGATTGGCGATATACATCAGATACTGTCTTTGATTCGTTCCCTTGGCCACAGAACCCCACAAAGAAGCAAATAGAAGAGGTAGCCAGACAGGCGAAGACTCTACGAGATAAGCGTAACGAAATGATGGAAGAGCGCCATCTGACCTTGCGTCAGCTCTATCGCATTATTGACGACTCACACAACAATCCCGTCTCTGAAATACAGGCAAAACTTGACAATGCTGTACGTGATGCATATGGGATGCGTCGAGATGCAGACATCTTGCAATACCTGTTGGATTTGAACAGTAAAGTCTACGAGATGGAACAGCAGGGTGAAAAAGTTCAAGGCCCAGGATTACCAGGCAAAATAAAAGATAAGACAGCTTTGGTATCTGAGGATTGCGTAAAAATGTTGTAGTCAAGAATCACAGGACGGTTCTTTGATCCGCTAATGATGGCTGCGGAATGATGGAAGAGAATAGAAAAATGTCCGATTAAACATGTAACATTTTCGAGTTTTGCATACTAATATATATGGTTCAAGGTTAAAGGTTCACGGTTAATGGTTCAAGACTTTAGACATTAAGCGCTAGAATAAAAGAAGAACCCGTTGGTTGAATTAAATTTGTAAAATGTTTATGTTCAAAAAGTTGCACATAAGCGTTTCAGGAAGAGGATTGAGACGGTCTTTTCCCAGCTTAACGACCAGTTCATGATGATACGAAACTATGCAAAGAAACCTAAGGGTCTCTTCACAAGAATGGCTGCTAAGGTCGCTGCCTTCACTATGTTGCAGTATTTCAATCTTCTCAATCATGGCCCATAGGGCAAGTTAAATATGCATTATTTTAATTCAACCAACAGGTACAACATATATAAATTGTTAGAACTTACCTTAAATAATTTAGGCGAAATGGTGTGAGTAAGAAAAAATGTCTTATCTTTGCAGCATGAAGCGCTAATGTGATGTGATATGATGAAATTACCAATATTTTCAGCCTTTAAATCTCTACGGCCGATCATTTGGAGGCTCACCGCAGTACTCCTGACTCTCGTTTGTTGCACGGCAGCTTTCGGGCAGTCAGACATTCAGCAGCAGATAGACAGCATCAAGCAGCTGATTGACCGCTACGACCAGCAGGACAGCATCCGGCAGTCAGCCAAAGAGCGAGGGGTATTGATGATGACCTACTACAACAACTTCATGAACGACCAGTACATGGCCGAGGTAGATGACCAACTGGAGTGGCTGGAAACGAACGGTCAGTGGAATGTGTACTATCTGGTGAGGGGCATCGAAGTCCTGACCCTGATACACATGGACAAACTGCAGACAGCCACCCGCGAGGCCTCGGCGTTGAAGAAACACGCCCAACAACGCCACGACGAGGGGGGACTGGCATTGGCATACTTGGGAATGGCCGACATTTATAGTGCCTCAGGTCTTTACCGCGAAGCATCCATCCACTATAGGAAAGCCCTCTCCCTGCCAAAGAAAATGAGTCTTTATTACGTCGTTTTAGACAATGCCTACATCATGCAGGCCATTGCCCTGCTCCAACTCAACCACCATGAAGAACTTCTGCAACATTGCAAGGAGTGGGAGGCATGGCTGCGCACCGGTATTGTAGGCGACGACGATTTCTTCTATTGCCGACTCTCCAACTGTGAGTCGTTGCGAGCTCAAGCACTCACAAAACTTGGTCGCTATGGCGAAGCCGAAAGATGCCTGCGGCATAGTGAAGAATATACGGCGAAGGTGCATAAGTCGGGCCTGACGACCATTGCCAACTATAACCTGCTGTTGTCGCGCTGCACTTACTTTCTGGCTCACCGGCAGGCTCAGGAGGCCATGGCCTGTCTCGACAGCATGAATGTACTGCTACCCCCAGAGAACGACATCAGTGAGGAGCGCGCCGATGCGCTGATAATGCTGGGCAGGGGCGAAGAGGGCGCGGCCATGTATAAGCAACTCTTGACCGAAAAAGACTCCACCTTCACCCGTAACATGAACAAGCAACTCGACGAACTGAACACGCTCTACCATGTGGACGAGTTGCAAATGCAGAACAAGCTCGAGCGCAACCGCTTTGCCATAGTCATCGTGGTCATTGTGGCCCTCGCTATCATCATCTTCATCACATTCCGATACTTTGCCGTCAGGCGAATGGCGCGACTCAAGGCTAAGAGCGAGCGGATGGAGACCGAACTGCGCGTGGCCCACGACATACAGATGGGCATGGTGCCGCAAAAGTTTCCTGCCTTCCCCGACCATCCCGAGTTGGACATCTATGCCTCTGTCACACCTGCCAAGGAGGTGGGCGGCGACCTCTACGACTATTCCATCTACGGGAATCATCTCTATTTCTGTCTGGGCGATGTCAGCGGCAAGGGCGTACCCGCCTCGCTCTTCATGACCACTGCCATCAACCTCTTTCGCGTGGCTTCGCATCAGCAGCTATCTCCTGCCGCCATCGCCAAGCAGATGAACGAGACACTGAACGAGAATAATGCCAGTTGCATGTTTGTCACGCTGTTTATCGGCAGGGCAGATTTACTGACTAGACAAGTTGAGCTTTGCAATTGCGGCCATAATCCCCCCGTCATCATATCAGGCGGTACTCCCCATTTTATAGAGTTGCCGTTTAACTGTCCGTTGGGAATCATGTCAGACATAGAGTTTCAGAGCAAATCCTTCGACAATATCATCGGCCAGCCTTTCTTCCTCTATTCCGACGGGTTGAACGAGGCTGAGAACCCTCTTCAGGAGCAGTTCGGCGACGAGCACATCCTCCATCTGCTTGCCACTCACCCCTTCGTCTCTTGCCAGGACACCATCGAGTTCATGAAGTCTGAAGTGGCTCGCCATACCAATGGAGCTGAGCAGAGCGACGACCTGACCATGCTCTGTCTGAAGATAGGCTGACATCAAAAAGACCGTTTCAATTCTCTTCCTGAAACGCTTATGTGCAACTTTTTGAACATAAATATTTTACAAATTTAATTCAACCAACGGGTAAAGAAGAATAAAAACGTTATAAGAATAAAGTAAAACGAGATATGAAAGAACGGGAATTGCAACAATACCTTATCATGCTCACAAGGGGACTGTCCCGTTGTGTCCTATTCTTGTTAAAAATTAAATGACAATCGTAATTATTCCTTGGGATAACTAATTAAATGAGACATGGAGTTTGTTATTATTCTCATAGTTGCCCTTCTTCCTGCCGCTTTGCTGTGGTGGTACATTTGGAAAAAGGATCAGAAAAAGGAACCTGCAAAATGGCTTGTTAAAGCGACATATTATGGAGTGCTAATCTGTTTCCCTGTCGCTTTAGTAGAAACAGTAATTGGTAATGTATTGTTTTATCCAGATGGCCATCCTACAACGCTATTGGGTACGACTGCATGTGCTTTTTTTGAAGCAGCAATACCAGAAGAATCGTTTAAATTATTGGCATTGTGGCTGGTTCTTAGAAAGAATCCATACTTTGATGAACATTTTGATGGAATCGTATATGCAGTATGCATAGGATTAGGTTTTGCCGCAATAGAAAATGTTGGTTATCTATTTGATAATATTGAAAACTGGATGTCTGTTGCATTCCTTCGCTCGTTAATGGCAGTCCCAGGGCACTATGCTTTTGCCATTTTAATGGGATATTATTACTCCAAATACCATTTTGTGGATCATAATCGTAAAACAGCTGCTTTAATCATTGTAGCACCAGTTTTAGCACATGGTTTGTATGACGCTTTGTTAATGACGGGAATGGTGAACCCAGTACTTGGCGGTATCTGTTTCTTTGTTACTGTTGGTATTGTATGTAAGCTTCATGTCTATGCTCGTAACAAGGTCCTTTCAATGATTGATAAAGACAATTACTTTGGGAGTGGATTAGATAGTTAATAGTCAAACGCACAAGAGACTGTCCCGCTGTATCCTAAAGGTGTGGGATTTTTTGCTATCTCATTGAAACTCTGAGGGTTGTATTTTTTAACACAAAAATGCAGGGAAAAGATGCTGGATTGAGCGAGGAATTTTATACCTTTGCACCCCAAAATCTAAAGATATAAAACCGACATAATGCTGGGATTGCATGATAGACCAAGAGGCTCTGCCCACTTGTTAAGTGAGGCTGAACTGGAAGGCATGGTGATTAATACACCAGTGCCTTTCTACGATTTGTCTATCTCATGTGGCTACCCCAAGGATACTGGTGATGCACTTCCTCTCTACATCATAATGCCAGATGAAGTTGTGGGGTATAATGACACTTTCTGTGCACGAGCCATTGGTGATTCTATGATCGACGTTGGCATTATGTCTGGTGATCTGCTTGTGATAGAGAAAGTGAGAGAATACTACAGTCATGATATCGTATTGGCTGAAATCGATGGTGAACGGCTGCTAAAGACTTATTATATAGACGAAAGTGGTGATAGCTGGTTGGTGCCTGCAAATCCCAACTATCCATCCATCAAACTTGACGGTAGCAAGAAGGTGTGTTTCTGGGGCAAGCTGAAACATCATCTGCGTAATGCTCCACGCCAGTCGATGCAAAGCATTGTTGAGAGTATCAACGAGGCAAAAGAATTCTTGAAACAAAACATCGTCGTCTCTGAGGAGTTCAAGAAACTGGTGATAAGGCCTGGATGCGCCAACAAGGTTGTTGCTCGTCTGCATGAGCTGATGGATGAGAAGATGAAACCCAGAGATATTCTGATGCCCATTCGTGCAGCGATGGACTCTGGAGCTATACGCCGTCCAACTTGGGCTGAGTTTATCTCTGAATTCGGCAGCAAACGGGCATCAAAAGCTTCGCTCAGCGATTATACCGATACTACTAAGGATAAATTCTCTGGTGATTCTCAATACCAGACGATGGTAGAGGAATTCAGGCAGTTGATAGCTTGTTAATCATAAATTAAAACTAAATATCTGGTCATTTCTGGTCGTTCAGGAATGACCAGTTTTTTTTCTTGTTCTCATCACTGATAACCTGTAATTTTGCACTCGATATTTTTAGTATTAACCCGAGTGGAGTGAGAGTCCTCTGAGGTGAAAAGCTGCAGCAATCATGCTCTTCTCACAAACACTTGGAACACAAATGAAACAAGTAGTATTGCGTATTGACGACGCAGCGTATGAGAAGTTTATGGGTATGGTGAGCCTGTGCCCACAGGTAGAGGTGGTGGAGATTGACGAGGCTGCCGTGATGGGAAATGGACAGATGGCTTTGCGAATTCGTGAAGCGATACTGCAGCTGAGAACTGAACACCTGTTGCGCCGTAAGTTTGACTATGCGTGGCTGAAGGTGGCTATGGACTCAACTGACGACCTGCCGTCGTTCGAATCGGCCCAGCGATACCTGGACTATCTGAGTATAGAATTGAAGTTGGACGATCTGCCTTGCGAGTCATCGATATCGAAGATGATGGATGTGGCCAGGGGTCAGTTGTTTAACTGGACGTTCAGCGACACCTGCGATACTCAGGAAACGACACGCAGAAACAACATCGTAAAGCGTTTTTTCAACCTGATGAAGGGCAGATTCTAGGCTGTTTTCCGAAGATTTTTCCGAATGGCATATTGGTTCTTCCGAACCGTTTCCGAATGGGGATAACAGCTATTGCGAGACAGAAAAATCGTTTCTAACTTTGCCGATGAAAACAGCAAAACAGTAAATAAACGGAATAGAAATGAGAAGAATTAAGATTTGTTCGTTGGACTTTCTGATGTACGCCCATGAGGTGAGACTGGAGGAAGACGAAATGATGGACGAGGGCTACATGGAGGCGTCTGAACGACTATCAGTAGCCGACATGAGAAGAAGTTACGCTGAGTACTTGAGAGACTTGGCAAGTTATTAATCAAATTGACAATTGATAATTAAGAATTAAGAAAGATGGAAACAGTAATGAATGCTTATCACATCAAGGTGAACAAGATGTGCGCCTCATGTAAGCACAAGGAATGTATGAGTGACGGATCAAGAGTTTGCCAGAAGATGGGACTGAAGGTGGAACAGCGGTACTGCTGCCGCCACTGGGAGATGAACGACGGACTGAAGAATGCCGGTCTGCAAAACGGAGGAGTGGTTCGCCTCAAAGGAACCGCAGAGATAGTAATACAGTAATAACCGAGTCGAAGCGAGTGGAGGAAGTCTACGTAGTGAAAATGGCCAAATTCCGACATGACCTTCACTCACAA
>CAMUYR010000016.1 GCA_947164965.1 uncultured Prevotella sp. | reverse complement strand
CAAACGAAAGACGGCGACCGTCCACAATACTTGCGTGGTCACGATCGTCGCAGATGATATAATCGTCCTTACCTACTACCATTGCCAGAACGCCCTGATTGACAGAGAAGCCTGTTGAGAAGCAGAGGCAGTCGTCCTTACCAATATATTCTGATATTTCCTTCTCCAGCTGTACATGGAGGTCGAGTGTTCCATTGAGGAAACGACTGCCGGCACATCCCGATCCGTACTTGTCGAGCGCGGCCTTAGCAGCATCGATGATACGCTGGTCGCCCGTCAAACCTGTGTAGGCGTTAGAACCGAACATCAATACCTTGTGTCCGCCCATTTCTACTTCAGTTCCCTGCTTGCCCTCAATAGCACGAAAATAGGGATAGACATCAGCCTCCATAAACTTCTGGGGCTCACGATAAAGCTTGTATTTTTCTTGTAATTGTCCCATATAAATGAGTGCGACCGAAGTCGCGAATTAGTTTTCAGACTGCAAAGTTACACATTTTTGTCGAAATAGCACAAAAAAAAGAAGAATATTATCAATTTGAACGAAAATTCTTAGATTTATGTATGTTTTCTGCATGCTTTTTTGTACATTTGCAATCAAATGAGCAACAAGAAACGTATCATATTCATCATCAATCCTATTTCGGGCACTCACTCGAAAGAAGAGATTCCTGCATTGATTGACAAAATCATTGACAAGGAAAGATTCGACTATCAAGTGATAATGACTGAATACGCAGGACATGCAGCCGAAATAGCACGACAGGCGGCCAACGACGGTGTTGACGCGGTAGTGGCTGTTGGCGGCGACGGCACCGTGAACGAGGTAGCCCGATCGGTGATACACACGCAGACGGCAATGGGCATTATTCCATGTGGATCGGGCAATGGACTGGCGCGCCACCTCTGTCTGCCGATGGAAACAGAAAAGGCACTGGCCATCATCAACGAATTCCAGATTGAGGCATTCGACTACGGACTCATAAACGGGCAACCGTTCTTCTGCACCTGCGGCATGGGATTCGACGCCTTCATATCGCTGAAGTTTGCCGAATCGGGCAAACGCGGACCCATCACCTACGTGGAAAACGTGCTGAAGGAGGGACTGAAATACAAGCCTGAGACTTACGAGATAGAAGACGAGACGGGCACCAAGCACTACAAGGCATTCCTCATAGCTTGTGCCAATGCATCGCAATACGGCAACAACGCCTATATCGCTCCTGGGGCTACGATGAAGGACGGGGAGATGGACGTCATCGTGATGGAACCTTTCGACGTGCTGGATGCGCCACAGATAGCCGCCGACCTGTTTATGAAGACACTGGGCAACAATTCGAAAATCAAGACATTCCGCACACGCAGCCTGCATATTCACCGCAAGGCACCAGGTGCCATCCACTACGACGGCGACCCGATGATGACAGATAGTGACATCGACGTGCATATAGAGCATCTGGGCATCAACATTGTGGCTAATCCGAAAATCAGCGAGGATATGTCGCAACCCAACCAAGTGCTGAATGCCTTCAGCGACTTCTTTAATAATATAAATAATGTACGCGAGGACATCACTCAGGATATTGAGAAGCGAGGACGCAGAATCCAGGCTATCAACAAGGTGCTGTTGAGGAAACTTAGAAGTTAAAGAAGTTAGGAGATGCAGTTTTTTCTGACAACAGTTATTATTATAGGGGCTATAGGCTATGCCGCATGGCGCTTTTATGATGCCGTTCGCGATGGTGGAGATCCCTGTAAAGGGTGTGAATTGAAAGAAAAATGCCAGAAAAACTGCAAGAAAACCCAACATCACACCTGTCATTGCAAATAAATAGCAAAAAAGTCGCGATTTTTTTTTGCTAATCCAAATAAAAGTATTACCTTTGCATCCGCAAACTGAAACGGTGCCTTGGATGAGTGGCTTAGTCAACGGTCTGCAAAACCGTCTACGGCGGTTCGAATCCGCCAGGCACCTCAGAGCAAATAAAACCTCCCGAGAATTTCTCGAGAGGTTTTTTCGTTTATAACCGTATTTTTACTGAATACCGTCTTCGCGCAACTTCTGCTGCCACTTCCAAGCAGACTTGAGCACTTCTTCGGTAGGCGTCTCTGCCTTCCATCCCAACACCTTGTTGGCTTTATCGACATTACCCCATACCTGCTCAATATCGCCTTCGCGACGTGGAGCATAGGTCCAATTGACCTTCACGCCAGTAGCCTTCTCGAAGCCCAGAACAACTTCCAGCGTAGACAGGCCCTTGCCTGTTCCGATATTGAACACCTCGACAGCATCGGTCTCGGGCTTGTCGAGCACGCGCTCCATCGCCTTAACGTGAGCCTTAGCCAAATCGACGACATAGATATAGTCGCGGATACAGGTCTTGTCAGGTGTATTATAGTCGTTGCCAAAAATCTTCAGCTGCTCACGAATACCCATAGCCGTCTGAGTGACGAAAGGAATGAGATTCATGGGCACACCGTTAGGCAACTCACCGATGAGTGCTGTGGGATGAGCACCGATAGGATTGAAATAGCGCAGGATGATGCTCTTGATAGGAGCACCGCTGTGGATATAGTCCTGGATTATCTCCTCGTTGATCTGCTTAGTGTTGCCATAGGGCGACATAGCCTTCTGGATAGGCGCATCCTCAGTCACAGGCAGATTCTCCTGCGAGGGCTGACCATAGACAGTGCAAGAGCTGGAGAAGATGATACCCTTGACATTGTACTTAGGCATGAGCTCCAGCAGATTGATGAGCGACGTGAGATTGTTGCGATAGTACATCAGCGGTTTCTCGACACTTTCGCCTACTGCCTTGGAAGCAGCGAAGTGGATAATACCCTCGATGTCAGGATACTTCTGGAAGATAGCCTCCATAGCATCGTAATCGCAGCAGTCGGCTTTCACGAAGTCAGGACGAATGCCCGTAATCTTCTCAATACCGTCTACCACATTGGCATTGGAGTTGGAGAGGTTGTCAACAATGACTACTTTGTAGCCAGCATTTTGAAGTTCTACGGTAGTGTGGCTTCCAATGAAACCTGTACCGCCAGTGACAAGAATTGTTTGCTTCATATAGATCGTTCTCTTTATTTTGTGTTAAAAGCTCACTGAACCAATGTTTGATTCAATGAGCCTTTTCCATTATTCAGCGGTGCGTACGAGACTCGAACTCGTGACCTCCTGCGTGACAGGCAGGCATTCTAACCTACTGAACTAACGCACCCCAATCTTTTTGCCTTATTGACTATCCCTACTCAGCGGTGCGTACGAGACTCGAACTCGTGACCTCCTGCGTGACAGGCAGGCATTCTAACCTACTGAACTAACGCACCAGAGTTTTACTTTGTCGTTTTTGCGGGTGCAAAGGTAATCAGAATTTTCGAAAACACAAAACTTTTTGCGAGAAAATTTATAAAAATCTTTGCATGAGCATTACATTGGCATACTGATGACCATCGTAGAGCCACTGCTGGAGCACGGATTCATGTGCAAAGCCAGCCTTTCGGAACAAGTTCAGAGCGGCCTCATTATCCACAGCGACAAGGGCATAGAGCTGATGAAGATGAACCACACGCAGAGCATAATCGGCCATTTGTTGCAGGGCTGCTTCAGCAAAGCCCCGGCGGCGATACCGTTTCATAACTACAATGCCAGCCTCAGCACGCTGATGGCGCGGATCGAAATTCACCAGATCGCAGATACCCACACTCTCACCCTTCTCCGTTTCAATAATCAGGCGTACCTGGCGGTCGGCAAAGATATCGTCGGACGATGTGGCGATATAGTCATGCAGCGTATAACGGGAGTAAGGGACATTGGTGGCCCCAACATTCCAGAGTTCCTGGTTGTTCTCTATCTCGTACAGCAAGTCGAGATCCTCGGGTTCGATGGCACGCAGCCGGATAGCAGGTTTCATCATGAGCGGACAGATTTTTGCGGATGAAGGAATTGGCCCAGCTTTTGGCTCAGCATCTGCATCAGCGCCACAAAGGCCCGGAAATAGATAGCCATCTGAATGGGAAGCGAGAGCAGCAGACTCAGATTACCATAGTGCTTGCGGAAGAAGATGAGCATGGCCTGATAAAACACGTGGACATAGCGGAAGGAGGTCTGATCGGTAGATTCGCCCTTATAATGAATAATCTCGAAGGGCAAGTACCAGTTCTGCCAACCGCCCTTAAGCAGTCGGTAAGAGAGGTCGATATCTTCGCCGTACATAAAGAAATCCTCATCGAGCAGTCCCACTTGATCGAGTGCCTTTCTACGCAAGAAGCAATAGGCACCACTCACGACTTCTATCTGGGCCGGTTCGTCCCACGACAGATGACTCATGTAATAGCGACGGGTGAAGCCCAACATCTTCAGCATAGAAACCCATGGCGTGGGTACTGCACGGCGCGACTCTGGAGCTGGCGTCCCCTCGGTTGTCAACATCCTGACACCTGCCCCACCCGCTTTAGGATGAGCATCCATAAAGTCGACACACCCCTTGATGGTAGGTTCGAAAACAACGGTATCGGGATTCAGCAACAACACATATTCGGCATCTGACTGTCGGATAGCCTGATTGTTGGCACGGGCAAAACCCACGTTCTCCGTATTGGCAATGAAATGCACCTGCGGATGCTTGGGCGTCAACGTCTCGACAGTATGGTCTGACGACTGGTTGTCGACCACATAAATGTCGGCATCGATACCCTCGATAGCCTTTTCCACACTCTGCAGACACTCGTCCAACAGACGGCAGACATTATAGCTGACTATGACTATGCTGACTTTCTTGGCCATACAAACGGAATGCAAATCAACAGCACAACACCCAGATAGAAGAAGGGCGTAGTGCGATAAATAAGATAACAGACGGCATTAGCTAAGAGCGGAACGACAATCAAAGCCATGCGCAGTTTCCAACCCAGCTTGATAAGTCGCAACCCCAGGTAGGCACAGGCCAACGTGAGGAGCTCCATCAGAGTAGTCACTATAAATTGTATTGTTTCTGAATTCATATCTTCATATTGTTTCGTTTATTTCCCTTCAAAGAGCGTGCGGTTCAGGATGGAGCGTCCCAGCGTTACTTCGTCTGTATATTCCAGTTCGTCACCCACACTGATACCTCTCGCTATGATGCTGATCTTCACGTGGCTATAGGGAGCCAATTTGCGGAAGATATAGAAACAGGTGGTGTCGCCCTCCATCGTTGAGCCAAGCGCCAGTATCACCTCTTTAATATCACACGTGCGCACGCGTTCGACCAGCGATTCAATCTCCAAGTCGCCAGGACCGATACCATCCATCGGCGAGATGACACCGCCCAACACATGATAGAGGCCGTTAAACTGCTGGGTATTCTCTACAGCCATCACGTCCTGAATATTCTCTACCACACAGATGGTCTGCGCATCACGGCGCGTATCGCTACAGATAGGACATACCTCGCTGTCGCTGATGTTATGGCACACCTTGCAGCGCTTGACCTCTTGTTTCATCTGCTGGATAGCCTGCGTCAGCTTCTCGACATCTTCTGTATCCTGACGCAACAGATGGAGTACCAGTCGGAGAGCCGTCTTGCGACCCACGCCTGGCAACTTGGCGAACTCCTGTACGGCTCGCTCCAGCAGTTGTGACGGATATTGTTGCTGTATCATGTAACTATCAATTTTCAAATTCACTTAGCTCCAACCATCGCATCGACTTTTCGTCGAGTTCTTCCTTCAGTTGCGGCAGTCGTTTACTCATCGCTGTTATCTCGTCGACAGAGGTGGTCCCTCCGCAGAGCGCTTCTTCTATTGTACGTTGTTCTTCCTCCAATGCAGCAATGTCTTTCTCCAATTGCTCCATTTCGCGTTTTTCCTTATACGACAGGCGTCGGCGGTCATCATGACGATAGCTGGCCTTAACACTCTTATCTGAATCGGCTGCTTTTGTGGTATTGGTAGACTCCTGCAGCGCATTCCACTCACGATATTGCGTATAATTGCCTGGAAAATCCTTGATTTCGCCCTGCCCCTTGAACACCAGCAGATGATCGACTACCTTATCCATGAAGTAACGGTCGTGGCTCACCACAATCACACAACCCGGGAAGTCCTGCAGGTATTCTTCGAGAATCTGTAGTGTCACAATATCCAGATCGTTGGTAGGCTCGTCGAGAACCAAGAAGTTGGGGTTCTTCATCAGAACGGTACAAAGATACAACTTTCTGCGCTCGCCCCCACTTAACTTATAGACATAATTATATTGTTGCTCAGGAGTGAACAGGAAGTATTGCAACAACTGCGACGCACTCAGCTTCCGACCGCTTCCTAAATCGACATAGTCAGCAATATCGGTAATCACATCGATGACCTTCTGCTGTTCATCAAACTGAAGACCCTCCTGCGAGAAATAACCGAAACGCACGGTGTCGCCAATGACTATATGCCCGTCGTCGACAGGTTGGAGTCCTAACAGCATCTTGATGAATGTAGACTTTCCCGTACCGTTATTGCCTACAATTCCCATTTTCTCAAAGCGTGAGAAGTTATAGTAGAAGTCCTTCAGGATAACTGTGTCGCCAAAGCTTTTCGAGATATACTGACACTCGAAAATCTTCGAACCGATATAGACATTGGAAGCTTTCAATCGCAGCTGGCGTTCTTCCAACCGTTGCTTGGCAACACGCTCCAACTCGTAGAATGCCTCTTCCCTGTAACGGGCCTTATGTCCTCGGGCTTGCGGCATCCGTCGCATCCATTCCAGCTCCGTACGATACAGATTATTCGCACGGGCTATCTCCGCACGCTTATTGTCGATACGCTCCTGGCGCTTCTCCAGATAATAGGCATAGTTGCCGCGATAGGTATAGATGGTCTCATCGTCGAGTTCCAGAATAACAGTACACACACGATCCAAGAAGAATCGATCGTGCGTCACCATCAACAGCGTCCGGTTGCCACGAGCCAGATATCCCTCAAGCCATTCTATCATCTCCAGGTCCAGATGGTTCGTTGGCTCGTCTAGTATCAGGAGGTCCGGCTCCGTCAACAGCACGTTGGCCAATGCCACACGCTTCTGCTGACCACCGCTTAATTCACCCATGCGTTGGTTGAGGTCTTTAATCTTCAGTTGTGTCAGCACCTGCTTGGCTTTTAGCACCTTCTCGTCCTCACCCTGATGGTTAAAGCAGGCATCGAGCACCGACTCATCAGAATCGAACACAGGCGACTGTTCCAACATACCTACCTTCAGGTCTCTGCGAAAGACGATATCGCCACTATCATAACCCTCTTTGCCCGAGAGTATTGACAGCAGCGTCGACTTACCGGTACCGTTCTTTGCAATCAGTCCTACCTTCTGACCTTCGCCAATAGAAAAGCTGATATCGCGGAAAAGCGTCAGGGCACCGAAAGACTTCGAAAGGTGTTGTACGTCTAAATAGGGATTCATAGCGACTTATTAATCTCCTCTATATAGTTAAGCACCTCGTCCCTACCCTCTTTCTTCTCAGCCGAAGTCAGAAACATAGGTGGCACATCCTCCCAAGTTTCCATCAGCTTCTTCTTATAGGCATCCATAGCCTGACGGGCCTTATTAGGCGTCAACTTGTCGGCTTTAGTAAAGACAATTGAGAATGGTATCGACGAAAGACCAAGCCATTCGATAAACTCAAGGTCTATCTTCTGAGGCTCCAGTCGGATGTCAACCAACACAAAGACATTCACAAGTTGTTCGCGCTGAAGAATATAGCCGCGAATCATTTGGTCAAGCTTGTCAACCTCCTTCTTCGAACGCTTGGCATAGCCATAGCCGGGCAAGTCGACAAGATACCACTCCTTATTAATAATAAAGTGGTTGATAAGCAGCGTCTTGCCTGGCGTAGAACTAGTCTTGGCCAGTTTCTTGTTATTTGTCAACATGTTAATCAGACTCGACTTCCCCACGTTCGACCTGCCTATGAAGGCATATTCAGGCTTCGTATCCTTCGGACACATGGTCACCACAGGGGCAGAGAGTGAGAATTCAGCTTGCTTGATTTCCATCATTCATTGATATTTTTGCTTGCAAAGATACAACTTTTTATTTAATTTTCTTTGTTCATTCAGAAATATTACGTACCTTTGCATGCGAATTCAAGAAAAATGTGCTTCTTTCCCCCGAAGCACTTCTTCCAAAATCCAATTTTCAATACGGAATTATAACGAATTATTGTATATTGTATCATGTACACAAAACAAGAATTAGAGAAACTCTCTATCCCTGAGCTTATGGAGATTGCCAGTGAGTTGGGGATTAAAGTGAGTCAGGATGACGAACTCGAGACGGTGATTTACGCCATTCTCGATAAGGCTGCCGAGAACTCTGCCGCTGGAGTCACCACTCCCAAGCGCAAGCGTACCCGCATAGCCAAAGATAACAGTAAGGTTTATACCGTTTCCGGCTCTGAAGCCGAAACGCTCGATGCCAAAGCCACCAAGGCTAAGAAGAAGCCGACGCTCGACGCGCTCTTTGCTGAGCAGGATGCCAAGCAAGCAGCCAAAAAGACTGCTAAGAAAACAGAAGCTGAGGCTCCTGCTGAAGAGGAAAAGCCCGCTCCTAAGAAGCGCGGACGCAAGTCGAAGAAAGAGTTGGAGGAGATGGCTGCTCAGGAAACCGCAGCCCAAGAAGCTGAGCTGGCTTTCGCTGAAGCTCCCCAGGAGACTGCTGAGGTGCCCGAGGCCGTTGCTGCCCAGGAGGCTGACGCTGCCGTCGACGAGCAATTGCTAAGCCAGTTGCAGGAAAAGATGGAACAGCACAACCAGACAGCCGTCCCCGCCATAGAAAATCCTGGTTTCGAAACCAGCTACGAAGGTGTTTGGGAAGGTGACCCTGGTGATGGTACTGACTTCATCACCGTTGTCGACCTGCCTATTGAGGACGAGGCTGCTGTGCCTCCCGTCGACATTTTCGATCGTCCCATCATTCAGCCACCATTGCAGAATGGCGGTGCTATCCCAGAGAAGGTCGTTGCACAGCGTCCCCGTTTCGACTTCGAAGACCTTATCACAGGTAATGGTGTCTTGGAAATCATGCAAGACGGCTATGGATTCCTGCGTTCCAGCGACTACAACTATCTCTCCTCGCCTGACGACATCTACGTGTCACCACAGCAAATCAAGCGCTGGGCTCTGAAAACGGGCGATGTAGTAGACTGCACCGTGCGTCCGCCTCACGACAACGAGAAATACTTTGCTCTGTCTGATGTGAAGAGCATCAACGGACGCCAGCCACATGAGGTTCGCGACCGTGTATCGTTCGAGCATCTCACTCCCCTATTCCCTGAGGAGAAATTTACGCTCTGCGGTGATCGTGCCACCACGAATCCAAGTGTCCGCATTGTCGACCTCTTTGCTCCTATCGGTAAAGGTCAGCGTGCACTCATCGTAGCACAGCCAAAGACTGGTAAGACCATCTTGATGAAGGATATTGCCAACGCCATTGCTGCCAACCATCCTGAGGCATACATCATGATGTTGCTCATCGACGAGCGTCCTGAGGAGGTGACTGATATGGCTCGCACCGTCAATGCCGAGGTGGTTGCCTCGACCTTCGACGAGCCTGCTGACCGTCACGTCAAGATTGCAGGCATCGTACTCGAAAAGGCAAAGCGCATGGTAGAGTGCGGACACGATGTTGTCATCTTCCTCGACTCTATCACACGCCTGGCCCGTGCATACAACACGGTAGCGCCAGCCTCTGGTAAAGTGCTCACCGGTGGTGTCGATGCCAACGCCCTGCAGAAGCCCAAGCGCTTCTTCGGAGCTGCACGTAATATCGAAGGTGGTGGCTCGCTCACCATTATCGCTACAGCACTGGTTGATACGGGTTCCAAGATGGACGAGGTTATCTTCGAGGAATTCAAGGGTACAGGTAACTCTGAAATCCAGCTTAACCGACAGCTCTCAAACAAGCGTGTATTCCCTGCCATCGATCTGGTTCAGTCGTCAACACGTCGCGACGATCTGCTGCATGACGAGACCACGCTCAACCGCATGTGGATTATCCGCAAGTTTATTGCCGAGATGAACCCCATCGAGGCTATGAGCACCATCCGCGACCGACTGGTTCAGACTCACAGCAACGAAGAATTCCTGCTGTCGATGAACGGATAAGGTTTCCGGAGATAAACATACTTATAAAATCGGTTTCGACCGACCGCTCGGACATATCAGGGCGGGCACTCCAATAT
Source organism: uncultured Prevotella sp. (assembly GCA_947164965.1). Classification (GTDB taxonomy): domain Bacteria; phylum Bacteroidota; class Bacteroidia; order Bacteroidales; family Bacteroidaceae; genus Prevotella. The sequence goes on along the minus strand of CAMUYR010000016.1, from coordinate 55,820 downwards.
ATGATAAATACCAACACCATTCCTCTCCCCCTCGTCGGTGAGAGGGATGTTTCGTTTATCAGAATGGAGAAGTAAAGGCTCTCAGGGGGAAGGCCCCAGGCTTGCAGGGAGAAAGGCCTGAGGTAACAGGGAGAAAACCGCCTTGTAACTATCGTTTTCCTATACCCAAACGATTGTTCGGCTATACGCAAACGACTGTGCGCCTATACCCAAATTAAACCGCTTTTTCGGGATGTTTCTTCAGGATGGAGCATAATGACAGAGAAACAAAAAATACTCCTTGAGAAAATCAGCAAGGGTAAAACCTAAGGGAATTGCCGTAGAGAGAGCAGCGACCCAAAGCAAAATACAGACGACACGCTGAACGACTCCCATGGGAGAAAGCTTCCCAACACTTGAGAGATACTTATGAATCAGAGTATAGATGGGGATAAGCAATACCAGGAATAGTGCTCCGACAAAGATGGCAAGTAACATGGGATTACGTATCCATGCGCCAGTAAGGCCTAAGGTCGCAAGACTTGATGGAACGACGCTGTTATCTGGCACTACCATTGCATATATCATAGAAATCAGCACATACAGGATTCCTATGCATAGCGCAACACAGAGGACACCTGCTACCAGCATGAAGAATGCCAATGGCATCTTCCACAGACAAGAAGAAAGAAGTCCTAATCGGAATGACCAGGACTTCTTTTTGATATTTGAATGATTATTAATCACGTGCTTAGAAGAACAGATAGCGGTTGTCCTTCACACCAGCCTTCAGGTAGAGTTCCTGCATGAATCGGCCAGCTGCCTGCTGAGCCTGCTGCTGCAACATCTTGGCCTGCTGCTTCTCGTCAAACTTAGCACCCTCGCGCTGCTTCTTCTGAAGCACCTGGAAGAGATAAGCAGCACCATTACCCTTGATGACTGCAGGACTGAACTGACCAGCCTTCACACTGGCTACAGCACCACTCAATGCGGGTTCTGAAGCACCAGCAGCCTGAACAAATACAGGAGCTGAGAAAGTAATCTGACGAACGCTGTCAACAACAGCACCCTTAGCCTTAGCATCAGCAATAGACTTAACGCCATTCAGCTTCTGAGCAGCCTTCTCAAACTTCTTGTCGCGGATAACCTCCTGCTTCAACTGCTCCTTCACATCGTTCATGTCACGATAGCCCTCGGGATGAACCTTAGTCAGAGCAATCACCATCAGATGATCGTTGTTGCCACACTCATAGAGAGGAGAGACATCGCCAGCCTTAGCGTCGAAAATCCACTTCATAGCCTCACGGGTAGCACGAAGACCGGCTACACCATGCTCTGAGCTATACATGTCATTACGCTCCTGTATGCGGAAGCCAAACTTCTGGGCGTTCTTCTCCAAACCCTCCAGCGTGTTGTTCTCGCTGACATACTGGCTGAACTTGTTGTAGGCATCGCTATAAGTATTCTTCGAGAAATCAATGGTGTGCTTGACAACAGCTACATCATACTTGGTAACCATAGCCTTGCGGTTGGTAACCTGCAGAACAATGTTGCCGTTGGTGAACTGAATGTTCTTCAGCTCGTTGGGCTGCAATGTATTGATAGCATCAATATATGTCTTGCTGTCAGCATCGATGGCCTGAGAGCGCTCATACATAGCAGAGGTCATCCACTGCTTCTTGCCGTCCTGACCATAATTCTTAGCAATAGCCTCGAAATCAGCACCACCCTTAATGGCTGTGAAGATGCTGTCAGCGGTCTTCTTAGCGGCATCAGCAGTAGCACCACCAACCTGAATAACACGGAACTCTACAGAGTCGGGCATCTGAACCTTGTTGATGAGCTTCACTACATTGAGCGTATTATCGTAAGCAGTCTCGAATGGAGCAGTTACCTGACCAACAGCCATAGAATCGAGTTTTGCAGCAATGTCGGTGGGGAATGCACCACGGGTAGCAAGAATGCCTGTGTAAGGAATCTGTGACTGGGCCTTACGAACAGCCTCAGCAGGAACAACACCAGCCTGAAGCTGAGACTGAGCATCTTTCATTGTCTTCATCAAAGCATCACGGTCAGCCTTTGAAGCTACAACCTGATAGTCAACATACTTGATGTCGCGGCTCTCTACATACTGCTTGAACTGCTCCTTCTCCTCGTTGTACTTAGCCTTGATGTCGGCATCGCTAACCTCTACCTCAGTATCCTTGATAGAAGTGTAAGGAACGGCTGCCAACATAATGTCAGACTCCTCGTTCTGCTGGTCGAAAGACATTTTAGCAGATACAGGGTTGCTGATCAGACACTGACCTAACAACGACTGGTACTTCTGAGCCAGCAACTGCTGACGGATGTTCTTCTCCATGAACTTCCAGTAGTTGTAAATAGTTGTGTACTGCTCCAAAGCCTGAGCATTGCCACCTTGTGCCTGCATCTTCTTATAGTCAGACAAGAACTTGGTGAGCTGAGAGGCATCGAAACGACCTGTCTGCTGATTAACAAACGGAGTCTGCATCAACATAGGATTGGTACCTGCCTTCAACACATTCTGCATCTCAGCATCGGTTACCTCCAAGCCAAGCTTACTAGCCTCAGTCGAGATGATGGTATTATTGACAAACTGCTGCCATACCTGATCCTTCACCTGGTTAAGTTCCTCTTCAGAGAGATTGTCGCGACCCTGAGTCATCTTGATGACCTCCTGGTACTCATCAACCAATCCCTGAAACTCTTGTACTGAGATTTTTTTACCTAACACCTCGCCGACCTGCTGACGACGCTCGTTGTTTGTTGCCTCACACGAGCGGAACATCTCTTCGGCAATGAATGCAAAAAGGGCCAGACCAATCACCGTAGCGAGTACTGGTCCCCAGCTTCTAATTTTTCCAATTGCTGCCATTTTTAGCTATTAATTTTTATTTTATTATTATTATTTTCAATTTCAGCCTGCAAAATTACAAAATTCCAAGCAAAACGCGGCATCTTTTTGCGAAAATTAATGATTTATTCCGCTATCTTTCTTCTTTATCGACGATTTTCAAGCGTACAAGCTCGATTTTCGTCATTGTATTCTTGATAATTTTGAATTGGAAACGACCAATCGTCACCACTTCGTTCAACTTCGGGAACGACTGATATTCATGAAGAATCAGTCCACCGACAGTCATATAATCGTCACTCTCGGGTAAGTGGAGGTCGAACAGTTCGTTCACCTTCTCTATTTCCAATCGTGCAGACAAGACATAGTCGCCATCGTCAAGATGCTTTGCCACATATTTCTGGTTGTCGTGTTCATCTTCAATATCACCGATAATCTCCTCGACAATATCCTCCAGAGAAACAAGTCCACTGGTACCACCGAACTCGTCGACGACAACACCCAGCGATTTTTTCTGTGCCAAAAAGATATGCATGAGTTTGCTGGCTGCCATTGTTTCAGGGACATACGGCATTTCACGGACCAACTGATCCAATTGTTGAGGAACAGGGCGGAAGAGGTCGCTAGAATGGATATAGCCAATGATATGGTCGATATCTTCGCGATATGCCACTATCTTGGAATGACCGCTCTCAACAAACTTCGACTTCAGAGCTTCAAGCGTACACTCTTCTATGTCAATCGCATCTATCTCAGTACGAGGCACCATACAGTCGCGCACTTTTGTATCAGCAAAATCCAGAGCGTTATGAAAGAGTTCCACCTCGTCATCAATCTCATCGTCGTTGCTGGCATTATCAATACTTGACTGTACCAGATAGTCGAGATCCACCTTCGTAAACTCCTTATCTTCAGCCTCTTTAGGCGTATGGACACCCACTAGTCGGAGCAAGCCACGTGACAAAAGCGTGGCGAAACGTGAGATAGGCCACAGCACCACATAACAAACCCATGCTGGCAATGCAAAGAAGGTGAGTAATCCATTAGGATTAGATTTGAAGATATTCTTAGGCAGAAACTCACCCGTAAACAGCACCACAACGGTAGAAAGCAACGTGTCGCAAGTCACGCGGACACCATCGCTGAAGGATGCGAACAGAGTGGCGTCGAAGATACGGGCAAACAAGATGCCGTAGATAACAAGCGCAATATTATTACCTACCAGCATCGTAGAGATGAAATTGTTGGGCTGACGATAGAACAAATCAATGGCCCGCTGTGACAATCCGTTCTTATCACGATCCATCTCAGCACGCAGACGGTTACTGGACACAAAGGCTATCTCCATGCCTGAGAAGAAGCCGGAGAATATCAGTGAGACAACGAGTCCTATGATTAAATGTGTCATGGTCTATAATTTGTTTTCTGTGTAGCCTTATGACGTGTGGCAGCCTGACGCACAGGTGCTTCCACCTTCGTGGTATCAGGCTTCTGCGCCTGTCCTGATTGTGACTTGTTATCAGCAGGTTGCTGACTATTGTCATTCTCCATATCCGTCTGTTGGAAGGAGCCGGCACTATTGGACACCGCATAATGAGTCATGTGTTCATCGCTGCGGAAATGGGAGCCCTCGAGCTGGCGCTCTGGCGTAATCACCCGCGAAAACTTATGGGAATAGAATTCGTGGCGCAAGCCATCCCAAAACAACTCTTCGCTGCGAAACACAAGTCCATTAAGATTACGAATATATACTCTTCCGCGCAGTTCCCACAGTTTCTGTTGCTCATAATACCAGGCAGTATCTGCCTGGATATAGGCTTCTACATGAAACTTCTCGTCGAACTGCTCAAGGAAGATACCTTTTTCGAAGGTCCAGCGGGGCGGGTTCTTAACAGTATTGACATCCCAGCGCTCTGTTACAATCCGATACTTGATAACACCAGAGTCGCTGATAAGCGTGTTGATGCCATAACTAGTCATCATCGAGACAGAATCACGATCATGAATAGCGGGCGCAGTATGTTCGCGTGCCTCGCTGCAAGCTCCGACCAGAGCTGCCAATGCTAACAGGAATATGGTTAATCGACCTTCCACTTGGCAAACCAGCGTTCGTTAAACGTCAGTCCTATATTGATACGGAACGTATTCTCGGTGATGAAAGAGCTCGTTGAAGAACGCACCCATTGTGCTGATATATTCAGCACAGAACGGTTGTTCCAGCTATTGATAAGTGGTATTCCGAATCCTGCGCTGACTGACAGTTCCTTAGGTCCATCCTGTCCCTTTATATTATAATAAGGTGTAGCATAGGACACACCGGCACGATAATGGACGCGATGGAAAATGTTGCGACGACTCAAGGGATTGGGATCTGGAATATAGTCGGCTCCCAATGTCACCTTATGGCGATTCTTCAGCACACCCGCTGTCATTTCGTATTGACCATTCGATGGATTATACTGTGGATAATCCACGTCGCCCCAACGTTGCATCTGGTAATCGACACCCACCAACAAGCTCTGCTTATGGAGCAAAGTAGCACCAATACCCAAGGAGAGAGGCAGTTTGAAGGCATTTTTGACTGTTGTTGTATCAGCAAACGTCATGCTGGTGTTCACTTCAGTAGATGAAGTCCAAATCTCGTAGTCGGCACCCAACTTGTTTCCAAGTCCTAGGGTAGCACCTAACGTCAACACATCGTTTTTACTGATATTTGTCTGGAACTGTGTACCAAAGTCAAATTTAAAGCTACGAATGCTGGCACTATAGGTCTTGGCAATAATCTTAGAAGCCGACTCACTAGGTGTAACCACCAATCCGTGATCAATGCTGCCCCAGAAATAGGAGACGTTGGCACCCAATGAGAAGCCTTTCACCAATTCATAACCTACACCCAGATAAGCCTGACTGAGACCGCCGTCACCTGTATAGAGGCTATGATGGGTTACATTAGGATTAGAACGGTCGCTATATTCGTACGAATAGCCTATATTAGAATAAGGTACCACACCAAAGCTCATACCCAGATGAGGCAAAACGCGGAATAAGGCTACAGCATAGTCGAAATCAGCCGTCTTTCGGTTGATTTTCTTACCACCTTCCTTGAAATTTGTCAGCTGACCAGAAACACCCATATCGAAAATCATCGTTAAGGAGTCGACAGCGGAATAGGAAGCAGGATTCTGCATATTAGCAGCCTTGCTGTCGCGAAAACCGATAGACAGACCACCCATACCACGATTAAAGCCCTGCGACTGATCAGCAAGGGTACCAAGTCCAAACTGACTGTAAGGTGAGAGTGTCTTGCTCACCTGAGCGCTGGCCGAGAGGACTACGGCACCTGTCAGAAGGATTGAAAATATACGCTTTTTCATCTATTTTTTCTTTAGCATTTCATTTCGGGTTGCAAAATTATTGAAAAAAAACGAAATAAACGCACGATAAGTGGAAAATATAGGTTAATTTTGCATCGTGAAACATTTAAAAATCATTTTTAGGACATTTTTTCTGCTTTTTGCAGTTCTTTTGATGTCCATCGAAGCTCAAGGACAAGAAGGTTACCGGATAGAATATTTCGACTCCGTAGAGGTGTCCCTTCTCACCTGCCAACCCCACGACGAAGTATATAGTCTTTATGGCCATACAGCTATCCGTTGGCACGACCAGCACCCCAAAGGTCCTGATTTGGCTTTCAACTATGGCATCTTCAATTTCCATGCCCCGCATTTTGCGTTGCGTTTTGTGTTCGGTCTGACGGATTACGAACTGGGCGCTTTCCCCTACTCTCTTTTCCAGGAGGAGTACCGTCGTTTTGGCAGTATGGTAACTGAACAGGTGCTCAATCTCACTTCTGAAGAGAAAGCAAAACTGCACCAGGCACTAGGCGAAAACCTGCGTCCAGAGAACCGCGTCTACCGATATAATTACTTCTATAACAACTGTACGACCAAGGCGCGCGACATCTTAGAGAAGTGCATCAACGGAAACGTGGAATATGCTGAGCGTGAGGATTATACACCAACATTCAGGGAGATGGTTCACGAGATGACTCGTCGTAATCCCTGGTCTCGTTTTGGCAACGATATCCTGTTGGGTATCAAGTCCGATCTGAAGACGGGCAGACAGGAACAGGAGTTTCTGCCACACAACCTGATGTACGACTTTGACCGTGCTCAGATTTATGCAAACGGGCAGTATCGTCCACTTGTAAAGGAACGTATAGTAGCGGTGCCAGCAGGTGTGCAAATGACGGAAGAAGGTTTCCCGCTGTCGCCAATCCAATGTTTCATCATTCTGTTTGCTATTGCATTGATTATCTTCCTGATTGAATGGAAGATGCGTAAGATATTCCTTGTTTGGGACCTCGTGTTGATGTTGACAACAGGCATCATCGGCATCGTGCTGTTCCTCATGCTATTCTCGCAGCATCCTACTGTCAGCCTCAACCTGCAGTTCATTCTGTTCAATCCCCTGCCTTGGTTCTTCCTTTGGCCTGTCATCAAAGGCAAGAAGACATGCTACTGGAAACTGACAGCAGCACTATGCTGTCTGTTCCTGATTGGTGGTCTGTTCCAGTCGTATGCCGAGGGCATCTGGATTTTGGCATTATGTTTGCTGCTTCAGTGTATACTTCATATTAGCATAACGAAGAAATGAGAAACAGGTACTTGTACATCACCCTGCTGAGCATCATAGGTTTTAACGCAGAAACCTATGCACAGGCTATTGCACAAGCACCTCGTCTCGTCATCAATGTCAGCATCGGGCAGTTGCGTACTGACTATTTGGAAAACAATGCGCCTGCCTACACCAACGACGGATTACGACGCTTGATGGACGAAGGCCGCGTCTATACAACGGCATCCTATCCCTTTACCCCATTGGACCATGCTTCGGCAGTAGCCTGCTTGACAACGGGCACATCGCCTTACTACAACGGCGTAACGGGCGTGGAATGGATGAACCGCAACACGCTGCAGCGCGAACATATCACCAAGGGTGACAGTCCGCAGCAGATCGCTGTATCGACGCTAGGTGACGAACTGAAAATGGCTACCAATGGCCGAGCACACATCTTCTCGTTTGCTCCCAATGCCGAGTGTGCCATCTTGTCAGCCGGTCATGCTGCTGATGGTGCTGTCTGGATTCAAGCTGGGCGATGGGTATTCTCTAGCTATTACACGCCCGTCACTCCGTGGCTTCAGTCATTCAAACGCAACTATGCTCCAGATGCCGATAGCAACATGAGCGTGGTAAAAGCAGCACTCAACTGCTTGGAACAGATAGGTTTAGGACTCGACGACCAGACAGACTTACTATCCATAAGTCTGGAAGCAGGTAGCACTACCGACAGTTATCTGAGGCTCGACAATTGCCTCTCGTTCCTGATGAATGGCGTCACCCAACGATTGCCTTTGGAGCGCGTGCTCTTTGTGGTAACTGGCAGCGGATCGACAGAAGAGGAAGAGCAGGAGGACAAAGCCGATGTCAGCAGATACCGCATTCCTACGGGTAAGTTCTATGTCCATCGCACCGTCAACCTGCTCAACATGTATCTGGGTGCCATCTATGGAACCGCCCAATATGTCGAGACATCGTACAGAAACCAACTCTTCTTCAACCACAAACTGGTAGAGAAGAAGAATATCAATATGGGCGAACTGTTGCGCCGTTCGCAGGAATTCATCCTGCAGATGGACGGTGTGCGCAACTGCTACACCTCGCATCAGCTGATGAAGGGCGACAGCGAACAGTTGCAGCGCATTCGCAACGGTTTTAATGTGGAGAAAAGCGGCGATCTGATTATCGAGATTGCACCAGGTTGGCAAATGGTCAACGACCACTCGCAAACCACGACCACATCGCGTCTGGGACATATTCATTTCCCCATCATCTTCTGGGGAGCAGGCATCCCTTCGCAACGCGTTGAAACGCCTGTTACCGTAGACCGTATTGCGCCTACGGTAGCCCGAAATATCCGCATCCGAGCTCCTAATGCATGCGAAGCCGAACCGTTGTTTTGAGGCTTTTAACTCCCTTTAACGTCCTTAACTACGTTAAACTGCGCAAAATTTCGTAATTTTGCACCCGCTCTATATTAAAAGAGGTATAACCTCTGGAGTAAATAACATCAATATTGTAAACAATAAAAACAGAATACAGACATGAATTTCAACAAATTTTTACGTTCATTGTTCGGCGATAAGTCGTCGCGCGACATGAAACTTATTCAGCCACTGGTGGAGAAGGTGAAAGCCGCCTACCCCGCCATTCAACAACTGGATAACGACCAACTGCGCCAGCGTACAAAGGATATTCAGCAGCAGGTACAGAACTCTGCCAAGGTGCAGAAGGAAGAGATTGAGAAACTGAAGGCCACCATCGAGGATACACCCATCGACGAGCGTGCCGACATCTTTGCCCAGATAGATAAACTGGAGAAGGAAGTGCTCGACATCTACGAGAAGGCACTTGACGAGGTAATGCCCGAAGTATTCTCTATCGTGAAGGAGACAGCTCGTCGTTTTGCCGAGAACGAGGAAACCATTGTGACGGCTACCGACTTCGACCGTGAACTGGCAGCCGATCCCCGCAAGGACTTCATCACCATCGACGGCGACAAGGCCATCTACCACAACCACTGGACAGCGGGTGGTAACGACCTACCTTGGGAAATGGTACACTACGATGTACAGCTCTTCGGTGGTACCGTCCTGCACCAGGGTAAGATTGCCGAGATGGCTACTGGTGAAGGTAAAACGCTGGTTGCTACTCTCCCGGTATTCCTCAACGCCCTGACGGGTAATGGTGTTCACGTGGTTACGGTCAACGACTATCTGGCCAAGCGTGACTCCGAGTGGATGGGTCCGCTCTATATGTTCCACGGTCTCTCCGTCGACTGTATCGACAAGCACCAGCCGAACTCTCCCGAGCGTCGCAAGGCTTATCAGGCAGACATCACGTTTGGCACCAACAACGAGTTTGGTTTCGACTATCTGCGCGACAACATGGCCATATCGCCTGCCGACCTCGTGCAGCGCGCCCATAACTATGCTATCGTCGACGAGGTCGACTCGGTGTTGATCGACGATGCCCGTACTCCTCTGATCATCTCAGGTCCCGTGCCTAAGGGCGACGACCAGATGTTCGAAGAATACCAGCCATTGGTTGAGAAGCTGGTTAACGTACAGAAACAGCTGGCTACGCAATATCTGGCAGAAGCTAAGCAGAAGATTGCCGAGGGACAGGAGAAGAACGACAAGAAACTGACGGAAGAAGGTTTTCTGGCACTCTACCGCTCGCACAAGTCGATGCCTAAGAACAAGCCTCTTATCAAATTCCTCTCTGAGGAAGGTATCAAGAGCGGTATGCTCAAGACCGAGGAGACTTATATGGAGAACAACAACCGCCGCATGCCAGAGGTGGTAGAGCCCCTCTACTTCGTGGTCGACGAGAAGCTGAACTCCTGCGACCTGACGGATAAGGGTACTGCCTGGCTGGCTAATCAGGTGAACGATAAAGACCTGTTTGTGCTGCCCGACATCACCTCACAGCTCTCTGCACTCGAAGGCGACACCAAGCTCACCGACGAGGAGCGCGTCAACAAGAAGGACGAGATGCTGCAGCACTATGCTGTGCAGTCGGAGCGCGTCCACACCCTGCAGCAGTTGCTGAAGGCTTATTGCATGTTCAATAAGGACGACGAATATGTGGTTATCGATGGTGAAGTGAAGATTGTCGACGAGCAGACCGGCCGTATCATGGAAGGTCGCCGTTGGAGCGACGGTTTGCACCAAGCTGTCGAGGCCAAGGAGCACGTGAAGGTGGAGGCTGCCACGCAGACCTTTGCTACCATCACCCTGCAAAACTATTTCCGCATGTACCACAAGTTGGCTGGTATGACGGGTACCGCTTCTACCGAGGCAGGTGAGTTCTGGGACATCTACAAGCTCGACGTGGTGGAGATTCCTACCAACAAGCCCGTTATTCGCGACGATATGGACGACCGCATCTACAAGACCGCCCGCGAGAAGTATCGCGCCGTGATCGAAGAAGTGGTTCGTCTGCGCAATATGGGACGTCCAACGCTGATTGGTACCACCTCGGTGGAGATTTCCGAGCTGCTCAGCCGCATGCTCGACATGTATATCAATCCTGAGACGGGCAAGCGCGAGGGCATCCCCCACCAGGTGCTGAATGCCAAGCTGCACCAGAAGGAGGCCGATATCGTGGCTTTGGCCGGTCAGTCGACCAATGGCAAGGGTGCTGTGACCATCGCTACCAACATGGCCGGTCGTGGTACCGATATCAAGCTGTCGCCAGAAGTAAAAGCAGCTGGTGGTTTGGCCATCATCGGTACCGAGCGTCATGAGTCACGTCGTGTCGACCGCCAGTTGCGTGGTCGTGCCGGACGTCAGGGCGACCCGGGTTCTTCACTCTTCTTCATCTCGCTCGAGGATAAGCTGATGCGCCTGTTCGGTAGTGAGCGTATTGCTACCGTTATGGACAAGTTGGGATTCAAGGAAGGCGAAATGCTGGAAAGCCCCATGATTAGTAAACAGGTGGAGCGCGCCCAAAAGAAAGTCGAGGAGAACAACTTTGGTATCCGTAAGCGCCTGCTGGAGTACGACGATGTCATGAACAAACAGCGCACCGTGGTTTACTCGAAGCGTCGCCATGCCCTAATGGGTGAGCGTATCGGAATGGATATCTCGAACACCATCTGGGACCGCGTGGTCAACATCATCGAACAAAACGACTACGAGGGCTGCAAGGAGCAGTTCATTAAGATATTCGCTATGGAGTGTCCCTTCACAAGCGAGGAGTTTATCAATAAGAGCCACGAGGAGCTCTGCGAGGAGACCTTCCAGGTGGCTATGGGCAACTTCAAGCGCAAGATGGAACACGTTCAGGAGGTGGCCATTCCCGTCATCAAGAATGTCTACGAGAATCAGGGTGACCGTTACGAGCGCATCGTAGTGCCCCTGACCGATGGTCGCAAGATGTACAACATCCCCTGTAACCTGAAGGAGGCTTACGACAGCGAGTGTAAGTCGGTAGTCAAGGAGTTTGAGAAGCAGATCCTGCTCCACATCATCGACGATGCCTGGAAGGAGAACCTGCGCGAGCTGGATGAGTTGAAGCACTCTGTTCAGAACGCCTCTTACGAGCAGAAAGACCCCTTGCTCATCTTCAAGCTGGAGAGTGTGAAGCTGTTCGACAACATGGTGAACACCATGAACAACCGCTCAGTGTCTATCCTCATGCGCGCCCAGATTCCTGTGGTTCAGGAGTTGCAGGAGGCCGCTCCAGAGCAGCACACCCAGCGTTCGCAGTACACCGAGTCGAAGCAGAGCCTCTCACAGGAGCAGATGACCGATCCTAATCAGGCTGCCGCTGCCGCACAGGACACGCGTGCTCAGCAGCCCCGCACACCGATTATCAAGGACAAGTTGCCCGGACGCAACGATCCATGCCCTTGCGGTTCTGGTAAGAAGTTTAAGAATTGTCACGGAAAAGGTTTAGTATGATTACGATTAGCAATCTCAAGAAACAGTTTGGCGAGACTATCGCCTGCGATATTCCTTCGTTTACCATCCATGATGGCGAAATTCTTGGTCTTGTTGGCAACAATGGTGCCGGCAAGACCACTCTTTTCCGCCTGCTCCTCGACCTGCTCAAGGCCGACGACGGCTCAGTAGTCATTGACGATGTGAATCCTGCCGACAGCGAGGCCTGGAAGGAGCACGTCGGAGCCTACATCGACGAAGGGTTCCTCATCGACTTCCTCACACCCGAGGAGTATTTCTCGTTCCTCGGCAAGGTGTCGGGCATGAAGCAGGACGAGGTTGACGCTCGCCTGCAGCAGTTTGAGCGCTTTGCCAATGGCGAGGTGTTCGGACAGAAGAAACTTATCCGCAACCTCTCTGCCGGCAACAAGATGAAGGTGGGTATCATCTCTTCCCTGCTCCGCCAGCCCAAGACTGTGGTGCTCGACGAGCCCTTCAACTTCCTCGACCCTACCAGCCAGCTGGTGCTGAAGCATCTGCTTCGCGACTATTCGGCCGAAACGGGAGCCACAATCATTATTTCCAGCCATAACCTGCAGCACACCGTCGATATCTCTACGCGCATCGCTCTGCTTGAGCACGGAAAGATTATCCGTGACCTTGCCAACAGCGAAGGTAGCGCTACCGCGGAACTGCAGGAATATTTCGGCGCAGAATAGTCATAACGATGAAGATACAGGAAAAGCATCTTGCGCAAGCAATATGGCTTGGAGCGCTAGTGGTAATAGCTGGAGCGTTGCTCATTTTTGAGAGCGACCAACTCTGGAAGTTGCAGGAGAAGAACCTCTTTCTCTGTTCCATGCTTTACCTTAAGGAACAGTTGGTAGTGCCTGGCGGCCTGCTCACGTGGGTTGGCACATGGTTCACCGAGTTTCTCTATTATCCCTGGTTGGGCGTGTTAATGCTCTGCTGCTGGTGGTGGCTGATGATGGCCATCATCAAACGCGCCTTCCGCATTCCCGACCGCTGGGCCATCCTGATGCTGATTCCCGTTGCCATCCTACTGGTGGCCAACATGGGAATGGGCTACTGGCTCTATATGCTGAAACTGAGGGGCTATTTCTTCGTATCGACCATTGGAACGACGGCAGTTGCAGCCCTGTTGTGGGGTTTCCGCAGCCTTCCTGACAAGTATTATCTGCGCGTGGTCTACATCGCCATAACCTGCGTCTTAGGCTATCCGATGATGGGTATCTACGGACTAGCTGCCGCCCTGCTGATGGGCATCTGGGCATGGCGTCTTTCCAACCGCACAGAGGCTGCTATCAGCAGCCTTGTGGCCATTGTGAGCGTGGCTGCCGTGCCTCTGTTGTGCTACCGTTATATCTACTATCAGATTAATCTGGACAATATTCTCTGGGCTGAACTGCCGCTTTTCTTTATCACCGAGAATCATCCGACCTATTATATCCCCTATTATCTGCTGGCTCTCTTCTTCGTGGTTCTGGCCTTGACCTACCATGATGAGGTTACCAAACCGATGAAAAAGGCCTATTACCTGCTGAGCCAGGCCGTTGTGGCCGTTGCACTCGTGGGCAGTGTCTACACCTTCTGGATGAAGGACGAGAACTTCCACCGCGAACTGTCCATGCAGCACCGCATTGCCAAGCTCGACTGGACTGGGGTATTGGAGGAGGCTGCCGCTCAGAAAGATGAGCCCACGCGAGCCATCGTGATGATGCGTAATCTGGCGCTGAGCCGTCTAGGAAGACAAGGCAACGAGATGTTCCTTTACAAGAATGGCTCCAAAGCCTATGCAGCACCTTTCGGCATGCGCCTGATGCTGGTGGCCGGACCCATGATTTACTATCAGTACGGCATGCTGAACTACAGCAACCGCTTGTGCATGGAGATGGGCGTGGAGTTCGGTTTCCGCATCGAGGACTATCAGCTGCTGGTCAACTGTGCCGTTCTCGAGGGCGACAAGCCTCTGGCCCGCAAGTATATCGGTCTGCTGAAACAAACCATGTTCCATAGCGACTGGGCTGAACAGACCGAGCGTCTCTTAGGTCATCCGGAGCTGATTGCCAAGGATGCCGAGCGTGAGCCAATCACCCACATGCTCTACTACAAGAACGCGCTGGGCGGCGACGATGGCTACACAGAGCGTTTCCTCATGAATCAACTGGCCAGAAACATCTATACCGGCGACCCCGTCTTCCAGGAGCAATGTCTGCTGGCCACCCTGTGGACCAAAGACATCAACAGTTTCTGGTATCACTTCAACAACTACGCCAAGCTGCATCCCAACGGTCCCATGCCGCGCTATTATCAGGAAGCCGCCTATCTCTATGGCATGCTTGAGGGACGCAAAGATATGGACCAGATGCCCTTCGATGCCAGCATCAAGGATTCCTTTGAGCGTTTCATGACGTTTGCCCAGAACTACGACAATCAGGAGGTGGGCGTTGTTCGCGAAGGACTCTACCCCGTCTTCGGCGATACCTATTTCTTCGACTACTACACCATGAGTAAGTTACCAGAGTATTAAAACCGTTGCCGTTATGAGAATCAAGCAATTAGCTATTATCACATGCTGTCTGGCCGTCGTCAGTTGTTCAGGTCCTTCCCTGCCGGAAGTCTTTACCGAGACCGACCGCCTGCCAAAGATATATCCCGACTATACCGACGTCACCGTCCCCATCAATATTGCACCCCTCACCTTCCAGCTCGACGAGACTGCCGACGAGATGATTGCCCGCTATGCTGTGGGTGACGAGGAGATGATCTTTGCCGACAAGGCACAGCCCGATATCGATGCGTGGCGCACGCTGGCTGAAAAGGCCAAAGGCAGCGCTATCACCGTCGATGTCTATGCCCGCAAGGCCGACCAGTGGACACACTACAAGCCCTTCAACATCTTTGTATCACCCGACAGCATCGACAGCTATCTCAGCTACCGCCTCATCTTTCCCTCCTTCGTCAGCTACGAGGCCCTGACCATCAATCAGCGCTGTTTGGAGAACTACGACGAGAGCGTCATCTACGACAATGTGCTCTGCAGCTTCGAGAAAGACGGCCAGTGCATCAACTGCCACCACTACCAGCAGTACAATCCCCGCCGCATGCAGTTCCATGCCCGACAGAACAACGGCGGCACCGTTGTGTCCTACGATGGGCACATCAAGAAGGTGAATATGAAGAACGACTCCATCCTCTCTGCCGGCGTCTATCCCGCATGGCATCCCTGGCTCAACCTGATTGTCTACTCCACCAACAAGACCAACCAGAGCTTCCATACCGTCGACCATAACAAGATTGAGGTGTACGATTCCGAGAGCGACATCATCGCCTACAAAGTCGACAAAGGCGAGGTGACCAATCTCGAGAACGACAGCACCGAACTGGAGGTGTTCCCCGCCTGGGCTCCAGACGGTAAGACACTCTACTACTGCAGCGCCCACTTCGAGCGCCACGACACCACATCGGTCAAGACAAGAGAGATTGTGAGGCGGTCTAAAGAAATCAAATACAATATCTATAAGAAGAGCTTCGACCCCGAGACCATGACCTTCGGGCCCCGACAGCTCGTCTTCGCTGCCGACAGCATCAACAAGAGTGCCACCCTGCCCCGCATCTCACCCGACGGCCGCTACCTCATGTTCGCACTTGCCGAATTCGGCGTGTTCCACATCTGGCACCACGATGCCGACCTCTGGCTGATGGATCTGCAGACTGGTGAAACGCGACCCGCCGAGGAGCTCAACTCGCCCGACACCGAGAGCTATCACTCATGGTCGAGCAACGGACGCTGGGTAGTCTTCAGCAGCCGACGCGACGATGGCACCTATACCCGTCCATTCTTTGCTCATATCGACAAGGACGGACACGGCACCAAGCCCTTCGAACTGCCCTGTGCCGACCCCGACTATCACCGCCAGTTCATGCGCTGCTACAACATTCCTGAATTTATCTCCGGTCCCGTCACCATCAAACCCCAGACCTTTGCCGACGTGCTGAAAGGCGATGGCGAACCCGTGAAATATGTGCAGAAACTGACGAAGTAGCACACATACTGTTGTCCAGATTTCTTTGCGTGATGCTTGCAATTCTATATTATTTTTCGTATCTTTGCAATCGAATATGAGTGAGATAAAGAACATAGCTTTCGACTTAGGTGGCGTGGTGCTAGCCCTGAATTATGAACAGGCGGTCTGGCGATTCGAGGAGATAGGCCTGAAGGATGCCCGCCGGCAACTGGATGCCTTTGAGCAGAAGGGTATCTTCGGCGACTTGGAGTCGGGCCGCATCGACGAGGAGGACTTCCGGCGTGAGTTGAGCGCGATGGTGGGCAGCCCATTGACGATGAACGACTGCTATTGGGCCTGGCACGGCTATGTTGAGCACGTGCCGCAGCACAATCTGGAAACGATTCTGAAGCTGCGCGAGGCGGGCTATAAGGTCTGTCTGCTGTCGAACACCAATCCCTTTATGATGCAATGGGCAGGCAATGATTTCGACGGGCATGGTCACGCCATCGGCTACTTCTTCGACGCCCTCTACCTCAGTTACGAATGCAAGGTGATGAAACCACAGCGCGCCATCTTTGAGATGATGCTGAAAGGACAGCAGGCCACAGCCGCAGAGACCGTCTTTGTAGACGACGGGCCCCGCAACGTGGAGGCAGCGGCAGCTATGGGCATGCACACCCTTTGTCCGAAGAACAACGAGGATTGGACAGGCGCACTCACCGATTTGTTGGCAAAGCTAAAAGAACGCACCAAATAAAAAACGATTTATTAGCAGATATGAATTATCACAACAGCAAAAGACTGATTATCATCGTGTTAGCACTGGTCGCAATGGTTGGTTGCAAGGATAATAATCGGTCTTCTGTTGACAGCAGCGACGGCTACAACCAAGCCGACTCCATCATATCGGTCATCGGTGACGAACGCAATCTGACACGATTGATTGAGATAACCGACAGCTTCGAACGCGCTGGCGACATCACAGAGGTGAGGGCTATCTTCTACAAGTCGATTGCCTACAACATCATGGGCCAACTGCGCACTTCACTGAACATGTATTATAAGTTGGCAAAAATCGACGTAAAGGAACTGAAGAGCAAAGCCGACATCGATTCGTATATCTATGCATATAAAGACTACATCCGGCTGCTCTGCAACATGAGACGCTACGACAGAGTGCTGCGCGAGGCTTATAACGCGGATCGCAAGTTGAAGGCTGCCGGTTACAACTCTTTTATAGACCATCACGACATTGCCCAGATGATAGGCGAATGCCAGCTTTATCTGAATCAGGCCTCGGAGGCCGCCAACAGTTTCCAGAAGTCGCTAAAGAGCATGCATGCGCGACTGGACGTGAACCACGAGCCGCTGGACTATCTGGAATGTCAGAAGAACATGAACGCCATTGCCAGAAGCTATATCCACACCAACCGATTTAACGAGGCTACCCCATGGATAGAACGGCAGGACTCGCTCTATGACGCAGCCATTAAACACCCACACCGCGATTCGATATTCATTGACGAGATGAAGGCCGAAATCAACTACAGCAAGGCTCTCTTGGCTCAAGCACAGGGACGCAAAGACGATGCTGAGCAGGCCTATGCCCTATATCTGTCGACCAATATGGCCAAGCAGCTGGGCAGCATCATCAACAGCAACGAATATCTGATGCTGACGCAACGCTACGAGGAGGCTGCCCGCAATTACCGAGAGTTGGACCGCTTTCTGAAAGAGAGAGGCTATAAGGCCGACCTCGAAGCCATTGGCCGCTACATGATACCCAAATACCGTGCGAACCTTATGGCTGGGCACCGCGATTCGGCACTCAGAGTAGCCTCGCTGGTGGCAGAATACTACGATACGGCCATCGTGCGTCAGAAGATAAACGATGCCGATCTGCTGTCTACCATCTACGACACCGAGGGCAAGGAGCGCCAGATAGCCGAGCAGCGTGCCGAGCTGTCACAGCAGCGACTGATAACGGTGGTCAGCGTGATGGTTATCTTCATCATCTTCTTCCTCGTCTACACCATCCAACGCCGCAAGGCTTATCGACAACTGATGCTGGCCAACGAGCGAGCTGAGGAATCGTCGCGCATGAAGACGGAGTTTATCAGGCAGATATCCCACGAAGTGCGCACACCGCTCAACTTGCTGTCAGGATTCAGTCAGGTACTGTCCAACTGGGATATCGAAATCAACTACGACGAGATGCAGGACATCTGTAAGAAGATAGGTGAGAATAGCGAACGCATCACCCATCTGATGGATAAGATGCTCGACTTGAGTATGGTTAACAGCGATGCCGAGATAGAATGCAGCGACATGGTATGCCCTGCCGACGTGGTGGCGCAGGCTGTCAAGGAGAGCCGCATCCAGAAGGCTGAACACTTGGAGTTCCAGTTGCAGCTATCACCCGAGGCCAAGTCGATATCGTTTATCACGAATCAGAGGGCGGCACTCAAGGCGTTGACTCAGCTGCTCGATAATGCCATCAAGTTTACTCATCCATTGGCATTTAAGAATCAAAAGCAAGAAGCCCATCATGCTCGCGTAACGCTCAACGTCAGCGTGGATCAGCAGCAGGTGGTCTTTGTAGTAGAGGATACAGGTATTGGCATTCCGCCCGAACAGGCTGAGAGAATATTTACCGCGTTCGTACAGCTCAACGAATATTCCGAAGGTACTGGCATTGGCCTCACCATTTCCCGTTCGCTCATCCGCCACATGCATGGCGACATCACACTCGACACCAGCTATACCGACGGTGCCCGGTTCGTCATGTCGCTCCCCCTATCCTAACAGTCTTCGGGCGTATTGCCGTCGTCCTTCAGTTGCTCTTTCTCTTCTTTTCTGTTCTTAAGCTCGTCCATGTAGCCTGCAGTGACAATACCGGAAGGAAGGGCAATAATAGCTATGCCAACGATAGAGGAAATAATGCTGATGACACGGCCCGTATCAGTAATGGGATAAAGGTCGCCATAGCCCACAGTAGTCAGTGTACAGGCAGCCCAATAGAAGGCATCGAAGAAATCGATGAACAGATACTTGCCGGTGGCTGGATCAATCTGTTCCTCGGCATTGAACATGATGAGCGCGGTAATGAAGATATAGAAGATGGCCAGCGAGAAGACGGTCATCAGAATGCGGCTCTGCTTACGCGCCACAGCAATAATGATTTCCAGGGGCTCAAAATAGCGAATAACCTTGAAGATGCGCAGAATCTTGAGCAGACGCGATACACGGAACACCTTGAACGTCGGACCCAGCAAGTTGAAGACAGGCAGGATGGACAACAGGTCGATGATGGCCATCGGGGTGAAGGGATAGATGACAAACACCCGCCATCCCTTGCGTTTAGAATCGTAGTCGGCTATCACCCAACGGAAAATGTAGTCGACAATGAAACAAATGCCCGAGAAGAGGTCGAAAAACCAGAAGAGGCGATAGTGCTCGCGAAACATCAAAGGAATAATGCCAATGGCGATGGCGAACAGCATCAGCATGTCGTAATTACTGGAAACAAGCCGATCGTGGTTCTTCTGCTCAACAATCTGGTATATTCTTTCACGCATACTCATAGCTTTAAAGATTAAAAATGAAGAGTTAACGGACAGTCATGTGGAAACAACCCTGCTTCACCTCGTACTTGATATAGCAGCGGCCTTCGTTGCGCTTGTCGCGAAGCACCTCGGAGAGCACCCACTTAAGGGTATCGTTGCGCACCTCGCGGCCCACAGGCTCGTAGCGGTTGTAACAGATATCGAAGGTAGTACCATAGAGATGGCAAGAGTTTTCGGTGGCATTGCCATTATGACGCTGCAGGCGGGCAACATCGTCCATGGTGCGCAGAACACTGGTGACGATGAGCTGGTTGAAGGGCACGCCCTTGACATAGAGGCTATCGTAGAAAGCCTGGCCAATGTCCTGCAACAACAGGGCAGCACGGGGTACCAGATAGGGAATGCTGCTGCTCAGACGGTCGACATGGTAATAGGGACTCTCGCCGACATAGACCAGTTCTGTCTTGCGCTTCTCGGCATCGTCGCGGTTCTTTACCGGTCGCACACCCCATTTGTTGGCAGCCACTATCTGTACCGCCTGACTGTCAGGAAATGCGGCCTGATAATTAGCCACAGAACGAATGCGGTGAGGCTTAGTGGCAGACATATCGGGGAGCGATGGAGTAAGGTCGGTCACCCCACCCTGCTCACGCCAATAACGGATACCAGCCAACAGGAGGACAACAGCCAAAAAGCCCCACACAAACTGGCGTTTGCCGGGCAGAAACGGAATCTTTTGGGAATGTCGGTTCTTCATTATCTTCGTTTTGTTTTTTCATACCATTCAAGCAACATGCCACGGGGAATACCACGATCCACAGCCATATCTAACACCCTCCGGGCCTCCTTGCGGCGTTCGAGCACCAAGAGAAGGTCGACATGCGACACCACATAGGTTGGATCACGAGGAGCCAGCTTTTCGGCCCGTTCCCAGTCGTAGAGAGCTGCATCGTCCTGCTTAAGGTCGCGTTCCAGATTGGCTCGGACAGCATAGGCCACCGCTGAGTCGGCATGATGCTGCACCAATTGGTTCAAATGATCAAGTGCATCCTGTTTGCGTCCCATCTGCTGTAATACAACAGCCAACGAGAGACGCGCCTCGAAATGATGAGGCAGAAACATCAAGAGGTCGTTAAGGTCGTTGCGCGCAAGATCGAAACGGCGCAGATGAGTGTGTGCATAAGCCCTGTAGAAGAGAGCTGCAGGGTTGTGAGGCTCGCGCTGGAGTACCAGTGAATACTCGTCGACAGCATACTGCCATTGTTTCAGTTGCAGGTTGGCATTTGCCTTGCGCAGGTGCAAATCAGTAGACCATGACGAGGCTGCAATCTGACGGTTCAAAGCCGTCAGTGTGTCGCGCCATTGCTGGCTGTTAGCTGTTAGCTCTTGACTCTTAACGTCTTGTGCCGCCAAAAGCCAAAAGCCAAAGGCCAAAAGCCAAAAGACTATGCCTTTGTGATATAATCTACAATCCATTGACCTACTTCGATAGTACCATATTTCTTTCCGCCTTCGACCTGAATTTCAGGCGTGCGCACATTAGCATCGAGCGAAGCATTAACAGCCTCGCGCACAAGAGCACCTTCTTTCTCAAGACCGAAGTGCTCGAGCAGCATAGCAGCCGAGAGGATTTGAGCCAATGGGTTGGCAAGATTCTGTCCGGCAGCCTGCGGCCATGAGCCGTGAACAGGCTCGAACAACGGGGTGTGCTCGCCAAGCGATGACGAGGGCTGCAAACCCATAGAACCGGTGATACAGCTAGTCTCGTCGGTCAGGATATCGCCGAAGGTATTTTCGGTCACGATGACATCGAAGAAACGGGGCTCGGTGAGAACACGCATCGAGGCATTGTCGATAAACAAATAGTCGGTCTTCACATCAGGATATTGGGGTTCCATTTCTTGTGCAACCTGTCGCCACAAACGACTAGAAGCCAACACGTTAGCCTTATCGACAACAGTCAGATGCTTCTTACGGGTTCTGGCCATTTCAAAGGCAACCTTCAGGATGCGCTCAATCTCAGGGCGGGTATAGATATTGGTGTCGTAAGCCTTATCATTATCCTGATATTTCTCACCAAAATACATGCCACCGGTCAGTTCGCGAATAACCACAAAATCGGCTCCGCGCAGCAAATCTTCCTTCAGCGGTGATTTATGAAGCAGGCAGTCGAAGGTGGCCACAGGGCGCACATTAGCATAGAGTCCCAACTTCTTGCGCATAGCCAACAATCCTGTTTCTGGACGGATTTTGGCAGTAGGATCGTTATCGAACTTCAGCGAGCCAACCGCAGCAAAGAGCACAGCATCGGCCTTCATACAAACCTCGTGGGTGCTGTCAGGATAAGGATCGCCAACCTCCTCTATGGCATGAGCGCCACAGATTGCCTCCTCATAAGTAAACTCATGTCCGCACTTAGCAGCGATCGCATCGAGCACAGCCACGCCTTGTTTCATAATCTCCGGTCCGATACCATCGCCCGGAAGCACAGCGATTTTTAATTTCATATTCTCAAAAGATTTATTTCGTTATATCGTTATTATGAAGTTCATTCTCTATGATGTTCAGCATCTTGAAGGTGGCCTTGATGGCAGAATCCGTCTGGTCGGCATCCAAGCCACGGGTGCGCAAGAGCGTGTCGCCATGATGCCATGTGATAACCGTCTGCACCAACGCATCGGTACGACCGCCAGGAGGAATGGAAACCTGATAGTTGGCAAGCACAGGGAATGTGCGGTTCAGGTATTTTTTGTAGATGTAGCGCAGGGCCTTGACGATAGCATCATATTGTCCGTCACCCGTAGCACCTGCCTCATATTGCTGTCCGTTGATTTCCACGCGCACATTGGCACCAGGCTTCAGACCGTAGGCCGTCGACACCACATAACTGATAAGTTTCACCTTATCCGTTGAACCATCGTGCTTCAAGACATCGGAAACGATATAGGGAAGATCTTCCTGAGTCACGATCTCCTTCTTATCGCCCAGTTCCGTAATACGTTCGGTGACACGCTTCGTCTGCTCGGGAGTCAGTTCCAGTCCTAATTCCTCTAGATTCCTAGCTATATTGGCACGCCCGGAGTTCTTACCCAAGGCATATTCGCGCTTACGGCCAAAGCGCTCAGGAATCAGCTCGTTGTAATAGAGTTTATCCTTTGAGTCGCCATCAGCATGGACACCAGCCACCTGCGTAAAAACATATTCACCCACGATGGGCTGGTTGGGGGCTACGCTGATACCGCTGAAACTTTCGACCATGCGCGAGATGTCGTTAAGCTGACTCTCCACGATGTTCGTCTTGGCATGAAACTGGTCCTTCAGAATAGCCTGTACACTAGCCATTGGGGCATTTCCACAGCGTTCACCTAATCCGTTGATAGTGACATGCAAACCCTTGGCACCGCTAAACACGGCTGCCAGCGAATTAGACACTGCTAAATCGTAATCGTTATGGGCATGGAAATCGAAATGAAGGTCTGGATAACGCTTCATCATCTTGCGGAAATACTCGATAACCTGCAAAGGATTCATCACACCCAAAGTGTCAGGAAGCATGAAACGCTTGATACTTCCTAAATCAACCAGCGCATCCATCAACTGATAGACATAATCTGGCGAATCCTTCATGCCGTTCGACCAGTCCTCCAGATAGAGGTTGACGCTCACGCCCTTCTGCTGGGCATAAGCCACTTCGCGCTTGATGTCGTTAATATGCTCCTCAGGCGTCTTGCTCAGCTGATTGGTACAATGTTTCAACGAACCCTTCGCCAACAGGTTGATGACCTGGCCTCCACACTCGACAATCCAATCGACAGACTTGCCGCCATCGACGAATCCCAACACCTCTACCCTATCCAGACGACCTATCTGCTGGGCATAACGACAAATCTTGGTAACGGCTTCGCACTCGCCTTCCGACACACGGGCCGATGCCACCTCGATGCGGTCGACATTCAGGTCGTTGAGCAGTCGACGAGCCATGACCAACTTCTCATGAGGCAGAAAGCTGACACCATTGGTCTGCTCTCCATCACGCAGCGTCGAATCCATAATCTCCACAAAGGGAGGAATACGCTGATAGTTATCTATTTGTTGTGCTGTTCCCATTCTACTGTTTTTCCCTGATTCTGAACCAGAAAATCAATATCATCGAGTCCGTTAATCAGACAATGTTTCTTATATCCGTTAATCTCAAATGGTTCCTGACGGCCGGTAGCCTTATTGGTGACCGTCTGACGAGGCAGATCTACCTCGACCTCCATCTTAGGATTCTGTTTGATGCTCTCGAAGAGCTCAGCCAAGAAGTCTTCGCTGACCACGACAGGCAATACAAAGTTGTTCAGTTCATTATTCTTGTGGATATCGGCAAAGAACGAGCTGATAACCACGCGGAATCCGTAACCCGCGATAGCCCAAGCGGCGTGCTCGCGAGATGAACCCGAACCGAAGTTCTTACCCGCTACGAGTATGCAGCCCGAGTAAACGGGATTATTCAGCACGAAGTCCTTGTTAGGCGTACCATCGGCGTTGTATCGCCAATCGCGAAACAGGTTGTCGCCAAAGAATATCTCCTCGCGGGTTGTAGCCTTAAGGAATCGTGCGGGTATTATCTGGTCTGTGTCCACATTCTCCAACGGAAGTGGAACACAAGTACTTGTTATCACATCGAATTTCTGTTTCATAATAGTTCTCTTGGATCGGTTATCACTCCAGTTACAGCGGCCGCGGCGGCGGTGAGAGGCGAAACCAGGACGGTACGAGCACCAGGACCTTGGCGACCCTCGAAGTTACGGTTAGATGTTGATACCGCCAACTTGCCAGCCGGCACCTTATCATCATTCATAGCCAGACAGGCCGAACATCCGGGCTGACGAATTTCAAAGCCCGCAGCCTCGAGCACCTTGTCGAGACCTTCCTCGCGAATCTGCTTATCAACTGCCCATGAGCCAGGCACTAGCCAAGCCACAACATCGTCGGCCTTACGGCGACCTTTTACGATAGATGCGAACGCGCGAAAATCCTCTATTCGGCCATTAGTGCAAGCACCAAGGAAGACATAATCCACTTTGGTGCCAAGGAGTTTGCGTCCCGCTTCAAACTGCATATAATTCAGGGCTTTATCGAAGTTTGCATCGCCCTCGGAAGGAATGTTTTCTGTTATACCGATACCCATACCGGGGTTAGTGCCGTAAGTTATGCGAGGTTCAATATCAGCAGCATCGAAGGTAAGTTCCTTGTCGAACACGGCATCGGGGCCGCTCTTAAGCGTCTTCCAGTAAGCCACAGCCTTGTCCCACTCCTCTCCCTTTGGTGCAAACTCGCGACCCTTCAGGTAATTAAACGTGGTAGCATCGGGAGCCACGAAACCTCCGCGAGCCCCCATCTCTATCGAGAGGTTACAAAGCGTAAGTCGACCCTCCATCGTCATAGCCTTAACCGTAGAACCGGCATACTCCACGAAGTAGCCCGTAGCGCCGCTTGTTGTAAGTTTCGACATCAAGTACAACGCCACATCCTTAGCCGTAACGCCCTTGCCCAGCACGCCGTTTATCGATATGCGCATAGACTTAGGCTTCTGTTGCAGAATGCATTGCGAGGCCATAACCATCTCAACCTCGCTAGTGCCGATGCCGAAAGCCACTGCCCCCATAGCACCATGAGTAGAGGTGTGCGAATCGCCGCAGACAATCGTCATTCCCGGCAGACTCAAACCCTTTTCAGGCCCTACCACGTGGATGATGCCGTTATCTTTCGACATCATGCCGTAGTGAGTCAAGCCGAACTCTTCGGCGTTCTTAGCTAGCGTATCTACCTGCTTCTTAGATACAGGATCCTCTATCGGTTTGTCCTGATCGTGCGTAGGCGTATTGTGGTCGGGCATGCAGTAGATCTGCTTGGGGCGGAAACATTTCAGTCCGCGAGCCCTCATGCCGTCGAACGCCTGAGGCGACGTTACCTCGTGGCAATACAAACGGTCGATGTAGAGCTGCGTGGGACCATCTTCCACCTGCTGAACTACATGCTTATCCCAGATCTTGTCGAATAACG
The DNA here is from genome assembly GCA_947164965.1 of uncultured Prevotella sp. Classification (GTDB taxonomy): domain Bacteria; phylum Bacteroidota; class Bacteroidia; order Bacteroidales; family Bacteroidaceae; genus Prevotella. Next base: position 29,812 of record CAMUYR010000016.1, on the reverse strand, counting down.
TATTCATTCGTCCTCCTTCTTAAATTTGTTGATACAATCGATATAAGCCTCGACGCTGGCGGTCACGATATCGGTGTTGGCGCCAAAGCCGTAGTACAAGCTTCCGTCGTACTCTACCTGCATGTGTACCTTACCCACATCGTCTGATCCCTTCGAGATGGCCTGAATAGTGAACTCCTTCAGCGTCATCTGCTTCATGATGATCTTCTTCAGTGCCTTGATAGCAGCATCAACAGGACCGTTTCCGCTAGCTGCAGCCTCGAATTTCTGCCCGCTGATGTCCAATCCGATAGAGGCCACACTCTTCACACCCTTACCTGTAGTAACCTGCAGGAAGTCGAGTCTAACTGCGTGAGTATCAGCGGTATCTGCACCAGCAAGCATCAGAGCGTCAGCATCGGTAACCTCCTTCTTCTGGTCGGCTAGAATCAAGAATTTCTCATAAACCTTGTCGAGTTTCTCTTCGCTCAAATCTACGCCGTTTACATGCAGACGATGCTTCAGAGCTGCACGACCACTGCGAGCAGTCAATACGATGCTGTTATCATCGATTCCCACATCCTTGGGGTCCATAATCTCGTAGGTATGAACATTCTTCAGCACACCGTCCTGATGGATGCCGCTTGAGTGGGCAAAAGCGTTTCGGCCCACAACAGCCTTGTTGGGCTGAACGGGCATATTCATCAGGCTCGACACCATTCTAGATGTAGGATAAATCTTGGTGGTATTGATATTTGTCTCAATACCCAACTGCTTGTGGCACTTCAGTATCATGGCGATTTCCTCGAGCGATGTGTTTCCAGCTCGCTCGCCTATGCCGTTAATGGTAACCTCAACCTGACGGGCACCGGCCATCACGCCGTTAAACGTGTTGGCAGTAGCCATTCCCAAGTCGTTGTGGCAATGTGTAGAGATAATGGCGCGATCGATATTATCAACATGCTCCTTCAAATACTTAATCTTATCGAAATACTCCTGTGGCAAGCAATATCCGGTGGTATCGGGTATGTTTACAACCGTTGCTCCAGCCTTAATCACCGCCTCTACTACCTGAGCCAGATACTCGTTATCAGTACGTCCGGCATCCTCGCAGTAGAACTCCACATCGTCTACAAATCTCTTGGCATATTTCGTTGCAGCAACAGCTCGCTCTAAGATTTCCTCGCGGGTTGAGTTAAACTTATATAGAATATGTTCGTCGCTCGTGCCGATACCCGTGTGTATACGCTTGTGCTTGGCATACTGAAGGGCCTCGAAAGCCACGTCGATATCGCGTTCTACTGCTCGTGTCAGCGCACAGATGATAGGCCATGTCACGGCCTTTGATATCTCAATCACACTGTTAAAGTCGCCTGGACTTGAAATAGGGAATCCTGCTTCGATCACATCCACGCCCAACTGCTCAAGCGCCTTAGCCACCTGAATCTTCTCTACGGTGTTCAACTGGCATCCTGGAACTTGTTCACCGTCGCGGAGCGTTGTGTCGAAAATAAACAATCTGTCACTCATCTTTTTTCCTTTTATGTCAATATTTCGATGAATTATACGAAAAGAGCCTCTCCACACCCGGAAGTGAGAAAGGCTCGTTCATATTTAATCTTTGTTTTTAATCTTTAATTTTCTGAATACCCCCATCACTTCCGGCCACTTTTACGCAGTCGAATAATAATGTTGCTAATCAGGTTCAGAGACTTCATCTTTCTTTTCATTTTTGTTTATCGGCTGCAAAAGTACTCATTTCTTCTGAAACAACCAAACAATTTGTCACTTTTTTGCATAAAGCAATAACATTTTCACAATCCTCTGGCACGGAGGATGGCTGAGGCATCAGGCTGTTGCATACCAGTAAAGTCAGCAAACATCTGCATGAGATCGCCTGTATTGCCACGACTCAATATCTTATCACGCATAGCCTGACCCGTTTCGGGCTTCAGGGCACCCAGTTTCTCAAAGGTATCAGCCACATTGACAGCCAATACCTCTGTCCACAGATAGCTGTAGTAACCAGCGGCATAGCCCCCACCCCATACATGATTGAAATAGCTGGTATGATAGCGGGGCGGAATCGGAATAAAAGGATTCAGAAGTCCCACCTTACGCAACGCCTCCGTCTCGAACTCCATAGCTTTGTCAGCCGACGGGATATCCTTCGAGGCGAGCATGTGCCAAGCCATATCGAGCGACGATGCAGCGAGGTTCTCACCCAAAGCGTAGCACGGCTGGAAGTTGATACTCTTGAGCATGCGTTCCTTCAGATCGGCTGGCATGGGTTCGTTGGTCTCGTAGTGGCGTGCATAGTGGTCGAACACCTCAGGAATGGTGGCGAACGACTCGTTGAACTGCGAGGGCATCTCGACGAAGTCGCGAGCCACGCTGGTACCTGACAGCTTGCGATAATTACAATTGGAGAGCATGCCATGCAGGGCATGTCCGAACTCGTGGAACATCGTAGTCACCTCGTCCCATGTCAGCAACGAAGGCTTGCCATCAGGAGCTTTAGCACTATTGCAAACATTAAAGATTACGGGTTTCTGGTTCCAATGGTGACTCTGGTCGATAAAGTTATCCATCCATGCACCACCACGCTTCGATGCACGACGGTAGTAGTCGCCATAGAACAAAGCCATCGATTGGCCGTCCTTGTCGAACACCTCAAAGACGCGCATATCAGGATGATACGTTGGAATGTCAGTACGCTCCTTAAAGGTCAGTCCGTAGGCACGATTAGCGGCATAGAACACGCCATTGATCAGCACGCTGTCGACATTGAAATAAGGCTTCACCTCGTCGTCGGAGACATCATGCAATTCCTTCTTCATCTTGGCGGAATAATAGAAATAGTCGTAGGCCTGCAACTGAAATTCGGCACCCTGACTCTTGCGGGCAAAGTTCTCAATGGCCTTTGTCTCGGCATCAGCCTTGGGCACATAGGCCTTAATCAGGTTCATCAGGAAATCATAGACATTCTCCGGGGTCTTGGCCATCGTATTCTCCAGTGAATAGGAGGCATAATTAGGATAGCCCATGAGTTCGGCCTGTTCAGCACGCAACTTGGCAATCTCCACCACGATGGGGAAAGTATTGAACTTACCCGTTCCGTCAGCACGATGTATGGAAGCCTCGTAGACCTTCTTACGCAATTCACGATTGTCGAGACTGGCAAGGGGTGTCTGTTGCGTGGTATTTACGATGACAATGGCATAAGGCGCCTTGCCCCCACGACTCTCAGCATCCTTCTGACACTGAGCAATATCGGCCTCGCTGAGGCCAGCCAAGTCTTCTTTATTGTCAACCCATACAATAGCGTCGTTAGTAGCAGCCTGCAAAAGATCACCCCACTGCTGCTGAAGGTCGCTGATACGCAGGTTAATCTCCTTCATGCGGGCCATCTTGTCATCAGACAAGAGAGCGCCTTTACGAACGAAGTCCTTATAGACTTCCTCTAAGAGTTTCTGATCTTCGCCCGTCAACGTGTCATGCTGCTTGTCATATACCTGCTTGATGCGCTGGAAAAGAGCCTTGTTAAACGATATTTCGTTCTGAAGATCAGTTAACATAGGCTTTACCTTCTTTTCTATCTCGCTGAGTTCAGGCGACTTATCAGCTTCAATCAGAGCAAAGAAAACGCTACTAACACGACTCAACAAACGACCACTGTCTTCCAAAGGCAGGATGGTATTCTCAAACGTAGCAGAGTCCTGACTTTCAACAATAGCCTGAATCGCATCACGTTGCTGCTGCATGGCAACCTCAAAGGCAGGCATATAGTCAGATGTCTGAACCTTACCAAAATCTATTACGCCGAATGGTAAAGAACTCTCTGCCAGCAGAGGGTTCTCACGAGAATTCTGCTGGCAGGAGTTAAATGTTAGCATCATAGCGGAAGCCATTCCGATAGCTAAAATATTCTTTTTGTTCATATCATATCTTTAATCTCTCATCTTTAATTTTTAATGTTTAATCTTTAATTTCCTTACTGGTGTTGGTCGCGCAATAGATCATTAACTGTTTTTACAGGATTGAAAGTAGAGAGAGGCACCTCAACGAATACCGTTGACCAGTCGCTCATAGCACCATTCCACAAGCCAGGCAACTCTAATGCCTGCAACTCCTTACCACTCTTCGACTTCTGCGAGATGAAGCCTGTGGTAGGATCAACATACTTTGGCAGGTCAAAGGCATTACCCTTGTAGTCGCGAACAGCACAAACGAGGTCTACGGGATTGAAGTGAGTACCCTTGGTAAACATCTCCATATATTCCTTATTTGACTTATCAATCTGGCTCGACTCAAGAATCTGCAAGCTGACAGTGCCATCCTGATTGTAGGTAAGGAACGGGCCACCACCAGGTTCACCCACATTCTTAACCACACCACAAACACGCATAGGACGATTCAGTTTTTTGCGCAGATAGATAACCAGATCAGCATCCTCCAATTCCTTGATGTCTGCCTTACGACAGCACAGGTCTTGCTGCACGAAACGAATCATCTCTTCTATCTGCTCATGTGTATACTTACCTGTATCCAACAGACGCAGATATTCGAAGGCCTTCTTCTGTAATGTCACTAGCACACCAGCGATGACCTGTTTCCATTCGACGGTATCATCCTTCAAACGGTCGGGCACCACATTATCGATATTCTTCACAAAGATAACATCAGCCTCAATCTCGTTCAGGTTTTCGATCAGAGCACCATGTCCGCCCGGACGGAATAACAACGAACCATCAGAATTACGGAACAGCGTACCATCAGGATTAGCAGCAACAGTATCCGTCGAAGGTTTCTGCTCTGAGAAAGAGATGTCGTACTTGATACCATACTTCTTGGCATAGAGGTCAGCCTTCTGAGCCACCTTAGCCTTAAACAGTTCCATATGCTCGTGAGAAACGGTGAAATGCACATGAGCCTCACCATTCGAAGCAGCATAAAGTGCACCTTCTACCAAGTGTTCCTCCATAGGCGTGCGAGCACCTTCTGCATAGTTGTGGAACAAGAGCAAGCCCTTGGGCAACTGTCCGTAGTTCAGTCCCTCAGCCTTCAGCATATTAGCTGCAACGGCCTTGTAATTACCCTCGGCTATGAGCGCTTTAATACCCTTGCCCTGATTCTTCTGGCAGGCAGCATCTAGCTCATCGTAGAAAGCAAATTTCTCGATGTTGTCAAAATACTTCTTCTCGAAATCGGTGGTAGGCACGTCATAGTCGGCATCGACAAAGGCAAACATGTCTTTGAACATACGACTGGCTGCACCTGATGCTGGTACAAACTTCACTACCTTCTTGCCCCCTGCCTTGTACTGCTGCCAAGCCTCTACATACTGCTTGCGCTCAGCCTCCGACGGAGCAACAATGCCTTTGCCGATAGCTGCTGCAGCTTCCAACTTCAGGAAGGGGAAACCGGTTTTAAACTCACCTAACTGTCTCTCGATTTGTGCTTCAGAAATACCCTTCTGAGCCAACTGTTTCAGGTCTTGTTGTGATAACATAATGCTTATAACGTTTTAAATAGATTTGTTTCTAAAGGGCAAAGATACGAAATGATAGGCAAACAGCCAAACATTTAAACTTTTTTTAGCGATTAAGCCATGTTGCACACATCTCAGCACAACGCTCGCCATCAACTCCTGCTGATACAATACCGCCAGCATAGCCTGCTCCTTCGCCACAAGGGAAGAGTCCCTGTATACGGATATGCATCAGGGTTTCGGTATTACGAAGGATACGAACTGGACTGGATGTGCGTGTTTCAACTCCAATCATCGTAGCTTCGTTAGTCAAGAAACCATGACACTGACGTCCAAAGGCCTTGAATCCTTCCTGCAAGCGATGGCTGATGGGTTTAGGCATCCAAAAATGTAATGGTGAAGAGATGAGTCCTGGCGCATAGCTGGAGCGAGGCAAATCATAACTTAACCGTCCATTGACGAAATCAGCCATGCGTTGAGCCGGTGCAGTCTGCTTCCTGTTCCCCTGTTGCCAACAATCCCGCTCTATCTGTTCCTGATAACACATCATGCGCAGAGGGTCATTCCCTTCTAAATCCTCTGCTCGTGTTTCCACAACTATGCCACTGTTACTCCATTGCCCGCCACGATTGGAAGGACTCATACCATTGACCACCAGTTGCTCAGGACCAGTAGCTGCAGGAATCACAAAACCACCAGGACACATACAGAAAGAGTAGACACCGCGTCCATCAACCTGAGTCACAAACGAATACTCAGCAGCAGGCAGGTATTTGCCACGCCCTTGACGCGAGTGATATTGTATCTGGTCTATCAACTCAGAAGGATGCTCTAAACGTACACCAATAGCAATACCTTTTGCCTCGATATCAATCTTGGCATCTGCAAGATAACGATAAACATCGCGAGCGGAATGGCCTGTTGCCAAAATGACAGGCCCTAAGTATTCTTTATCAGCGGCAATACAACCTGTAACACAATCTCCTTTAATCATCAGTTGCGTCATCTTGGTTTGGAAATGCACCTCGCCACCACTCTTCAGTATCGTGTTACGCATAGCCTCTATGACACGTGGCAGCTTATCGGTACCGATATGCGGATGAGCATCGGCTAAGATATTCGTCGAAGCGCCATGCTGGCAAAAAACATTCAGAATCTTCTCTATCGACCCACGTTTCTTGCTCCGGGTATACAGCTTGCCATCAGAATAGGCTCCTGCCCCACCCTCGCCAAAACAGTAGTTGCTCTCGCCATCCACCTGTTGCGTCTTTGCAATCTGTGCCAGGTCTTTCTTGCGTTCATGTACATCCTTGCCTCGTTCCAACACGATGGGACGCAAGCCCAGCTCAATCAGTCGCAAAGCAGCGAACAAGCCACCGGGCCCAGCGCCTACCACAATAACTTGAGGCTTATCGCTGACATCTGGATATTCAGTATGCACATACTCATCGTCCTGAGGCTGTTCATTGATATAACAGCGCACCTTCAGATTAACGTAGATGGTACGCTGTCGTGCATCAATGCTACGACGCAGAATGCGAATGGCTGTCAGAGTACGGACATCGAATCCGTACTCTTCAGCCAAATAGCTGCGCAATGCCCTTTCGTTGGCAGCAATATGAGGCTGTACACGAATCTGATACTCCTGTGTCATTCTGTCTTAAAGAGGTCGTTGATTTCCTCTATTTCGTCCTCATCAAACCATTTAGATAAGCGCTTCCTGGCCTTTACCTGGATGTCTGGATCCACATCCGTCCACACCTTTTTCAGCACGAAGATAAGCACGCCTAAGTCGTCAGCTAATCCAGCAATGGGAATGGCATCGGGCACGACGTCGAGCGGGCTGATCAGATAGCCTAGCGCACCTATTATCATCGCTTTATTGGTGGCGCTGACCTTTGGGCTCTGCAATGTATAATAGAGAATCAGGGCTGCATAGACCAGTTTTGAACCAGCACTCTTTGCCACTCGGGCAATTTTTTCCGCAAAGTCCTTCTTCGAGAACTTATTGGCATAGTTCATAAAATCAGGTAATTCCATAATCAGTTTAGTTTATTGTTTTCATATTATTTATTCTTAACACACGAATACCAGTAAACGACTTATGTTTCTGCATATACTGATAGAGCGTCATGGGCTCATCGATGACCTTATGATGCAACAGCGAGGCATTCAGCAGATGAAGTCCATCCTTATGCCATACAGCGAATCCCAAATGGGCAATATCCAGTCCCCTCTTGTTACAAGTAATGGCAATGATATCGCCATCGCTCACCACCTTTCGCAACAGCTTCTGATTACTAAGAGCCGACTTGGGGATATAACGTGCCTTCAAACCGCTAACAGCCTTTTCCGATTGGCGGATTGCGGGTATCAGACTGGGATTGGCCTTCAGAGCCTTATAAGCCTCTGGATGCTCGGACATATAAAAGACATTAACCGTTTGGATAGCAGAAAAAGGAGGATTAGGACTTTGTATATCCTTGACAAACTGCATCTGCTTCTTATCTTCAATCCATTCGGTAAAATAATGCAATCGTGATGGGTAGCCATCTAACAGGCCTTGGCGATAGCGCAACTGACGCAACGTATTCAGATAGTCCTTCCACTGTCGCTGCCCTCTCTGTGCACACAATTTCAAGGCAGTAACCGTTTCAACCAATGTGGTACAGTCCAATTGACGGGTATTAACCACCAGTTGTTCCTGATCGTTCACTTCCAGGGTATGGGCAACATAAGGAACGCCCAAGAACTGGCGTGCCAGCCAGAGTGTCGTCGTCTCCGGTGTGCTTTGAGCCAACAGTTGGCAAATCCGGATGCTGTCCTGACGCTGATAGGTCACCTGGGCATAGGCAGGAAGCGGCAACAACAGCATAAATGCTATTGTCCATCCTGACACCTTATTATATATATAACGTTTCTTCATCATGTTTTCTTCTTTTTATAACCTGATCGTAAACCGAAATTATAACCGACATAAAAGTTCAGACTGCCAAAGATATTATTGGCTGCAAATCGCGACTTACGATAATTTAAGGCTCGAACAATAGCAGAAGCGCCAGCGTACCAGCGATTATTATTAAAGACCAGCGCAAAACGGCCAATGCCATCAATGTTAAAGTTGTTGAAGTCGAAACCTGTCTTATCCTCATCGGCCGTCATACCTCGTGATTTCTTATAAGCCAACGCCAGCGAGAGACTGGAGCAAAACAGGAATCTGGGTGCAAACACCCAATTATAGGCATAGCCTACAGAGGCATTAATATTATAGTATTTCACACTATTGAACATCAAGCCGCTATCCAACTTGACAGGTTGGCTGATTCGTGTCTGCAACACCTGTTGCATCTTCTCGTAATCAAAGTCCAACGAGTTACGCATATAGCCAAAGCCAGCCATCCACGAACCACAACTGATTTTCTGCATAGTGCTTTGGGCAAAGGCTGCAGGATAAGAGAAGCGCTGGTGGTTGAAGATATAGTAGATATTAAATCCTGTAATTCCTACATTTAATCCGTCAAAGGGCAAATCTTCGAAGCGTTCCTTCTCCATGCCATTTCCAAGATTCACATCGCGTATCTTATAATCAGAACCCGTCCGGCGATAGTAGATGTCAGCGCCCAGCTGTGCAGCATAGATACTGAAATCAAACTCCTGCTTTAATTTGCTCACATCCACATGATTAACATCAAAAGTATAGCCTGCAAATATCCAGCGCCATCCAAAATAAGGTCCGAACTTGATAGTTGGTGCTGGAGCAAAGGTTACCGTCTGGCGGTTACTACCTGTTGAACTAAGCCTATAGTAATCGTAGTTATAGGTGCCTTGTACCATGACAGACCAATTATAATGCTGTGGCTCCACGTAGTTGGTATCAATATAGCTGAAACCGCGAATGGTGCGTCGCAACCAGCTGAGCTCCTTCTTGGGCTTCTCCACCTCAACGCTGTCAGATGCAACAGCCTGCATTTCCGTCAGCACCATCAGCACTATCACCAGCCACACCTTTCTCATACAACTCAGAATTTACCTAATATCCGGTCGAGTACCCAATTGACAGGCGTAGCGGAAATACTTGTACACTCGCAGAGTCCAATACCCTGCAGATGCTCGATGACATTTTTAATCAGCGGAAACTGTACATAGGGCGGATTGGGCACCGCAATGCTCTCCTCGCCATAAAGCGTATGCAGGCGAATGGGCTGATAGTCGAAAACTGAGAAAGATACGGAACCACGATCACCAATAAGGTCTATACGGTCTTCACGAGCAGACTCATGCGCCACAAAGCACCAAGAGCCGCTGCCTGGCAAGCCATTCTCGAACTCAAAGCAGGCGCTGACGGAATCTTCAGCCTTATAGAGACCACCACGATTGGCACAGATGCCTCTTGCCTCAATGATGACGCCGAAGATATGCTGCAACAGGTCGAGCTGATGGGGTGCCAAGTCATAGAAATAGCCACCACCTGCAATATCTGGTTGCAATCGCCAAGGCAGGTTCTCAGCATGTTCATAGTCTAAGTCACGTGGAGGAACGGCAAAACGCACCTGTACATTGACCACCTTGCCAATGATACCACGATCCACAATTTCCTTCACCTTCTCAAAATAAGGGAGGTAGCGACGATAATATGCCACAAAGCAAGGCACGCCCGTCTCCTCAGAGATGCGGTTAATACGCGCGCAGTCCTCATAACTGGAAGCCAGCGGTTTCTCCACGTAGACAGGTTTTCCTGCCTTCATGGCCATAATGGCATAAGTGGCATGACTGGACGGAGGAGTAGCAATATAGACTGCGTTGACGTCAGGATCATCAATGAGTTCCTGAGCATCCGTATACCACCTTGGTATGCCGTGACGCTCAGCATAATTGCGGGCCTTTTGCTCCTGGCGGCTCATGACAGCCACCACGCACGAGCCTTCCACTTCCGAGAAAGCCGGACCGCTCTTCTTTTCTGTTACCTCACCGCATCCGATGAAGCCCCATTGCAATATCTTCATAATCGTGTGCAAAGATACAAAATTAATGTGAAATTCCTATATGGCAGCAACAAATTTTTCACTTTTCACTTTTCACTTTTCACTTTATTTTGTACCTTTGCAGGCGTAAACGCAAAAAAGCAATGGAAAAACAAGACGATTTGACACTCATGAAAGCCCGTAGCTACCGTAGTGTACTCAAGGCAGGCTTTCAACTCTATACAGGCAATTTCCGCCGCCTTTTCAAGGCTTCGTGGCAAATGGCATGCATCTATGCCTTAAGCTGTGGAGCCCTAGGGGCAATGGTTAGCATCAAGTTACCAGAAATCACCGTTAGTATTCTGCATCAGATCACGGTATTGCAGGCTATCTCGATAGAATTGCTCCGCCAATACTTCATCAACATCCTTGAAATCCTCGGACTCACCCTGTTGGCTATCGCTACGCTCAGTCTGGCCTCAGCCAGCATTTTGAATAAACTGAAGGAGCACAAGGATACAGGTACCATTACCCTACCCCCACATTGGTTTTCTGCATCACCGCGACTGATGGGACGCACGCTGAAAGGTGTGTTCCTGACTTTGTTGGTACTGCTTATTCCCCTGTTGATATTCATTGGCTTGCTGGCTACTGCCGACGCTTTAAGCCCCCAGTTCACTTTGCGCCATCTGACTACTGTATTGGGAGCCATGTTAATATGCACCCTGCTGGTATTGCTCTTTGCACTGCCACTCGCCCATGTGCTTATGAAATACCTGATGGAAGCCCCCTGTAACTACTGGAACACTTTGTTCAACAACTATGGTCGAGGTCTCCGCCACTGGGGCTTCCTCTTCCTGGTGTTCTTTGTCAGCCTGTTGCTGGTTGAAATCATGACCCTCGTCATTACTCTGCCTGCCAATATTCTCAGCTTTGCCAACCAACAGGCGCAGCAAGGAGTTCTGATAGGCGATCCATTGGGCATGCCCTCATATATACTGCCACTGACTTTTGTCACTTTTGCATTGTGCAGCTTTATCCAGTTCTACGTCAGTCAGGTAACACTGACGCACAACTACTACATCTATGGTTCAATCGAAACGAATGAATATGAAAAAGATACTCTTCATTGATCGCGACGGCACCATTATCCAGGAGCCTGCCGACGAACAGATAGACGCATTTGAGAAGCTCATGTTTGTACCGGGAGCTATCCGCAACCTTATCTTCCTGCGTCAGCATACCGATTACGAATTTGTGATGGTCAGCAACCAGGACGGGCTGGGAACCGATGCGTTTCCTGAGAATACGTTCTGGCCGGTTCATAACTTCATCCTCGACACGCTGAAAGGCGAAGGCGTGGAGTTTGACGATATCCTCATCGATCCCCACTTCCCTGAGGATAATGCCCCCACGCGCAAACCTAACACAGGACTGGTAGAGAAATACATGAACAATCCCGAATACGATATCCAACACAGCTACGTTATTGGCGATAGAGATACCGATCGTCAGTTTGCGGAGAACATCGGATGCGGATTCCTGCAGATAGGCAGCTGGGACAAAGCAGCAGAGATAGCCTTTGGCGGCGAGCGTAAAGCTGAAGTAAAGCGCACTACCAAAGAGACGGATATCTATATCAAGGTAGATCTGGACGGCAATGGACGTTGTGACATCCAGACAGGACTGGGATTCTTCGACCACATGCTCGAACAGATTGGCAAACACGGCATGATGGACTTGACGATTCATACCCATGGCGACCTGCATGTTGATGAGCATCACACTATAGAGGACACAGCTCTGGCTTTGGGTGAGTGTCTGCTAAAGGCATTAGGCGACAAGCGAGGCATTGAGCGCTACGGCTATTGTCTGCCTATGGACGATTGTCTTTGCTCCGTAGCCCTCGACTTTGGAGGTCGTCCCTGGCTCGTTTGGGATGCCGAATTCCATCGAGAGAAGATTGGCGAGATGCCCACAGAGATGTTCCTGCATTTCTTCAAAAGTCTGAGCGATGCTGCCAAGATGAATCTGAACATCAAGGCTGAAGGCGATAATGAACATCATAAGATTGAGGGCATCTTCAAGGCTTTGGCCCGTTCGCTGAAGATGGCTGTACGCAGAGACATTTACCACTACGAGCTGCCATCGACAAAAGGTACGTTGTAATATTACACCTGGTACTTTTTCTTTCGTTCGCGCTTGGCTTTCTGTGGTACATTATTGGGCGTAAAGCTGGAACGAACAGTAGGAACGCCGCGATAACCATTCCAGCGTTCATGTATCTTGCGCACATACTCAACGGTCTCAGAACCTCTCATGTAGCCGTGTTTCACCACAGGGTCGTTATAGTATTCCGGACGAGCCAAGCCCAGTACGAAAGGCTCTACATCACCCCAGCGTCGCGGATTGCGCCCGTTCTTCTGAGCCAGAGCCATTGCATCACGAATATGGAAATGTCCACCGTTATAGGCTGCCAATACAAATTTCGTACGCTCTGCTCGCTCAGGAATATCATTAAAGGTCCGCTCCAACTCAGCCAAATAGCGGACAGCAGCTTCAATATTCTTTTCTGGATTATATAAGTCGCTACGCGCCAAGCCCAGATGGTCGGCCGTTCCTGGCATAATCTGCATCAAACCGCAGGCTCCTGCCCAAGAGCGGGCTTGGGGGTCGAAGGTCGACTCCTGATAACACTGGGCAGCCAACAGTCGCCAGTCCCAGCGTATTGTAGAGGCATAACGCTGGAAAAAGCCGTCGTAATGTGATATGATGCCGCCAGCCCTGTTCAACATTGGCGCAAACACCTTACGCTTCACGCTACGTGATGACAAAAGGAATTCCTCTTCTTTCTTCACCTCAGCCAGGAATGATGGCTTATACCAGTTTTTCAGTTCCACCTCCAAGTCTTCCTTATCGGCACCTACCACCCATCCTATTCCCTGTTTGCTCAGCGGAAAGCAAATCAGGTCGGCCTCGCCATCAGCCAGCCGTTGCTGCATCTCGGCCGTATCGCGGCAAACCTCCATACGCAACATGACACCCAGTTTATCAGCAAAGCGTTGTGCCAACAGATATTGCGCACCCAAATGCTTACCACGATAGTCATAATAAGTCTCTGGTCCGGTCAGCGTCAGTGCTATCAGTTCACCGTTACGCTGGATGTCGTCCAAGTCGAAACTGTCGTCAGTAGGAATGGTATCTGTTATTTCACCCCATGGCGTCATCACCTTTTCCTGCTTCTTCTGTTGGCATCCAACAAATAGCAAAAGAAGGGCAAAAAACTGAATATATATGCCGTTTCGACTCATTTTCTATGCATTTTGGGTGCAAAAGTAATCATTTTCTTGCAAATATCACATAATTTGCGTAATTTTGCACGCTAAAAGAAGAAATTAATAGAGATATGTTAAGAATAGCTGTACAATCGAAAGGTCGTCTGTTCGAAGACACCATGAATCTGCTCGCCGAAGCCGACATCAAGATCAGTGCCTCAAAGCGCACTCTACTGGTTCAGTCGAGCAACTTCCCATTGGAAGTATTATACCTACGTGATGATGATATACCACAGAGTGTGGCCAGTGGTGTTGCAGATATTGGCGTGGTCGGTGAGAACGAGTTTGTAGAACGTGGCGAGGATGCCGACATTATCACCCGTCTTGGTTTCTCACAGTGTCGTCTGTCGCTGGCCATCCCCAAAGAGATAGAGTATCGTGGTGTCAACTGGTTTAATGGCAAGAAGATAGCCACCTCCTATCCTAACATCCTGCGTAACTATATGAAGGAACAGGGTGTCGACTGCGAGATTCACGTCATCACCGGTTCCGTAGAGATTAGCCCGGGTATCGGTTTGGCCGATGCCATCTTCGACATCGTTTCCAGCGGCTCTACTCTGGTCAGCAACAACTTGCGCGAGGTAGAAGTGGTGATGAAGAGCGAGGCCCTGCTCATCGGCAATAAGAATCTGAGTGCCGACAAGCGAGCCACCATCGAAGAAATGCTGTTCCGCTTCAAGGCTGTGAAGGATGCTGAGGACAAGAAGTATGTCCGCATGAACGCCCCCAAGGCCCGCCTGCAGGAGATTATCGACGTGCTACCAGGTTTGAAGAGTCCCACTATCATCCCACTGGCCGACGACGACTGGTGCTCTGTACACACCGTATTGGATCAGAAACGCTTTTGGGAAATCATTGGCAAGTTAAAGGAAATGGGTGCTCAGGGTATTCTGGTGACACCTATTGAAAAAATGATTCTATGAAGATATACAAATATCCCGCAAGAGAACAATGGGCAGAGATTGTGGCTCGTCCGCGTCTCGACCTCACGAAACTGAACGAGACGGTAAGCACCGTGCTGAACGATATTCGTCAGCGTGGCGACGAGGCTGTGCGCGAATATGAACTGAAATTCGACAAGGCCAACCTTACCAATCTTGCTGTCAGTGAAGCTGAAATGGATGAGGCTGAAAAGCTGGTTTCCAACGAGTTACGCGACGCCATTATCCTTGCTCATCACAACATCAAGGTATTCCACATCTCACAGCGTTTCGTGGGTCAGAAGGTGAAAACCCAGGAGGGTGTTACCTGCTGGCAGAAGAGTGTGGCCATCGAACGTGTGGGTTTATATATTCCCGGAGGCACCGCCCCACTCTTCTCTACCGTCCTGATGTTGGCAACGCCTGCCAAGATTGCGGGATGCAAGGAAATCGTGCTCTGCACACCTCCCAACCAGGAAGGCAAGGTCAATCCTGCCATCCTTGTAGCAGCGCGAATTGCCGGTGTCAGCAAGATTTTCAAGATCGGTGGTGTACAAGCCATCGGCGCAATGGCTTACGGTACGGAGAGCGTACCCAAGGTCTACAAGATATTCGGTCCCGGCAACCAATATGTGATGGCTGCCAAGCAACATGTTTCGCTCGACGAGGTGGCTATCGATATGCCTGCCGGTCCCAGTGAAGTCTGCGTATTGGCTGACGAGACTGCCAATGCTGAATTTGTGGCTGCCGACCTGCTGTCGCAAGCTGAACACGGCATCGATTCGCAGGTGCTCTTTATCACCACCAGCGAACAGAAGCTCCACGAAGTACAGTCTGAGGTTGACCGCCAGTTGGCCCTTCTCCCACGTAAGGAGATGGCCGCCAAGGCCCTCGACAACAGCTGCTACGTCCTCGTCGACAATGCTGACGAGATGCTTGCACTCTCCAACCTCTATGCCCCTGAGCATCTGATTCTTCAGGTGAAAGACTACGAACAGCTGGCAGAGCGTGTAGTCAATGCCGGTAGTGTGTTCCTGGGTCCATACGCTTGCGAGAGTGCCGGCGACTATGCCAGCGGTACCAACCATACACTGCCTACACATGGCTATGCCACTGCTTATAATGGTGTCAATCTCGACTCCTACTGCCGCAAGATCACCTTCCAGCATCTGACGGCAGAAGGCATCCGCCATATAGGCCGCGCCGTAGAACTGATGGCTGAAGCCGAGCAGTTGGATGCTCATAAAAACGCAATGAGCGTAAGAATACGTTCAATTGAGAATTGACAATTGACAATTGAGAATTATGATTAGCTTAGAGAAACTGGTAAGGAAAAATATCTGGAGCTTGGCACCTTACAGCAGTGCCCGCGACGAGTATTCCGGTAAGGAGGCTCACGTCTTTCTGGATGCCAACGAGAATCCGTATAACGAGCCATACAACCGCTATCCAGACCCTTTGCAGCGTGAGTTGAAGAGTGCGTTGCGGAAAGTGAAGGGAGTCCCTGAGGAGAATATCTTCTTGGGCAACGGTAGCGACGAGGCTATCGATTTGGCTTATCGCGTCTTCTGCAACCCTGGTCGTGACAATGTCGTGGCCCTGGACCCCTCTTACGGCATGTATCAGGTATGTGCCGATATCAACGACGTGGAGTGTCGCTCGGTCATGCTCGATGATAACTTCGACTTTCAGGCAGACAAGCTGCTTGAAGCGTGTGATGCAAACACGAAGATTATCTGGATGTGCTCGCCTAACAACCCCACGGGCAATTCGCTCAATCGCGACGAGATGATGAAAGTGATTGAGAGTTTCGAGGGTATCGTCATTGTCGACGAGGCCTATATCGACTTCTCGCAACAGAAGTCGCTGCGCCAAGAGCTGCCCAGCCATCCTAACCTCATCATCCTCCAGACGATGTCGAAGGCAT
Source organism: uncultured Prevotella sp. (assembly GCA_947164965.1). Taxonomy (GTDB): domain Bacteria; phylum Bacteroidota; class Bacteroidia; order Bacteroidales; family Bacteroidaceae; genus Prevotella. Next base: position 13,199 of record CAMUYR010000016.1, on the reverse strand, counting down.
GGGGCTCTGCAGCCATCCGCCTGGGCATGGCTTTTGCGTCGAAGGAAATCATTGCGATATATAATAAGGTGAAATACCCGTATAACGTCAACCAACTGACTCAGCAACAGGCATTGGAGATGCTGAAAGATCCCTACGAGGTCGACAAGTGGGTGAAAATCCTGTTGTCAGAGCGCTCACGACTCATGCAGTCGTTCTTGGAGTTGCCCACCTGCGAGCAGGTCTACAAGACCGATGCCAACTTCTTCCTGGCCAAGATGACCGATGCCGTAGCCATCTACAACTACCTGGTCGACAAGGGCATCATCGTACGCAATCGTCACAAGGTACAACTGTGTCAGAACTGTCTGCGCATCACCATCGGCACCCGTTCTGAAAACAACGAGCTACTCTCCGCCCTGCGCCAATATTGATGGAACGCCTTTGGAATAGCAACTATATCAAGGTGATGATAGCGAACTTCTCGCTATTTTCTGCCTTCTATCTGCTGACGCCCCTACTCCCGCTCTATCTCTACGAGACCTTTGGGGCCACGAAGGATGTCATCGGACTGGTGCTCTCGGGCTATACCATTACCGCCCTGCTGTTCCGCCCATTCAGTGGCTATATTGTCGACTCCTTTCCACGCAAGACGGTGCTGATGGTCAGCTTCATGGCGTTTGCCATCTTCTTTGCCGGCTATCTGGCAGCCTCCACCCTCTTGCTCTTCACCATCGTTCGCACGTTGCACGGAGGGCCCTTTGGAACCGTCACCACTGCCAATGCCACTGTCGCCATCGACGTGCTGCCGTCATCCCGACGCAACGAAGGCATCGGATACTATGGTCTCAGCAACAATCTGGCAATGGCCATCGCGCCAACCTTTGCCATCTTCGTCTATTCACAAACCCACAATTTCCAATTGTTGTTCTGGCTTGCACTTTTGGTTGCCACCTTCGGACTGATTGTCGACTCCACGGTCAAGCTCAAACATCAACCGGCTGACGTCCGACCTCGCAAATTGTCGCTCGACCGCTTCTTCCTGAAGCGTGGCTGGCTGATAGGCGTCAACATGGTGTTCTTCGGTTTCTGCTTTGGTGTGATCAGTAATTATCTGGCCATCTACGGTAAACAGGTCATGGGCATTACAGGAGGCACAGGCACGTGGTTTATGCTATGTTCTGTAGGTCTTATCCTATCAAGATTACAGGGAGGCAAAGCGCTGCGCAAAGGCCTCCTGACGCACAACGCAGCCGAAGGCATGGTCATCTCGCTCGTCGGCTACACCCTGTTTATCGCCAGTCCCAACACCATCGGCTACTATGGTTCCGCCATTCTCATCGGATTGGGCAATGGTCACCTGTGGCCAGCTTTCCAGAACATGATGATCTCGATGGCCCACCATAACGAACGCGGTACGGCCAATTCCACCATCCTCATCTCTTGGGACATCGGCATGGGCATAGGCATCCTTATCGGCGGCGTCATCGCCGAGCTTTTTGGCTATTCAGCCGCCTTCTGGACAGTCGCTGGTGTCAACCTGACCGGTGTACTGCTCTATTTCCTGCGCTCCCAACAGTTCTTCAAACGAGTCCAGGCCATTGTGAACCAAGAGCAATAGAGTTGTTTTATTTAAATATGGTTCAGCTCCTTCGTTACTTCTCTCACTTCCTCTATGATTTCCAGACAGCGAGTACGGGTGATACGGATATTGGTGCCAACGGTAATCATGTCTTCATCTGTAGGAAGCCCATTAAAATTTACGGTTGAAGCATGTTCGCCTAAAGTGTCATCATTAGTCAAATCATAGGCTGGTGCTAGCGTCCATTGTCCATCATGACAGATGAAACTGAAGTTACGGGCATGGTCGTCATAGTTGTGGGCATATACGTTAAAAGCCATACGGCGGAACTGCTGTTCTACTTCTTTGGGCGACTGTGTCAGATAGCCCGTCAGTTGCAATAAACTATGGTAATCCATCTTTGGTGGGGTAATTGGCTCATTAAGAAGTCCGCTAGCTGTCACTACATGCAGGCGCTTGCCATTCTCGATATCGAAACGTTTAGACGCGAAGTACTTACCATCTATTAACTTGAAGTCAGGAACGACGATGCCACACTGACGGGCCACCTGATTATACCGATACTCTGTTTCTCCGATATTCTTAGGGTCGTAGGTATGACGGAACTTGACGAGCCAATGGCCATCAGCGTCTGTAAAGATACATTTAGGGCGGACACCACCAGAATTACCACTTCGATAGAAGAGCACATCCACGTTATCGTCTGACTTCTCAGACAGTACTTCAAGCGCCATCCGCTGCATCTCGTCGAACGAGCCCTCCCATTGTATTTGGGGCATCTTAGTCTCTGGTTCATAGCACAATGCCCCCATGCCTGAACTGCCCACAAGACTCAATCGTTGAACAGGTGTTAAAGCCCCGTAGTTTACGCCCGTCTTGCTGAGCACTTTCCGCAACAGATATTCGCCATAGCCACCGGGCAAACTATCCTCGAACACGCCAAAGTTGCCGTTGAATGGGGAATAGTCGGCAGTCATAATGCCTGACTTCAATGGTAGTTTCAACGGAGAAATAGAGAAACCATTGACCAACCAGTCTTTATCGTATTCAAACTGGCAGGCCTCCTTGGTGGCAACGGAAAGAGTTCCAACTTTACGTCCATGATAAATCACGTTAACAGCCTGTATGTCTATCATATGCCTCGCTTTCTTGTTTTGTTTTTATGGATTTCCAGCAACTCTTCCATCGTATCGTATTTTGGCTCGGAAAGCAATTGCATAATGTCTTCGGAGTATCCCAAAGCTTTTGCCAGTTTAACGTACGACTCCAAAGATATGGAGTGTTTTAGCTCAAAACGCTGGATACTGGAAGCAGGAACACCGCTCATCTCCGACAGACTCTTTGTTGATATCTTCTTCTCCAACCGCCGAGCCTTCAGGTTCTCTGCCAACCGCTGCATCGTCACCTGTAGCGGATAAGGATCAAATACATATCTATTCTGCATCATATATTGTGCGTAAATTTTTGTTTTCTTGTTTTATGCATCAAATATTATGTGCAAATATACGAATTATTATCCAAACAACCAAATATTTTGCCGTTTATTTATACGTAATTTTGAAATAGTCGAGTAAAGCCTTGTATTGGTCTTGGGCGGTGAGACAGGTGTCCGTCAGGAAACCGTTGATGTGTCCCCACTCGCGCAACCCTCTGTAATAGAACATCTTGAGATCGTCAGTGATGATGAAGGGTACAATGCCGTTAGCCAGACACTCCTTGAACATTAGCAGGCGTCCCACACGGCCATTGCCATCTTGGAAAGGATGAATTGGGCAATCGCTTATAGTCACCCACTGCAAACCAGTCCTTACGACTGTCGGATGTACCCGTTTTTAGCATCAGATGAAGTTGTTTTAGCATGTTTTCTGCTGCAAAGATACTCATTTTTGCCGATACCGGCAAGTTTTGGGAGATAAATTATTCCTTATAATGCTCACTCTTTTTGTAAAGCGTGTAACAAGTGATACCGAACATTTCCTTATGCTTTTGACCTGCAGCAGTCTCGGTGAATGGCGTGAGGATGCCGATAAGCGTGTTGTATTGCTCTTGAGTCAGCTTGTGTGGATAGCTTTCACACATTTTGTGGAGTACAACGACAGCAGCAGTCTTGCCACCCGATGTCTCGCGCTGGTAAATCTGGCAGGCTTGCTTCACTTTTGCTAACAGTTCTTCGTAGGTCTGTGGGGCAGATGGGTCTGTGTTATATTTCAGCGTTGCCGTCATTGCCTGCGTGTCGGAATAAGGTTGAAAGAGAGGACTGTCGTCGAGTTTCTTTCCATAGATCTCATAGATGGTGCCATTCATCATCCATATATTACCGATCTGTTGATCTGTTTTGATTTTCTGCTCCCACACTAAAATGACGGCATAGCGGAAACCGTCAGGCTCTTCGAAGGACAGCAGGCGGATGTTCTGCTTGTTGCCGAATACATATTTCCCACTGACATTTGGATTGCCAAAGAGCCAAAGTACGCCCGATGCCAGGGGAGCGCCCTCCTTAGCATCGTGAATCATAACTTCCCTGGCATGAACGGCCTCACTGCGCAGGGTCTGTTCCAATTCCTTCAAGTGAGGGAACAGAATGCTGGTATCGTTAGTGCCCTCAACACCAAACACTTGACTAAAATCATAGACCGTAGTCTTACTTCCAGTAACTGCGTCGCTGTTGACGACACATCCTTGGCTGACGTTATACTCGCCAGAAGACACGAAAGCCTGCAGCGCTTCGTGGACACGACGAGCTGCGTCGCCTGTCTGGGCATTTATTGACATAGCCCATATCAGACCTATTGCTAATAAAAAGTTCCTATTCTTCATCTTCGTCATTTTTTACGTTATTAATATTGTTTGCCTCGCTGGACTTGACATCTTTGTGCAACTCATTCAGGATGTAGTTGTTGACGATACGCTGCAGTCGCTCGTCAGCATGCATCACTCGATGAATACGTTCAATATAGAGGCTGTCGTCCACCTGGGCCAGTTCGTGTTCTATTTTATTAATGTAATAATCGAGGCTGTCAGCAGATGAAGCAGCGGGTTTGGTTTGCTGTGCTACTAATGGTCTGCCTGTTCTCTTCGCTTGATGCACCGAAACTCTTGCTGGCAGCATCCGACTTATTGTGTCTTGCTCGGTCTTAGGCGACGGACTGGAAGTTTGCTCCTTACGGACTACAAGTTCACTCCCGTCGGACTGAGGGCCATCCTCCTTTGGCCAAACCATCAGCACGGCAAAGGCTGTGCAGGCTGCTGCGGCAAGGGCTGCGATATAGGCATATCGTGCTCTGCGTACAGGCTTGGGGGCAATCTCCTGCATGATGTCAGCACAGAAGTCTGCCGGCATTTCAGGCTTCGTCCGACGTGCTACCCTGCGTTTTAGGGCCTCGCGTATATCGTTGTCTGTCAGTTTATTCATTTTCTTTCTGTTTAATCATCCGTAATAGTTTCTTCCGTATTCTGTGGAGTCTGGTGGCTAATGCATTGGGCTCCACATCCATGATGTAAGCGATGTCTCGCAGCGACTGGTCTTCATAATAATAGAGGTGCAACAGCATCTGTTCGTCAGGCGGCAGGTCGTCAATAGCCTCTTCCATCAGCGCTATTCGCTCTTCGAGACCTGTCGACAGCTCTTCTTCGTCGTCTTCAATGGCAGGCAGGTTGACAATGTCCACGTAGTGAGGTTGCTGGCGGTTCAGGCGGTTCAGCGACTCGCGATAGGCAATACGGCAGACCCATGTGCAGAACGATGATTGGAAATTGAATGTGTCCAGCGAACGGTAGGCCTTCACAAAGGCATCCTGTGCCGTTTCTTTGGCATCCTCGGCATCAGGAAGCATCCGCGACGTGAAGTCTATCACCTGTTGTGAATATCTGTTCACGAACCAGGCAAATTCTTCGCGTTTTCCGTCGAGTATCCGCTCGATGCGAAGCCTTTCGTTGTCTGAATTATGGTCTACGACTATCTTGCTCATTCTACTTAATAGACAAGCGCAATATAGAATGATTACAGATTTTAGTGTTAAAGAATCAAAACGCAAAAATATTTTCTTACATAAACTCTATCCTGCGGATGGTTAGTATACCTATTATTATAAAACAAATGATAGCTGTAACAATCGACAGGAGTATCGCTTTCCAAAAGTTATCTTCAATGTACCAGATGAATAGCCAGAAAGGGGCAACGATACTGATGAACCCTGCACATACGCAATAATAGAATTTGATGGGTTCCCGTTTTGGACGCAATAATCTATTACAATTTGGGCATTGAATAGTGTGATCAGTCCCTTTCATGAAATACTCCGATATCTGCCCGAGCCCTATCTTCGTGTCACAATGAGGGCATACGGCTTGGTCGTGGATAAGCAAAGTTGATAATAGTTTTTTCATATTTGTTCTGATAATAATTGTTATTCGTCTCTGTATTCAAGAATATCTCCTGGCTGGCAACCCAGTTCGCGACAGATGGCCTCGAGTGTGGTAAATCGGACGGCCTTGGCCTTGCCTGTCTTCAGAATCGATAGGTTTGCTAACGTCAGCCCTACTTTCTCTGCCAACTCGCTAAGCGACATTTTGCGCTTAGCAAGTTCCACGTCTAAGTTTACGATGATTTGTCCCATAAGCCTAAATCGTTAAATCCTGCTCCTCCTGCAACTTCCGTGCATCCTTCAGAATCTTGGGGGTAAAGAAGTAGCCGATGATCATCCAGTACAAAGGCCCAACATACAACGTGTGAACCATTCTGGGGAAATTTTCGACGAACTGGGGCTCGATGTGATTAAAGACGTTTTTGCTGAAGATGCTGGCCCAACCGAAAAACAACAGTGCCGAGACACCAAACAGATAATACACTCTGATGCACCACTTCGAATACTGCTTATTAATATAAGTAAGAAAGACCATCAAGAGGAAAATGCAGAAGAAATACGTTCTGGCAATGTTCTCTATCAGATAAATCAGGTTCTGATAATAATCATACTGCGTCGTAGCCTCTTGCATTCTGCAGACGTCACGATACATCAGCCAACCCATATACACTGCCAAAAGCAGCAGAAATCCCATTCCTAAAAGGTTCTCACCCTTGCTAAAAAACTTTTTTAATTCCATACGATTTATTGTTTTAATTAGTTTATTTATCGAATTTCGATATGCAAAAGTAGACATTCTTTTTCGAACTACCAAATAAAAACAATAAAAAATTATCGAATAACGATAAATTTAACTTTCATTAAACCTTTTCGGCTATCAATCAGGGTGAAACAGCACCACATTGTCTTCAATTTCTTTACAAAATTTAACGCATAAAACTTGTTTGTTTATGCTTTTAGCTCATTTCTTTTCAGTACCTTTGCATTCCGCTAAAACAAATAGCGTAACAATAAATTAAAAACTATTCATATGAAACTAACAAAAGCAAAGATGCAGAGGGCCTGTTTGACCCGACGCAAGGAAACCTCAGTTGTATCATGTATCCTGGGTTTCCGAAATGACAGCGTGTTTTTAACGATTAACGGCAAGAAAGGAGGGACGACGCTATGGCGAAGCTAGACCGGCTCCTGACGTTGGAGAGAATGATGGCAGCGTATGACACCATGAATATCGAGGATGCCTGGATTACGGGATGCCAGGCCACGTGTATTGAACATCTTGTTGACGATATTATTGCCCTGTTGAGCAGACTGCTGAACAGTAAGACGCGATTGAGTAGCCGAAACGTGTTGGTGGCCAATTTCGATACCATGACGAACCCCGTCCATTGGCTGAGATGCAAAATATTCACCGATCTGCCCGAAGCTATCAGCAGGGTGCTGAAAGAGAAGTTTGAGCAGATGGTTGAGTTGATGAAGGAACTGATGGTGAAGATTGTCAACGTGGAAGCCAGCTTCGCAGACAGGTTTTTCGAGAAGCTGATGCAGAGGTGCAAGAAGTATAAGACGACCGACTACGACCTATGGAAAATACGGCAGGACAAGCTGACGATAAATGAACTTGTGAGATATGAGGTTGACTTGACGGCCAAGATGCTGAAAAACGGTGTTCTGAAATACGCTGACGAGCCCAACGGCGAGGAGCTTCAGGGTGTCAACGAGGACATGCTGAAGCTGAAGATGACAGACAGCAGTATGATAACCCCTGAGTTTATTGCCGAGTGTGCCAAGCTGCGCAGATACTCGTATTGGGACGGCTGCATGTTTATGATAGACTACCAGTTGTTCAGAAGCTACATGTTCAGGAATTTCGGGAGGCTAACAAGTGAACAGCACATCGACCTGTTTAACTATGACGTTCAGATGCAGCAGATTCATGAGGACATGAAGAGGCTGACGGCAGGGCAGCAAGACGAAAGCAACATCAGAAAGCTGGCTCGCGCTATCGAAAACTGCCAGGCGTATTTCTGGGGTAGCAGTGCGTATGCTGTGGCTTACTGCATCTATCGCGACGACTTTAAGGAAGAAATCAGTAAATCGGCATTTGAACAACTCATAGAGCAGCAGACGTATGAGAAACAGCGTACTTACAAATGTTCCAAGGGCTCGATTTCCAATGCCTTTAGCGACAATCCAATCTTTAGCGAGCATATCGACGACTGGGACGATTTCGACCCGATGCCACGCATCATCAAACTTCGTGATGCCATCAGAAATGAACTGAAATAACGTGAAAGTTATATACAAAGTTCTATAAAATGCAGTAAAAGTTATATCAGAGTTATAAAAGTTATATAGGTGTCTGGAACTTCTTCAGACACCTATTTTTTATGTCTACCTTCGCCGTCAGAAATCTTTTTTTTTATTCACTAACATTATTAATTAAAAGTATGATGAGCAAAGAAGAAAGGAAAGAGCAGAAGGCTCTGTTGGCGTCGTGGACGGCGCAGTTGGCGAATTATCTGGTAGAGGACTGTTGCATGCAGCGGTCGGAGGCGTTCCGGACGGCGCACCTGACGTGCGACTTGCTGGACAAGCTGGGGCGCGGCGTGGTGACGTTCCGCTACTGGAAGGAGGTGGGCGAGATGCGCACGGCTCGCGGTACGCTGTGTCACGGCATCTCGGAGGCGTTCGACAGCTATGAGTATAAGTCGGCACCCGACGACAACAAGCTGCTGCACTATGGTGTGTTTACCTATTGGGACTTGGACAAAGAGGCGTTCCGGTCGTTCTCGGCATTGAGACTGATTGATGTTGTAGAAGTTAGAGAAGTTAAAGACAAATGAAAAACGAAGATAACGAACAGAAGGTTGAGGTGACGGTACGCCAGCATTTGTCGAAGAACACGGTGCTTTGGGGCTGCAAAGGGCATTACTGTACGGACTGGGACGTCGATCCCGACACGGGGCGCAGCATCTCGACATCGTACTGGGAGAGCGACGAGAACTTTGAGGAGTTGTTCCACAAGCAGCAACGCACACCGATGGAGATCATCATGTGTTGCGACAAGATGGCGAAGCAACTGATCTTGGACGGGAAACATAACTATGCCGGCATCAACATGTCGGACTTGCGGAACGACTGCAGCGGTTGGGAAGAAGATGAACTAAGTGTAGAGTGAAAAATATGAAAATATGAATAGAATTAATTTAACAGAAAGTGAGATAGCAGAGCAGGTGGCTCGCATTCAGCGGGAGTACGATTACGATGCCGACGCAGGACTGCTTGTGAACAAGCGCAGGGGCAAGGCGGTGAAGGGAAGCAGGCATACTGGAACGAAGTATAAGCGGTTCTGGTTTTGGAATAAAAATAAAAGGATGTCCATGAATTATCATGGTGCTGTATGGGCTTGGCATCACGGTCGATTGCCAGAAGGAGAGATTGATCATATTGACGGCAATGAACGCAATAACCGCATAGAGAATCTGCGGGAGGTGAGCGGGCATGAGAACCAGATGAATACGCTGCACGACTGGCAGCCGAATGAGGTGACGGGACTACCAGGTGTGAGCCCGAATAATGGCTTGTATCAAACAAAGATACACGGCAAGAACTGCTGTTTCGCTGATCCCTGCATGGCGTTCTATCATGCGACGATGTGCGGAAAGAGATACAGATTAAGTGAAAAGTGAAAAATGAAAAGTGAAAAATTAAAGAAGTTAAAGAGTATGGAAACTAGTGAGATTTTATTTAACAAAATGAAGGAGTTTGAAGGTTGCCGTCTGCAGGCTTATCAGGATGCAGCTGGCGTGTGGACAATCGGTTACGGACACACTCGTGGTGTGCGGCGCGGCGACCGGATTACGCAGTGGCTGGCCGACGAGTATCTGCGCATGGATATCGCGGAGGCGGAGCGTCAGGTGCTCGGTCTCGGTCTGTCGCTGACGCAGGGTCAGTTGGATGCGCTCGTGTCGTTTGTATTTAATGTCGGCATCGGCCGTTTGCAGCAGTCGACGCTGCTGAGGTTCATCCGCGAGGGCCGTCCGGAGCACGACATCAAGCGGCAGTTCCGACAGTGGGTGTATGCTGGCGGGCGCACCATGCCGGGACTGGTGAAGAGGCGTGAATGGGAGGCAATACGATTCTTTGGATAATAAGGGAGTGCCCCTATCGGGGCAGAAATTAAGCAAAATTGACCACAAAATTAAAAGAAAATTAGATGATGGAAGAAAGGAAAGAATTTGACGAGTTGTTGGGCGAGTTCAAGCACGCCCTGCGGGATATTGACCAGCGTGACGAACTGTTGTGGGTGCTGCGACTGCTGAGCAGCTACTGGGAACTGATGGAGGAGGTGCAGCGGCTGCCGTGGCGCCTGCGCCTGAAGTATTTCGCCTGCACGTTCTTGATCTTCAACTACCTGCGACTGCAAAAGCAGCTAGGCAGGGAGGACCATTCGTTCAGTGAATATGCAAGGAAAAATATATACAAAATATTTTCGCTTGTCATGAAGGATGGAACAGACAAGAATTGAACGCTACATTGTCGATTTGCTGACCGTCTCTGCCGTCAATCGCGACGGCGGGGAGCGGTCGGTGTACGACACGCTGTACCACCTGCTGATGGCCGTTGCCAGCTACGAGCAGCTGAGCGACGACGAGAAGGAGCTGGTGACGTCGCTGAAGAAGAAGCTGCAGTATTTTTTTTGCGCCCGTTTCAGTCTGAAAGAGAGAAAAGAAACAAAGAAAAAGAAAAACTTCCCCCCGAACCCCCTTATAAAAGAAAAAGCAAAAAAAGAAACAGAAGAGAAAGAATGTGTGTCTGTCGACGTGCGTCGCGAGGTTTTTCATCAGGAGTGTTTAAAGAGACTGAGAAAATATGATGCTAAACGCTTGGCCGATTTCTATCATTACTACAGCGAAGAGAATCGCGAAACGGGCAAGATGCGGTTCGAGGAAGAGACGTACTGGAACATTGACAACCGTTTGGAGCTGTGGGTCGGCAACCAGTATTCAAAGGCCATCGCCACTGCCGATACTCGCCAGCAGCGACTGGAGAAGAAGCAGAAGCAGCAGACGGTGGCGCAGACGCGTCAGGAGGACAACGAGCGGGTGTGGCAGGAAATTGAAGAACGAAAGCGGGGTGCTGTGAGCCGTGAGGAGTGGCTGGCGATGAAGAAGGAGAAAGAAAGCGATGAAACAGGATGAACCATTCAGAATCAAGGCTTACGGCAAGTCGGAACTGGCGATGATCTATTTTCCCAGGCTCAGCAAGAAAGGTGCCATGAAGAAACTCGAAAGCTGGCTCAGGAAAAACCCGAGGCTCTGCTATCTGATCAGAAAGGGCATCTACGACTATACACCCAAGCAGGTTCGGCAAATCGTAGAGGAAGTCGGGGAACCATTTGATATACAATGACTTACGGATTTCCATCCCCATCTATCCCCATCTATCCCCAACTATCCCCAACTAACGCCATCGCCAAAAAAGTATTTCGTATCTTTGCAGCGTCATCCGATTCATGAGGCGGAAGCTCTACGGAAGAGACGTGCCGAGTCAGCGGCCGAGACAACGCCAGTCTTCGACGGAGAGCAGCCGAGTGAAAATTAAAGATTAAACATTAAAAATTAAAGATTAACAATTTCGAAAAAAAGTTACGATTATGAGTATTGTGAATTCGCCCGTACTGGGCATCAATCTGAAGCAGAACAAGATGCAGAATTCCGCCGGTTTCGGCAAGTATTATCCTGAGGTTGACCGCCAGAAGACCATCTCGACGCGCGGTTTCGCCGAGCACATGATAGCTCACGGCTCGAAGTATCAGCTGGAGGACATCCAGGCCATCCTGCGCATGTTCTCGACCTGTCTGCCCGAGCTGCTGGCCATGGGCATCGGCGTGAAGTTCGACGGTCTGGGCATCTTCATGCCGTTCGCCGAGTCGAAGAAGGGCATCACCAAGGCGGAGATGGCGAGCGCCTCGCCCCGCGACGTGGTGAAGGCCATCCACATCCGATTCATTCCCGATTCCACCAAGCTCGACGACCTCTCCGGTCCCGCCTTCGCCGACCGCTGCTCGCTGGAGCTGCGCAACGTGGTGATCGTGGACACCGTGAAGGAGGGCAACAAGGTGATTGAGCGTCTGCGCACGCTGGTCCCCATCGAGAGCTTCCTGAGCGAGAATTGGGCCTCCCCTAACCCCTCCGAAGGAGGGGGAAGCACCACTCCTCCTTCAACCAACAATGGTGATGAGCCAGGAGAGGGAGATTAAACATTAAACGTTAAACATTAAACGTTAAAGGGTTATGAAGAAGGAAACGTGGAAGGCGATCATCCAGGTATTCATCAGTATTCTGACGGCAGCGCTGACTGCCATGGGCACTACAAGCTGTCTAGGGCACGGACCGCTTTAAAGTAAAAAATCGACCGGGAGCGGGGGGCTTCCGGTCGTTTTATCGTTTCGACAATGATTAAAGCGGATTAACCACCGAAGTTATCGTACATGATGGACTCTGGATCTACGCCGAGAGAATCGAGCATTGATACTACAGCTGCTGACATAGGACCAGGACCGCACATGTAGTACTCCACATCCTCTGGAGCCTCGTGGTCCTTCAGGTAAGTATTGAGCATCACCTGATGAACAAAGCCCGGAGTATACTTCACGCCAGCTGCATCGGCTGCAGGATCCGGACGGTCGAGAGCCAGGTGGAAGTGGAAGTTGGGATACTCCTTCTCCAAGCCGAGGAAGTCGTCGAGATAGAATACCTCGTTGAGAGCGCGTGCTCCGTAGAAGTAGTGCATCTCGCGATCTGTTGTGTGCAGCGTCTTTGTCATGTGCATGATCTGTGCACGCAGAGGAGCCATACCGGCACCACCACCAACCCAGATCATCTCCTTCTTCGAGTCGAAGTGTGGGTGGAAATCGCCGAACGGTCCGCTCATAATCACCTTGTCGCCCGGTTTCAGCGAGAAGATATAAGATGAAGCGATACCTGGGTTCACATCCATGAAGCCGCTGCGATCGGGTTTGAACGGAGGTGTGGCGATACGAACTGTCAGCATGAAGACATCGCCCTCGGCAGGATAGTTGGCCATTGAGTAGGCACGGATGGTATCCTCGGGGTTCTTACACTTCAATGGGAACAGTCCGAACTTCTCCCAAGAGGGCAGATACTCGTCGCCAATGAGGCTCTTGTCGATATCCTTATCGTAATCGATGCAATCGAACTTAGGAATCTTGATCTGAGCGTAAGAGCCAGGCAGGAAGTCCATGTGCT
>CAMUYR010000015.1 GCA_947164965.1 uncultured Prevotella sp. | reverse complement strand
GAATCTTCTCGAAGGCCTCAGCACGAGCGTGCTTCTCGAGAGCCTGCTTGGTAACATCGTAAGCGGGCTGATAAAGCTCCTTGTTCATACGCTCACGCAACTCTTCGTCGTTCACCTCGTGATCGTATTCGCGCTTAACATCCTTGCCCAACTCCTTAGAAAGTTCAGCCTGCAGCTCACACATGGGCTTGATAGCATCCATAGCAGCCTTCAGGGCTCCGAGCAAATCCTGCTCTGAAACTTCCTTCATCTCACCTTCTACCATCATGATGTTCTCTGCCGAAGCACCAACCATGATATCCATATCGGCCTCCTTCATCTGCTCGAAGGTTGGATCGATAACATACTCACCATTAATGCGAGCTACACGCACCTCAGAAATGGGGCACTCGAAGGGGATATCTGAACATGCCAGCGCAGCTGATGCAGCAAAACCAGCCAAAGCATCAGGCTGGTCAACACCATCGGCGCTGAACAGCATTACGTTGACATAAACTTCTGCGTGATAATTTGAGGGGAACAGCGGACGGAGCACACGGTCAACCAAACGGCTCGTCAGAATCTCATTGTCAGAGGCCTTACCCTCGCGCTTAGTGAAACCGCCAGGGAAACGTCCTGCTGCGGCATACTGCTCTCTGTAGTCAACCTGCAGAGGCATAAAATCGGTTCCGGGAACTGCATCTTTTGCGGCACAAACAGTAGCCAGCAGTACAGTGTTGTTCATGCGGAGCATCACACTGCCATCGGCCTGCTTTGCCACTTTCCCGGTCTCAATTGTGATGGTTCTTCCATCAGGCAATTGAATACTTTTCGTAATTACGTTCATCTTAATTTAAAACATCTAAAAATATAAAAAATGCGCCCTTTGCGCAAAATCGGATGCAAAGGTACACATTATTATATTAAGAAACGAATAATTGTAGGAATATTATTGTTTTTTATGAAAAAACGCCCATTTCTCTTGGTTTTGTGCCTGATATTTCCTATCTTTGCAACACACATAAATATTCACGTATATGGTAAAGCACATTATTCTCTGGACATTGAATCCAGAACTCTCTGAGGAAGAGAAGAAAGCCGTTAAGGCAGGTATTAAGGAAGGGTTGGAAGGACTGGTAGGCAAGGTGCCCGGACTGCTCGATGTAAAGGTTCACATTGACGGACGTCTGGCTTCATCGAATGCCGATGTGATGCTGGATAGCACACTCGAAAGCGAAGAGGCACTGAAGGGCTACGCCAAGCACCCAGAACATGTAGCGGTAGCAAATGGAAAAGTTCGCCCTTACACCGTACAGCGCAGCTGCCTGGATTTTGAGATTTAATTCTAGGATTTACTAGGCTATCCTAGGTCTTTCTAGGAATGCCTAGGGTGCCTAGAAAAATTAAGCCCCGCCAAATGGCGAGGCTTAATTTTTATTGCGAAATAAGAATATTATTTCTTGTTCAGAGCGAGGTCGATAGCTACGGCGATAGCAACAGTAGCACCTACCATTGGGTTGTTACCAATACCGAGGAAGCCCATCATCTCAACGTGAGCAGGAACAGAAGAAGAACCTGCGAACTGAGCGTCAGAGTGCATACGACCCATCGTGTCAGTCATACCGTAAGAAGCAGGACCAGCAGCCATGTTATCTGGGTGCAGGGTACGGCCCGTACCACCACCAGAAGCTACTGAGAAGTAAGGCTTGCCAGCCAACGTGCGCTCCTTCTTATAAGTACCGGCTACTGGGTGCTGGAAGCGGGTTGGGTTGGTAGAGTTACCCGTGATAGACACATCAACATTCTCCTTCCACAGAATAGCAACACCCTCGCGAACATCGTCAGCACCATAGCACTTTACCTTCAGACGGCTGGGGTTGTTGCCATAAGGAACCTCCTTGACAACCTTCAGCTCAGAGGTGAAGTAGTCGAACTGAGTCTGTACATAGGTGAAACCGTTGATACGGCTGATGATCTGAGCAGCGTCCTTACCAAGACCGTTCAGGATAACGCGCAGAGGCTTCTGACGAACCTTGTTTGCCATCTCAGCAATCTTGATAGCACCCTCGGCAGCAGCGAAGCTCTCGTGACCAGCCAAGAATGCAAAGCACTCGGTCTCCTCGCGGAGCAGACGAGCAGCCAGGTTACCATGACCGATACCTACCTTACGATCGTCAGCCACACTACCAGGAATGCAGAAGCTCTGCAGACCGATACCGATAGCCTCAGCAGCGTCAGCGGCATTCTTCACACCCTTCTTGATTGCGATAGCAGCACCACAAACGTATGCCCACTTAGCATTCTCAAAGCAGATGCGCTGAGTCTCCTCACACATCAGATAGGGGTCAACCCCTGCCTTATCACAAATCTCGTTGGCCTCTTCAATACTATTGATGCCATTCTCCTTCAGAGCAGCAAGAACCTGGTTGATACGGCGCTCCTGACTCTCAAACTGTACTTTTCTAATCATAGTCGTATCCTCCTTTTATTCTTTACGTGGGTCAATAGCCTTAACTGCGCCCTGATCCTCGGTTGTGCGACCATAAGAACCAGTGAACTTCTTCAGAGCCTCATTAGCATCCATGCCGTTCTTAACAGCTTCCATCATCTTGCCAAGGTGTACATACTCGTAACCGCAAACCTCGTTGTTTGCATCGAGGTACTGCTTGGTGATGTAACCCTCGGTCAGCTCCAGATAGCGAGTACCCTTAGCAACGGTGCCATAGAGTGTACCAGTCTGTGAACGCAGACCCTTACCAAGGTCCTCAAGACCAGCACCAATAGCCAGACCACCCTCAGAGAAAGCGCTCTGTGTGCGTCCATAGACAATCTGCAGGAACAACTCGCGCATAGCGGTGTTGATAGCGTCGCATACGAGGTCGGTATTCAGAGCCTCGAGGATGGTCTTACCTGGCAGAATCTCAGAAGCCATAGCTGCTGAGTGGGTCATACCAGTACATCCGATAGTTTCTACGAGAGCCTCCTGAATCACACCGTCCTTTACGTTCAGGCTCAGCTTGCAGGCACCCTGCTGAGGTGCACACCAACCAATACCATGGGTGTAACCCGAAATGTCCTTAATCTCTTTTGCCTGAATCCATTTGCCCTCCTCGGGAATGGGTGCAGGTCCATGATAAGCGCCCTTGCAGACGCTACACATGTTCTTCACTTCAGTTGAATAAATCATATTTGTTATGTTAAATAAATGAATGAGTATGCCTAATTAGATTGCAAAATTACCACGAAAATCCGAATAAACCTAATGGCTCTTCCAACAATTAATATCATTTAACACAGCCGATGTGCTTTAGGCCTTGGCATCCTAGTCTATTTTAGGCACATCGTTCTTCAGATATCTACGTTCACTGGGCGTAAAATCGACAGTCGAAGGCTCCCAGTCAGGATTAGGCATATACCAGAAGAAACGGCTGAAATACTTCTGCAGATACTTGTCCTTGAATACATAGCCACGACTGGCATAAGGCAAGTTGCGGATAATGCGCGGATCGGCATCCTTATGATACATGACATAGATCATATAACCTTCACTACGGTCATAGAAAGAACCAAAGGGCAGTTCTTCGTCGAAGGTCATATAGCTGTCACACGAAACGATGTTCAGATTGTCTGTCGGCTTGAAATTTTTCTGATGCCATTCCACCACACCGTTACGCAGAACGATTTCTGTCCTATCCGAGTCGTAATGTTTGGTTTTGCGCACTTTACCATCACCCTCTACCACCTTAAAAGGTTTCGTTTGAAAGACGCTGTCTGCAATGAAGAAATACTTCATCGTGTTCTCTGCCTTGATGCGCAGCGTGAAGTCGTCAATCTGTCGATTAGCCCATCGCATGGCCGGCTTCAGCCAATAGTTTACGATGAAAGACGTACCCACTGCACTCGACATCGAGAAGCGGTAGGTGTGATGAATTCTGTTAATGCCCTTTTTGAAGTGGGCGGTAAAGTAATAGGAATAGGCGTATTGCATGTATTGTTTGGTGCTGGCATTGTAAAGACCATCCTCATTGCCATCATCCGCATTCTCCTGTACTTTCCACTTATTCAAATCGATAGGTTTGAAGTCTGACTCGCCCTCGCTCATTGACTCAACTACTGCCGTTTTGTACCTCAACACCTCGCCATTCATCACCACCGTGAAGTCGAATATCTGAGGGTGAGCACCGTCTTTATGCAATGTTTCGCCAGCATTGTATGGGCGGTCTGCCTCAAAACCCATCAGCACTGACTTGGGCTGCGAACGGTTCATGAATTCATACTGCACATCCACTAATGCGTATCCGTCGTCCTGCAGACTGATGGTCAGCACTTCCTTCGTGATGGCAATATCCGTCTCCTTGGCAGGAAACAGCTGGTTACCACTTACAAAATACACACCATCGTTGGCCTGAACAGCCAAAGACAGCATCCAAAGGCAAAGAAACAATAGTTTTTTCATCATGTTACCAAATATTCGTTTTCATGACGCAAAGATACAAATAATTCTTAATTCATCACACATTATTCATAATAATTTCTTAACTTTGCAGCCAAATTTGAAAAAACAGATAAAAATGAAGAAATACGTAGTGATGGCACTAGCCGTGCTGAGCATGGCTTCGTGTGGCGAGAAGAAATTCCACGTTGAAGGTCAGATTACGGAGGCTAAGGACTCTGTGCTCTATTTTGAGAACATCGGTATAGAGAATATCGAAGTGCTCGATTCTGCCCGTTTGGGCGAAGATGGCTCCTTCAGTTTTGATGGTTCTAAACCCGAGGCTCCCGAGTTCTATCGCCTGCGCATCAAAGATCAGATTATCTCGCTTAGCATTGATTCTACTGAGACGGTAACCATCAAGGCCAGCTATCCGCAGATGGCGACACAGTATGAAGTGAGCGGTTCTGAGAACTGCCAGAAAATCAAGGAGTTGGCTCTCAAGCAGATGCAACTGCAGAAGCAGGCTATTGAGGTAAGCCGTACCAATGGGCTAACGATTGACCAAGTGAACGACAGTATCTTAAGTTTGGTGGCCCGCTATAAGGACGAGGTGAAGCACCAATATATCTTCCCAGCCCCAGGCAAGCCCTATGCCTATTTTGCTCTGTTCCAGACTTTGGGCTATTCACTACTCTTCAACCCTCGTACGGATAAGGACGACATCAAGGCGTTTGCTGCTGTCGCTACAAGTTGGGATGCCAACTGGCCCAATGCCGAGCGTGGTGCTAACCTGCACAATATCGCTATCGAGGGTATGAACAATGTGCGTATTGCTGATGCCAACAATGCTAAGGCCATCGAGACTTCAAAGATTCAGGCAGCAGGTCTTATTGACCTACCACTCAGCGACAGTAAAGGTGTCGTGCGTCATCTGACAGATCTGAAAGGTCAAGTGGTGCTGCTGGATTTCCATATCTTCGCCACTAACGAGTCGCCTGCCCGTATTCTGCAGCTGCGCGAGATATACAACAAATATCACGCTCAGGGATTTGAAGTCTATCAGGTCAGCCTCGATTCTGACGAACACTTCTGGAAGCAGCAGACAGCAGCCCTTCCTTGGATCAGCGTTCGTGACGAAAATGGCATCAATTCCAACTATCTCCAGCTCTATAACATCCAGGCCGTTCCCACCTTCTTCCTCATCGATCGCGGCAACAATATCGTGAATCGCATGGAGAACATCAAGGACTTAGAGCAGGCCATCAAGAGTCTGCTGTAAACACACCTTTGTTATAGCGCAAAATTCACCCTTTGAGTTTACCGGCACTAAACTGGCAGTTTACCGTAACTAAACTCCCGGTTTAGTGCCGGTAAACTCTTTGTTTGCAACATCCGAACTGCAAACGCCTTAATTTATGTCTTTTTCTATATAAGTAAATGTTGTGTTGGCTATCGTGAAAGATGTTCCATGACGGAGCCACACTTTCTTGCCTACTTCTAAAGAACGGCCTTTAACTATGACACCCTTTTCGAGTGCTTTCAGGAATGGCGAATTGTGATACATGCGAATCTCTGCATGTATTGGGGCCACAGAACCCGTAATATCCCACGACAGTTGCAGGCTGCAGTCCAACGATTTACCGATGGTTACCACTCGGTCAGGAGCATTGCGGAACCACTTGAAGATGGCAACATCCATCTCTTTGACCGCACCCTGTACATGGAGGAAATAACGCTCCGAGCGAGGTGCCATAGTGGCTATACAGACTGCCAGACCCACACCGTAGAGAACAAAGCTGTGCAAGAGCACAAGACGATAGTCTATGCTATTATTATATAACAGCCACCATACATACATAGAGATGACAGCAATGACGACAGTAGGCAGAATGAGCCTCTTGCGCAGACGGACACGCGTCCTACATGTGCCAATGAATGAGATGATAAAAGCAGAGAACACCCAAGGAATCCACTCCAGAAGGAAAGCGTAGTTCTGTATGTCGGAAACCACTATTACCACATTGACGAAGAGGAAGGCAATATAGCACACAATAGCAGCAACAATGCATCTAAGAACAAAATCGAAGAGATTGTAGCTTATGTTCAACAGTTTCCACGACAAGATGGAGATAGCAAATGTCAAGAACAAACCCATAGAGAACCCGAATGACGGCAACGGTGAAATGGCATTACCCGACAACAAGACGTCGGCCTCAGGAGTACCAACTTCTACACCTTCGAGCCAGAGTGACAACTTAGTAACCAAGAAGGCTGTCACACGATGACTTCTGGAAATAAACATAATCCAAGCCAGAGTGGTAGCAATGATAGCAGCATTAATCCATTTCATGAAGAAAGGAGCATTGTGACTGTCATTCAGATTATGCCTGTTATAATAGTGGGAACCGTGCTTACAGCGGTCACTATACTCGGTACAGTGGTATCCGTTCTCGTCCCAACACTCTTTGTGCATAGTATGGCTGCATTTCACCACAACCTCGTCGCCTGTCTCGAAAGGTTCCTTACACAAATAGCACGATTCTGACACCATATTGCTGCCAACACCCATATTATGACCAGAATAGCGAATAACATATTTGTAACAGAAGTATTTATAACGGATATAGGGAACCACTATCTGGAGCAGCAACCAAACCACAAAGATAGTGAAAGATGCCAGAATAATGCCCAAGAGAATGATAAGTGGTGTGGTTAGTCCGTGTACGATAATAGGGTTATAGAAGTCGCCCTTGTTAATAACAGTGTGAAAAGAGGTAACAAGGGTATCTGTTTGAACATCATAGAAACCAACCGTGAGCGTCTCAAAATTGCCACAATACACCTTACCGTCAGGATTCTCAAACGTAAACTCATTAGCATCAGGGCTGATATGGAATGCCTTGAGCAAAGCATCCTTGAAGGCGGTACCGCTATAAGAGTGCATAAAGATACCTTTGGTCTGCTCACAAAGATGTTTCAGTACCAATATATCCTGCTCACCTTTCTCCTGGTCTTTCTGCTTCGTGTTAGCATAGCACACCATGATATCAGGAGACGGTTGTTCGGACTTCTGAGCCATATCTATTTCATAGACATAATGGTCGGGGTCGAAAGGCATGTCGGTAGCATTGTTGTAAATCTCGTTGTCAGAGAGTATCAGCAACGCCATGTGCTTAACATTTGCCCATATCCCCTGATGCGACAGCATCTCATCGTATTTCTGACAGACTGAGCGATAGAGTAATACATGATTCCCTGCTTCCTTAACAAAATACTTGTTAAGGACATAGTCGGAAACAGGTCGTGTCTGGCTGACAGAATCGCTATAGATAAAGGAGACATACAAATTGTTGTCGTCGAAAACGGAACGGAGTTCTACAATATAATTATGTATATGGTCTAAAGTCTCCTGGTCCTGTGTCAGGTCGACGAGAACAAGCACTCCGACATCTTGTCTGGCAATGTTTTCCTTCTTAACATTACGCATGCCGATCAGTCGCGGAGTAGCGCGCCTACCCAAGCTGATACCGTTTTTGGTGCTCTGGACACTAACTCTTAGCTGGGTGGTGTCAGTCAGACTATATGGTCCGATATCACCAAACATTCGAGTGGTGACGGAAAAGGTCTTATAGTCAGACGAGAAGTCTATTTTATGTACACGCATGACGTCCTGTTTGACAGGCTTATCGGCATCGATGATATCCAAATCGTCTGGTACAACAAAATGACTCATCATCTCATCGCATCCTGTCAAGAACAGCATAGCGACTAACATCAGTAAAAAGCTTTGTATCTTCTTCATCATAAACACTAAATTCTTAATTATATCGTAGGATAATCTCCTGGACCGCCTGCATTACGCTGCATCATGTCCTTATATTGCTTGGCCTGCTGGCGAGCCGCCTTTAACGACTTAATCTTCGAAGACAACATATTGAAGAACAGCAACAAGACTGCCACACAAGCCAACCCTATCAGATAGTCCTTAATACGCTGTATGAACGGCTTATAGGCCATTCCCTGTATCTTAGTAGACACCATCTGAATACCCGCAAAAGTATCATCGAGGGCAGGCATACGTTTCGAGAGCGATGGCACCACCTCGCAGGCTTGCTTGGCTTTCTGATAGCTTTCCTGAAGCTGTGCGAAGAGAGCCTGTTCGCGGGCTTTCAACTTCTCCAGTTGTGGAGTCAGTTTCTTGACAAGCGACAACTTAAAGGCCTTATTATATAGGCTCTTGTAGATGGAATCCTGGCCAGCCAACAACTCTTCGGCTTGTGCAAAACTCTGTAAGGCATCGCACTGGTTCCTCTTTGACGCTATCGTATCAGCAACTCCCTGCTTCAACTGTTCCACATTACTCATAATAGCCATCAGTTCATCGTCATCGGCAATATCCATCTGCATAGCCTGTATGAAGGTGGTCCATCGGACATTAATGGAATTATATCGTTCGTCCAACAGATTCACCTTATTCCTCAGTACATTGACATATCCAACAGACAACGGAGACGATTCGTAGAACGTCACTTGAATGTTGCCCACAATGGCCAACTCGCTCAGTTCATCGGCATAATGCATCATACGCGCCCCTATCTCCTGATGCAACGCCTCAGGCGTCACTTCGGCATTAGGATCCGAAGTTTGCGCTAATGTTGCTAACGGTAGCAGACATAACAGCCAATATAATATATGTCGCTTTATCTGCATGTCTTGTTAAAGTACTGTTCTGCCTGACGGAATATTTTTATCGTTTCAGACCATTTTGCCTGCGGAAGCGTAATAATGATCTGTTTAGTATCTCGGATGATGTTTTGGCATTCCCTGACAAGATCGGCACGTTCAGAAGCATTACGACTGGTAAGCCAGCGAGACACCTTGCTATCAATCTGACGAGCATTAGCCAACACAATCTTTCCATTGGCTTCATTGGCCTCATTGCCTTTAGCACCCATGACTTTCTCTGCCACCTCTGCAGGTGTTTCGACTTGTACCTTCATGCTTGTCAATGAATCGACTTTCAGGTTATATTGATTGATATAGTCCTGAATAACTGGGCATGCACTGCTGTCATTGTTATGCTGATACTGAGCTGTCAGCGTTGCCTTGAGCTCGTCGAAAGCTTTCTTGCTCTCTTGCGAACTGACGGTACCCTTAGCATAGTTCTTTTTCAACAACTTATAGCTCTTCGTAACAGCTTCAAAAGCCTTCTGAGCCGTTTCTGTCTCCTTCTCAAGTCCGAAACACGGATTGCGCTGAATAGTAATCTGATATTCTGTATCAAGATCCTTTCCAAAACTGATTTGGTATTCCGATTTGATACCTTTTTGCTTGACCAAATCGAGCAACATAACATCGTGCAGATGAATTGCCACATTGCTGCGCTTGTTCTGTATGTCAAAAACTTGCTCGAGATAACTATTGACCATCATGATTTC
This sequence comes from uncultured Prevotella sp., assembly GCA_947164965.1. GTDB lineage: Bacteria > Bacteroidota > Bacteroidia > Bacteroidales > Bacteroidaceae > Prevotella. Next base: position 62,880 of record CAMUYR010000015.1, on the reverse strand, counting down.
CTTCTCCTGTGGCTGCAATCCCTCATAAGTCATCCATTTCTTAAAGATATATTTCTTATTGGGCTTGGGAAGAGAATTGCAAAGTTCCTTTGTCAGGCGAAAACGCTGACCATCCTCGCAGGTGGCAACATAGGGTAATCGGTCGGTATGTATCCAGCGACGCTTGACAACATTCTTATAACGAGTATCGTCCCAAAAGACGAAAAGGGTACGATAGGAGATGACACTGACCGTCAGCGTATTAGCATCCTCATTAAACTGGAACTTCACCATGATATCTTTATCTGTAGCGTCATTTGCCAACGCAATGTGGTCAGTATACGGTTGACCCTGTGCCACCGTGATAGGCTTCACCATTTTGCCGTATAGCATGATGACCGACAGGCAACATGTCAACAGCAACAATGCTCTATATCTTATGTTCATATCTCGTTATTTATTCTTATTGTTTAAATATATCCATGCGTTTGGCTCTCCTTGATTACGTACCCAAGCGGCTACCTGCAAGTCTTCTGGATAGGGGGGCTCTATCGTAGCATGATAGACCTCATAGCGCAAATAAGCACCGATACGCTGTATGGCCCACAACAGACTGGAATAGGTATCTGCCATATTGATGCATACCCTGCCTGCAAAAGCACCGAAGTAACGGATATTGGGATGCCACGGGTGCGGTATGTCGTTGCCCTGCTCATCGCAAGTCAGGAAATTGAAGACTGGAGCAGCATCCACCTGTGGATAGTTCACAGGTAACGAAATTTGCATTTGGAAGTGGTCAGCAAAAAGTGGTTCGTTCACAACACCTTCGATACCAAGCTGTTCTACATTGGTAACACCACAGATGCTATGTATATGATAGTCCACACAATAGCTGTTTGGCAACCCCTCTTCGTTGGTAGCCAACACACGGCAACTGATATCCTTACGACCATCAAGCCCGTGCTCTAACGTCTGCCACTCATTCTGCAGTCTCTTGCTCCGTCCGTTCATCCTGGAAATGGGTCAGCCACTAAGTAGAGTGTATCGCCGTTTTGAACATGATAGTCAAGCAGTGTCTGGTCTGAACGACCAATACGCGGACGTAACACTCTGATTTCATGCACCTCAGGATCTTCCTTGCCAAAGAAGTAGTCGAGTGGTGCTCCCGTCTGGTCTATCGAAGGGAAGTCGAAGATGAGTTTACCATCATTACCGATGGCATGGCGCAAGTTGGTCATCAAAATCTCTAAGGGAGACTCCGGGTTGACCACCCTGAACTTGACTGTTTTGTTTTTATAGACGATGTCTAACAAGAAATCTTTATCTTCCATATTGTATTGTTATGCTTTTTCTGTTGATTCTTCCGTAATTTGTATAGTTACCAGTATTGGATAGATACCTGTGCTTCTGACTTCCATCATCTTCTGAAGGAGCGTCTCGGCCTGGTTTATCTTGTCGGCAAAGCTACGCTTGATGAAAAGATTTTCCTGCAGGTTAATATCCACATGAATGGCATAACCCGTCTCTGTACGGTCATTGTGTAACAAGTGCTTGACACTGATGCTACGTACCATGTCCGGAATAATAGAGTAACGGTTCATCAATTCTGTATAGCAGAATATCTTCATGTCAGCAGGAGTTACAATACGGTCGTTGGTAACCATATAATATCGCATAGTACTCTTGATGCTCTCAGCGTCGTTAACTTCATCAAAGCCAGTCGTAGGGACTGCTATCTGGCGAATAGAAGATGATTCAAATCCGACAGGTGGTGTAAAGACGCTACCGGGAAGCAGATCTTCATTGACAGCCTCGCCGTCAGTTGTGAGATATCCGACGTCAAGACTGACTGGTGTCTTAGATAGCAACACCTTCCTGTTGAGCATCAGATAGACACCAGAGGTGTTCTGCTGTTTCTCATCTCGAGTGGTGGCAATAAGTTTTGAAAACGCCTCCTGCAACTGGCTGACCAATGTCTGGATGTTAACATCCTTCAGGTTCATGAAAGCATAATAATCACTATTAAACTTTGTCATAAGACTGTTCACTAACCTGACTAGCGTTGCTCGATTGAAACGATCGGCAGCAACACGCCGCACTTCAATTGGTGTCTTGCCAAAGAGTTGTTCTTTAGAAGGAGGTATCAGATGCATCAATTGTTGGCCACTAGTCTTGGCGGCTTCAGACTCGCTATATCCAACCACTCGGACAATAGGCTCTGTCGAGGAAATGGTGGCAACATTCAATTGAGCGTTGACCAACAATACGGTATTCAGGGAGAAGACATTCTTGTCGAAAACAAAGTCATCGGGAATGCCTGTGAAATCGAATACCAACTCTATGCTCTCCATATCCACCTTAAAAAACTGCTTCGGGTTGTGCTCCTTTATATAGAAGAGGGCTATGTTCTGTCGAGTGTACAGGTCAAGGCCTGTCATAGAGGCCTGGTACATCTGAGCATTATTATATAATAGCGCGTCGACAGAGAAACAATGCTGCAAGGGCATATTCGCATAGTGCCAAGGCTTCACTAATGGTAACAGTTTACCATCAATAGATACTTTGACATCATGGAAACGGCTGTCTTTAATGGCAAAGGTTATACCAGACAAGTTGTTGACTGGTTCCTGAAACTGCAATGTCAATTTCCATCGACGACCATCTAAACGGATAATGGAATCTACAGTGGCGTTAATGACCCTCGACCGCAGCAGCGGCATAAACTTGTAATTGGTGTCTTTTAACGTAAAGGTTTTGTTCTCACTGAGTATCATTTCAGGAATACCCTTTTGTAATGCTGTCTCCACCACTGCTGTAGCAGGAATGGCACGACCAGACTCATAAGGAGTCATCAAACGAGCATACTCGTCAAGCACATCTTGACGCAGGCGCTCTATATCACTATCCGACTCGTTGGCCTGATAAGCTAATGCTGTCATCAGCAAAGCAAAGATTGGATCATGCTCCAAACCTTCCAATTGGTCACTATGGTCACTTTGTCGCCATATGCTGATAGCCTCATCCAGCAATTCTTCTGCTCTCTGCCGTGTCTCGTATATCTTTTGTTTCATAGTCTGTTAGTTCCAGATTTTGAGAATAGTATCATACTGGTACTTCTCCTTGGTTTCAGTAATCACACCAACAACAGTAATGTAGACCCTACGCTCACCACGTACATAAGACATACTGGTGGTAATGTCCTCCAATCGTGGTTCATACTTCTCGACAACCGCCTTCAAATCAATAGCGAAGGTATTGAGGTTACGCGAATTACCTGAGATTTTTTTTGAATACAAGTCATTCTGTTTGTCGTCTTCCTCCTGCGAGTTTAGGATAACACCATCGCGTTCGTTGAAAATCTCAAAGCGCATATTGTTGAACACGAAACCAAACTGCGGGTCTATGGCAGTCTCACCACATACCGAGTTGAGAAGCACTTCTAAGAAAGTGTCAATAGACTCCTTAATGCTATTGCCTCGTCGCAATCCGTTCTTGGTAATGTCTATAGGTGCAATCAGTCCGTTCATGTGGCTACATATTATATAATAGGAATAAATTCTTTCTCTTCCGGTTCAGGAACATATAGAGCATTGAACAGGTTTTCGAAGAGTTCTGTATATAGTTTCTCATATAATTTCTCATACAATTCTGCACTGAGTATACGTCCAAGATCTGGCTTCATCGTATTTTCCATATAATCAGTGAGTGCAGCCGTCAACTTGTCGCTCAACTCATCGCGAAGCTCTGTCTTAATCTGTTCCAAAAGCTTGGCATAAAGTTCTGGATTCAGCTGTTCATAAAGTTCCTTCTTGGCCTGAGCAAGCAAAGTCTCATAGTCTATTGAGTCGTCCTCAAGCTCTACCCCATCAAGCACAGAAACCGCTCCAGACAAATAATTCTCAAACCAGCGCAGCCAAAGCATAACATCGACCTGCACAGGTTGAGGAATCTCTACAGGATGATCTGTATAAGGTGTCATGATAAAGTAGTCTATGGCTTGGGCTATCTCTTGAGTTATACTGACGAAGTCTGCCACACGCCCTGACATATCGAATGATTTCAGAACAAATAGGTAGCGCTGCATCGCCCGTTTGCCATCACCCTCTTTCTGGTTTGCATGTTGGGCTAATGACATCAACAACTCGACATAATGCCGATGAAGATCATTAAAAATCGTGTTACCCGACAAGAGCAGACAAGGTGGAACAAAGTCTTTATCAACTGCAAATACGCCCTTGTCGACCGTAAAGCGAACGATAGGCAACACGTCATTCTGCTGAACTTCCTGCAATGACTGTATAGAGAAAGCAACTTTGGGCTGTACATAGCGTACTCCTTCTTTTTCAAAGGTTCTCATTCCTTCTCCCAGCCCTATTGTAAGATAGTAGGCATCGCCATAGAGCATCGGAATCGTAATGCTGACGGCCTCGTCTGCCTGTACTATTCTTCCAGACGGCAACAACGCAGCACATTGCAGACGTTCTATCTCAAACTTATTGGTATAGAACGTACCTGAACAACTGAAAGGCATGTCTGGTAACAGGCCGATACAATGGTCGCCCAGTGCAGCACGTATTGCCATCTGTTGCCGGAAGTCAAGATTGGCGTCCATGTCAAGGAAAGTCTGGGCGGTAAGTTCCATGCCCGGTTTCCAGTCGATTCTCGCATTGATATTCATATCGTTGTTATTTATTCAGTTCTGAATTATAGTCCAGCGTCAAGTTTTCACCCGTCAGCGGCTGATGCTGGTGCCATTTGATGGATATCTCACAGTATACATCAGCAGGAATAAACCACTCTGTAATAAACTGTGCTAATGGTTTTATGTCTGTTCGCAGTGCATTATACTGCTCACTAGTCAGGTCGTCAATAAGTAACTCGTACTGCATCAGCGATATCCAGCTACGCGTGTTATCTGTATGGCTATAACGCCCCTGGTTGCATAGTACTTCACAGTCAAAGAGCGACACTAACAAGTTACGAACAAACAGGAAGTCACCGCGCATTCTACTGACAAATGGTAACAATACTGCCACCTCACGTACGTACGAGTTCTGCTCTGCCGCCAAATCATAATGGAAATAAGTCGACAGCAGGTATTGCAGCTTGGTATCAAGCAATTGTGACACCTGCCGTTCGATAGCCAAACGGCGACGAAAGGCAAAGGTGTCAAAAGGCTGGAACATGTCACGTAACAGCCGCATCTTGGCATTCTGTCCGCTAATCGCTTTCCTAAGTTCACCACGACCCTTACCTTGTGTGCTAAAAAGAAGGCCTTGCGGCAGCAACTTGATAAAGCCATCGCGTGCCACCTCTATCTCGGCACTCTCCTCGTCATAGTTTATCACGTCACGGTTGTAGTTGCGGTAGAAAGTACCCATATTATGTACATTCCATCGCTCCTTCACCTCAGGAAAGAGGTAATTAATCAGCATCTCTGCACTGACCTCAGAGAGGTTTTGGCTTACCTTTTTCATTCTTTCTTCATTTCAACATACACATTCCCGCGTGCAGTGATTATTTGCAATATATCCCAGACGGGTATTCCCACTTGAGCTAACGTCAGTTCCTGATATGGGAAGCTATCGTCTAACACCCTGTATTCATGTTGATAAAGTGCTCCTTGCAGTGCACCTTTCAATCCCGGATGTCGTTCTATTTGTTCGGCCACGTCCCTTCCAGGTTTCATGACCTGTATCTGTTGTCCATCTGCACGAGACTCCACCCAATCAACGAAACAATCGTTGAGACATATCTGTAGGTGATCGTCATCCAACAATTTGTGTAGCTGTTGCAACACATCGGCCACAGTACTCTCCACAGTTATTTCTGTCTGTACGATTGGTTGCCACAAGTCATGAACAGGGCAGTCGTCGTCATAGGCTTTAAAATCTACTGTTTTGGTCGACAAGTGCTGCCCCTCATAACAAAACATCTTACCACACAATGAAGTCAATTCACCTGCTTCCAATTGCTCACGATGTATTAACTTCAATGCTTCCTGTACTTCAATAGCACCAATAATAGAGGCAATGACTGGTGTGGTGGCAGCACGTCCTGATGCCTCATTACGACGTATGATGCCAGCACAAGGCATACGTTTTTTAAGATCCTTCAAACCCTCTGGTCCTAAGTTGCAGGCATAACAATTTTCCCCAGGGCGAAACACCCGGACAGTACCTTCTAATCCGTCAATGCCACCGTCTACCCACGGCACTCCTGCCCGCATACAGAGTCTATTTATACTATAACGGGCCCAACGGCTGTCTACACAACCTATTACCACGTCCATACTACGAACTAAGCCCAATCCCACATCGTAGGCCACATCGCCACAGATGGTTTTCAACTCCATTGCAGGATTCATGGCTTTCAGTCGTTCTGCTATCGCATCGACCTTCCGCCGTTTGTTAATAGCATCGTCAATAGTAAAAAACACCGACCGTGTCAGGTTCGATGGCTCTACAGAGTCAAAATCAACAATAACAAGATGTTGTAAGCCAAACTGTGCCAAATTCTTTAACACCTCATTACCTAAGGCACCACATCCTATCACCATTACACAGGCAGCAGAGACTTTATCCCTACGAAACCAGGATAACTGGGTAAGAATATCTGACGTTTCTTTACTCATCCTACTGCACATATCTTATTTTTGTTTCATTTTTATATTTAAGTCCGTCAACTCATTGCCACGAGGTCTGACGGATTTCTTAGTACTCTTATATCCCTCTTTCCGCAGGCTTACAGTATATAGCCTGTCTGCTGGCAGTTGAGGGATAATACTCGGTGTACTTCCAACAAGCACATCATTAATAAAGATCTCAGCACCTGTCACATTGCTGTGTATGTTAAGCATTGCCATGCTTATCTGTGGAACGGCAAGATCTAACTGCTGGGGGGTGCTATCTACAATCCACAACTCAGTGCTCTTCGACTCTATACTATCCTTCCTCGTGTTGACAATGTGATATCCCTGAGCTAACATACCACTCCATTGCCCTGTTCCTACATATTCACGGTCAACCCATATCTCAATATCGCAATCTGGTGCCTTTAATGTCACTGGCGCTTGCACTGACGCAACCCAAGGAGCTACTATTGGCGACTGTGTACTGAGAGAAGAAAACATTTTTTCTTTTTTATGCGGTTGCGGTTCGAAATCATTCTTCGTTAACGTAATGACCTGTTTCTCTGCCCGTCCAATGATGAACGACTGATCATAAATGCACGTTTCGTACATGAATACTGAAAGACGATGCTGCCCTTCCTGCAATCGGCGACTAGTACCTTCTCCCTTTGATATGAATAGCCCATCGATATAAATCTCACCATTCTCCCAAGGTGTATTCACCACCACATACGAGTAAGCGGGTTGTAGCTTAACCTTGATATTTACCTTCGCAGTATCCGTCAACAAGAATGAGTCCGTCAGTGCCTCATAAAATGGAGCCTCAACGCGATAGGTATGCCATCCCATTGACTGCATCTCCGCATATTGTCCTTCATTAATCAGCGTTACCGTCGAGTCCATCCTTACGATGGCACTTTTCGGTTCTATGTCCATTACTACCCATTGTTGCTCTGGCTTATATTCTTTAATTGGATTCTGAGCTAACAATGTGGCACGATAGTGCTTCTTGCGCTTCAGATGTTTCACAGGAACACGCCATGTGAGTGTGCCATACTGTGGATGTTTTACCGTGATATGGCGTGTCTTATTGGGAACCTTTACAGTGATAACGCCTTTACCCTCCGTAGCTTCAGCAGCTTCCTTGCCATTAGCAGTAAAAGTAAAACCTTTCTCGTCGGTATAAAGATCGATGATGGCTCGTTGCTTATCGACAGCTACCTTTGAACGATTCCAAATAGGGCGCCTTAGTCGCTTGAATCCATTGACTTCCATCTGCTGGGCTTCCAAAGAAGACACCATACAGACCATCAGCAATACTATCAGCCACCCTCTCATAATCTTACTATTTTCCTGATGTCATCGGAGCTATTGCTCCTGGCATAATGACTGATATCTGTCCGCCCCAATTGCACATACATTTCGCATTGTCCAAAAGAGCAGGAAAGTTTGACATCTTTACTTGAGCTCCGGGAGTCCACGGAGCTGCGATTACTGGCATACAAGGCATGGGTGTCAGCACACCCATCGCTGCTGCAGTAGCTGATGCTACTGTAGGGTTCGCCATAGACTGGCACATACCAAAAGGGGCAATGTTAACCATGGGCTTATTGTCCATGATGTTACCGATAGCCATATTCATACATTTAGGGCGCATGGGGTCAAGAACTGAGAAAGTCGACGGAGTCATTCCAAATGTGCACTGTAACATAGCGCCCTGGCAAACAAACTGTCCCATATTATTTAATTAGCTATAATACAAAAAGATACGCGCATGCGCACGTAAACATATTTATATATAATTACTCTATTCATTTAAAACCGCATGGACAGCCCTTTTAGGCTGTCCTATGCAGAAATAATTACTTCCAAGGATTGTCGTATAACACAGGACCATTCTCGAGTTTCTGGCACACGATCTCAATTTCCTCGAAGTGCTGCTGTCCGTCTTCCCACTTCTCCACGTAGTTCACGCAGTAGCAGTTGGTACCCTTCAGTTCCTTCATGGCTGCGCCGTCTACCGTGTTCACAAACTTCACTGAGAAGTCACGAGGGCTCGTAGGATCGAGCATCCATGCTATCAGTTCGTTGTTGCCATCGTTCATGGCCTTCACGCGTATTGTCACCTTGCCACCACGGGGAATACCTGAAATCTGTCCCTCCTTATCGGTAGCCTGTTCAAACTTATAGTCAACCATCATTACCTCACGTGGTGCGAAATCTTTTATTTCCAGGGTTACTGGTGTTACATTCTCTGCCATAATATCTTTCCTTTCTATATTTTAATTCTTAACTCCTAATTCTCACTTCTCATCTTTCATTTTTCATCATGCCCAGTCGTTCTCGTAAACCACATTGCCGAACTCAATCTTCTTGCAGGTGATAGTGATCTCTTCAAAGTGTCCCATCTTGTCCTCCCACTTCTCTTCGAAGTCAACGCAGTAGCCGTTGGTGAACTTGATGCTCTTCATCTCCTTGTTCGTCTTGGTCTCAAGGAACTTGATCTCGCCGTTCTTCGGAAGACTGCGTTCCGTCATCCATGCCAGCAGATCAGGTGTTCCGTCGTTCAGAGCTTTTACGCGAACTGTAATCTTGCCACCGCGTGGGATGCCTGCCATCTGTCCTTCTACGTCTGTTGCCTGATTAAACTCGTAAGTCACCATCAGAACTTCTCTCTCTTTGTAACCGTCGATTGTCATCGATACTGGAGTCTTTGCCATAATTTGTTTCCTTTCTTTATAAAATGTAATAATAATGTTCGTTTTACCTTGCCAGTGCGTTACTGTTGTCAGGTTTCTGGGAGCAAAATTAGTCCATAATTTGGCTCTCTCCAACTTTTTTTCTGTTTTTGTTATTGTTTTATATGGACAATAATCTTTTTTATGGACAAACCGGGGAATCACCCCCGATTATTGTCCATAAGTGGTTATTCCATAGCTGCTTCCTTATCTTTCTTGTCAGCAGCCACCTTGATAACGAAGTTCTTTGCTGCATAGAATGGAGTTAGTGTGATGTCACAAGTGACACGCTTAGTCACAGGATCCATGCGAGGTTCGCCAATCTCATAGTTCTGGAACAGATTGCCATAACCCTTATACTGATTCAGGAACTCCTGAATTTTTGCTTTCAGATTCTTGGGGCTGTTGTATGGATCCCAATTCTCAAGAGCAACTTCGTGAACAAAGTTCATAAGCACCTTCTTAACCCAGTCGAATACGCGAACGATAGGATATTCCTTCATTGCATCAAGATCGCCGTTATAAAGAGTGGTATTATTGAATGCCATTACACGTCCCTCGCTGTAGACCATAGGGATAACCTGATTGTCCATCAGTGATGCGATCTCTGATTTCAGAAGGTCGCTCTTAACACCCTTAACGCCGTCAAGTGTACCATACTTCTTACCACCAGCACCTTGTGCCATATTTGCTGTCTCATTATATAACTTTCCACAAAGAGCTGCTGATGGAGCAATGTAGAACGCTGCAGCATCCTCTTCGTCTGCTGACATCTTCTCTGCCTCACGACCCACTATCCAGTTGGCACACATTACAACGTTCATCAGTTCCTGGTCACTATCTCGATATCCCTCGGTATTCGCCTGCAAATCATCGAATGAGTACTCGTCAGCATGGTCAGTAAGCAACATTACCTTATATTTAAAGGCCATTTTAGCCCATTGCAACAAGTCTACTTTATCATTAAGCACGGCACCTGGAATACAAACCAGGCTATAGGCATCCTTCAAACTCAGGCGATCGAAACCATTACGCAAGATATCCTCTACTTCCTGAGCGAAGCCAGAATCAGCATCTGCGATGTCTTCCTTCAGCACGTTGATAATGCGCAGATTCTTAACCTTATCCGTACCACAGGTCTTGAAGAATGAGTCAAGTTCGCGATAGGAGCGTTCCAAATCCTTTGTAGCGTATAAGGCATCGGTGATACCCTGTTTCAGCACACCTGTATATTTTTCCTCGTCCTTTTTACAAGCGTCTGCATAGCCGGTAGCACTTTCGATGCTGCTATCGTCGAGTAACTCTAACCAACGGGTAATCTCACGGGTCAGATTCTCTCTCTTATCTTTAAAACGCTTGTCTTTCAGAAAAACATCCTTAGCTGCCTTACGAGCAGGATTCATATTGTCTGCATCGGGCATAAAACCACGAATGGCATTAAAGCCACCGAAAGACGATAATAATTTACTGACGTCTTTTCCTTTTTCCTGTAGCTCTGCACCTGCCTGTTCAGCTACCTGAGCCTTTTTCATTTCTGTATCTGCCATAATATTTCCTTTTTTTGTTATTCATTATCAAGTTATCACTCTGCGGCCTTAAGCTCGTCAAGCATAGACTGAAGCATTTCCTTCAGTTCTTCACGGCTACCTGCCTCTTTTAAGATATCACGTAATTTGCGGTTTTGCTCAATACTCTTGCGAATCTTAGTATTGGTTTCTATCTTCATCTTAACTCCAGAGAGGAACTGACTGTTCTCTACAAGACGACCCTTGCCGCCACCTGCTTCGAAATCACGTAACTCACCAAACTTAAGTGTCTCTTCTACAGCACCACCTTCCTCATCAGTAAAGGTGACACCAACCTTCGGCTTAAAGTGTTCAAAAGCATCATTGATATTCTGAATGTCTTCTACAAATTCCGGGGCACCAGCCTCAACATCAGAAGTATACTGATCAATCATCAATGTTTTGTTCTGATCAATCAAACTAACTTTTGCACTGCTCTCTTCATCGGGAGCCATCGAAATGAAATTTTCTTTCATTGCCATAGTTGTAATGTTTTTAAAATGTTAATAACTTATTTATATTATTCCGTTTCTATCACAGCATTACCCTCTTTGTCAACACTAACGATAATATGATCACCTGACTTTATCTTACCAGCAATCATCATCTTCGAAATTGGGTGTCGCAGTTCCTTGCGGATGACACCTAACACAGGACGGGCACCATATTGTTGATTGTAACCACGCAATGCAATGGCCTGACGAGCCTCTGGTGTCAACTCCAACGTGATATCTTGTTCGGCAAGTAACTTCAAAAGTCCTTTCAGATGGATGTCGAAGATAGCAGTAACTGTCTTATCTGTAATCGGCGAGAATGGTACTATTTCTGTTAGTCGCGCCAAAAACTCTGGGCGGAAGAATCCTTGCATAATATCCATTAACTCGTTGTTTTCTGGAATTTCGCCACTATTGAATTTTGCTACTATATCCTTTGCACCTATATTAGAAGTAAAGAGAATAAGTGCGTTCGAGAAATCACCGACGCGACCCAGACGGTCGTGCAGTTTGCCTTCGTCCAATATTTGAAGAAATAGGTCGAAAACGGACTTGTGTGCCTTCTCGATTTCATCAAAGAGGACAACAGAGTAAGGGTTTTGGCGTATTTTATTCACTAACAGACCACCTTCTTCATAGCCAACATATCCCGGAGGCGCTCCATAGAGCAACGCTACGGAGTGCTCTTCCTTGAATTCCGACATATCGAAGCGCAACAATGCACTCTCGTCACCAAACAAGAACTCAGCCAGTGCCTTAGAGAGTTCTGTCTTACCAGTACCCGTCGGACCCAGAAAGAAGAATGAGCCCATGGGCTGTCCTTTTTTGCTCAGGCCAGAACGCGCTTCATAAACAGCATCTAAAACTTTCTTCACAGCGTGGTCTTGTCCTACGACACGCTTCTTCAGTGTCTCTTCACCACCCATCAACCGCTCACGTTCACCAGTCTGCACCTTACCGAGAGGTATGCCTGTTTGACGTGCGACGGCAGCACTCAAATCTTCACTGGTAAGTGCTATGGTTTCGGCCCCCTCCTCAAGCATCTTGTCTTCTTTTTCAATCTTAACATGCGACATCGTACGGTCCAACAGATCAATAGCCGATGCCGGCAAACACTTTTCGGTAAGATAACGCTTAGCTAAACGAATGGACTCGTTAAGCACTTCCTCGTCTACGGTTAGGTGATGGTATTCCTCATAAGCAGGTATAACACCTTTCAGTATTTCCAATGTGTGTGCAGCATCGGGCTCGTCGACAGAAATCTTCTCAATATTAGAGACCATTTCTTTGTCTGTTTCAATATTCTTGGTGAAACCATCAATACTCGATGTGCAAAGCAGTTGTAAACGGCCCTTTGACAACTCATTCTTAAGTAATGTAGAGCAGCCGAAAAGCGTACCTTGCTTATCAAAGAGCTTATCTATTTTCTCTATGATAAGCACAGCATTCTGTTGGGCCTCCACTTCGCTGATAACATTCTTAAACCGGTCTTCTATTTCTCCCTTGTACTGTGCATCACTGCCCAAAGCAGCCATATCTAACTCGTAAGCATATGCACCACTCAGGAAATTAGGGACATCATCGGTAGCCAAGCGGCACACAAAACCATTGATAAGCGAAGTCTTACCAACACCAGCTTCACCGGTAATCAACAAATTGGCCTTAGTCTTTCGGCCCAATATCTCGTAAATAACTGCTATTTCATCCTCAAATCCTACAACATTATCAATGTTACCAGAGCGAGCAACAGCTGTCTTGTCTATACAATACTTAGCCAACGAACCCTTTCCACCACGGGCTGGAATGCCATTTTTCAAATCTGCACCTCCCATATCAGGTGCCTCTACACTGACTCCACCCCCCATCTTATTGCTGATATCTTGTGGAGTCAGTGGTAATGTCTTTAACTGATCGAAAGAAAAGCCAACACCAGGTGTTACCAACGAAGCCAAGATACAAACAGCACTTGTCTCTTCGAGATCAAATTTCATCTTATAGTTATCTGCTTCTTCCAATACAGCCACCGACTCGTCCGAATAATCCAAGTCGCGCATGGGTTTTACTGCTCGTGGCGCAAGTTGCATCTGTACATCTGCCCAGTCTTGCAAATAATAATAGTCCTTATTCAATTCTACCTCTAAAAAGTGAACAAGTCCCATTTCTTTATGTAGAACGGCCTTGAAAAGATGCGCAGGATAAATTGCATCACTACAATATTCTTCTGCAAAAGAGTTCGCAATTGTTCGAATATCCATAGTTTTATCTGAATTTTTTAAGAGTTTATTTGGGGCAAAGTTACAATATAATCTTGAATTGACCAAACTTCTTGGCTAAAAATATACTAGTACATTGACGTTTTTTTACATAAAGTAGCTCATTGTATCGATTTTTACTTTGATTATACAAAAAAAACGTAATTTTTTCCTCCGTTACGAAAGTTTATGTTTACCTTTGCACACTGTATCATTATTTAAAAATGAATATTACTGGATTTGTAAGACATATATTCACTGGTCGTATGCGTGAATTGGAGAAGCACCAAACACAAGGCGAACAGTTACAAAAAGTTGTCCTGCAACACTTAATTAGCGCTGCACGCGACACGGAATATGGCCAAGCACATGGCTTTGCCACCACTCGTAGCTATGAGGATTTTGTTAAACAGAACCCTATCAATAGTTACGAGGAGCTGAAAGGGCAGATTGATCGCATGCGTCATGGGGAGAGCAATATTTTATGGCCTGGGCGTGTAAAATGGTATGCTAAGTCGAGTGGTACAACCAATGATAAATCGAAATTTATTCCCGTTAGCAACGAGGGATTGCAGAAAATTCACTATGCTGGTGGATTCGATTCTGTGGCACTCTATCTTAGAAACAACCCCAAGTCAGCGATGTTTGATGGCAAAGGATTGATTTTAGGTGGTAGCCATGCTTCAAATTACAATCTTCCTGGCTCTTTAGTTGGTGACCTAAGTGCTATCCTTATAGAGAATATCAATCCTCTTGTCAACCTTGTGAGAGTTCCAAAGAAAGAGACAGCCCTACTTTCTGACTTTGAAATCAAACGCGAACGGATAGCTCGGGAGGCCATGAACAAGAACGTGACCAACATCTCTGGCGTCCCATCATGGATGCTCTCTGTTCTCAACTGCATGATGGAAATTACAGGTAAAACCCATCTTGAAGAGATTTGGCCCAATCTCGAAGTGTTTTTTCATGGTGGTGTTGCCTTTACGCCATATCGTAATCAATACGAGCAGCTGATAACTTCACCCAACATGCACTATATGGAGACTTACAATGCCAGCGAAGGTTTCTTTGGCCTACAGGATGACCCTACCGATAAAGCTATGCTGCTCATGTTGGACTATGGTGTGTTTTATGAGTTCCAAGAGCTCTCTAGCGATACCGAGGAACATCATATTGTTCCTTTGTGGGGAGTTGAAAAGGATAAGAACTACGCCATGCTGATAAGCACATCATGCGGATTGTGGCGTTATATGATTGGTGATACCATTCGTTTCACTTCAACCAATCCTTATAAGTTTGTGATTAGTGGTCGCACCAAGAGTTTCATCAATGCCTTTGGCGAAGAACTTATCGTTGACAATGCAGAAAAGGGATTGGCTTATGCTTGTGAACAGACTGGTGCTGAAGTATTGGAATACACAGCTGCTCCTGTATTTATGGATGCCAATGCCAAATGCCGTCATCAATGGCTCATTGAGTTCTCGCAAGAACCTGCTGACTTACAGATGTTTGCCACCCTACTCGACCAGCACTTGCAGACTCTAAATAGTGATTACGAAGCAAAACGCTATAAAGATATCACCTTACAACATCTGGAGATTATCAAGGCTCGCAAAGGATTGTTTAACGATTGGCTCAAGTTACGTGGGAAATTAGGCGGACAGCACAAAGTGCCTCGTCTGTGTAACACACGTGAACATATTGACCAACTATTGACTCTCAACAAATCATGAAGAAACTACTCTATATTGTCCTTGCCTTGTGCATGTTTATGAGCTGTGCACGTATGGGTTCACCCGATGGGGGCTGGTATGATGATGACCCGCCCAAATTGGTGAGTAGTATGCCTGCTGAATTCTCGACCAATGTGAAAAACAAGAAGATAGTCCTCCTGTTTGATGAGTATATCAAATTGGCTGATGCTTCTCAGAATGTCATCGTATCACCACCCCAACTAGAGGTGCCCGAGATTAAAGCTTCTGGCAAAAAGATTATCGTGGAACTGCAAGACTCACTGATTCCCAATACCACATATACTGTCGACTTCAGCGATGCCATTTCGGACAACAATGAGAATAATCCTTTAGGCAACTATACTTATGTTTTCTCTACTGGAGAGCAGATAGACACCTTTGAAGTTGCCGGCTATGTGTTAGATGCAAAAAATCTTGAACCCATTAAAGGCATTAGTGTGGGTGTGTATGCAGATCTGGCAGACTCTGCCTTCCGCACGAAACCACTGCTTCGCATTTCACGAACAGATGGTACAGGGCGCTTTGTTATCAAGGGAGTGGCACCTGGTGAATATCGTGTCTATGCCCTTCAAGATGCAGATGGTGATTATAAGTTTTCACAAAAAAGCGAAATAATTGCCTACTCTCATGAAACATTTAAGCCTTCTGCTGGTCCTGACACACGACAGGATACCGTATGGCGTGACTCTTTGCACATAGACAACATCCTTCAAGTGCCTTATACCCATTTCTATCCTGACGATGTACTGATGCTGGCGTTCCAAGAGCCACAGACAGATCGCTATCTGATAAAACAGCCTGAGCGTATTAATGCCGATCGCATTACCTTCTATTTCAGCTATGGTAATGAGCATTTACCTGTCATTCATGGTTTTAATTTCGATGCCGACTCTGCCTTTGTTGTGGAAGCTACTCAGAAACGAGACACCATCACCTACTGGTTACGAGACACCACACTTGTCAATCAGGACACTTTGTCATTTGCCGTCGACTATATGATGACAGACACATTAGGTCAACTCGTCATGCAGACTGACACTATAGATGTGATTGCCAAAACACCTTATGCCAAGCGACAGAAAGAATTGCAGAAGGAGATAGAAACATGGCAGAAGGAACAGGAAAAGCTAAAGAAGCGAGATGAGCCTTACGACAGCATCTATCCTGCTAAAGCATTAATGCCCAATTATAAAATCCCATCGTCGATGAATCCTGATAGTCGGCTCACGATAGAAATGCCTATACCACTACAACGATACGACACGGCCAGTATCCATCTCTATTCTCAAATAGACTCTTTGTGGTATCAAGCACCTTTCGAAATGATTCAACGAGACTCTGTTATGAGAACCTTCGAAGTGAAAGCCGACTGGCGTCCAAATACTGAGTATAGCTTCGAAGTGGACTCTGCTGCTTTTGTCGATCTTCATGGGTTGGTATCAAATGCCTTCAAACAAGGTATCAAAGTGAAAAGTCTCGACGAATATGCAACAATCACCTTACAACTTAGTGGTATCAGCGATACTTCTGTCATTGTACAGTTGCTTGACAAGAGTGATAATGTTGTAAAAGAAGTGAAAATGACTGCTAACGGACAAGCTAAATTCCTTTATGTGACCCCCGCTGTCTATTATTTCCGTGCCATTGCCGATCGGAATGGTAATGGCGTTTGGGACACGGGCGTCTACGATCAAGATATCCAACCAGAAGATGTTTATTACTATTACGAAAGTGTGGAGGCCAAGGCAAAGTGGGATATTTCCAAGTCATGGAACCTTACTGGACGCAAGCGATTCAAACAAAAGCCAGGTGCTATCACAAAGCAAAAGGCAGACAAAGAGAAGAAAAAACTACAAAATCGTAATGTTGACCGAGCTCAAAAGCTAGGTATTGAATATGTTAAGAAACAAGTGGTTAAATAATATACAAACATTGAAATAAACTTAAAGAGAATAGAACTATGAGTAAGATAAAGAACCTCATGAGTAGTCTTATCAAGAGCACTTTGCTCGTTGGACTCCTCACATTATTGCCCCTTCGAGCCAATGCTCAATGTGGCATTGAAAACTTTGCCTTCAAGTCTGGCGAATTTTTAAGCTATGACCTCTACTTTAATTGGAAATTCGTATGGGTCAAGGTTGGTACAGCCAGCATGTCTACAGTCAAATCACGTTACAAAGGTCAGGATGCCTTCCGTTCCAGCCTCATCACACGTGGCAATCAGCAATTAGACAATGTGTTTATCATGCGTGACACCCTACTTTGCTATACCAACACAGATTTGGCACCTCTATATTTCCGTAAAGGTGCTTTGGAAGGCAAACGATATTATGTGGATGAACTGTGGTATACCTATCCGAAAAGTAATTGCCATCTGAAGATGCATCGCATTGATGCAGATGGTGAACAGATTTGGAAAGAGGCAGAATACAAAGATTGTATCTACGACATGATGAGTATCTTTCTACGTGCTCGCAATTTCGATGCCTCCAAACTGAAAGAGGGCGAGAATATCCCCATGCCTATTAGCGATGCTAAGAACTTAGCAAACTCGTGGCTCAAATATACAGGTAAAACAACATTGAAGATGAAAAACGGATCTGCCAAATATCGTTGTCTCGTATTTTCATTTATTGAAAGAGAAAACGGACAGAACCACGAACTGATACGTTTCTACATCACAGACGATAAGAACCACCTGCCTGTTCGTCTGGACATGTTTTTGAGTTTTGGTTCTGCCAAAGCTTATCTGACAGGTTACAAGGGACTGCGCAACCCTATGGAGTCAAAGGTGGAATAATACGAAACTTGGACGGAATTGCGTTCTATTTCAACATGATACCAGTAAATATTCTGCCCGAGCGTATGCCAAGTCGACGAGCAGAGAAATAACGCTCGTGTTGAATAAACGTACAAAAAGGTGAGACTTGAATATGTGATTCTTCAACTCCCATTTGTAAGAGTTGCAGACGGTTACATACAGGCAAGTTAATATGCCATTTAGCTTCCTTTCGACTAATGGCTTGCATATCAAATCCTGCTTGTTCAAAGGCATCATACACTTCATCACCTACTTCAAAACTCTCTAAACTGATACCAGGTCCTATCTGCGCTACAAGATCAGAAGGACGTGAACCATAGACTTGTTTCATTTTTTGAATAGACTTTTCGACTATCCTATTTACCGTTCCTCGCCAACCAGCATGAATAGCACAAATGGCTTGTTGCCGAGGATCATATAGCAACACTGGGATACAATCTGCAGTAGATACGCCAATACAAACGCCTTTTAGGTTCGTCATGATAGCATCTTTCCCCTCCATTTCTTCCAATCGTTTCTGGACCGTAAGTTGCATCAGATTGTCATCTATCTGTACCATCTCTGTTAAATGAACCTGATGAGGCATCAGCAAATGATCATCAGTAATACCTAACCATTGGCACAATGCTTCACGATTCGTTCGAATGGCTTTATCGTCATCACCACAATAGATGTTGATATTAAATGCCGCATAAGGACCAATGCTATAGCCTTCTTGTCGAGTACTGCTAAACGCTATCACATCCTTACCTAATTGATATTCATCCAATTGGGGTCGTTTCATATAAAAGAAATATTTGACGCTGTATTTGAGCACAAAGGTAACATATTTATAGAGAAAAAAAGAAAGATATTTGCAGAAATGCATGATTCTTTGTACTTTTGCACATGATAATGAACGAACAAACATACAAATTATGGAGAAAATTCAGGTATACGTTGAGCAATTGGTAACAGCATGTGGCATCACAGGGGATACTGTTAACTTCATCACTCATACTATTTTAGCGGTAGTGGTTTTTGCGTTAGCCTTCCTGTCTGGTTTGCTTTGCAGGAAGCTATTAATACCCGTTATTCTGAAGTTGACAGCCAAGACAGAAGCGACATGGGACGATGTTATGTTTAATGAACGGGTACTGGTATCAGCAAGTCGTATTGTGCCTGCTATTGTTATCTGGCAATTACTACCTTGGACTTTCTTCGATTTCCCAACTGCAAGGGAAGTTTTAGCCAGAGTGACAGCTATTTACATCACTTTGATGTCTGTTCGTACTGTCATTGTGTTTACCAACTCATTAAAACAATTGGAAGCAAGCAAGGGTACTACTCAGCAACGCTCAGCTCGTCAACAATATATTAATTCATTGTGTGGTGTCATCAAGATTATCATTATCTTTATTGCAGTCATTGTGGTTATTGCCATTATTCTCAATAAAGACCCATCTAAGTTATTTGCAGGTCTTGGTGCTGCATCAGCCATTCTGATGTTGGCATTTCAGGATACCATTAAAGGACTGGTAGCTGGCATTCGACTGACAACCAACGATATGGTACATATTGGTGACTGGATTACAGTACCTTCTGCAGGAGCTAATGGACGAGTAGAAGAAATCAGTCTGACAACCGTGAAAGTTCGCAATTTTGATAATACTATCATCACTGTGACACCCCAAACACTGGTTGATGGCTCTTTTCAGAATTGGGTTGGCATGGAACAGAATGAAGGTAGGAAACAGACACGCAAGGTTTATTTCGATTTCCGTTCTATCGTGTTGGATGAAGAAGGCGTAGCTAATATCACGAAGTTCCGCCATCACTTGGAGCAATGGCTGAAAGCCAATCCCAAAGTGATTGGTGAGAAGAATCCGTTAGTTCGACAGGCAGAGGCCTCGCAAGGGGGATGTTGTCTGGAACTGACCTTCTGGTTGCATGCACAGGCTTGGGCTGACTTCGAACATGATACAGCTGATATTATGGAATATGTTTTTGCCTGTAGCAACTCCTATGGGCTGAGAATATACCAACAATTCCCAGAACAATAGGAATCATCCTGTCATTTCCTAATTACGCGTCCATAGGAAGACTAAAGATAAAGCGGGACCCCCCTGAGTTGTATGAAGTATCGAGAATGACCTCACCTCCCATACGACGAGCAATGGAACGGGCTATAGGAAGTCCGATTCCTGTGCCATCATAGAACTCATTCAGTTGTACGAATTCGTCAAAGATATGCTCAGCCTCCTCTTTAGCAATACCAATACCAGTATCTTCCACCACATATTCAATCATCTGCGAATTCTTTTGGACAAACAGCCTCACCGTTCCTCGTTTGGCTAATTTTGCCAATGGATGTTTCTCGTGCAGGAATTTCTGAGCATTGTCAAGCAACATGACTAAAGCCTGTATTGCCTGTTGCAGATTGGTGCGCAGTTGGATGTTTTCTACCTCTGGAGCAATCTGCATATCAAAGACGATATCATCATTCTGCGATATACGAGAAGTATCTGCCGCCTGTGCTGCAATCTGAATGGCAGGCACATAATCTGAACGTTCTATTACTGTACGACTATTGGCATCACTCATTGCCAACATCTTGTTGACTAATTCTGTTATACGCCTTGTGTTCTCAGTAATACGCATACTGACATCTGCCTTAGTGTCATTGTCCAATGTCACATCTGGCGTAGTAATCACTTGTGTAAAACCAGAGAGAACATTCAGTGGTGTTCGTATCTCGTGAGATATCTGCTGAATAAAGTTAGTCTTCATTCTCGACGATTCCTCAGCCTTAGCATTGGCTACTTTCAGTTCCTTATAGCTCTGTTCAAGACGTTCGTTGCTATCTACCAGTTTCTCGTGTTCTATCTCCAACTTTGCTGCAGCCCTATGACTATAGAAGATAAAGAGCAACAAAGCCAGAACTACTAGTGCACCAATGCCCATGAGATAGCGTGAGCGCTGGAGCTTGCTTTGAATCTCCAATTCATCAACTCTATAGAGCGTATTCAGTTCGTCTAACTGCATGCGCATTTCTCGAGTAAAAGTAGAGTCTTTACCCAAATAAAGGCTACGATAAATAGCAGCAGCTTCCTGACCCTTTCCCATGCTAGTAAGAATATCAGCACGTAACAATGGAATATCGCCACCCGCTTTAAGGTTCATATGTTGCAGGCTATCACAATAGAGAAGAGCGTCCTTCGCCTTTCCTTGCGCTAATGCATGCTTAGCTCTAACCAGACAAATTCTATAGTTTGCCAATGGAGTATTGTGTTCTAAGGCCATCTGTTCTGCCTCTCGCAGATCATTCTCGGCATCATCAAAACGTTTCATGCCTGTCAAGGCTGAGGCACGATTACATTTGCAGGCAATCCAAGTACCAAGCAATTGCTTGCGTGATTTCTTATGTTTCACCATGCGCTCCCTGATATTGTCTTCCCACTCTTTGGTGTAAGACAACTGCTGTTTAAAGTCCTTCTTCTCTCCAAGGGTCTGACAGAGATAATCATAGGCGTTCGTCAACACTTCTGCATCTCGATAACTGTCTATTAACTGTCCCAAACATTGCTTGAACACATCTACAGCTTGGTCATACTGACCAATACTCTCGTAGATAATACCCATTAGCTGATAAGCTATGGCTCGTCCAAAATTGTTTTGTCTGGAATTGGCATCATCAAGAATTGTCTGAGCCTCACGAAGAGCAGTCTGGACACGTCCTGTATAAAGATATATATTGGTCTTGCTGTCCCAGGTATCATAATAGCGCTCCCATTCCCCGTGGTGCATAAACCACGTCATCTGCACAGGAGCCTCAGCCAACAGAATACTATCAGCAGCATGATTCGTCATCGTAACTATCTTGTTCCATCTCAGATTGGCCTGTGCTTCGAAATTATTCTGTGTTTCTTCAAAGGCTATCCACTCGTCAAGACACTCCAAAATCTCTTTAACCTTACCTTTTTCCTCTACAGCAGCCAGCAACTGTTTGTAGGCCTCCGACTTCTCACTGTCTTCCATATCTGGAATTACCTTTCGCAATGAGTCAATATCAACTGCAAAGGTTATTGCCTGAACAAGAGTGAATACTAGTAATACAAGAATCTTTTTCATTTGATTTTTATTATTGTTTAAAGGTAGTATATAGATTCAGGACCCATGCAAAACAAAAGGTCGAGAATTGAAAGGTTTTGCTGAAAGCCATGCTTCTGTTGAAACACCTGCCAATATGTTTTAGGCTGAAAGTCTGGGTCAGGCAGAGGGTGCTTGGCATGAATAACCTCACGATAGTCATGAGGATGCTCTATCACATAATCCTTTGTATATTCTACTTGGGGATGGAAATCTATGAGTTCACACACTTTCTGACGAATAACTTCATTGAAATCGACCAGATAATCGTACTTCTGCTCGAAGAAAGGATGCAAATCGTCTGCATAATAATCGAAGAAAGGACTCTCGCTATAGGCACTCTGCAAGGCATTCCAATGGATGCGACGCCACTGGTTGTGGTCACTAATGCGCAAATCCTTCGTCAACATCTTAGTATCGTCTGTATGTTCTACTGGTACCGTCAGGGCTTGCAAACCATTTGCTGTAGCTATGACACAGCGATTGCGATAGGTCTGTTTCTGATAAGAATCATACTGCTCTATCATACAGTTGTCGAAACGATAGAGCTTCTGATACCATTGAATAGGTCCAAAGTATGTTGTCTGTAAGAGTGCTGTCATCATGGTAGTCTCAGATCATTTCTATTATATATTACTGTCATCACCTTACCAATAATGCTACTCTCTGGGATAAACCCTAAATGGCGCGAGTCTGCAGGATTTAGGCGATTGATGGATTCCAACCAGTAATAGTCTGTCTTGGCACACGTCTTCAGACCAGGAACCAACAAAGGACCATCTAAGGTACTGATAGTGTCACCTGGGACAGCAGTACAACGGGCAATGCATATTCCTGTAATAGAATCGCATGGCGCTGTGAAAGCAACTATATCGCCTTTTTTAACAGGTTGTCGCATCAGACGACTATATGGCAGAAGCCCATTACCCGCTATGCGAAGTCCGTAGCTGCATCGATTGATAAGCAGCCTGTCGCCATCCTGGAAGATGGGAGAAAGCCCTGTACCATTGATGGTATGAATGGAAAGTGCCAAAGTACGAACAGCCAGCATCAAAGCAAATGCTGATACAAAGGCTATCACGTACTTCAGCCAGTTTGCCATATTTAACCTTTTACTTGATATTATCTACAAAGCGGAACAGACGATTCCAACGGATGCCTGAGAATCCGCTACGATCAGGATCTGAACTCCACCAGATAAAGATTGGCTTGCCCACGATATGGTCTTCTGGCACAAAGCCCCAATAACGTGAATCCAACGAATTGTGGCGGTTATCGCCCTGCATCCAATAGTAGTCCATCTTGAAGGTATACTTGGTAGTCTCCTTGTCGTTGATGTATATCTTGCCGTCCTTCACCTCCAGCTTGTTACCTTCATAGGTGCGGATAGGACGCTCGTAGATGGGCAGATTCTTTAGCGTCAGGTCGATGCTCTCGCCCTTCTTCGGAATCCAGATGGGACCGTAGTTATCGCGAGTCCAGTGCATGTTGCCATTCAAAGGATAGATATCCAACTCGCTACTGTCTCTATTCAGCTCGATGCTTTCTACCAAGTCCTTCTGCTTCTTCAACTCTTCAACAGCGTGATTAGTCAAAGGCATGTAACCCTGAGTGTTAAGGCTCATCATATCTTCCATCGTGATGCCCAACTCTTTCATGATGTCGTCATTGAGTCGTTGTTTCAACTTAACATGATAGGTATACTGCACATTATCCGGCTCTTTATTGGCCTTTCCGTCGAGATATACGATATGGTCTTTAATCTGCAGAGTTTGTCCTGGCAATCCTACACAACGCTTCACGTAGTTCTCTCTGCGGTCCGTTGGACGGGTATCCACCAATCCATATTCCTGAGGATTCTGCGCAATCGTCTGTTTACCTGTCTGATAGATGGTATTGAAATAGAGAGGCAGCTGTTCCTGTGTCAGAGAATCAGGATTAGGACGCTGGGGATAAGTCTGGTAACCTATCTGATAGCACATCTGATAGTAGTCGTAAGCCTGATACTGAGGTGCTGAGCAAATGGTGTCGCCAGCAGGGAAGTTGAAGACGACGATATCGTTCAACTCTACCTGACCCAAGCCTTTCACTCTGCGATAGTCCCAATGAGGCCATTCTATATATGACTTACACTGAAACAGGGGCATCGTATGCTGTGTCAGAGGCATCGTCAATGGTGTCTCAGGAATACGAGGACCATAGCTCACCTTCGATACGAATAGGTAGTCGCCAGTCAGCAACGACTTCTCTAACGAACTCGATGGAATGACGTAATTCTGGAAGAAGAACAGGTTGATGAAGTAGACAGCCACTAAGGCAAACACCAAAGCATCGACCCACGACATCACCCATTTGACAGGACCTTCAGAATCTTTCCACCACTGCCACTTGATTTTCTTCGTGATATAGACGTCGTAGATGAAAGGAATGACGAGCAATCCCCACCATGAGCCTACCCAATAGAGGAACAACAGGTAAAGTATTAATACGCAGATGAACTTTGCCCACTGCACTTTCATATTCAGCTTTTTCTTTTTCTCCATGTTCTTAGAATTTAAACATATCTGATATCGTCAACAGTCCCTGATGCTCCTTAGTGTACTCTGCAGCAAGTACTGCTCCTAAGGCAAAGCCCTGACGAGAGTGAGCATCGTGGGTAATGGTGATGATGTCTGCCTCAGAATCGTAGCGAACGGTATGAATACCAGCCACCTCACCACGACGGATATGGTCGATGCGCAGCAGTTTGGGATCTGTTGTATCCTCTGCCCACGCTTCTTTACGCTCAATATTATCCAGTATGCCTTCTGCCAAAGTAATCGCTGTACCACTGGGATGGTCGAGTTTATGCACATGGTGTGTCTCTTCCATCTCCACATCGTATTGTGGGAACTGGTTCATAATCTTAGCCAGATACTTGTTGACAGCACTGAAGATAGCCACACCTATGGAGAAGTTTGATGCCCAAAACAGCGTCTTTCCCTCTTCTGAACACATGCGCTTCACGTCATCACCATGTTCTTTCATCCAACCAGTAGAGCCAGAAACAACCTTTACACCATGTTTGAAAGCCCGCAGATAGTTGCCGTATGCAGCCTGCGGAGCCGTAAACTCTATCGCAACATCAGCACTCTTAAAGGCCTCTGAATCGAAGTCCTCCTGATTGTCGATGTCGATAATACTCACAATCTCATGACCACGACTCAAGGCTATCTGCTCTATCATTTTACCCATCTTGCCGTAGCCTATTAAAGCTATTTTCATAATAATAATGTATTAATACGCTGCAAAGGTAACGAAAATCAATGAAATACGAAAGGATTTAATCGTTTTTTATTAACTTTGCAGCATGTTAATGAATGAGAAAACGCAGGATTTTATTCGCCAGCACGTTGATGACGATGTGCGAAAACTGGCCTTGCAAGGAGTTAAGGATGCCGAAGTAGACCTGACAATGGCTCTTCAGCAGATTGCCGGCAGGCAGACAGCACGACGGAAATTACCTTCGTGGGCTGAGGTCGAGAGCATTATTTATCCTCCTCATCTCAATATGGAGCAATGTTCCTCTGAACAGACAGCCCGTTATAAAGCCAGAATTGCTGGCAAGGGTGACAGAATGGTTGATCTGACAGGTGGCTTTGGTATTGATTTCTACTGGATG
The DNA here is from genome assembly GCA_947164965.1 of uncultured Prevotella sp. GTDB lineage: Bacteria > Bacteroidota > Bacteroidia > Bacteroidales > Bacteroidaceae > Prevotella. Next base: position 36,857 of record CAMUYR010000015.1, on the reverse strand, counting down.
TCGCAAGGCTTTCAGCATCGCCAATACATCGAGCAAAACGAAGCACTTTGTGCCATTTCATCGCACAATTTCCACCAATTATCCTTAACATGTTCCGTCTGTTGCTGTGATACAGCAACTTACTTGGCAACAATGCCCCACGCCGACTTAGCCTATCTTGACCCTGCCCGCAGAAATGAACACGGAGGGCGCACTTATGGCATTGGGGACTGCTCGCCCAACGTATTAGAACTGATGCCTCTACTGATGGAGAAAGCTGATCGAGTCATACTGAAGCTGTCGCCTATGTTGGATTGGCGCAAGGCGGTGGGTGATATCCAACAGCTAAGAGCTAATAGCCAAGAGCCTATTGCCTTTGTCAACGAAGTACATATCATCAGCGTTGACAACGAGTGCAAAGAGCTGTTGTTGGTCATCAGCAAGAAGCAAACAGAAAGCCTGCGACTTGTTTGCGTCAATGGGGATAGTAGCTTCGAAATTATTCCCACGCTGGGAACAAATAATTCCCACGCTGGGAATAAAATATTCCCACGCTGGGAATATTCTTCAAGCTCCCTGCTCTCTGACACTCCCCTTTATCTTTACGAGCCGAATGCCAGTATTATGAAGGCGGGATGCTTTAAGGAGATAGAAGAAAGGTTCCCTGTAGAGCAGATTTCTTTGAACTCCCACCTCTTCCTTTCTTCCGTTGAAATCGGCGATTTTCCTGGCAGAAAGTTTCAAGTATTATCTATTTCATCGATGAACAAGCAGGAGCTTCGCCAAAGCTTGGAAGCCATCCAGCAAGCCAATATTGCTGTCAGAAACTTCCCTTTGAGTGCAGAACAGCTGCGCAAAAAGCTGCGTTTAAAAGATGGTGGCGACGTCTATATCTTTGCCTCAACACTGACTTCTGGGGCCCATAAGTTGTTCATTTGCCGTAAAATTGGTTAAATTGTTTGGGATTCTCCCCTTTTTTAGCTACCTTTGCAAGAATTAAAGCATTAAAGAATATGCCATCAATAGAGATTCGGAAAGTTAGCAACAAGAAAGAACTCGATGCTTTCATCCAGTTCCACTACGACCTGTATCGTGGTAATGCCTACGATGCACCCAACCTGTATACTGACGAAAAACACACGTTGAGTAAGGATAAAAATGCAGCCTTCGAGTTTTGCGAGGCAGAATACTTTCTGGCCTATCAGGGCGATAAGGTGGTAGGACGCATTGCAGGCATCATCAACCACAGGGCTAACGAGCGATGGGAAAGTCAGACCGTTCGTTTTGGATGGATAGACTTCGTCGATGATATCGAAGTGAGCCGTGCTTTGCTAGGCGCAGTAGAAGATTGGGGCAGACAAAAGGGGATGACAGAAATCGTAGGTCCCTTGGGCTTTACGGATATGGACCCAGAAGGTATGCTTATTGAAGGTTTCGACCAGTTAGGAACAATGGCCACTATCTATAATTATCCTTACTACCCTCAGCACATCGAGCAGATGGGAGGCTTCGTCAAGGATAACGACTATGTGGAATACAAGCTTATTGTTCCCAAGGACGGACTGCCAGAAAAGTATAAAAAGGTGGCCGAGATGGTGATGAAACGGTATAATCTGCATCCCATGCATCCTAAGCGCAGTCAGGTGTTTGGCAAAGAGCAGTATGGTCGCAAGGTGCTCGATGTCGTCAATAAGTCGTTCGGCCATCTCTATGGCTATTCACAGATGACGGAACGTCAGATAGACGAATATCTGAAGATGTACTTCCCCATGCTCGATATGGAGATGCTCTGCTTGATAGAAGACTGGAACACTCCCAACCACGAGGTTATTGGTGTGGGTATCTCGATTACCAACATGACGCGAGCCCTGCAGAAGTGTAAGAACGGACGCCTCTGGCCCTTTGGCTGGTGGCATTGTCTGAAGGCGCTGAAGTTCCATAAGGCTGAGTGCCTTGACCTGATGCTCATTGGCATCCTGCCAGAGTATCAGCAGAAGGGCGCCAATGCCTTGCTGTTCTACGACCTCATTCCCAAATACCAGAAGTTCGGCTTTAAATGGGGCGAAACCAACGTGGAAATGGAAACCAATGAGAAGGTGCAGAGCCAATGGCAGTACCTGGAACACATACAACATAAACGCAGAAGATGCTATAAGAAAAGCTTATGAGTGAAGAGAATAACATAATCCCCCAAGAAGAAGTCGTCAAATATGACGACGACAACATTCAAACCCTATCTGGCCTGGATCATATCCGCTTACGTCCTGGTATGTACATCGGACGTCTGGGCGACGGCACCTCAGCAGAAGATGGTATTTACGTCTTGTTGAAGGAAGTTTTCGACAATTCTATCGATGAATTCAAGATGCGGGCAGGCGATCGTATCGAAGTCAATGTGGAGGACAATCTCCGCATCTCTGTTCGTGACTATGGTCGAGGCATTCCCCAAGGCAAGCTCATCGAGAGTGTCAGCATCCTGAATACCAGCGGTAAGTTCGACTCCAAGGCTTTTAAAAAGTCTATTGGCTTGAATGGTGTGGGTGTGAAGGCTGTCAATGCTCTGAGTTCGCATTTCGAGGTGCGCAGCTATCGTGAAGGAAAGGTTCGCAAAGCAGTCTTTGAGTGTGGCAAACTGATTTCTGACGTGACAGAGCCTTCGCAGGACGAGAATGGTACCTATATCTATTTCGAGCCAGACAATACGAAGTTCCAGAACTATCAGTTTCACGATGAAATCGTGGAAAACATGCTTCGCAACTATACCTATCTGAATACTGGCTTAACTATCATGTATAATGGTCGACGCATCCTTTCACGTCATGGATTACAGGATTTGCTGAAAGACCGCATGACCAACGATGCCCTCTATCCTATCATCCATTTGCAGGGTGACGACATCGAGGTGGCCTTTACCCATGCTAATCAGTATGGTGAGGAATACTATTCATTCGTCAATGGCCAGCATACCACCCAAGGTGGAACCCACCAGAGTGCCTTTAAGGAGCATATCGCCAAGACCATCAAGGAATTCTTTGGCAAATATGAGTATGGCGACATTCGAACAGGTATTGTTGCAGCCATCGCTATTAATGTGGAAGAACCTGTCTTCGAAAGCCAGACGAAAATCAAGCTGGGTTCGACTGTGATGTCGCCAGATGGAGATACTATTAATAAATATGTAGGCGACTTCATCAAACAACAGGTCGACAATTATCTGCATATCCATCAGGATGTAGCTGAGGTCATTGAAGGCAAGATCAAAGAGTCAGAACGTGAGCGCAAAGCAATGGCTGGTGTCACCAAGCTTGCTCGTGAACGTGCCAAGAAGGCCAATCTGCACAATCGCAAGCTTCGTGACTGTCGTATCCATTTCTCTGACGTGAAGAATGATCGTAAAGAAGAATCATGCATCTTTATTACGGAGGGTGATTCTGCCAGCGGAAGCATCACTAAGAGTCGTGATGTCAATACACAAGCCGTCTTCTCGCTTCGTGGTAAACCTCTGAACAGCTTTGGTCTGACGAAGAAAGTGGTTTACGAGAATGAGGAGTTCAATCTTCTGCAGGCTGCTCTCGACATCGAAGAAGGTCTCGATACGCTGAGATATAATAAGGTGATTGTTGCTACGGATGCCGATGTCGATGGCATGCATATCCGTCTGCTCATCATTACCTTCTTCCTTCAGTTCTTCCCTGAACTCATCAAGAAGGGACACGTCTATGTGTTGCAGACTCCTCTTTTCCGTGTTCGCAACAAGCGTACGAAGATTAAAAACAAGGAAATGCGCGAGGATGGCAAGAAAGGTGATTTCGTGACTCGTTACTGCTATAGTGAGGAGGAACGCCTGAAGGCCATCCAAGAGTTAGGACCAGACCCAGAGATTACGCGATTTAAAGGACTTGGTGAAATATCTCCTGAAGAATTTGCTGGTTTCATCGGCCCTGATATGCGTTTGGAGCAAGTAACCCTTCATAAGAACGACCAGGTACAGAAACTGTTGGAATACTATATGGGTAAAAACACGATGGAGCGCCAGAACTTCATCATTGATAACCTCGTCATTGAGGAAGACAAGCCAGAAGATTATGAATATGAATAAAAACATGATGACAGCGCTTATATTGCTGCTCTTTCTCTCTATAAATGCCAATGCCCAGCTTCGCATCAATTTGGGCGATGAGTCTCCACTGCGTAAGTTGCAGATTGCAGAGGTAGCTATCTCAAACCTTTATGTAGACAGTGTCGACGAAAAGAAACTGGTGGAAGATGGTATTAAGGGTATGCTTGAAAAACTGGACCCCCACTCTACTTATTCCACACCTAAGGAGGTTAAAGAAATGAACGAGCCTCTTCAGGGCAACTTCGAAGGCATTGGCGTGCAGTTCAATATGGTGGAAGACACGCTGCTGGTCATCCAGCCTGTCAGCGGAGGTCCTTCAGAAAAGAAGGGCATCATGGCTGGCGATCGTATTGTATCTGTCAATGACACAGCAATTGCGGGTGTTAAGATGTCGAAAGAGGAAATCATGAAGCGACTGCGTGGTCCCAAAGGAACCAAAGTGAATCTTGGTGTTGTTCGTCGTGGCATCAGCGATACCTTATCTTTTGTTATCGTTCGCGACAAGATTCCTATGAAATCGATAGATGCCACATTCATGATTCGTAAGAATGTTGGCTATATTCGAATAGGCAACTTCAGTGCCACTACTCACGATGAGCTATGCGAGAGTTTGAAGAACTTGAAGAAACAAGGTATGAAGTCGCTCATCCTTGACTTGCAAGAGAACGGAGGCGGCTATCTGCATGCTGCTGTCGAAGTGGCTGATGAATTCCTGGAAAAGGACGATCTGATTGTCTATACCAATGGACGTAATGCCCCACGTAGTGAATATAAGGCTAAGAGTGGTGGACTCTTTGAAAAGGGAAAAGTCATTGTTTTGGTTGACAGCTACACAGCTTCTGCTGCAGAGATTGTGTCTGGCGCTATTCAAGACCACGATAGAGGATTGGTTGTGGGACGTCGCACCTTTGGAAAAGGATTAGTACAACGTCCTATCGACCTGCCTGATGGTTCTATGATCCGCCTTACTATAGCCCACTATTACACGCCATCTGGACGCTGCATCCAAAAGCCTTACGAGAAGGGAAAGCAGAAGGATTATAATATGGATGTGTATAATCGTCTGAAGAGTGGCGAGCTGATGAGTGCTGACAGCGTCCACTTTGCTGACTCGCTGAAGTATTATACACTCAAGAAACATCGTGTTGTCTATGGTGGTGGAGGCATTATGCCTGACGAATTTGTACCTCTTGACACCACAAAATATACTCGATTCCATCGAGAACTGGCTGCAAAATCAATAATTATCAATACCACCCTGCATTATGTCGACGAATATCGAAAGGCCTTAAAGCAACAATATCAGACCTTTGACGACTATCGCCAGCACTTTGAAATACCTCAATCTATGATTGATGGCATCATAGCTGAAGGCGATAAAAAGAACGTGCGTCCCAAGAACGATGAAGAACTGGAACGCACATTACCTTATCTTCGCCTGCAACTGAAGGCACTGATAGCTCGCGACCTTTGGGATATGAATGAGTATTTCTCAATCATGAGCGAAGCTGACGATGCCCTGCAGCGAGCCTTACAGCTCCTTTAGGCGTGCTGCCATTGCTTTGCCTAAGGCCTCGCATTGTGCCTTTGTCTCTGGCGTCAGGCTTTGCTTGATTTCTACTGGCTCACCCACTGCCTCGTAGTGCAGGTGTTCGTCATTCCATTTCTGAATCTCTGCAACAGCCTTAGAAGCCCAGCCGAAAGAGCCAAACCATCCTAACAAGTGGTTCTTGATGTCCTTGCCTGCAAGTTCAGACAGTAGCACATCCATCTCATGATACAGAGCTGTATTGTATGTTGGTGCACCAACAATCAGACCCTTATAGCGGAACACATCACGAATAATATAAGAGTGGTGAGTCTTCGAAACATTATACATCACAATATTCTTCGCACCAGCTTCTGAGGCAGCATGTGCTATCACCTCTGCTGCACGCTCTGTATTGCCATACATGGTACCATAACAGATAACCAGTCCTGGCTCTGTCTCATACTTTGACATACGATCATATTCTGCTACCACCTTATTTATATATTGGTGCCATACTGGGCCGTGGGTGGCACAAATATAGTCTAACTTGACATCAGCCAGCTTCTTCAGCGCATTTTGCACAGGGGTGCCATACTTACCTACAATGTTAGAATAGTAGCGAACCATCTCAAGCCAGAAGGTGTCACAATTGATTTGCTCGTCAATCACTCCCCCGTTTAGGGCGCCAAAGCAACCAAAGGCATCGCCACTGAAGAGTGTTGTGCCACACAGGGTCACCATCGTCTCTGGCCAGTGAACCATAGGCGTCAGCACAAAGTTCAATGTTTGCTTGCCTAATGCCAAAGTATCACCATTCTTCACCTCGATGGTTCCATCTGTGATACCATAGAATCCCTCCATCATCTGGAAAGTCTTCTTGTTGCCAACAATCTGAATTTCAGGATAGTACTTCTTAATCAGAGCAATGCTGCCACTGTGGTCTGGTTCCATATGGTTTATCACCATATAGTCGATTTTCCTATCGCCAATCACCTCATGAATATGTTCGATGAATTGGGTGAAAAAGTCCACTTCAACTGTATCAATCAGACACACCTTCTCATCGTCGATGAGGTAAGAGTTATAACTAACGCCATTAGGTAATGGCCAAAGACCTTCGAACAACGACTTATTACGATCGTTGACACCAACATAATAAATGTTTTCAGTAATTTTCTGCATAGTTGTATTATTGTTTTAGAGTTCGTTTTCTGCTTGTGCTAATGCTTCTTCCAGAGCCTCTTTCTGCTGTTTACCAAACTCGGGCGATACATAATTGTAGAGACTGCGACATACCTCCATTGAGAATTTCTTGCCTTGCTCAACAATGCTGTCCCATTGTTCTTCGTTTAATCCTTGTTCCAATTGTTCACGAGTGATGCCGTTCAGCAGCAATCCATAAATGAAACCAGCATTGAAGTTGTCACCAGCGCCAACAGTACTACTGGTTTCCATCTTTTCTATTGGATATTGTTTCTTCATCCCATTGTCAGCAAACAGCTGAATGGGGTCTGAAGCCTGCGTATAAATAAACTTCTTGGTATAGAACATGATTTGAGAACGATACACCTGTTCTGCATCTTTCTTCTTGAATAGAATCTCAAAGTCTTCCGATGAACCACGCACGATGTCTGCCAACTCAAAATTCTCCAACAGGTTGGGAGTAATCTTTAGTACCTCATGCTGATGGGAAGCACGGAAGTTGACATCATAATAAAGAATTGCTCCACGTTCACGAGCATAGTCCAAAAAACCCTTTACCTGAGGACGAATAACGGGGTTCAGTGCATAATACGAGCCAAACAGCACGATATCGTCAGGCTGTACGTCAGGGAAAGAGAAATCAAGCCTGTCGTGGGGATGGTCCTTATAAAAGACATAGTCGGCATCGTTCTTTTCATTAAGAAATGCCAACGACAAAGGTGATTTCGACTCAGGATAAACATAGACATTATCAGACTGACAACCATTCTCTTCCAGAAAGTTGATAATCATCTTTCCCACCCTGTCATTGCCTGTCTCGCTGATAAACGTAGTATTCACACCTGCTCTGCTCAGCGAGATGATGGCATTGAAGGTTGAACCACCAGGCAGGGCATGAATAGGCTGATTATCACGAAAGATAATGTCGAGCACTGTTTCACCAATTCCTATAACTTTTCGCATTGTTTTATGTTTTTGCTTGCAAAGATACAAATTAATTCTTAATTCCCAATTCTCATTTCTTATTTATTTTGTACCTTTGCAGCCGAATATGACAAAATACAATATTACAACACTACCCAATGGACTGCGTGTCATCCATCTTCCGTCACTATCGCCAGTGGTCTATTGTGGCATTGGCATCAATGCTGGAACACGTCAGGAAGCTGATGGCGAAGAGGGGTTGGCGCACTTCTGCGAACATGTCAGCTTCAAAGGTACACAACGACGTTCAGCACTTCAAATCCTCAACTGTCTGGAAAGTGTTGGTGGTGATTTGAATGCTTTTACTAATAAAGAGGATACCGTCTTCTATGCAGCTATCTTGAAAGAGCATCTCTCCAAGGCTGTCGACCTGCTTTGCGATATTGTTTTCTGCAGTCAGTATCCTGATGACGAAATCAGACACGAAGTAGACGTTATCTGCGATGAAATCGATAGTTATAATGATTCGCCTGCAGAACTTATCTACGATGAGTTTGAAAACAAAATCTTCCAAGGCCATCCCTTGGGACATAACATATTAGGCACCAAAGCCCAAGTGCAGAGCTATACGTCCAGTTATGCACAACACTTTACCCGTCGATACTATCGTCCTGACAATGCCATCTTCTTTGCCTATGGCGACATCGACTTTGGCAGATTGGTAAAGATGCTGGAGAAAAGTATTCCCCTCGCTGAAGTTAGTCTGCTTCCTACATTAGGCATCACTCTTCAGCCATCTTCTGTCTCCCCTCTTACATCATCTCACCATCAGGCACATGTCATGTTGGGATGTCGTACTTTCAGTTTTGACGACCCACGACGAATGCCGCTTTATCTCCTTAACAACATCTTAGGAGGTCCTGGCATGAATGCCAAACTTAATTTGTCGCTGCGTGAGAAATACGGATTGGTATATACTGTCGAGAGCTCTATGGCCTGCTATAGCGATACAGGTATCTGGTGCGTCTATTTTGGTTGCGACCATCACGATGTCAAACGCTGCATCAGATTAGTGAACCACGAATTAGATCGCATGATGCAACATCAGCTTTCTGAGCGACTGTTGTCTGCAGCAAAACGCCAACTGAAGGGTCAGCTCACCATCGCCTGTGATAATCGTGAACAGTTTGCCCTCGATTTCGCTAAGAATTTCCTGCATCAAGGCAAAGAGCGTGACATCGAGATGGTACTTCAGCAAATCGATGCCATCACAGCCTCGCAAATACAAGATGTGGCCCAGCAACTCTTTGCGCCAGACCACATCCAACAGTTGATTCTGTGATTTTTACTTAATCACGACCTTTCTGCCATTCGTAATATAAACACCCTTGGCATTAGGCTTGCCTTGCAGCTTCCTACCATTGAGGTCATAATAGCTTTCAGCATTCAGCGCAGCATCTTCAACCTCCTCAATACCTGTCGTTTCGCCCATCATGCTATTGATTGGTACAAATCTTGGAGCTGGCGATTGACCACGATGTACGGTATAGGCCTCGAAGGGACGCACCTGACGATATTCGCGCTCAAAGACGCTACCCTCGTAGTATTGTCCACGAACCTCACCAATGTTAATAGCCCAAACACTTGGCGACCTGTCTACACGCAGGAAGGCTGGCATCATAACAATACTGCTGTCAGCCAAAGACATGACTTTTGGTTCTGTCGCAGGTATCGTCACATTCTCTGATGAGAACGTCACACGACCTGCCAACAAGAACTCTTCAGGATAGGTGGCTACATCGTTAGGCATACTGATAACATAAGGTACGTTAGCCTCTATCTTAGTTGCTGAGAACAAACCATTCTCTCCCAATTGACGCAACCAGAAGTGCTTCGAACTCTGAGTGTTGTTAAACGGAGCTATCGCACCCCACTTCTCGTGAGTAATGTTCTGCACGTCGAAAGGCAGAGCTATTGCCTCCCATCCTCTGCTCACTCCCACCGTCGTCTCCTGGCGGAACTCGCGAGTGTAGTTCACCATCTCAGCAGTAAATGTCTGCGGACAGAACCAGTTGTTATTACCCTCTTTCGTATCTGTCAGCACGATATTCTTGGCAAATCCATTTACTACGACATTCGTGATATTAGATGGAGCCAGAGATTCATTGTTGACATAAACCAGCAGATTGGGATTCTTCACCTTTGCATACTCCCCTTCAGAGATGGTGGCATTGCCTGCCACGATGCTAGCCAGTGAACCACAGTTAACGAAGATGTCGTCCATATTCGTTCCTGCCAGATTAGCAGTGTTGAAGTTGCTTAGATTGAGTGTAATCAGAGATTGGCAACCGTCGAACATCCAGTTCATGCTTGTCACGTTTGTGGTGTTGAAGCTACTCAAATCGAGACTTGTTAGACTAGAACAGCCACTGAACATCGCACTCATAGACTTCACATTAGCAGTATTGAAGTGGCTCAAGTCAAGGCTCGTCAGGCTAGAACAGCCATTAAACATCCACCACATTTGCGTCACGTTCTCCGTATTAAAACCGCTGACATCAATGCTCTTTAGGCTGGAACAGCCATCAAACATGCTGTACATATCCGTCACATTGTCGGTTTTAAGATATTGCAGTCCCGTAATAGCTGCCAAGTTGCGACATCCATAGAACCACGATCTTGTACTTGTCAATGAAGTGTAGTTTGCAAAAGATTCCTCAAAGACAACCTTTGTTATTGATTCTCTCTCATTGTACCACCCAGAGCTGACACCCACGATTATACCATTCTCATAAGTTTCTGTAAACGGTCCAACACTCATACCATCCCTTTCAGCCTTCTTCTCATCATAGTAGAACGTCAGCACAGTATTGTTGTCGCTCAACACTGCATATGGTTCTGGATCTGCTACTACTGGCGTTTCAGGCATAAACTCAACGATAATATCAAGATTGCTGGTCACATTCTGCATCGTGAATGATGCAGCACCAGATGCTGTGGCAGGCAAAACTCCCTGAGTCATATCGTCACCGTTAACTATTAACGAACCCAAATAATAAGCAGAATCTGGATAGAAGAACATCTGGAATGGCCTTCCTGGCTCTATCTCTACCTCGCCAGAATCTCTCACCGTTATCAAACCTGAACTCACCTCACCTTCGCCCCTAACGGTAATATGTGCAAAGAAGTTTGTTGTCGTCGCATTCTTATCCGTTAAGTATCCTGGATTCGAAGTGCCTCCATCAATGTGTGCATAGGCTTGGTCGATATGAGAAGGATCGTAGACAGTACCCATACCACCTACAAGACTTTCACATTGATAGAACATTCTAAGTCCTGATTGCAATGAGTTTGTGCTCCAGTCGTCTCCAACATATATCGTAACTAACTTAGAACAGCCTTCGAACATCTGAGTCATACTCGTCACTTTGGCGGTATTGAAGTTACTCAAGTCAAGCTCCGCCAAACTGCTACAACGATCGAACATTGAACTCAAATTCAGCATATTAGATGTATTGAAACCGCTCAAATCAAGACTCGTCAAACTGCTACAGTTACGGAACATTGCCTCCATGCTATTCTCAACCTTGGCAGTATTGAAGGCGCTCAAGTCTAGACTCGTCAAACTGCTACACTCTGCAAACATATAATCTACAAAGATTACGTTGTCAGTCCTAAAGCTGCTCAAATCAAGACTTGTCAAACCACTACAGCCACGGAACATGCCACTCATATTTGTTACGTTGTCTGTCTTGAAACCACTCACGTTAAGACTCGTCAGACCTTCGCAAGCAACAAACATGTCACTCATATTCGTCACCTTGTCAGTCATGAAACCACTCAGGTCGAGACTTGTCAAACCTTTGCAACCATAGAACATGCCATCCATATCTGTCACATTAGCAGTATTGAAGCCGCTTAAATCTAAACTGGTCAGACTGCTACAATCTGCAAACATAGAGTGCATATCTGTTATGGTTTCCGTCTTCAGGTTACTGATGCCTGTAATAGTAGTCAGATTAGTGCAGCCATTGAACCAGTTACCTGTACTGGTAATCGTTGAGCAGTTGGCAAAAGAGGCATCAAATACTACCGTAGTAATATTCTCGCATTGCGAATACCAGCCCCGATCTCTATAATTATCAAAAGGTCCAACACTCATACCATTCCTGTCAGCCTTCTTATCATCATAATAGAAGGTAAGGGTATGTCTCTTTTCTGTTGCTGCACGGTTAGGAGCAGGTGTTGCTGTTCCATCAGTAGCTGTATTCTCTGTCAATACAGCATACGGCTCTGGCTCTGCAGCTCCCTCAACCATAAATCTACGAGTGCTGACTGCTGTCCATACGCTGTCGATACCCATAGCACGGATGTTCAGGGTGTGCTCGCCAGGAGTAAGTTCAGAAGTGTCGATGTCGAAGATGGCGGTGGCTGCTGTCGCTGTAGCCACAGGTACAGATATTGCCTTACCTTCGCCTGGATCGTTGTCGTCGATGAAGAATTCAAGTGCTGCCACAGGCAATACGGTAAACACATAGATGGGGTGAGCCATTACTGACGACCAATTACCATTAGTGTCCTGCGAACGCAGATAGAGCATGTGGGCACCAGGGGCAATGTCAGCAGTGCTGATTTCGATAGTTACATCTGGTGAGCCAGAAGTAGCCAAGACAGAACCCTTGCCGTAGCCAGGATCGTTGTCAAAGAAGTATTCTACACGAGCCACTTCGTTGCCTGTACTCATCACAAAGATGGGCTTAGTCATTGTGGTGGACCAAATGCCATTGCTGCCTAACGTACGCAGGCAGAGTGTATGAGCTCCCACACTGAGATTGCTGGTGGGAATGGCGATTTCCAACTCGCCCCCACTCACATTATTTATTACTGTAGCCTGGCCGTAGCCTGGGTCGCTGTCGAAGAAATATTCCGCAGCTGTTACCGTCAGGTTCGACTGGGCCCCTGCCGATGTTGCCAAGAGTGTGGCCACAAGGGCAAGCCATAGTCTAACCTTTCTCATTGCTGTACACCTAACTTAATATTAACTCTGAGTGTCTGTCCCTTCTCCACAGAGGTCGGCATCTCGATGTCGTTGATGTATGGACCTGCTGGGATTCCGGAAATAACGTAAGGATCATTGCCTGCAAAGGCACCTTTGCCTGCGAACTCTTCAGCTCTTCCCTCAGAAATCTCCTTAACAGCTTTGTCGGTAGTTGCATCTGCAAAAACTTCGCCAATCCCTTCTGCCAACACAAGGTTGTTGGAGTAACTGTTTCCAGAGATGTTGTTGATTCTAAAAAATATATTGTTCTCTACGGTGCATCCCGTCAGATAAGTTTCTTGACCATAGTTAATATTGGTTGTGGTTCCCACCATCGTATTATAGGCAATATGTGAATCAGAAAAACGATAGATAACGCCATAATCATCAGATCTGCGGGTAAAAATATTATTGGTAATCTGCGCATTGGGAGCCCATGACGTAGAGGATGTCGAGAGGCACATCACTCTGCCACCAACAAAGTAGTTCTGGTGTACGACACAGTTGCTGGCGCTGGTGGCAATTCTTAAGTCGGTAGCCAGTCTGCAGCGTGTAACTACCATATTGGGTTGGCTGAGGTTGACCATGTCTTTGATGTCGAATCCCATAATGATACTACCTGCAGCCTGATTGTAATTACTTGAAACAGTACCCAGTATAGCGGAAGGCGAACCCTCAGCAATCGCACCATTCTCGTTGAGCAGATAGCCCGGACCTATCAGCACCACACGGTTGGTAATGGTAATGTCTCCATACGACGTGTTACTGCCATCGACCATAATGGTATCTCCTTCTTCTGCAGCGCGAATTGCGTCGGAAATACTGCTGTACGGTGCGCCAGAATTAGTGCGGTTACTTACTCTCAGAATTGTTGCTTGTGCCGTACTGCAAAGGGCAGCAAGGGCAAAGATTAATAGTTTCTTCATCATAATAATTGCTTTTAGTTGTTTAGTAATTTATTCTTCTTTGTGGGCAAAGATAAACAAAAAAAATGAAAGTACCAAGACATTTGGAAGAAAAATAATCGGTGGTATGATGTGATGGTAAGCTGTTTCAACCATCATCTTACCATCACTATTTCTTGTTTTTTGACAGAAATATTAATGATTGAAATTAAAAGGATTAATAGTTTCGTATCGTAACATTATGTGGAACTGTCAGTTCCAACATATGTTACTAAGAGTTTCCAACAATGGTACTAATAGTTCCAATTAATGTTACTATAGGCGAACTGCTTTATTATCAATGGCTTAACGGTTTACTTAGGGTAAAACTGCGGTTTACTTAGGGTAAAGATCAAGTTTAGTGACGGATAGGTAATGGTAAATAGCATTTATCATCACCCATTAATTGATTGGTAATCAAAAGTTTAGATGAGAAGGTGATGGTAAAAGCAAATATTAAACAAAATGCTTAGATGAAAGAAGACAAGTTGCACAATGAAAGGCAGAATACTTTACAATATTGAGCCACATAGATTCAGACGCACGCTTTCAGCTGTTGGCGTACTGACTTGCGAGCCTGTCCAAGACGGTTTTCTACTTGCTTATAGGGAAGTGACAGTTGCTTGGCTATCTCGTTGACCTTCATACCATCGTAGACGTGAAGGCGATAGATTTCGCAACATGCTTTGGGAAGTCGAGCCAAAGAGCGTTCCATACGTTCCATCAGCTGACGGGCATTGATGAGCGATTCCATTTCCCCGATGGAATCGGCGCTTTTCGTGATATGGTGTTCGTATTCTTCATAGACACGACGACGACGGAAATAGTCAGCAACGCTGTGACGGGCCATCGTGTAGACCAGACAAGGCAGGGTCTGGGGGCTGATAAGTGAATGTCCACGAAGCAGGCGCAGGAAAATATCCTGTACCATATCTTGTGCTTCGTCGACATCATTAATACGCACCGCGATGAAATTTACCATCTCATCGCGATGCTCTGAATAATAGTTTGATAATAGTTGGTTGTTATTCATTAATTACTGTTTGTATCGTTCCATCCTCGTTGTAGAACAAACGCTGGATCTTCAGCGAACGCAGATGGGTGATATCATTGGAGGGCACACAGTCGTGATAGCAGAGATACCACTGACCCTTATACTCTACGATGCTGTGATGAGTGGTCCAACCTACTACTGGCTCGAGGATAACACCCTGATAGCGGAATGGTCCGTAGGGGTTGTCGCCAATAGCGTAGCAGAGGTAGTGGCTATCGCCTGTAGAGTAAGAGAAATAATACTTGCCGTTATATTTGTGCATCCAAGAGGCCTCGAAGAAACGGTGAGGATCGCCAGCCTTCATGGGCTCGCCATTCTCGTCGAGAACCACAACGCCACGAGGAGCCTCAGCAAACTGCTGCACATCGTCGCTCATGCGAACTACGCAGCTGTTGATAGCTGGCGCATCGGCAGTTGTAAAGAGCTCACCCTGATGGTCAGGAGCTGCACCCAGGTCGATGAGTCCGTTCTGGTCACCATACTTGCCAAAGATAGGAGCCAAGCCATTGGGCAGCGGATGCCACCACTGGAGCTGTCCGCCCCAGAGTCCACCAAAGTAGCAGTACACCTGGCCATCATCGTCCTTAAATACGCAGGGGTCGATAGAGAACGAGCCACGAATAGGCTTTTCCATAGGTTTGAACGGACCTTCTGGCTTGTCAGCAACAGCTACACCCAGACGGAACACGCCATCGTAGGCCTTAGCGGAGAAGATGAGATAGTATTTGCCATCCTTCTCTACGCAGTCGTTATCCCACATCTGCTTCTCTGCCCAGGGCACATCCTTGACATCGAGAATCACACCATGATCTGTAGCATCGTCATTTTCAACATCATCCCACGAGAGCACGTGGTAGTCCTTCATCTGGAAGTGTCCGCCATCGTCGTCGAAACACTCGCCAGCATCCCAGTCGTGAGAGGGATAGATATACAATCTGCCATTAAACACGTTGGCTGAAGGGTCAGCCATATAGTCGCTGGGGAATAAATACTTTGGTTTCATAATATTCTTGAATTACAATTTATTACTTTTTCTTCTTTTTTCCTTTGGCAGGAACTACTGGTTGCTGGGGCTTCACCAGTTCGATAAGTCTTGGAATAAACGACTTAGGCTGGTTCTGGCGATCAAAGAGCGTCGCATAGTCCGTGCGTCCCTTGATAGGGAAGTCATTACGCCACGAGTTGCCATCGTTCAGACACCAGAAGTTGACACGCATGATGTCCTTACGATGAGTGATCAGCATCTTATAAAAGTCTACCCAGAAATCGCCTATTTCCTTTTCCTTCTCTGCTGTGAGCCCTTTTGTAAAGGGATCCATCTCAGGACGATAGGCAAACTTATCGCTAATATTGGCACCTGAGAATCCATAAGGATTAGGCAGTGCTGAGAGGTCTAGTTCTGAGAAGAATGTCTTGACACCAGTAGCTGCAATCGTCTGAATGCTATGGTCGTACTGTTTGATAATACTGTTGTCGACATTATCCTCCAGAATCATGTGTCCCTGCATACCAATAGCTGTAATGGGCAGTCCCTGCGCGATGAGCGGACGGAAGAAGCGACAAACACCCTCCACCTTCGTTGGCTTATTCATCGAGAAGTCGTTATAATACAGTTCCACATTGGGATCAGCCTCGTGAGCATACTGGAACGCCAAAGGAATATAGTCGGTACCCAATATCTGCCAGAACAGGCTCTTGCGTGGGGTTCCATCATCCTCAAACCCTTCGTTTACCACATCCCAAGCATCCACACGACCTTTGAAATGGCTCACGATAGTATAAATATGTTCGCGCATGCGCTTCTTAAGCACTTCTTTCGATACGAGTTTACCATTCTTGTCGAAGTGGAACCAAGGAGCACACTGCGAATGCCAGATGAGACAATGACCAAGCACTTTCATCCCTGCAGCTTTGGCCCTATTGACAAACTGGTCGGCAAGCGTGAAATCATATACACCCTCTTGCGGATGAATAACCTCACACTTCATACAGTTCTCAGCCACCACAAAATTGAAGTTGCTGGCAATGATGTCCCAATCCTTGGTCTGGTCACCAGAGATAAAGCCCGTCACGTCGTGCTTGTTCTGGCCACTATCGTCAGCCTCAACCTGCCACTGGTTTACACTGACACCCGTGTACCAATAGTCGCGATAGGCTTCTGCCAACGACTGTGCCTGCATTAAGGCAACCAGGCCTGTAGCAAATATGAATGCTATAAGTCTACGCATTGATGAAACATTTATTTGTTACGTGCCTCGATCTTCTTGTTGATATCGTCAATCACCTCGTCAGTCAACTCGTAGCGTGAGATGATAAACATAGCCAGACCTAACAGCATAGCTGGGATGACGCAGACGAGCCACAGGATACCTTCTTCAGCAAATGGAGTCTGATCGATGGTGTTGCTATTGTAACCTACATAAGCGAGAACGGCTGGTCCAACAATACTTCCGAAGGTCATACCTGCCTTGAAGAACAAGCCTGTCAGCGCATTCACGATACCAGAGATACGACGACCTGTGGTGTACTCACCATAGGAAATAACCTCAGGAACCAATGCCCACATATAACCAGTAGCAACAATAACACCTGTGCTCTTAATAAACTGAGCCACATAAATCATCATCATGCTGGGGCTCTCCATCTTGGAAATACCATAGAGCATAGCCATACCGATGATGGCAGCACCAAGGAACAGATAGAACATGTTCTTCTTGCCAACCATACGCTTGAACCAAAGAACAAGAGGCATGAACAAGAAAGCAGGCAGAGAACCCAAAGCCATAAAGATAGATAGCTCCTGAGCTGAGCCGTGCAGATTGCTGTTAATGAAATATGCACCAGCTGCATTTCCTACTGACATCATAGCGAAAGCTGTGATGAAGAAGAAGGCAAGCACACGCAAGGGACGGTTACGAAGGAATTCCATCCAAAGGTCGCTGACCTTCACGTCTTCTGTAGCCTTTGCATCCATCACCACACGCTCCTTACACTGTGTAAAGCAGAAGAGAAGGAGACAGAAGCCTACGATAGCGTAGATGGTCATCGTTGTGAACCAAGCTGAGGGATCTTTAGGAAGACTATCAGATGGTGCACCAGCTATCAGAGCAATGAACAAAGGCAGACCAGAGTTCACAGCCAGACCACCAAGGTTCGCCATAAACATACGCACTGAGGTAAGAATGGTGATTTCGTCTGTATCGCGAGTCAACGATGAGTTCAGCGCTCCATAAGGCACGTTAATAAACGTATAGAGCAACTGCATTGACACATAGGTCACATATGCATAAATCAGCGATGGTGCAAAACCATTGTAGAAACAGAGAATAGCGAATCCTGACAATGGAATACCTACATAAAGCAGATACGAACGGTATTTGCCATAACGTGGGTTGCTCTTATCAATCAAGGTACCTACTATAGGGTCCCAAATCACATTGGCAACATTACCCACCAGGAACATGACAGCCACAGCAGAAGGCGTCAGTCCATAGATATCTGTATAAAAGAACAGCAGGTAGGTGCAAATTACCTGAAAAATAAGATTTTGTGCCAGGTCGCCAGAACCGAATC
The DNA here is from genome assembly GCA_947164965.1 of uncultured Prevotella sp. GTDB lineage: Bacteria > Bacteroidota > Bacteroidia > Bacteroidales > Bacteroidaceae > Prevotella. The sequence continues at coordinate 18,491 of CAMUYR010000015.1, read as the reverse complement.
CAATTCGTTGCAACCAAGAGAGTTTGTAGAAGCCTTTCGCTCCTTGCGTTTCATTAGGTGTCATGTTATATTTATATGTTATGAATTTTGCATGCAAAGATAGCAGATTCTGTTGAAATTGACATTTCCTAGTGTTACAAATACTATTGTATTTTGTTTCATCATACAATAATGAGACGATTTTTTGCCTCTCCATCAATCTTTTTCTTTATTTTTGCACAACATTAAAAACTATTATATGATGAAACGAACCATTCTTTCTCTCCTTGCTGTCACCCTGTTTTCATTGATGACAGAAGCTAAGGTACAACTTCCTCAACTGTTCCAATCAGGTATGGTATTACAGCGTGGGAAGCCTATTCCCGTTTGGGGAAAAGCTGATGCCAACGAAAAACTGACCATCCTTTGGCAAAAGAAACAATATGAAACCACAGCTAATGATAAAGGAATGTGGCGCATTGATTTGCCAAAAACAAAGGCTGGCGGTCCTTACACCTTGCAGGTGAGAGGTGAGAAAGGAGATGTGATAGAAATGACTGATGTGATGGTTGGCGATGTCTGGCTGTTGTCTGGCCAATCGAATATTGATGTCACCATCGAACGTGTCTATCCTCAATATGTCGATGAAATCGACCATTTCGATTGTCCACAGGTTCGCTTGTTCAGAGTTCAGAACGAAACTAACACGCATGGTGTACAAAACGATATCCGTCCTACAAATATCAACTGGAAGCCACTCACCAAGCAGAATGCCTGGTATTTCTCTGCTGTCGGCTCCTTCCTAGGTAAGCGGATGTGGGAGAAGAACAAGGTGGCACAGGGTATTATTGTCAACAGCTGGGGAGGAACACCCATTGAGGCTTGGATCAGTGCCGATTCACTCATGACAGACTATCCCATGCAGATTAAAAAAGTAGCATTCTACCAAAACGACAACTATATAAAGGCCCAAATGCAGGCAAACAACGAGGCCAACAAGCGATGGGAGGAGCTGCTCAATAAGATTGACGGCACATTGACTTATCCCCTTCCATCCTATCAGGATTCCGATTGGCAGACCATCAATCAGAACAACTGGAGCTGGCGTGGTGTTGGTTCTGTATGGCTCCGTCAGCATATATATATTAATAAGGAACACGCAGGTAAACCTGCTCGCCTATTGCTGGGCACACTCTTCGATCAAGATATCACCTACCTGAATGGTAAGGAGATTGGCCATACCTACTACCAGTACCCTCCTCGTCGCTATGATATTCCAGAAGGGCTTCTCCAAGAGGGGGACAATGTGATTGCCATCCGATTCATCAACAAATACGGTGCTGTACACTTTATTCCTGAAAAGCCCTATCTGATAGCTTTTGGCGATGATCGCTTCTCACAGAATCCCATGCCAAAGGATGTGATTCCTCTCAGCGACCAGTGGAAGATGCATGTGGGAGCAGAGATGCCATCATGTCCCAATGGCGATGTCTCTCTGCAGAACCTGCCTACCACCCTTTATAATGCTGTCGTTTACCCATTGGCGCCTTTCGCCATCAATGGTGTCGTATGGTATCAGGGCGAATCGAATACAGGTAATCCCGCACCTTATGCCGACTATCTGAAAAAGATGATGGGATGCTGGCGTAATCGCTGGCAGGACCAGCAGATGCCTTTCTGTATCGTACAACTGGCTAATCACGACGGACGCCAACAGACAGGATTCCCAAGACCTATCGTCTATCCTGAACAACCCGTCAGCAGTGGTTGGGCACAACTGCGTGAAGCCCAGCGTATTGTGGCTAAGGCTGACGACAGAGCAGAACTGGCTGTTATCAACGATCTGGGAGAGACGGTAGACATCCATCCACTTCGCAAGAAGGAGGTAGCAGAACGCATCGGACTCTGTTTCGATCGCCTTATATATAATAATAAGGTGAAACTGTCGCCAGAGGTGGTTTCAATCCACACTACCTACTCGCCTCTCGCCATCCAGCTCACACTAGATCAACCCATACAAGAAGGTGAACTTTATACTTTCGAGGTGTCAGGCGACGATAATATATTCCATAATGTAGATGCTATAGGCAAGGGGAACGTTATTACACTCCATCATTTCAACTTCTCCTTCATCCCTCGCACTATCCGCTATGCGTGGAAAGATGACCCCAAAAAGGCTAATGTACGTAGCCTAACAGGACTGCCGATGTCGTCGTTTGAACTGAAGATAAACCAACCATAAAAGAGATTTATTTGCCTGATTGAACGAAAAGTACGCAAAATATTTGCAGGATTCAAATAAAATGCGTACCTTTGCAGCCGTTCAGAGGAATGAGGGGCTTTACGAAGCCTCTCATTCTTGTTTTAACTAACAAATAATGTATGATAGACAAGAATGTCATTAAAACTGCGGTAGAAGAGTGGCTGGCCAACAACGAATACTATCTGGTAGACGTTGAAATGACTGCTGATGACCGTATCGTGATTGAGATTGACCATGCAGATGGTGTTTGGATTGAGGATTGTGCTGACTTGAGCCGCTTCCTTCAGGAAAAGTTAGGCGACGAGTTAGGAGAATATGAATTGGAGGTTGGTTCGGCAGGTATCGGACAGCCCTTTAAAGTTGTGCAGCAATATCGTAACCACGTAGGCAAGGAAGTAGAAGTTCTGAAACAGAATGGACAGAAGGTGCAGGGCATTATGAAAAGCGTGAGTGATGACGGACTGCAGTTTTGCATTACAGCAAAGGAGAAGCAGCATGTGGAAGGCAAGAAGCGCCCTGTTTTGGTGGAGGTTGACAAGACCTTTAACATCAGCGAGGTGAAGTATTGCAAATATCTGCTCGCCTTCAAATAAGATGATAACTAAAAAATAAAAGATAAAGTTTATGGCAGTAAAAAATGAGAAAGGCCCCTCAATGATTGAGACCTTTCAGGAGTTTAAAGAGACTAAGAACATCGATCGTACCACCCTGGTGAGCGTACTTGAGGAGAGCTTCCGCAATGTCATCGCCAAGCTGTTTGGTTCGGACGAGAACTTTGACGTGATTGTCAACCCTGACAAGGGTGACTTTGAGATTCATCGCAACCGTATTGTGGTAGCTGATGGTGAAGTACAGGATGAGAACAAGGAGATAGCACTCTCTGAGGCCCAGAAGATTGAACCTGACTATGAGATTGGTGAGGAGGTTTCTGAGGAGGTTAACTTCCAGAAGTTTGGTCGCCGTGCCATCCTGAACCTGCGTCAGACACTAGCTTCAAAGATTCTGGAGCTGGAGCACGACTCTCTCTATCAGAAGTATAAGGATAAGGTTGGTCAGATTGTCAGCGCTGAGGTTTATCAGATGTGGAAGCGCGAGGTGCTGCTGATTGACGACGAGGGTAATGAGCTCCATCTTCCCAAGGGAGAGCAGATTCCTTCTGACAACTATCACAAGGGTGAGACTGTACGTGCCATTGTTAAAGAGGTACAGAACGAAAACAACAACCCTCGCATCATCCTTTCTCGCACCAGTCCTCTGTTCCTGGAGCGTATGCTCGAGGCTGAGGTTCCTGAGATTCAGGATGGTCTGATTACCATTCGTCGCATTGCCCGCATGCCTGGTGAGCGTGCCAAGGTTGCTGTCGAGAGCTACGACGATCGCATCGATCCAGTAGGCGCTTGTGTTGGTGTAAAGGGTAGTCGTGTTCATGGTATCGTTCGCGAGATGTGCAACGAGAATATTGATGTCATCAACTTCTCCAACAACATGCAGCTCTTTATCCAGCGCGCTCTGGCTCCTGCTAAGGTAACCAGCATTACGCTCAACCCAGAGGAACACAAGGCAGAGGTTTATCTGCAGCCTGAGGAGGTTTCGCTGGCTATTGGTAAGGGTGGTCTGAATATCAAGTTGGCTTCTATGCTTACTGAGTATACCATCGACGTATTCCGTGTTGTTAACGAGGCTGATGCCGACGAGGATATCTATCTGGATGAGTTCGCTGACGAGATCGACCAGTGGATCATTGACTCTATCAAGGCTATTGGTCTGGATACAGCCAAGGCTGTGTTGAATGCTCCTCGCGAGATGCTGATCGAGAAGGCCGACTTGGAAGAGGAGACCGTCGATCACGTACTCGAAGTACTCCGTGCAGAGTTTGAGTAAGTTAAGAATTAAGAATTAAGAGTTAAGAGTTAATGGGAGTAAGATTAAATAAAGTTTTATCAGAACTGAATATAGGACTTCAAACGGCAGTTGATTTCCTGAAAAAGAAAAGCGACCTTGGTGAGGTTAAGGACGACGTGACAACCAACACTAAGATTTCTGACGAGCAATATCAGGCGCTTGTCAATGAGTTTAGTGGTGACAAGGATGTCAAGACGAAAGCCGAATTGCTCTTCACCAAGAAGGTAAAAGAGAAAAAGCCGGAGAAGCCGGTGGAACCCAAGGTGACGAAAGCCGAAGATCTGCTCGAGCAGCGCCCGCAGTTTAAGCCTGTGGGTAAGATCGACTTGGATAATATCGGCAAAGCGAAGCCTGCACCTGCCGAAGTGGCAGAACCCGAAACTGAGCCCGTGACTGCTGCCGAGAGTCAGGAGCCAGAACCTGTTCAAGAAGAGTCCGTTCAGGAGGTTGTGGCTGAAGAGCCTGAGGTTGTTGCACCCGTGACAGAACCCGTTGCTGACGTTGCTGTCGAAGAGGAGGTAGAAGAAGACGATGAGGAGGAGGTTGTAGAAGAGGAACGCCCCACATTGGCTAAGACTCCTGGTGACGCCAAGATTGCTCAGAATGCACCCCAGCTGAACGTCTTGGGTAAGATAGACCTCTCTACACTGAACCAAAGCACGCGTCCTAAGAAAAAATCGAAGGAAGAGCGTCGTAAGGAGCGTGAAGAGAAGGCTGCTGGTGAGCGCAAGAAGCGTGAGCGCATCCGTCAGGGCAAGGTAGATATTGAAGCCGCTGCCAAACAGGCCAACCAGCAACAGAATCAGAACAACAAGAAGAACAGAAACGACCAGCAGCAACAGCAGGGTGGCAAGAAGAATAAGAAGAACCGTCCTGTCAAGCCCTTGGAGGTTGACGATGAGGAGGTAGCACGTCAGGTCAAAGAGACACTGGCTCGTCTGACCTCAAAGACCAATCAGAACAAGAAAGGTGCCAAATATCGTAAGGAGAAGCGTGATGCAGTTGCAGAGCGCATGAACGAGGAGATGGCTGCCGAGGCTGCTGAGAGCAAGGTGCTGAAGCTGACGGAGTTTGTTACCGTATCGGAGCTGGCCACCATGATGAACGTTGGCGTCAATCAGGTTATCGGAACCTGTATGAGCATCGGTATCATGGTGTCTATCAACCAGCGTCTGGATGCTGAGACCATCAACATCGTAGCCGACGAGTTCGGATTCACCACAGAGTATGTAAGTGCTGAAGTACAGAACGCCATCACCGAGGAGGAAGATGACGAGAACGATCTCGTTACACGTGCTCCTATTGTGACGGTGATGGGTCACGTCGATCATGGTAAGACCTCATTGCTCGACCATATCCGCAACACCAACGTGATTGCTGGTGAGGCTGGTGGTATCACCCAGCACATTGGTGCTTATAATGTGAAGCTGAAAGACGGTCATAGTATCACCTTCCTTGATACTCCTGGTCACGAAGCCTTTACAGCTATGCGTGCCCGTGGTGCTCAAGTGACGGATATCGCCATCATCATCGTTGCAGCTGACGACTCCGTGATGCCTACCACCAAGGAGGCTATCGCTCACGCTCAGGCTGCTAACGTTCCTATGGTGTTCGCTATCAACAAGATAGATAAGCCAGGTGCCAACCCCGATAAGATTCGTGAGGACTTGGCCAACATGAACCTCTTGGTGGAGGACTGGGGCGGTAAGTACCAGTGTCAGGAAATCTCGGCCAAGAAGGGTGTTGGTGTTTATGAACTGTTGGAGAAGGTACTGCTCGAAGCTGAGATGCTCGACCTGAAGGCTAATCCAAACCGCAAGGCTACAGGTTCTATCATCGAGAGTTCGCTCGATAAGGGTCGTGGCTATGTGTCTACCGTCCTCGTATCGAATGGTACGCTGAAGATTGGCGACGTGGTTATCGCTGGTACCGCTTGGGGGCGTGTCAAGGCTATGTTCAACGAACGTAACCAACGCATAGAAGAGGCAGGACCTGCTGAGCCTGCTATCATTCTTGGTTTGAATGGTGCTCCAACAGCTGGTGACTCGTTCCACGTGATGGAGAGTGAGCAGGAGGCTCGTGAAATCGCTAATAAGCGTATCCAGCTGCAGCGTGAGCAGAGCCTGCGTACCACTACCAAACTTGGTCTCGATGAACTCTCTCATCGTATTGCTTTGGGTGAGTTCCACGAGCTCAACATCATCGTGAAAGGTGATACCGACGGTTCTATCGAGGCTCTCTCCGATTCGTTCATCAAGTTGTCTACAGAGAAGGTACAGGTCAACGTCATCTCGAAGGCTGTAGGTCAGATTTCAGAGAACGATGTCATGCTGGCCAGCGCATCAGAGGCTATCATCATCGGCTTCCAGGTCCGTCCTTCTGCCGATGCCCGCCGTGCTGCAGAGCGTGAGGGTGTTGAGATCAATACCTATTCTATCATCTACGATGCTATCGACGATGTGAAGCAGACCATGCAGGGTATGCTTGACAAGGTGAAGAAGGAGATTGTCTCTGGTGAGATTGAAGTGAAGCAGGTATTCAAGATATCGAAGGTTGGTACCGTTGCCGGTGGTCTGGTGACCGATGGTAAGGTACATAACAAGGATAAGGCTCGTGTCATTCGCGATGGTATCGTGATTCACACCGCTCCTATCGATGCTCTGAAGCGCTACAAGGACGATGCCAAGGAAGTGGCAACAGGCTTGGAGTGCGGTATCTCGCTCGTCAACTTCAACGACATTCAGGTCGGCGATATCATTGAGACCTTCACGGAGATTGAGGTAGAACAGAAACTGTAACTCCCCTCTGTGTGCTTAAGACGCTCTGTCAACAAATCAAGCAATACAGGACAGCAGCTCTGCTGACGCCTGCATTCACAGCATTTGAAGTGCTGATGGACGTACTGATACCCTATGTCACAGCCTCGCTGATTGACAAGGGTATCAATGCGGGCGACATGGAGAATGTGTATCGCTATGGTTTGGTGATGTTGGCCATGGCTTTTTTGAGCCTGTTTTTCGGATTCATGGGTGGCCGCTACTCGGCATACGCCTCTACGGGCTTTGCTGCCAATCTGCGATCAGCGATGTATCGCAACATCCAGCGGATGGCTTTTTCTGATATCGACAAATATGCCACATCAGGCCTGATCACCCGCATGACGACGGATGTCAACACGTTGCAGAGTGCGTTCCACCAGATTCTGGGCATCAGCGTCAGAGCACCCTTCAAATTGCTGCTGTCTATCCTGATGTGTCTTGTCATCGACGCCCGTCTGTCACTCATCTTCCTCGTGGCCTTAGTCATCCTGAGCTTCTCGCTTTACCATATTATTACAAGAGTAGCCAAACTGTTCCAGCAGGTATTTGAAAGGTACGATGCCCTGAACCAAAGCGTACAGGAGAACATCACGGGAATCAGACTGGTCAAGGCTTTTGTTCGCGAGGACTATGAGAACGCGAAATTTGCCCGTGCGGCAGACAATCTCTATAAGCTATATGTAAAGGCAGAGAGCCTGATGGCCTGGAACCACCCTATCATGAATATGGTGGTTTATGGCTGTATCATCGCCCTGTCATGGATGGGTGCCCACTACATCGTAGAAGGCACGCTGACCACAGGTGAGTTGACTTCGCTCTTCAGCTATATCATCTCTATCCTGATGTCGCTGATGATGCTCTCGATGGCTTTTGTGATGCTCACCCAGAGTGCTGCCTCAGCAAAACGTGTGGCGGAGATTATCGAGGAAGAGCCTGACATCGTGAATCCTGAGAATGGCATCAAGGAAGTGCCCAATGGTAGCATCGAGTTTCGTGGCGTTCGCTTTGATTATTCATTCAAAGACCAGCCGGCATCCAACGTACAGCCTCAACACAAGCGTTCTGCCCTCTACAATATCACCTTCGACATCAAGAGTGGCGAAACCATCGGTGTGATTGGCGGTACTGGTTCTGGTAAGTCGTCGCTCGTCAACCTCATCTGTCGACTCTACGACCCCAGACAAGGTGAGATATGGGTAGGCGGACACCCTGTAAAGGACTATGACCTGACAGCCTTACGCACAGCCGTCTCTGTGGTGCTCCAACAGAACATTCTGTTTGAGGGCAGCGTGATAGACAACCTGCGCTGGGGCAAGCCAGATGCCACCCTAGAGGAATGCCGCACAGCATGCCGTATGGCTCAGGCCGACGACTTCGTCAGCGCGATGCCCGATGGTTATGATACTCGCATAGAACAAGGTGGCACGAATGTCAGCGGTGGCCAGAAGCAACGCCTTTGTATTGCTCGTGCCCTGCTTCGTCAGCCTAAGATCCTGGTGCTCGACGACTCCACCTCAGCCTGCGACACAGCAACAGATGCCAAGATCCGCGAGGCGATCCACAACCAGCTGCCTGAGATGACCAAAATCATCATCGCCCAGCGCATCCTCAGCGTGAAGGACTGTGACCGCATCCTCGTCATGGACAATGGTGTGGTAACAGGTTTCGACACCCACGAGAACCTACTGAAGACAAACCAACTCTATCAGGAAATATATGCAATTCAGAACGAGAACGTCGGCGACTTCGATGCCTAAGGGAGAAGTGAAACGCGATGTGCTGTTGCGTATGTTCTCCTTCGTCTTCCAGCATTACCGTTGGTCAATACTGGTTGTCTTAGCCTGTGTCTTCATATCGTCGCTGACCTCACTGGTCTCCTCGCTCTTCACGAAAACTCTGATAGACGATTATATCGTACCACTCACTCAGGTGGCCAATCCTGAGTACCAGTCGCTGGCTCAGACCTTGTTTAAGCTTGGCATCATCCTATTCTTCGGCACCATCTGCGCCTATACCTACAACCGATTGATGATTCACATCAGCCAGGGTACGATGCTCCGACTCCGCAAGACCATCTTCGAGAAGATGCAACAGTTGCCCATCAGCTATTTCGACCAACGGTCGCATGGTGATATCATGTCGGTATATACCAACGATGTCGACTCGCTGCGCCAGATGATTTCTACAGCAATGGCGCAGGTCTTCTCGTCGATTATCACCATTGTGGCCACCTTTACGTCGATGGTGGTGCTCAGTATTCCACTGACATTGGTAAGCGTCCTCATGGCTGTGGCTATGGCGATTACTACCACCCAACTTGGTAAGCGCTCGCGTGGCTTCTTCCGTACGCAACAGCAACGCTTGGCAAGTGTCAACGGATTCATCGAGGAGATGATGACAGGCCAAAAGGTGGTGAAAGTATTCTGTCATGAACAGCAGGCCATCAGCGACTTTGAGAATCTGAACGAGCAACTGCGCAGTTCAGCCTGTCATGCCAACCGTATTGCCAATATCGTGATGCCCGTCAATGGTGGCATCAGCAACTTCGGATTTGTCTCGCTTGCTGTTGTGGGTGCTATCCTCGCCCTCAACCATTTTTCATTTTTCAGCTATCCCCTGTCGATGACCCTTGGTACCGTCGTTGCTTTCCTGCAACTCAACAAGAACTTTACACGTCCCATCGCACAGGTCAGCCAGCAGATTAACAGCGTGTTGAATGCCTCGGTTGGTGCTGAGCGCGTATTTGCCTTAGGTGATGCCGAGCCAGAAGTGGACAACGGACAAACAGAACTGACGGATCCTAAGGGCGATGTAGATTTTAAGGATGTCGACTTCGGCTATATCCCTGAGAAGCAGGTGCTCTTCGATATCGACATCAACACCAATCCTGGACAGAAGATAGCCTTCGTGGGAGGTACTGGTGCAGGCAAGACCACCATCATCAACCTCATCAACCGCTTCTATGAGATACAAGGTGGCAGCATTCTTTACGACGGCGTGCCCATTACAGATATTTCCAAGAAGTCGCTACGCAAGGGCATGAGTATCGTGTTACAGGAGACGCATCTCTTTACAGGAACCGTCATCGACAATATCCGCTATGGTAAGCTCGACGCCAGCGATGAGGAGTGTATGCAGGCTGCCCGCCAGGTGGGGGCCGACGATTTCATCCGCCGTCTGCCCAATGGTTATCAGACGCTGTTGCATGCAGATGGCGGCAATCTGAGTCAGGGAGAACGGCAGTTGCTGGCTATTGCCCGTGCTGCTGTTGCCAACCCGCCTGTGCTGATTCTCGACGAGGCCACATCGAGCATTGATACCCGCACGGAACAACTGGTACAACGCGGAATGGACACCATCATGCAGGGCCGCACCACTTTTGTTATTGCCCATCGCCTGTCTACTGTCCGTAATGCCGATCAGATTATCGTCTTGGATCATGGACGCATCATCGAACAAGGCAACCACGAAGAGCTATTAGCGCTGAAAGGCAAATACTACCAGCTGTATACAGGTCACAACATTTAATTTTCCACCTATTAATTTGGCTTTTCTATTAACTTTTTGTAATTTTGCAGCCAAAATAAAATTCTAATGGGAGAGAAGAACCAATTTGTACGCCAAGTGGCTGAACAGAAATACGAGTTCGGCTTTACAACTGATGTACATACTGAAATTATAGAAAAAGGACTGAACGAGGATGTCGTTCGGCTCATCTCTGCGAAAAAAGGAGAACCCGAGTGGATGCTCGAGTTCCGCTTGAAGGCGTTCCGTTACTGGCGCGAGCAGACGGAACCCAAATGGGGACATGTGCATGTGCCTGAGATAGATTATCAGGCTATTAGCTATTATGCCGACCCAACGGCAAAGAAAGCTACCGTTCCTGACGGCTCCCCGTCGGGTGTCGATCCTGAGCTGGAGAAAACCTTCGATAAACTGGGCATTCCCCTCGAGGAGCGCCTGGCACTATCAGGCAATACTGCCGTCGATGCCATCATGGATTCGGTGAGCGTCAAGACAACCTTTAAGGAGAAGCTGCGTGAAAAGGGCGTCATCTTCTGCTCCATCGGCGAGGCTATCAAGGAACATGGCGACTTGGTGCGTCAGTATCTGGGTACTGTGGTGCCTTATCGCGATAACTTCTTTGCAGCCTTAAACTCAGCTGTCTTCAGCGACGGCTCGTTTGTTTATATCCCCAAAGGCGTTCGTTGCCCTATGGAGCTCAGCTCGTATTTCCGCATCAATGCTAGGAATACAGGTCAGTTTGAGCGCACCCTCATTATTGCCGACGACGATGCCTACGTCAGCTATCTTGAGGGTTGTACAGCCCCCATGCGCGATGAAAACCAGCTGCATGCGGCTATCGTAGAGATTATCGTGATGAATCGTGCTGAAGTGAAATACTCAACCGTTCAGAACTGGTATCCTGGCGACGAGAACGGCAAGGGCGGCGTGCTGAATCTCGTTACCAAACGTGGCGATCTGCGTGGCGTTGACTCGAAGCTCTCATGGACGCAGGTAGAAACGGGCTCGGCTATTACTTGGAAGTATCCCTCTTGTATCTTACGAGGCGACAATTCTGTGGCTGAATTCTATTCCGTTGCTGTCACCAACAACTATCAGGAGGCCGACACGGGTACCAAGATGATTCATATTGGTAAGAACACCAAGAGTACCATTATTTCTAAGGGTATCTCGGCTGGTCACTCTCAGAACTCGTATCGCGGACTTGTTCGTGCAGCAACATCTGCAGATAATGCCCGCAACTACTCGTCGTGCGACTCGCTGCTTTTGGGCTCTGATTGTGGTGCCCACACTTTCCCGTATATGGATGTTCACAACGACACTGCCGTATTCGAGCACGAGGCTACTACCTCAAAAATCTCTGAAGACCAGCTCTTTTACTGCAACCAGCGAGGCATTCCTACAGAGCAGGCCGTAGGACTCATCGTCAACGGCTATGCCAAGGAGGTATTGCAAAAGCTGCCAATGGAATTTGCTGTCGAGGCCCAGAAACTATTATCGGTATCATTAGAAGGAACTGTGGGATGAATCAGATTATAGTCATTTGTCTTGGAATTTTCACCCTTGTTTGGTTCGTATATGCTTTTATGAAGCAAAAGCAATTGAACAAGGTACTTGATAATCGTAGCGACACGAAGAAAGTACAAGTGTTACTTGATGAATACGGTGAGCCTAACGAGCTAATCGTGTTAGATGCAACTAGGATAGAAGAGGCAGAAGCCGTTGTCATGATATATCAAGACAAAGATTTTTGGGTTGTTATGGGCAGAAAAGTTCCTCGTAATGCCATTAAAGATGCTACTTGCAATAACGCATCTACTCCTTATAATGTAGATGATTATCAAATTGTACTTCGAACTACACTGGATGATACACCTTTTATATGGCTTCATGTTGGAAATGACCGTAATAGGGCGAAGGAAATTTTTGAAAAAATACAAGCTTCTCTGATTAAATAAAATATAGTATGTTTGAAGAAAAGAACTTACATACTAAAATTGGTAATATTGAACTGGGTGAGCGTCCGATATTCCTGGCTCCCATGGAGGATGTGACAGACATTGGTTTCCGAATGCTGTGCAAGCGGTTCGGGGCGGCTATGGTGTACACAGAATTCGTGAGTGCAGAAGCATTGATACGTGATATCAAGTCGACGGTGAAAAAGCTGACGATCAGCGACGAGGAACGTCCCGTTGGCATACAGATATATGGACGCGACATCGACGCAATGGTGGAGGCTGCTAAAATCGTTGAGCAGGCTGGCCCAGACCTCATCGACCTGAACTTCGGCTGTCCTGTCAAAAAAGTGGCAGGCAAAGGCGCTGGTGCCGGCATGCTGCAAAACATCCCAAAGATGCTGGAGATAACGCAAAAGGTGGTGGATGCCGTCAGTCTGCCCGTCACAGCTAAGACACGACTGGGATGGAACCACGAACAACTCATCATCACGACACTGGCAGAACAGCTGCAGGATTGCGGCATCAAGGCCTTGACCATTCATGGACGCACACGCAGTCAGATGTACACTGGCGAGGCTGACTGGACACTGATTGGCGAAGTAAAGCACAATCCACGGATACATATTCCTATTATCGGCAATGGCGACATCAAATCCTTAGACGATGCCGATAGGGCTTTTGATGCCTTTGGTGTCGATGCCGTTATGATTGGACGCGCCACCTTTGGCTGCCCTTGGATATTCAGTCGCAACGAGCTGACATTGGACGAGAAGATTGATGTGCTGGAAGAACAGCTGCGCATCAACGTTGAGCGTATCGACGAGTATCGTGGCATTCTGCACACACGCCGCCATCTGGCTGCATCGCCTGTATTCAAAGGCATTCCCAACTTCCGCGAGACACGAATAGCAATGCTTCGCGCAGAAAAAAAGGATGACCTGTTGGCCATCCTTGAGCGTTGTCGCGAACAATTGCGATAATCACAATCAGAACCACTGCATCAGAGTGCGCAGATAAGCTGTCAACTCTGCTGCCATCTTCTCATCCTGATAGACATTGGGGTGCCAGTCGTTGCCGTACCATTCGTTGCCTGCAATGGGGCTCATGTCGAAACGATACACCTCCTTATCACCTGCTTTCTGAGCCTCAGTAGCCACCTCGTCCAGCAGTTGCTTGGCTTGTTGCAACTCCTGATTGTAAAGCATGGAACCCGTCAGGAAGACGATTTTCGCCTTCGGATTATGCTGGCGAACCATCTTCAAGAGCTTCTGGTAGCCCTTCTTCAGCAACTTCAGGTCGTAGTTGTTCGTCGAGAGGTCGTTGGTGCCAAGATTGATACAAACCACATCGGGCTGATAGCGGTTGAAATCCCATTTCTCCTTCAGGAATGAGGCTTCGCTGCGCAGTTCCGGTTTCCAGGCATAGCCCACATATTCATATTGCACAGGCATGTGCGATTCAGGATTACCCGTCTTCGGACCGTTATAGTTGCGATAAGCACCAATACCACTACGGGCCACCACCCAATGCTGGGCCTCCAGACTGCGGGCAGCTATCGAGGCGTATGAGTAATAATGGTTCTCTGTGGCATAGTCGAAATGCTCCTCCTTCTTCAGTCCCTCGTTGCCATAACCGCAAGTGATAGAGTTGCCAATAAACTCAATCTTTCTCGATGGCAGGGCAGGAGGATCAGCCAGCGAGCAACCCTTGTCGAGCACAAAACCCCAGAACTCAGGATAAAACTCGTAACCCTCGATAACATACATCAGACGAACCGTGTGGCGACCGTATGGCAGCGCTGTTGCCAAAGTCACCACAGAGTCGCGCTCACCACAGAAAGCCACCTTAAAAGGCTCCGCCTGGTCTATTTGCGCCATAAAGTATCCGCTACGAGGCTTGGCCATCATCCTCAGCGACGTTCCCTCGAAAGCAGCGATGATCTGTACGCCAGGAAAATTCCAGGCAGGACGCTCAGGGTTCGTAAAACTGACACGACCCGTATAGAGAATACGCTGGTCGGTAGGTTTAACAACTGTTCCCTTCAATGGAACTGTGACAATGGCCTGCATGCCTATCGACATCAGGGCCGCAATGGAAAGTAATAAAAACCGTTTCATGCATGCAAAGATAATGCTTTTTCTTTTCTGTTAGCCCTTTCGCCCCACCCTTTTCACCTTTTTTATTATTTTCGTGCATTCGAAAATATCCCTCCCTTCCTCCCGTAACAGGCTTCAAACCCTTATGTACAGGGCATTTAAAGCACGGGAGGGATAGCTTTTCTCCCTCCCATTACCCTCCCTTTTTGGGTCCCATACCCTCACTATTCCCAACGAGGTTGACATTTTTTGATGGGAGGCTGTTTTGATAAAAAAGGGAGGGAGACGGGAGGGATGAGCAATATCCCTCCCGTGCCATCAGCCCTTTATTTATCGGCATTTGCGATGGGTTACGGGAGGAAGGGAGGGACATTTATGAAACACTCTGTTTTTTCGAATCTGATAATAGTTTCCATTAATAGTAGCAATTGCTACCATTAAATCTAGCAATTGTTACCATTAATGGTAGCAATTTTATTGCATTACTGTATATTCATGCGAACAATGCATAAATACCCGATTTCTAAACCCCTTCAGAGTTTGCCGTAACTAAACTACAAGTTTGCCGTAACTAAACTCCTAGTTTGCTTACTTCAAACTCCCCGTTTAATACGTCCAATCTATATGTGTATAAACATACAAATGGCAAATCTTTTTAATCAAGCAAATTCGAGTATCATGTCAGCATTGATACCCAATTTGGAGTGCAGACGTTTAGCTATAGGCATAGTGATACGCCTCTTTCCACTCAGTATCTGACTGAAAACAGACTCGTTGATGCCAAGAAGTTTTGCACCATCTTTCTGTTTCATATTACGAGCATAGAAGTAGTCCTCAATCGACTTGATTAACGGCGACTTCTCGCGAAGAGGCAGAATATCCATGTATTCATCCTCATACTGAGCCATCTGCTTACTCAAATCCGAGATCTGACGAGTGTACTCATTGTCCATTTCAGGTTCAAGCATGCCTTTCTCCGTAGCTTCAGCGATTAAGGCTTCAACCACAGCCTTTGTCTCGTCATACTCCTGTCTTGTTGTCAGCTTCTTATTCATATCGACTCCTTTCTTTTATATTGTTGTACTGTCAATTTTGTCATATTCCGGATGAGTTCCCACAAATCGAATGTTCATCACACCACCAATAAAGATGACTACAGCAACTACCCTATAATTATTCCCACCGATGTTGAAGACATAGCGTCCGTTCTTTACATAGTCTGCTGATGGAAACATCTTCTTCAATTCGGCATGATTGTGCCATGTTGCGCCTTTCACCTTCTCCACCCAACTGTTCAGTGGACCTGCGGCCTGCGCATGTTTCTGCACAAATGCATCCAATATTTCCTTGTTTGCTATTATCATCTTTATGCTATTTGGGTGCAAATATACAATATTCTTTGCAGTTCTGCAAATTATTTTGCGTTTTTATAAAGAAAACGACTTCACGGAGTTTGTTTTTGTTACTAGTTAATAGTTTTTCATAATGATTTGGTTTTGGTAATAAACATACTTAATACCCCATCCTGAAGCTTCCTTTGCCTGATGGTAAAGCTCACTATGCCCCATTGTAGCCTTTAGCACGACCCAAAGGAGCCTTTAGAATGACCCTAAGAAGGCTTTGGAACAACCCGTAGTAGCCTTCAGAATGACCAAAAACAGCCTTCAGAACGAGGCAAAAAAGCCTTCAGAATACCACATATTAGCCTTTAAAACGACCAAAAGAAGCCTTATCTGCCATAATTTGCAAATCTGCCACCACCCGACAACCCCTTTGTACAAAGGCGATTCAGAGGACTGGTGGCAGTATGGCAGATAATTTGCAAAAATAAAATTTTTCAGTAAGGGAAGGTTGTCAATCAATAACCCAAGGTTCTTTTCCAATAAGGAACGCTTATTCAGCAATAACCTTAAGTTATTTTTCGATTGACCTGAGGAGGAATTTGTCAAATCGCAACTTACTGAAAATCAATCTCTTTGGGAATAAAAAAACTTAAATTTCACAAATTTGTGATTCACAAGTTTGTGAAATTGCTTTCTTTTTATTATCTTTGCCCACAAATTCAAGAAGTTATGGAGAAGAGTTTTGTTTATGGAGTAGCCGTTACAGACTACAATTTCACAGGGCGAGAGGAAGAAACACGCCGTCTGAAATTAAATTTTGAGAATGGTATCAACTCTATCCTCATCTCACCTCGTCGTTGGGGCAAGACATCGTTAGTGGATCATGTATGTAGACAGTTAGAAAGAAGCGAAATTATCACAGTTCGTATGGATATCTTCGGCTGTAAAAGCGAATACGATTTCTACAATGTTTTAGCTGCTGCAGTTCTGAAACAGACAGCCTCAAAAGTTCAGTTGTGGATGGATGAAGCAAAGGACTTCTTAGCTCGACTCACACCAAGAATAAATATTCCAATTGATCCGACCTCAGAAATCAGCGTTTCTCTTGGCATTACCCCTGAAACGCATAGTCCAGAGGATGTTCTAAATATGGTTGAGATAATTGCCAAACGCAAAGACCGTCATATAGTCGTCTGCATTGATGAGTTTCAGCAGGTAGGTGAATTCGAGGACACGAAATCAGTACAGGCTAAGCTACGATCTGTATGGCAACATCAGCACTATACATCCTATTGTTTATTTGGCAGCAAGCGGCACGTGATGAGCAAGATATTCCTTGATCGCAGCATGCCATTCTATCAGTTTGGTGACCTGATGTGGCTACAGAAGATTCCAACATCTGATTGGACAGAGTATATCGTAAGCCATTTTGAGAGTGCCGGGCGTTATATCTCTGAACAGATGGTTTCGAAAATCTGTGAGACTGTCGACCATTATCCGTCATATGTACAGCATCTTGCTTCCATCGTACTTAATCATACACGACAAGGAGAAACGGCTACTGAGGAACTTTTGCCATTAGCCATTAAAGAACTTATAAGTACTAATGAAGCTCTTTACATGCAACAAATAGAACCGCTTTCTGGTTATCAGATGAATTTGCTGCGTGCTATCGTATCTGGTATACACACAGGCTACAATGAGAAAAAGGTCCGTACCCTATTTGATTTGGGCAGCCCCTCCAATCTGGTTCGGCTTCGTGATGCTCTCGTTGAGCGCGACCTCATTTATTCAGAAATGCGCCAACTCTATCTGACAGACCCCGTTTTCGCCCTTTGGTTCAGACAACGTTTTCTGTAAAAAACATACTATTAAAAAGGTGCACTCTGATAGTGCACCTTTAACTATTAATGATTGCTATCTCTTAACGATTGCGGAAGTTCCACTTGGAGTTGTCGCTCTTGAAGTCGTATTCGGCAAGCGTTGGTGTAGAGTCGGCTGCGGAATAGAGGCAGTACTTCTTGTTGATACCCTCCTGACCAGGAATGGTCTTTGGCATGATGCGGTAGGTGCCGTCCGTCAACTGCTCTATACGCCAAAGCTGTTCGCTGGCACCTGTGTAGGCAGGAACGGTGGTAACCTCGCAATTGGCTGTGGCTGCAAGTGCACGCTCTGTACCCTCAATCGTAATCTTAAAGTAAGGATTGCTGAGATAGCCGCCAGCCTCATTGACTGGTGTGATGGTCCAGCGCTGATGGGGACGATGCATATAGTCGCCAATACGAGCGGCAATGGCGCCCTCTGGCCAAGTACCGATAACCTCTGCCAGCGTCTGGTTGGGAATAGGCTTGACGGGCTGCTGCATCTGGTTGCGATTGAACCACCCCTGACGCTCCTGCTTCATGCGCACAAAGTCGACGGCAAGCTCTAAGGCATAGCCACGACGCTCTGACTCAATTTCGAAGGTGCCGCCTTTGAAGTTGTCACCAGCTACAGGCCAGCCATTCTTCCATACCAACGGACGGATGGCAAGCGTAGAACGGCCGCTGAGTTCGAAGTCGGCCTCCCAGTGGAACGACATCACCTCGACACCCTCGTCGACGATG
>CAMUYR010000014.1 GCA_947164965.1 uncultured Prevotella sp. | reverse complement strand
CAAAGGATGGTCGCGCTTACACAAAGGTTATCAAGATGGTAAAGAGCCCCAAGACAGGCGCTTACGTCTTTGATGAGCAGATGGTTCCTAACGAGGCTGTTAAGGACTTCTTTAAGAACTAATATTTAAGCAATGATAAAATTTAAGGCTGCAATATTTGGTTGCAGCCTTATTTTTTTGTACCTTTGCACTCACTATGGGTATATTTGGATTTTTTAATAAGGATAAGAAGGAAACGCTGGACAAGGGACTAGAGAAGACCAAGACCAGTGTGTTTGATAAATTGGCTCGTGCTGTAGCGGGAAAATCGAAGGTTGATGACGATGTGCTCGACAATCTTGAGGAGGTGCTGATCACCTCTGATGTCGGTGTGGAGACTACTTTGAAAATTATTGAACGTATTGAGGAACGTGTGGCTCGCGACAAGTATGTGTCTACGGCAGAGCTGAACGCCATTCTTCGTGATGAGATAGCCTCGCTGCTGGCTGAAAACAACACAGAAGATAATGATAACTGGGATCTGCCTTCAGATCATAAGCCGTATGTCATTCTGGTTGTTGGCGTGAATGGTGTAGGCAAAACGACGACTATAGGTAAGCTAGCCTGGCAGTTTAAGCAAGCCGGAAAGAAGGTTTACCTAGGTGCTGCCGATACATTCCGTGCTGCTGCTGTAGATCAGTTGTGTATCTGGGGCGAGCGCGTGGGTGTCCCTGTGGTGAAACAACAGATGGGCAGCGATCCTGCCTCAGTGGCTTTTGATACGTTGCAGAGCGCGAAGGCAAATGATGCTGATGTGGTGTTGATTGATACCGCAGGACGTCTGCATAATAAAGTGGGTCTGATGAACGAGTTGAAGAAGATTAAAGAGGTGATGAAGAAGGTGTTGCCTGAGGCTCCCGATGAGGTGATGCTAGTATTGGACGGCTCTACTGGACAGAATGCCTTCGAACAAGCTAAACAGTTCTCAGCAGTCACGCAGATTACGTCACTGGCGATTACGAAGCTCGATGGCACAGCCAAGGGCGGTGTAGTGATAGGTATTTCCGATCAACTGAAGGTGCCTGTGAAATATATCGGACTAGGTGAGGGTATGCGGGACCTGCAACTCTTCAACAAGAAACAGTTTGTAGATTCTCTTTTTGAGATTAATAATTGATTCTACTATTTTGAAGAAAACCATTGACATAATATCACTCGGCTGCTCGAAGAATCTTGTGGATAGCGAGACGCTGATGGGACTGATGGAAGCTAACGGCTATCAGTGTACCCATGATAGTGACGACCCTCAGGGAGACATCGTCGTGGTGAATACTTGTGGTTTTATCAACGACGCTAAAGAGGAGAGCATCAATACAATCCTTGAGTTTGCTCAGGCAAAGACAGAAGGAAGAATCGAGAAGCTCTTCGTGATGGGTTGTCTCTCAGAACGATATCTGGCTGACTTGGAAAAGGAAATTCCTGAGGTAGACGGTTGGTATGGGAAATTTAATTATAAACAGCTGTTAAGGGATCTGGAAAATGCTGAGAATTCTGCAGCTATTGAGATTCTGGATCATGCTCCTCGTCATATTACCACACCGGCACACTATGCATATATAAAAATCAGCGAGGGGTGTGACCGCCACTGTGCCTATTGTGCTATACCGTTGATTACAGGTAAGCATCAAAGCCGGCCTATGCAGGAGATTCTTGACGAGGTTAGATATCTGGTTAGTCAGGGGACGAAGGAGTTTAACGTTATTGCTCAAGAGTTAACTTATTACGGCGTCGATCTTGATGGTCAGCAGCATATAGCTGAACTCATTGAGAAGATGGCAGATATTCCCGGGGTAGAGTGGATACGTCTGCACTATGCTTATCCTACACATTTCCCGTGGAACTTGCTGTGGGTGATGCGTGAGAAGAAGAATGTCTGCAAATATCTTGATATAGCCCTGCAGCATATCTCTGACCATATGTTAAGCAGCATGCGACGTAACGTTACGAAACAGGAAACATACGAGTTGGTAGAACGATTAAGAAAGGAGGTTCCTGGTATTCATATCCGTACGACATTGATGGTGGGATTTCCTGGTGAAACGGAGGATGACTTTACTGAACTGCTGGAGTTTACGCGTTGGGCGCGCTTCGAGCGTATGGGCGCCTTTGCTTATTCTGAAGAAGAGGGTACCTATTCGGAACAGCATTACGAGGATGATGTTCCTGAGGATGTGAAACAGAGAAGACTGGACAAACTCATGCGGCTGCAGCAGAATATTAGTGCGGAGATAGAGGCGGAGAAGATTGGTACTATCCTGCGGGTGGTTATTGACCGCCTGGAGGGTGACTACTACGTCGGACGAACGGAATTCTGTTCGCCAGAGGTAGATCCGGAGGTGCTTATTCCTGCCAGCGAACAGCTGACGATAGGGGCATTCTATGATGTCCGCATTACTGATGCAGAAGAATTTGACATATATGCAACTTCCCAAATAAGTAAAAACCAAATATGAATAACAAGGAGTTTATAGCAGAGCTGGCTGAGCGAACGGGCTATGCACCCAAGGACGTTCAGAAACTGGCTGGTAATCTGATAAACGCGATGGCTGATGCGTTTCAAGAAGACAATGCTGTGCTGGTGCCTAACTTCGGAGTCTTTGAGACTAAAAAGAAGATGGAACGTGTGATGGTAAATCCTTCTACGGGACAGCGCATGCTGGTGCCCCCCAAGTTGGTGTTAACCTTTAAACCGAACCAGACGTGGAAAGATAAACTGAAGGGAGGAAAGTAAAGATGGGAAGACTGACGATACAAGATATTGCCAAAATATTGGTAGAGAAAAACGGATTGCAGCAGAAAGAGGCCAACCAGTTTGCTTCGGATATGTTTGCACTCATTCTGCACCATTTGGAGTTGGGTGAACAGGTAAAAATCAAGGGACTGGGAACCTTTAAGATTATCGATGTTGAGGCGCGCGAAAGCGTTAGTGTGAGAACGGGTGAGCGTGTGATGATCGATAGTCATTCGAAGGTTTCTTTTGTTCCAGATCCTACAATGAAGGAACTGGTAAACAAGCCTTTCTCGCAATTCGAAACGGTGATACTCAACGATGGTGTTGAGTTTGATGATATACAGGAGCAACCAACTATCAGCGAAGAAGAGGAGGCTAAGGAGGATATGTCGATAGAGGCTATGCCGCTATTAGATATTCCTGAAGTAGAAAGTCCTGCCGTGAATGAGGCTCCTGTTGTTGAAGAGGCTCCTGTTGTTGAGGAAACTCCCATAGTTGAAGAGGAAGTGCTTCCTTTAATTCAAGAAGTTTCTGAACCACAGAATACTCAAAAAACGGTAGAAATTGTTGATCTCCCAGGCAAACAGACAGAGCCTGAATTTGAAGAAGAGAAACCGGAAGAAGAGGAGTTTGAAGAAGAGTCACGTCCTTGGGGCAAATGGATGCTTGCAGGCCTGGTTGTAATAGCCCTGATGGCACTCTCTGCTTTTGGCGGTTTCTATTATGGTGCTCAGCAGACTGTCGTACCTACATTAGTAGATACTGTATTTGTAAAAGATACCATCTATGTTCCTGAAACACAGAATGCTAACGACGAGGAAGCTCCAGTGGAAGAAGTAGGGAAGACTTCGCTTGTTAAAGAGGAACAACAGAAGCCACTTACTGAACAACAGAAACCTGTTGCTGAACAGCCAAAGCCTGTTACTGAACAGCCGAAACCAAAGCCCGTAGAGACAATAGATAAATATGCTCAGAAAGATGATCGTGTTCGTTTGGGGGCATACCGTATTGTCGGGTTGGATCACGAGGTAAAAGTGCTTGCAGGACAGACGTTCTATAGCATTTGTCGTGCTCACTTAGGACCAGATATGGAATGTTATGTAGAGGTGTTTAACGACCTGCCTCGTAATCCGACGATCAAGGCCGGTCAAACCATCAAGATTCCTAAGCTGCAGTTGAAGAAACGTAGCAAGCAATAACATTGGAGGGCTCAGATAATGAAAAGTTTCTTAAAATAAAGTTTTAGGAAACTTTTTTAATAATATTTAGGCATGAGAATGTGCGCAATCAGCGAGGAATTGAGTAATTTTGCAATTTCAAAGAGAAGAATAACAACAAAAGATTAGAATAATTATGGCAGAAGCTATTGACATCCGCGAATTGAACATGCGGATAGAACAACAAAGTGGATTCGTGCAGAATCTTGTTTCGGGCATGGATCAGGTGATTGTAGGACAGAAACATCTGGTTGACTCATTGCTCATCGGACTGCTTTCTGACGGTAATATCCTGTTGGAGGGTGTTCCTGGTTTGGCAAAAACCTTAGCCATCAAGACACTGGCTCAACTGATTGATGCTACCTACAGTCGTATTCAGTTTACCCCCGACCTCTTACCTGCTGACGTAACGGGTACGATGATTTATTCACAGAAGGACGAACGTTTCCAGGTGAAGCAGGGACCTGTGTTTGCAAACTTCGTGCTGGCTGACGAAATCAACCGTGCTCCTGCAAAGGTGCAGAGTGCATTGCTGGAAGCTATGCAGGAGAAGCAGGTGACTATTGGTAGTGAGACATTCAATCTGCCAAATCCTTTCTTAGTGATGGCCACTCAGAACCCCATCGAGCAGGAGGGAACCTATCCACTGCCTGAGGCTCAGATGGACCGTTTCATGTTGAAAGTGGTCATTGGTTATCCAACTATCGAAGAGGAGAAACGCATTATCCGCGAAAATATCCAGGAGTCGTTGCCAAAGGTCACTCCTGTTACCACATCCGAAGAGATACTGAAGGCTCGTCAGGTGGTTCGTGAGGTTTATATTGACGAGAAGATTGAGCAGTATATTGCTGATATCGTGTTTGCTACCCGCTATCCTGATCGCTATGGACTGAAGGATATGAAGGATCTGATTTCGTTTGGCGGTTCACCACGTGCTTCTATCAATCTGGCAAAGGCTGCCCGTGCTTATGCATTCATTAAGCGTCGCGGTTATGTAGTACCAGAGGATGTGCGTGCCGTAGCTCATGATGTACTACGTCATCGTATCGGTCTGACCTATGAGGCTGAGGCATCGAATATCACCAGCGAGGAGATTGTCTCGAAGATTATCAATAAGGTTGAAGTTCCCTGATGGAAACATCTGAAATATTAAAGAAAGTCAGAAAGATTGAGATCAAGGCTCGCGGTCTGAGCTCGAACGTCTTTGCAGGGCAATACCATTCTGCCTTTAAGGGTAGGGGTATGGCCTTCTCTGAGGTTCGTGAGTATCAGTACGGTGATGATGTCCGTGATATCGATTGGAATGTGACCGCCCGTTTTCATCGTCCTTACGTCAAGGTGTTTGAGGAAGAGCGTGAACTGACTGTGATGTTGATGATTGATGTCAGCGGTTCACAGGATTTCGGTACGCAGCGTCAGATGAAACGTGATATGGTGACAGAGATAGCTGCAACTATTGCCTTTTCTGCTATTCAGAACAATGATAAGATTGGTGTGGTGTTCTTCTCTGATCGCATAGAGAAGTATATACCTCCCAAGAAAGGCCGCAAACATATCCTCTATATTATCCGTGAAATGTTGGATTTTCAGCCAGAGTCTCGTCGTACTGATATGAAGCAGGCTTTGGAGTTTCTGACCAGTGTGGCTAAGCGTCGTTGCACAGCCTTTGTGCTGAGCGACTTCTATGTCAGACAGGATTTTCTGCAACCTCTTCAGATTGCCAATAGAAAACACGATGTTGTTGCTCTGCAGGTGTTTGATCAGCGTGATCGTGAACTGCCGAATGTAGGATTAATGCGTGTGGTAGATGCGGAGACTGGTTACGAACAATACATCGATACATCGAGCAGCAGACTGCGTCAGGCTCATGAGCGTTACTGGATTCATCGTCAGGAACAACTGCATGATACAATGAATAAAAGTAATGTTGATTTGGTAAGTATTGCCACACATGAGGATTATGTAAAGTCGTTGTTAATGCTGTTTAAACGGAGAAGTTAATGAAAAGATTTATTATATTTACCTATCTGATTATCAGTACTTTGGTTGTTTTTGCTCAATCGAGTATTGAAGCTAAGATAGACCCTATAGAGATGATGATTGGCGAGCAGGCACAAGTCATGCTGACCGTCCAGTCTAACGAGGATGCAAAGGTTGAGTGGCCTAAGTTACAGCCTCGTCAGATGCTGGTTCCTGGTGTGGAAGTTATCAGCACTCAACAGCCTACTTCTACGACGATGCTCATCACCCTGACTTCGTTCGACGGATCGCTTTATCACCTGCCTCCCTTCAAGGTTAAAGTTAATGGCAAGGAACTGTCTTCTGCCGATTTAGCGCTTAAGGTTTTGGAGGTTGAAGTTGATACCACTCAGCTAGATAAGATGTTCCCACCCAAAGACGTTCAGGATAATCCTTTCCTTTGGAGCGACTGGAGCTTGTCTTTCTGGCTCAGCGTACTGATGTTGCTGTTGATGGCATTAGCTTATTGGCTTTATCTTCGGCTGCGTGACAACAAACCGATTATTGCTCATATAAAGATAGTAAAACGACTCTTGCCTCACCAGAAGGCTATGCGCGAAATCGAGCAGATAAAGGCTGACAAGATGGTGGCATCTGAGAATCAGAAAGAGTATTATACTAAATTGACAGATACCCTGCGTCGTTACATCGAGGAGCGTTACGGCTTCTCGGCTATGGAGATGACGAGTTCGGAAATCATCGAACGCCTGATGGCTGCTGATGATAAGCAGAGTCTTGATGAGTTGCGTCAGCTCTTCATGACTGCCGATTTGGTGAAGTTTGCCAAGTATTCTACACTCATCAACGAGAATGATGCCAACTTGGTCAACGCTATTGACTTTATCAACCAGACAAAACTGGAGAATCAGCCTGAGGAAGAGGTACAGAAGCCACAGTTGTCGACAGAAGACCTGCGTTCGCAGAAAGAGCGTCGTGTACTGAAATCCGTCATCTTCGGTGTGGCTCTCGTCATCGTCGTATTGTTCTGTTACATAGTCTATCAGGTTTATCAACTTTTGGTTTGACGTAATATTTAAAGAATAGAATGGAATTTGCCAATAAAGAATATCTGTTTCTGCTGCTGCTCATCATACCATATTTAATTTGGTATTTGATGTACAGGAAGAAGAGCGAGCCTACCATGCGGATGAGTGATACGCAGGCTTATCGCTTTGCCCCACACTCGTGGAAGGTGACGCTGATGCCCCTGCAGTTGTTGCTGCGCTTGGCAGTTTTTGTACTGCTGGTGCTCATCTTGGCTCGTCCGCAGACTCAGAACTCTTGGAAAAATGAGTCGGTAGAAGGTATAGATATTATGCTGGCGATGGATGTTTCCACCAGTATGTTAGCTGAAGACCTTCGCCCCAACCGTATAGAGGCTGCCAAGCAGGTTGCTGCTGAGTTTATTGTAGGTCGCCCCAACGATAATATCGGTCTGAGCATCTTCGCCGGTGAGGCTTTCACTCAATGTCCAATGACGACCGATCATGCCTCGTTGCTTAACCTTTTGCGTAATGTGCGCACAGATATTGCCCAGCGTGGCTTGATAGAAGACGGAACGGCTATCGGTATGGGATTGGCCAATGCAGTCAGTCGCCTGAAGGATTCCAAAGCCAAGAGTAGGGTGGTCATCTTGTTGACAGATGGTTCTAACAATCGTGGCGACTTGTCTCCAATGACTGCCGCTGAGATTGCCAGGAGCTTTGGCATTCGTGTTTATACCATTGGCGTGGGTACCAACAAGGTAGCTCCTTATCCGATGTCGGTGGCCGGTGGCATTCAGTACATTAATATTCCTGTTGAGATCGACACCAAGACGCTCTCCGAAATTGCTGCAGCAACCGATGGCGATTTCTATCGAGCCACCAACAACAAGGAGCTGATGCAGATATACAAGGAAATTGACAAGCTTGAGAAGTCGAAGCTCAATGTCAAGAAGTTCAGCCGTCGCTATGAGGCCTACCAGCCCTTTGCGCTAGCTGCTGTCTTGCTGTTGTTGCTGGAGATATTGTTGCGTATAACTATATTCAGAAAATTACCCTAAAGATGTTTAGATTCGAATCTCCCATATATCTCTATTTATTGGTGGTTGTACCACTGCTCTACGTGCTGCGCCTCATTCTGGTACGTCAGCAGAAGCAGCGTCTGCGTCGTTTCGGACAGATGGAACTGGTGCGTCAGCTGATGCCCGATGTGTCGCGTTTCCGTCCATTGGTTAAGTTCTGGCTGATGCTGGTAGCTCTCACCCTCCTTATCGTGATGTTGGCGCGTCCGCAGTTTGGCACCAAGATCAGTCACGAGAAACGTACAGGTATTGAGACCATCATCTGTTTGGATATCAGTAATTCCATGTTGGCAGAAGATGTTGCTCCCAGTCGTCTGGACCGCTCAAAGATGATGGTAGAGAATCTGGTCGACCATTTTTCTAATGACAAGATTGGTCTTATTGTTTTTGCTGGCGACGCCTTTGTGCAGTTGCCAATCACAAGCGACTATGTGAGTGCCAAGATGTTCCTGTCGAGCATCTCGCCTTCGATGATTTCTACTCAGGGAACCGATATTGCTGCCGCTATTTCTATGGCTACTCATAGTTTCACTCAGCAGCAAGGTGTTGGCAAGGCCATCATCGTGATAACCGATGGTGAAGATCACGAGGGTGGGGCTGTTGAAGCCGCTAAAGAAGCAGAGAGTAAAGGTATGCGTGTATATATGTTAGGCGTTGGCTCTACAGGTGGCGCCCCCATTCCTACGGGCGACGGCGACTATATGAAGGACGCTTCCGGCCAGACGGTTATGACGGGGCTCAATGAACAGATGTGCCGTGATATTGCTCAAGCCGGCGGTGGTGCTTATATTCACGTAGAGAACAACAGTAATGCCCAACAGCAGCTTGACAACGAATTGGATAAATTGGCGAAGAAGGAAATAGAGAGTACTATCTATAGCGATTACGACGAACAGTTCCAGGCTGTAGGCATTCTGGTTCTCCTGCTTCTGATTATTGAGATATGCGTTTTGGAGGTTTGCAACCCCTTACTCAAGCGCCTTTCGCTGTTTAAGCGCAATCCCAAGGCTACAGCCGTCCTACTGCTGTTGTTGGTAAGTGTCGGTATGCAGGCGCAATCAGACCGTCAGATGATACGTCAAGGCAACAAGCAATTCCGTCTTGGCAATAGTGCTGAGGCTGAGGTGTCCTATCGCAAGGCGGTCGAAAAGAACCCTCGCAATCCCCAGGCCAATTATAATCTGGGCAATGCGCTCATGTTACAGCGCAAGGATTCTGCTGCTGTTGCCCAATGGGAGTCGGCTGCCAAGATAGAGACCAATCCGTTGCGTCGGGCGATGGCCTATCATAATATGGGCGTGATGTGTCAGCAGCGTAAAATGTTTGGTGAAGCTATCGAGGCTTATAAGGAGGCTTTGCGCAATAATCCTGCTGACGACCAGACGCGTTACAACCTGGCTGTCTGCAAGCGTCAACAACAGCAACAGCAGCAGAACCAGCAAAATAAAGACGATCAACAGAACAAAGATAATAAAGATAATAAAGACCAGAAGAAAGACGAACAGAAGCAAGACCAAAAGAAGGACGAGCAGAAACAGCAGAAGCAGAATCAGGACAAACAGCAGATGAGCCGTGAGAATGCCGAGCAGATGTTGAATGCCGCCATTCAGGAGGAGAAACAGACGCAGGAGCGTATGAAGAAAGCGCAGCAGCAGTCTGGCAAGCGTCGTCTTGAGAAAAACTGGTAAAGAATTAATGAGGACTAATAATAAGGTTTGGATGCAATGAAGCGACTGATTACATATTTGTTATTTAATATGTCATTTCTGGTCTCCTGGGCCCAGAGTATCAGCGGACGCGCTCCCTCGCAGGTTGCTGTGGGCGAGCAGTTCCGGTTGAGCTATACCGTCAACACTCAGGACGTGTCAGGATTCCGTGCTGCCCAAATGCCAGACGGCTTGGAGGTATTAATGGGACCTTCTACGTCGACACAAAGCAGTTTCCAGATGGTAAATGGTCACACGTCGAGCACCTCGTCCGTTACCTATACCTATATTCTGGTGGCTCAACGTCAGGGCTCGTTTACCATTCCAGCAGCGCGTGCTACGGTCGATGGTAAGACTATTACGTCCAACGAACTGCACATCAAGGTGGCGGGACAGTCGCAAGGCGGACAGCAACAGGGACATCAGCAGAGTTCTACTGGCGATGTGCGCCCAGCAGGCTCTGCTATCTCCGGTTCCGACCTCTTCATCAAGGTGAGTGCTTCTAAACAGCATGTCCGTGAACAGGAACCTATCTTGCTTACTTACAAGGTATATACACTTGTCGGTCTTACCCAACTCAATGGTAAAATGGCCGACTTGAAGAGCTTCTACACACGTGAAGTCCCACTGCCTCAGGAGAAGAGTTTCCAGGTCGAACAGTTTAATGGCCGTCCTTATCGTACGGTCACTTGGCAGCAGTATGTCATGTTCCCGCAGGCTACCGGAAAACTGGAGATTCCCAGCATTACTTACGAAGGACTGGTGGTCCAGCAGAATCGTTCTGTCGATCCCTTCGAGGCATTCTTCAATGGTGGCTCCGGTTATATCGAAGTCAAGAAACAGATCAAGGCTCCAGGCATCACGATTCAGGTCGATCCTCTGCCTCAGCGTCCTGCAGGATTCTCTGGTGGAGTGGGGCAGTATAATATCTCGGCAACGTTAGATAAAACCGAGGTTAAAGCCAACGATCCTATCAAACTCCAGGTTGTGGTGAGCGGTGTTGGTAATATGAAACTGCTGAAGGAACCCGTCGTTCAGTTCCCCAAGGACTTTGACAAGTATGATGCTAAGGTTACAGACAAGACGCGTCTTACTACACAAGGTCTTGAGGGCTCAATCATTTACGATTTCCTTGCAGTACCACGTCATCAGGGCGATTATGAGATTCCTGCCATCGAGTACATCTATTTTGACACACAGACAGGCAATTATAAGACGGTGAAGACTGAACCCTTCCATCTTCATGTTTCCAAGGGCGATGGTTCCAGTCCAGCGGCATTCACTGCTCAGGAAGATGTCAAACTGCTGAACAGCGATATTCACTATATTCACACTGGTTCCACCCGTCAGCATGCTGTCGATGAGTTCTTTTTTGGTTCTACAGCGTATTGGGCTTCTCTCGGTGTTCTGTTGTTATCGTTCATCCTGCTTTTGGTGATATTCCGTCGCAGAGCTATTGAGCGTGCCAATATTGCCGGACAGCGTGCTGGCAAGGCTAACAAGGTAGCTACGAAGCGACTGAAACAGGCTCATCGCTTGATGCAGGCTGGCAAGAGCGGCGAGTTCTACGATGAGGTGATGCGTGCTCTTTGGGGATATGTGGGCGACAAGCTCAGCATGCCCGTCGAGCAGTTGTCGCGTGAGAATATCAGTCAGCAGCTCCTATCGCATAGTGTTGAACAATCGGTTATTGATCAGTTCCTTGGCGCTCTCGACGAGTGTGAATATGCTCGTTACGCTCCTGGCGACGCAACAGGTAATATGAACAAGGTATACGATGCGGCAATGGGTGCAATCACTCAGATTGCCACTACGATGAAGAAAGGAAAGAAGTCTGGTTCTGCCACTATGGTTGTTCTGACGGCCCTGCTCCTGTGCTCTTCTCTCTTCCCGCTCACTTCTCAGGCTGCCGTTACCAAGGCTGATGCTGACAGTGCTTATGTCAATGAGAATTACCAGAAGGCCGCTCAGGCTTACGAAGAATTGCTGAAGGCGGGCGTTTCTTCCGACCTCTATTATAATCTGGGTAACTGCTATTACCGTATGGATCAAATCACCAAGGCGGTGATTGCCTACGAGCGTGCCCTGCTGCTTTCTCCTGGCGACGAAGATATTCGTTTCAATCTGCAGATGGCTCGCTCAAAGACCATCGACAAGATTGTGCCCGAATCAGAGATGTTCTTCGTCACCTGGTATCGTTCGTTGGTCAATCTGATGAGTGTCGATGCTTGGGCCCGTGTTGCTCTGATATCGTTGGTTCTGGTTATCATCCTGGCATTGGCCTATCTCTTTGCCGATGCCGTTTGGCTCCGCAAGGTCGGTTTCTTCGGTGGCCTGTTGCTGTTGTTCGTGTTCCTCTCCAGCAATCTCTTTGCCTGGCAACAGAAACGTGCGCTCGATCATCGTACTGGAGCTGTCATCATTCGTTCTGCCGTTCCCGTTAAGAGTACGCCGGCTCGTAATGGTACCGACCTCTTCATTCTTCACGAGGGCACGCGTGTCACCATTACTGATGACTCGATGAAGGGATGGAAGGAAATCCGTGTTGCCGACGGTAAAAAAGGTTGGCTTGAAACCACTCAGATTGAAGTGATTTAACCCTAATTTTCATGGATTGCTTATGGAAGAGTTGATACACTTTGACAAAGAATTACTTTTGCTGCTCAATGGCAGCAATTCACTCTTCCTTGACACGTTGATTATGACGCTAACCAATGCGCGCACGTGGATTCCATTTTACTTGGCACTTTTCTATGTCGTTATGCGCAGCAATACAACGGTGCTTCGCATCTTCCTGGTTTTGGCGGCAGCAGGCTTGTGTGTTTTCTTTGCGGGTACTATCGACGACACGATAGTCAAGCCCCTGGTGGCACGCTGGCGTCCGGGGCGCGATCCGGAGATTGGCTTATTGGTCGATACCGTCGACGGCTATCGTGGCGGTCGTTATGGTTTCTTTTCCGCTCATGCTTCGAATACCTTCTCCATCGCCATCTTCTTTTCCCTGCTTATGCGTCAGCGCCTTTTTACTATTGCTATGGTTCTCTGGTCGCTGACCAACTGCTATACGCGTCTTTATCTGGGCGTTCATTATCCTGGCGACATCACCGTCGGATTACTGTGGGGCGCGCTTGTTGGCTACGGTGTCTACCGCCTCTATTGCTGGATTTACCATCGCTATTGCGGTCCTCATCTGGTCTGTTATTCGGCCAAGCTCTGCGACGTACCCATTGCCATACTTTGCCTGACGCTGCTTTTCGCAATGTTGAAAGCGCTGATTTTGAGTTGATGATTTGATTATGAATACGAAAGAAATACAAATAAGTGACTATAACTACCCTCTGCCTGACGAACGTATTGCTAAGTTCCCCAAGGCAGAGCGCGATCAGTCGAAGTTGCTGATCTATAACAAAGGGCAGGTGAGCGAAGACGTGTTTCGCAACCTCTCCAACCATCTGCCTGAAGGGGCGCTGATGGTGATGAATAACACAAAGGTCATTCAGGCCCGCATGCATTTCCGCAAGTCTACAGGCGCTTTGATTGAGGTCTTTCTGTTGGAACCCGCCCTGCCTTCCGATTATGAGGTGATGTTCCTGCAGACCGAGCGTTGTCAATGGCTCTGTCTGGTGGGAAATCTCAAGAAGTGGAAGGACGGCACATTGGTGCGCCCATTGGAGATAAAAGGTGAGCAGATAGAACTGCGTGCTACCCGTCTGCATGAACAGGGCACCAGCCAGCTGGTAGAATTCTGTTGGGCACAGGCCGATGGCACCGCCTCACAGATCAGCTTTGCAGAGATTCTCGATGCCGTTGGCGAACTACCCATTCCTCCCTATCTGAATCGTGAGACGCAGGAGAGCGACAAGACCACCTATCAGACTGTCTATTCCAAGATAAAAGGCAGTGTTGCAGCTCCTACGGCTGGTTTGCATTTCACCCAGCGTGTGTTGGCTGATGTCGACGCCCGAGGTATTGAACGCGAGGAAGTGACGTTGCATGTCGGTGCAGGTACGTTTAAGCCCGTCAAGAGCTCAACGATAGGCGAACACCCGATGCATACGGAATATATCGCTGTGCGTCGCCACACCCTCGAACGCCTGATTGCTCATCAGTGCAAGGCCATTGCCGTTGGCACTACCAGTGTTCGCACGCTCGAGAGCCTTTACTATATGGGTTTGAAGGTGATGGCGCAGCCCGAAATCAGTGAGGAATCGCTGCATGTCTCCCAGTGGGAACCCTATGAAGCTGAAACATCAAATTTGAACGTTGACAGTACAAAGGCACTGGAAGCCTTGCTTGCGTGGATGGTTCGTCACGATTTGACGGTGCTCCACTCTTCAACGCAGATTATTATCGCTCCTGGCTACGAGTATAAGATTGTCCAGATGCTCATTACGAATTTCCATCAGCCTCAGTCTACGCTGCTGTTGCTGGTGAGCGCTTTTGTGAAGGGCGACTGGCACAAGATTTACGACTATGCCCTTGCTCACGATTTCCGATTCCTGAGTTATGGCGATTCGTCGTTGTTGATTCCTTAAGTGTAACAAATAAAAAATAAGATAAGACTATGAAGTACGGATTTATCAAGGTGGCTGCTGCGGTACCAGCTGTGCGAGTTGCCGATGTTGAATACAACGTGTTGGAGATGGAGAAGCTCATCGCGATGGCCGATGCCGACCACGTCGAAGTCATGTGTTTCCCCGAGTTGTCGCTGACCGGCTATTCGTGTCAGGACTTGTTTAAGGAGCGCCTGCTCTTGGACAAGGCTGAGGAGGGACTCATGATGTTGCTCGACTTCACGCGCAAGCTCGATGTCATCTGCATAGTGGGCATGCCCGTTCAGGCTGGTGGCCTGTTGCTCAATTGTGCCGCCGTCATCCAACACGGCTCATTACTGGGTATCGTCCCCAAGACCTTTCTGCCCAACTATAATGAGTTCTACGAGAAGCGTTGGTTTGCTTCTGCGCAAGACCTCAATCCTACCGAGATCTACCTTGCCGGTACGCAGCTATTGCTCACCCCCGAACCCACCTTGTTCCGTACAGAAGGTGGTGTGAAGCTGGGCATTGAGATTTGTGAGGATGTCTGGGCACCTGTTCCCCCCAGCAATCATCTCACAATGGCCGGTGCCGACATCATTTTCAACCTCTCAGCCAGCGACGAGTTGACGGGCAAGCACCGCTATCTGCGCTCGCTGTTGATGCAGCAGAGTGCCCGCACGCTGAGTGGCTATGTGTATAGCTCTTGCGGCTTTGGTGAGTCAACGCAGGATGTCGTGTACGGTGGTAACGCGATGATTCTGGAGAATGGCAAGATGCTGGTCGAGGGCGATCGCTTCTCGTTGCAGCCACAGTTACAGGTATCTCAGATTGATGTCGAGCGCCTGCGCACGGAGCGTCAGACCAATACCACGTTTATCAATGCCCAGCGCCACTATCAGGCCCGCATCATCGATACCAAGCCTCTGCAGGAGCAGCATGAGTTCAAGCTTACGCGTACCGTGAATCCGCATCCCTTTATTCCTGCCGACGAGGACATGCGCGAAACTTGCGAGGAGATTCTGAACATCCAGACCTTGGGTTTAGCCCAGCGTCTTCACCATATTCATTGCGAACATGTGGTCATCGGCATCAGCGGCGGTCTCGATTCCACGCTGGCGTTGATGGTTTGCGTGCGCACCTTCGATCGCTTGGGCTACGACCGCAAGGGTATCGTAGGCGTCACCATGCCAGGCTTTGGCACGACCGACCGCACACACGATAATGCTACTACGCTCATGCAGACCCTTGGCATTTCGCAGATGGAGATTCCTATTGCCAAGGCCGTGATGCAGCATTTCGAGGATATTGGTCACGACTCGTCGAACCACGATGTTACCTATGAAAATTCGCAGGCGCGCGAGCGTACGCAGATCCTGATGGACCTTGCCAACAAGCTCAACGCACTGGTTGTTGGCACGGGCGACCTCTCGGAGCTGGCACTTGGTTGGGCAACCTATAACGGCGACCACATGTCGATGTATGGTGTCAACGCCAGCATTCCCAAGACGCTCATTCAGTATCTTATTCGTTATTTGGCTGCTCAGAAGGAGTTTGCACCTCAGAAGGACACTTTGCTCGACGTAATTGATACACCAATCTCGCCCGAGCTTACGCCTGCCGATGAAGAGGGTAATATCAAACAGAAGACTGAAGACCTTGTGGGTCCTTACGAGTTGCACGATTTCTTCATCTATTACTTCATGCGCTTCGGTTTCCGTCCGCAGAAGATATTCTTCCTGGCACAGCAGGCCTTCGCTGGTCGTTACGACGATGCCACCATCAAGAAGTGGCTCACCACGTTCTGCCGCCGTTTCTTTAACCAACAGTTCAAGCGCTCTTGCTTGCCCGATGGTCCCAAGGTCGGTTCCATCTCGCTATCGCCCCGTGGCGATTGGCGCATGCCAAGCGATGCTTCGAATACGCTGTGGCTCAAAGAGTGTGAGGAGCTATGACCAGAGACGACTTGCTGCAACAGCTGAACGATGGTCAGCGCGAGGCTGTAGAGTATTGTGACGGTCCGCAGCTGGTCATTGCCGGAGCAGGCTCTGGCAAGACGCGTGTGCTTACCTACAAGATAGCCTGGCTCTTGGAGCAGGGTTATCAGCCTTGGAATATCCTCGCGCTGACCTTTACCAACAAGGCGGCCCGCGAGATGAAGGAACGCATCGGCCGGCTGGTAGGGCAGGAGCGTGCTCAGCATTTGCAGATGGGCACTTTCCATTCCGTATTTGCACGCATTCTCCGCGCTGAGGCTGAAAACATCGGTTTCCAGTCCAATTTCACCATCTACGACCA
The DNA here is from genome assembly GCA_947164965.1 of uncultured Prevotella sp. Taxonomy (GTDB): domain Bacteria; phylum Bacteroidota; class Bacteroidia; order Bacteroidales; family Bacteroidaceae; genus Prevotella. The sequence continues at coordinate 57,905 of CAMUYR010000014.1, read as the reverse complement.
GTCCGATTCGCGTTCGCTGGTCAAGAGCATCATCAAGGAGATGCAGCTCGACGACAAAGTATACAAGCCTGCCAGCGTGGCCGACCGCATCTCGATGGCCAAGAACCATCTGCTCATGCCGCAGGCTTATCAGACCAGCACGTGGGCACAGGACGATGTTCAGAAGAAGCGTCCGCAGGTGGCCAATGTCTATAGCCGTTATGTGGAGCGCTGCCGTCAGGCTAATGCGATGGACTTCGACGATCTGCTGGTGCAGACCTTCCTCTTGTTCCGTCATCACGACGACATTCGCCAGAAATATGTCGACCGCTTCCGCTATGTGCTGGTCGACGAGTATCAGGATACCAACTACGCCCAGCAGGAAATCGTGCTTCAGCTGACCCAGCAGCACGGCCACGTCTGTGTTGTCGGCGACGATGCTCAGAGCATCTACAGTTTCCGTGGTGCCAATATCGACAACATCCTGAATTTCCAGCAGCAGTACCAAGGTTCGCGGCTCTATAAACTGGAACAGAACTACCGTTCTACGCAGCTCATCGTGCAAGCTGCCAACAGTCTGATACGCAAGAACGAACGACAGATTCATAAGGACGTGTTCAGTCGCAACGACGAGGGCGAACGGCTCATCTTGAAGCCCGCCTATAGCGACAAGGAAGAGGCCATCATCGTCTGCAACGACATCAAGCGCATCCGTCGTCAGGAGGGTGCTCAGTACAGCGATTTCGCCATACTCTACCGCACCAACGCCCAGAGCCGTTCGTTCGAGGAACAGATGCGCAAGGACAATATTCCCTATCGTATCTATGGCGGCATGAGCTTCTATCAGCGCAAGGAGATCAAGGACGTCATTGCCTATTTCCGTGTGGTGGCTAATCCCAGCGACGAAGAAGCGCTGAAGCGTATCATCAATTATCCCGCTCGTGGTATTGGCGATACGACCGTTAATAAGATAGTTCAGACGGCTACTTTGCACGGCGTCAGCATCTGGCAGGTCATTCAGCAACCCATCGTCTTCGGACTCTCGCTTGCCAAGAGCACGCTGACGCGTCTTGAGGGCTTCCGTCTGCTCATCGAGGCATGGGCACAGCGCTTGCAACAGGACGATGCCTACGTGCTCGGCCATGCCATCATCATGGAAAGCGGACTGAGCAAGGAGATCTACAGCTCCAGCAATCCCGAAGACCTGTCGCGCCAGGAGAATCTCGAAGAGTTTCTGGGTGGCATGCAGGATTTTGTGGAGCTGCGCAAGGAGGAAGACCGTGAACAGGAAACGCGCCTTACCGATTTTCTGCAGGAGGTAGCGCTGCTGACAGACCTCGACAGCGACAACGACGACGACCAGCCGAAGGTGGTGCTCATGACCGTTCATGCCGCCAAGGGACTGGAGTTTCCCACCGTCTTTGTCGTCGGCTTAGAGGAGAACATCTTCCCGTCGCCCATGTGTATAAACAGCATGCGAGAATTGGAAGAAGAGCGCCGACTGCTTTATGTCGCCATCACGCGCGCTGAGCGTCATTGTATCTTGACTTGTGCGCAGAACCGTTACCGCTATGGCAAGATGGAGTTCGACACGCCCTCGCGCTTTATCAAGGATATCGATCCCCGCCTGTTGCGCGTCGAGGGCAGCTCATCGTCGTCTGACGCTCAGCCCTCGTCTTTCAGCCGTCAACCTTCATCCTTCGGTCATCAACCTTCGTCCTTCAGTCGCCAGCCCTCGCGATTCCAGAATCCGCGTCCTGTTGCCACGCAGTTCGTGGCCGATCCCAAGCCGCGGCTCATGCCCGTGCGTCATGCCACGCCGGCACCTCAGTCGTCCATCGGCAATATCGGACTGCAAGAGGGTAACGTCATCGAACATCAGCGTTTCGGTGTAGGTCGTGTGATAAAAATAGAAGGAAGCGGCGAGAATACCAAGGCGACCGTCGATTTCAAGAATGCGGGTACCAAGCAGCTGCTTTTGAAGTTTGCCAAGTACACCATTATCTCTTAGTATTCAGAATATTTCTTGTTTGTATCAAATAATGAATAAAGTTGACAAAATAATGAGGCGCAACTCTTTGATATCATTGTTTTTGTGTCTCCTGCTCCTGACGTTAGCGGGCTGCGGATACAACCGTTCTGTCCGACAACTGCCACATCTTGGCAACACACCTTATCAGCAGGATACTATACTGGTGGCTTATGCCACTAATCCAGAGCGTGCGCTAACCTTACTCGACTCGGCCCTGCTATTAGGCAACGTCAGCGAATATCGTGCGCAGTTTATCCGTGCCAAAATCTATAGCAAGTCGCTTGCTGAACAGCGTCTTGATTCTGCCATTGCTATTTGTAAGGATTTACTTAAGCACGACTCTGTTCTCAGCCAACCTGCAGAGCAGATGAATATTCTCGATATGCTTATTGCCTGCAGTCGTGCCCGTCCTGATTACGAACAATATCTGCAATGGGCCACACAGAAAGCCGAACTCTGTCAGAAGCAAGGCGAAGAAACCGAACGTTGGCGCACTGAGGCCGACATCGGTTTAATCATGACTCAACTGGGTCAAGTAGATAATGGTATAAAGAAACTCGACGAGGCCATCAGCCATCTCGATTCTCCTGGCAGCATCGACCGTATGGATGCCTTTGTGGTGGCCTGCAAACGAAAGATCAATGCACTCGATGCCCTCCAGCGCTTCGATGAAGTTATTCCATTGGGGCAACGCATCCTCGACCGTCTCGATCACTACGAGCAGCATTCTAACGATTATGCGGAAGACAGCTACCGCCTATCGTGGAGCGATAATCCTGTAGATCGCGACCGCTATCTCGACTTCAGCCGTGCACAGGCATGGGGATTCATGGCTCATGCCCACGCCATGCGAGCATCCCACTTTTCTGGTAACCAAACATCCCCTCCTTCGGAGGGGCTTGGGGAGGCTCGATATTACCTCACACTTTTTGAAGGTACAAACTATAGCAAGTCGTTTTCTGCCCGCCGCTTCATTGCACCTACCCAAATAGCACTTGGCAATTACGATGAGGCTCTGGCCACCTATGCCGAGATGGAACGACGAATGGCTGCCGATACTATAAACGACGATTATGCTGTCATTCTTCGTGCTCGCGCCATTGCATCGCGCGCTAAAGGGCATACGGCCGAAGCACTCGACTACCAGACTCGCTATGCCAATCTCTCTAAGCAGATCAGTGATAGTCTTCACCGAAGCGAGGCTCACGACTATGCCGCCCGCTACCACGCGCAAGAGCAGCAGCTGGCTATTCAGGAGAAAGAGGCCGAGGCCGAGCGCTCGCATATTATCAGCCTGGCCGTTGCCCTCATTGCCTTGCTGGCCATTGCCTTTGCCGTTTACTTCTTCCGTCAGAAGCGTATTGTCACTGAGAAAAACCGCGCTCTGGTCCGTATGATTAATAAACAGGCGGAAAAACTATTTACTCCCCTCGCCAGTCGGAGGGGGGCTGGGAGTGAGGCTTTGACCTTCTCCGAAATCGATACCGCTATCCGTAACGAGCGTCTCTATGCCGACGCCGGTTTGCAGCGTCAGGATATCTGTGACCGCTTCGGCATCAGCCGCCATACGCTCAACGACCTGTTGGCCGACCATGCCGATGGTCTCTCGTTTCCGCAGTATATCAATACCATTCGTCTCGACGAAGCCCTCCGCATGCTCCGCGACGAGCCCGATAAAACGGTTGCAGCTATTGCCACCGAGGTAGGTTTCTCGCCTGCCAACCTGCGCGAACAGTTTAAGCGCAAGTATGGCATGACGCCAGTTGAGTATCGTCAGAATCAATAAAAACCTACAATTTCGACACTTCAAGCACATTCAGAATCTTCAAAATACTCTCAAAATATACAAATCTTTTGTTTTTAATGCACGCATTTGGGATACGTACCAAATGCGTGCATACGTTTTCTTTCTAATCCAATCTATTTTGATTAATTTTGCGGATAAATTATTCAAACCGCAATGGACAAAGACCTCTTTAAGACCATCGACACTATCATCCGCAATGAACGTCTCTATGCGCAGGTAAACCTGATGCGTGAAGATATCATGCAACGTTTCGGCATTGGCCGCCACCATCTGAACGACCAGCTTAATGCTTTTGCCGACGGCATGTCCTTTCCGCAGTATATCAACTCCATACGCATGGAGATTGCCTACGATTTGCTTACCAATCACCCTGAGATGACCATCAGAGACGTAGCTACCGAAGTAGGGTTCACGGCTCCGAACCTGCGTGAACAGTTTAAGCGCTGCTACGGTATTACGCCCGCTGAATATCGCGATACACTCGTGGACTCTGACGATGAGGAATAACCATTAACTCCCAATTTTGTAAGTTTCAATGTACGCACCTCAGAGTCTCCAAGATATTCTTTTTTTGATGCTTTATGGCGGTGCTGCTATGCTTGCCTTTGTGGCAGGCATTTATTTGTGGTTGAGACGCAGCAACGCCATTGATTCTGAAGTTACACCTCCGAGAGTACTACGCCGGTGGACGGCAGCCTTCTTCATGACGGCAGCGATGAGCCATGTGTGGTGGTATGTGCTTGGGGTCTATTGGCTGCAAGACGACCGACTGGTTCGAAATATCGTCTGCATCATGCTCGATCATGTCACGCTGGTGCCGCTCGTCATTGCTTTGCTTCTGCGCATGCTGCAGGACCGTCAGCGTCCGATTTGGCCGTGGGCTGCGACTCAAGTGCTTGTCATTGGTGGAGCCGCTGTGGGAATAGCCACTCACAACGATCTTGGCTTGGAGCTGATGCACAATTGTCAGGTGGTTATCATCGCCCTCTTTGTTACCTATTATATATACGCGCTCGTACAATACAGCCGTTGGTTGAATGACAACTATGCTGATTTGGACCACAAAGAGGTGTGGCAGAGTCTGCTGTTTGCCGTCGCTCTTTTCATCATCTATGAGGTTTATTCCACGAACCCTGGGAATATGTCAAGGGAGTTCCTGTCGCAGATTAATACGCTCATCATCATCGCTTTTCTGCTCTGGCGTGTCGAGACGATACAGCAACTTGATGCTAAAGGAACCGTGATATCCGACGAGCAACACGATGATGATGACGACGATGACGACGACAGCATGACTGCGGGCGTTCCGTCGAATATCGGCTCGTTGCTCGAACAGCACTGCGAGGCCACGCAACTCTATCTGCTGCACGACCTCACCCTGCAACAGCTCGCCACTGCCATTGGTACCAACCGTACCTACCTCAGCCGGTATTTCGCACAGCAGGACATTACCTACAATGCCTATATCAACCGCCTGCGCATCCACCACTTCATGCGCCTCTATCGCGAAAACATCAATTCGTTGCGTCCTGTCACCGCCGCCGAACTGGCCCAACAGAGCGGCTTCCGCAGCTACAGCACTTTTGCTGCTGCCTTCAAGCTGTTCAACGACCAGACTGTCACCGCGTGGATGAAGGAACAAACGGTGAATTGACGCGTTGCTCGAATTCGGGATGCATACCAAATGCCGTCATCTTCAACTCACAGAATTTACAAATTCTCTCTCAGAATTTACAAAATCGAGGTTAGCGGTGTGTGCTGGTATTGCATAATAAAGGAAAAAAGACTAATTTTGCAGAACAAAATAACGATAGCAATATTCTTCTAATATAATGTATTTAGGTAAAAAGATTATTCAGCCACCCTATTTAAATGCAGGCGACAAAATTGCACTTGTCTCTCCTGCCTATTGGGTGCCTCAGGAAGCCCTTCAGCAGGCTGCAGAAACCATCAGAGGGTGGGGACTGCAGCCTGTGATAGGACCAAACACCAACAATCTTAATGTGAACGCGTATGCGGGAACGGCCGATGAGCGTGCTGCCGACCTGCTTTGGGCGCTCGAAGACGACAGTATCAAGGCAGTCATTTGTTCGCGCGGCGGTTACGGCTCCATTCATCTGCTCAACCGCATTCCCGTGGAATGTTACAAACAACACCCCAAATGGCTTATCGGTCATGGCGACATCACCATGTTGCTTTATGCGATTGCCTATGCTGGCGTGACGTGTATTCATGGTCCTATGGCGTTTCAGATAGCTGGCGGTCAGGAGCCAGCCACTTCTATTATCCGTAATATCCTTTTCGGCACCCTGCCACAATACAAGATTCCAGGTCATCCCTATAACCGGTGCGGCCATGCAGAGGGAATCCTGGTGGGAGGCAACCTGTCGAGCTATTCCACCGTTGCAGGCACGAAGATACATCTGGCATCGAAACACGACGTCATCCTCTTTATCGAAGAGGTGGAAGAGTCGTTGCATGCCATCGACCGTCTCTTTTATATGCTGCGCCTGCAATATGACTTTGAAAGAGTGAAGGGTGTCATCTTCGGCTCTTTTTCCTCCATCAAATACGACCTGCAATACGGCAGCGTCGAACAGATGCTGGTGGCTCATCTTCATGACTATGAAATTCCCGTCTGCTGCGGATTCCCTGTGGGCAGCAACAGCTGTATTCCGCTGATTGAGGGTGCGCCGTGTTCATTGGATGTGACAACAGAACATGCGACAGTAACCTTTAATATGAAAGGTGAGGTTGAAACCTACGAAATGGATATTGAAACTTCGAATTTATTCAAGTCAATAGAGCTATAATATATGGACGAGAGGGTTATCAAAATAGTTAACGAGGCGCGCTGGGCTGACGGTCAGATGGTCAGAAACAGGCTGGACGACATCACATTCAACCCGATGCAGAGTCAGGAAGAATTCGTGATGCGACTGGTACGCGAGAATGCCAAGACGGCATACGGCAGCGAACACGGCTTTGCCAATCTGCGCACGATGGCCGACTACAGACGCTACGTCCCGTTGACGACTTACGATGACTATCTGCCTTATATCGAACGGCTAAGCAATGGCGAAAAAAACATTCTGACAGCCTATCTGACGGAGCATATCTCGGCCTTGGACGGATACAAGGGACTGCCGCAGTCGCGATGGAGTGTGCAGACCAGTTTTGACTACAGCTTCTGTGCGGGATTTCAGATTGCGGGCAACCACGGTCTGCTGGCCAACGGCATGACGCTGAACCTGGTGGACCACAGCGTAGAGCGTCTGGCGTCGGGGATGATTGTGGGCAACATGCTGGGGCGGCTGCTGGTCAGACGTGACTTCGAATACGACGATGTCTATGTGGTGCCTGTCGATGTGGGCAACGTGTCCGACCAATCGGATATCCTGTATATGCAGGCGCTCTTTGCCCTGCGACAGAAATATATCTCGCTGGCCATCTGCGAGCATTACGAGTATATGCTCGAACTGCTGCGCTACATCGAGAAGCACTGGCCCGGACTGGCCGACGACATAGAGCATGGCAATCCGTATATAGAGCCCGATGCCGACAGGGCCAATGCCGTTAGAGAAATCATGGAGTCGCACCACATCGGCACGCAGATAGTAGGACAGCTGTGGCCGTCGCTGCGCTGCATCATGGTGTACGACGTTGACCAACTTACGGCTAGCTTCGAACTGTTGCGCACCTATTGTGGCAAGGATCTTCATTTCCTGTTTACGGGTATCGCTTCGCCCGAAGGCACCTTCTCGACGATGCTCAATCTCGACGACCCGCAGACGGTGCTCATTCCCGACAGCGTGTTCTACGAATTCAAACCCAAGGAGGCCAGCAACTATGACACGCTGCTCACGCTAGACCAGCTGGAGATAGGCCGCAGCTACGAGATGGTGGTATCGACACTGGCCGGACTCTACCGTTATAAGACGTATAAGAACGTCCTGGTTGTTGGCCGCTATCACGACACACCAACCGTGATAATCGATAGAGGGTAGACTTTCAAAATATGCAAAAATAGTTTCAAAATATGCAAAAAGTGCATTATTGTGACACTTGATGCATGGATATTCCAATTTTTTTGTTATCTTTGCAAGTGAATATAGATAAGTTCAACCAAATATACCCCTAATATTAATAATGAATAAGAGATTAGTTTCAAGCCTTTCAATGCTATTATTGGCCTCTCCTTTCTGCTTTGCCAGCGGATACACGGTGGATGATGCCAATCATATCATTATCATACTCGTCATCGTCGTGATAGTGCTCATCGTACTTGGAGTCATCAGTCTGCGTTACAATCGGATTATCAGCCGTCGTAACGAACAGATGCAGCGCATTCTGACGACGCTGAATGAATACAGAGAGCTGGTGGGCGACGAGATCTTGTCGCTCGACGAGCAGGAAGAGGCTTTGAATAAAAAGCTGCAGATGCCGAAGCAGGTCAAGGCCGATCAGAAAGTCGAGAAGCCGAACTTTGCTGTCATGATGGACGCCCGTGTCAATAAGGAGAAGCCATTCACAGATCCCGACTTCGACCACGACGCTCTGGTAAAGTTTATGGGCGTCAGCGATGAGACGTTCTGCGAACTCGTGCCGCGCTATAAGGAGCCCGAGAGAACGCTCGACTATATCAACTCGCTACGTGCGGAATATGCTGCAAAGATTCTTATGGACCACTCAGATTACTTTGCAGAAGACATAGCCCGCATGTGTGGCTTCAGGAATACTGCAGCCTACAACGGCGCTTTCAAGTTCGCCTTCGGCATTACGCCTGCCGACTATCTGAACAGCATGAGCGGGATGTTCAAGAAGAAAGTAAAACCTTAAGGTTGCACTTCTTTCTCTTCTGAAATCATTTTCAGCTTACCGTTCTTCCATTTATACGTTGAAATATACATCGCCTGCCCGTCACGAGCGTAGCTGGTGATGGTTTCCTGCTTCTTGTCGAACGTCGGTTCCTCAATCATCTGGAACTCCTCAACCTCATAGAACTGGCGCGTTACAGGATTCCATACAAAAGCCCTGTAGAGCGTCTGTGCCAGTCGGCTGACACCGACATAGATCAGCAGGTCGGGGATACCGTCGAAGTTGATATCCCTCTCCTCGATCCAATCCAGCTTCTCTTCCATCTCACTGTTCACCGCACCGTTCAGATCGTCCACGAAGCTCAGCTTGCTGTCTTCCTGACCGTTCACGTGGAAATTGACGCGGATCTTGTTCATCCACTCGCTGTCCTCGTTATTCTCATTGTACAGGCTATACGTGAATGTCCATGCGTCGCGCTTGGGTGCTGAGAACACGGCGGGCTGGCCAGGATACCACGCGGGTTTCTGGCGCAGCTCCTCAAAATCGCTGAACTTCATCACCCTGCCCGTCGTGGGGTTTTTCCATTGGGCCTCCAGCACCTGGTAGTCGCCCTCCACCTCTGCAAATTTTATATAGATGATGCCGGTTATCTCGCCGTCGGGCTGAAACTCCACGAAGCGTGTCTTAAACACATTGTCCTCCTTCGGAACCACGTGTTTCTCCTTGCCCCAGTCTTCTACGATCAATATCGGAGCGGGCGTCTTCGCATTGGGGTAATAGATATACCCCGCCGACGTCCAATCGCTGCCGTTCGGTTCGTTGTGGTAGATCAGCTCCACCGCTATCTTTCCATTCAACTTGGCCTTAAAACCGTAGTATTCATTGTCGTCCTGTGCCTGCATCGACGTGGCACAAATCATCAGTAAAAGAGATAAAATAGTCTTCATCATAAGTTGAAAATTCAGTTATTTTGCTGCAAAGATACTCTATTCTTTTCACACTGCCAAACATTTTTCAGGAAAAGACATAGAACGCCTCTTTTATAAGCACAGAAGGACGGTTCTTCTGTGTCAACGGATCTCAATAGGAATATATTTTACAATATCTTCTACTAATCGGTTCAGCATCAGGCATTGCTCACGGGAGATACAGCGACGCGCCATGTGGTATTGCCAAGGGCTGACCTGTAATAGACGGCCATCAGAACAAGCATCAAAGGATTCACCGGATGGCTTGTACAAGGGAGGAAAGCCGTTCTCCCTGACGAGGATGATACGATAGCCTCTGTCCATGGCTTCGCGCATAACCTCTTTCTCGCGGATTGCGATAGCGGCACTTACCAATACGCCACCGGCCTCTCCGCATGCCAGCCATTTCTCGCAATAGTCGGCATAGTCTTTATCGGTATAGGCACTATGCACAATAACTGCCACCTTCTGCGGGATGTCCAGCAGGAATTTATTGCCTACCAACTGGCAATGCCATTCGGCAATGTCGACATAGTTGAGGGTTATGAAAAAGTCGGGACATAACCGTTTGATAGCCAGGCGCCGCGGGTTGTCGTCAAGGTAGTGCTTCCAATTGTCGAGCTGCCCTTCTTCAAGTAGAATCTGGTCGTTGTAGCCACTCTCGAAAAGCGCCGGCAAGTGAGGAGAAGAGCCCGCTGCGTCAGCAGCGGGCATATTCATTCTCCACCACGCCCGAGAGCAGCCTCCCTTAAATCCTGCCACGATATGCCCCAGATGCTTGCCCTCAGGTAGGTCTTCGGTTATTCTGACTATCATGTGGATATGATCGGGCATGATGCAGAGCTTCCAGACCTTCACCGTCTTGTAGATGGTAGAGATTTTCCGTATCTCTTCGTCGCGGATGGCTCTTCCGAGGGCCGTCAGTTCGATGTAGGAGCCCGCAGCTGACGCAGCGGGAGTAGCTGCTCCCGCCGTCTTTCCCGTCTTTACTCCCGCCGGTTTTCCTGCCTCTATTCCCGCTGCGTCAGCTGCGGGCATAATCAGTCGCCCCAGCACCGGCTTCCTTCCTTCAACCACCATCGTCAGCATATAGGTACCCTTATGATAGTAATTGTGCCACGGCTTGCGTCGCTTCATGTTGTGCTGTGTCTCTCTGATCTTCACGCCTGCTGCCAGCGCTTCTTCTTTACTCCTTGGCATATCTGGTTATTTATAGTCCTCTTTTTTATTTTTATATGAATTAATGGATGCAAAGATACAACTTTTTGCCGAAAAGTTGAAAGTTTTTGCTTATTTTGCAGGCTTAAATTCAAAAAATACGATGATAACTAAAAGCGTAGGGTGGGTAAATTTGACTGGGAGGTAAAGCGTGAAATTGTGCGTGTTTTACTTGCTATTTATAATGAGAATAATGTTGACAATGGAGAGAACAAGAATTGAACGCTACGTTGTCGATTTGCTGACCGTCTCTTCCGTCAATCGCGACGGCAGTGAGCGGTCGGTGTACGACACGTTGTACCACGTGCTGATGGCCGTTGCCAGCTTCGAACAGCTGAGCAACGACGAGAAGTCGCTGGTGACGTCGCTGAAGAAGAAGCTGCAGTATTTTTTTTGCGCCCGTTTCAGTCTGAAAGAGAGAAAAGAAACAAAGAAAAAGAAAAACTTCCCCCCGAACCCCCTTATAAAAGAAAAAGCAAAAAAAGAAACAGAAGAGAAAGTTATATATATTGCCGGTGGCGATCGTCGAGAGGTTTTTCATCAGGAGTGTCTGAAGCGATTAGGACAGTACGACCCACAGCGTCTGGCTGATTTCTACAACTTCTACAGCGAGGAGAATCCTTCTACAGGAAAGATGCGGTTTGAGGAAGAGCGCTACTGGAATATCGACAAGCGACTGAAACGATGGATGAATACGGAATACAGTGCAGCCAACACCGCCGCCGCCATCCGTATGAAACGGCTGGAGAAGAAGCAGAAGCAGCAGGCTGTGGCGCAGACGCGTCAGGAGGACAACGAGCGGGTGTGGCAGGAAATTGAAGAACGAAAGAAGGGCGCCGTGAGTCGTGAGGAATGGCTGGCGATGAAGAAAAAAAATCAAGAGAGCGATGAAACAGGAACCGTTTGAAATTAAGGCTTATTACAAGTCGGAGTTGGCCATGATTTATTATCCCAAGATGACGCGTCGCGGTGCGATAAGGCGGTTGAACAATTGGCTTAAGAAGAATCGGAACCTCTCTAATCTGCTGGAACTCAACGACTTCACGCCGAGTCAGGTGCAGCAAATCGTAGACGAGTTTGGCGAGCCCTATGAATATCAGGAAGCCAATTCCGACCACATTTGACCACTTTTGACCACTTTCGACCACGATTGACCACGAACGTCCACTTGCCAAAACGGAATGTATTAATTTTGCAGCAAGAAAATCGGAATCGATTGGGGCAGTCCGGAATACTCCGAAAGAAAGGCCGGTTTAAGCGAACAGAAAACGAATTATTAACACTAAAAAAAAGATTATTATGGCATTGGAATTGAATTTGACAAAGAACACTAACGACGTCATTCAGGGCGTCAAGGGAAAGTACTTCGCCCGCGTCGAGTACAAGGGCACTATCGGCACCTCGCAGCTGGCCAAGCACATGGCCGAACACACCACCTCGTTCTCGAAGGGCGAGATTCTGGGTATGCTGACCGACATGGTGTCGTGCATCAAGGAGCTGGCGCTGCTGGGCTACGTCATCAAGATTGACGACCTCGGATTGTTCAAGTGCTCCGTGGAGTCCAACGGCCTGACGCTGAAGAAGGACGCCAAGGTGTCGGCAGGTGTCGGCATTCAGCGCAAGGACGAGGAACTGGCCGAGAACATCGCCCTGCAGCAGTTCGCCATCGGCAACGTGAAGCTCATCATGCAGGCCACCGGCGAGACGACCATGGACGAGATGACCCGCGCCGCCAGCACCACATTCACGTCGAAGACCAAGGCGCTGGTGAAGAGCCTGACGGGTAATGAGGCCGACGATGGGGGCAGCGGCAGCAGCGGCAGCGGCTCAAGCCAGACTCCTCCTTCAACCAACAATGGTGACGAACCGGGAGAGGGAGATTAAGTCTAATTGACAATTGACAATTATGAAGAAGAATCGATTGATTGAGGTTGCGGTGAAGATGGCAGTAGCCGCACTCACGGCTTTCCTGACGGCACTGACCACCACGAGTTGTATGGGACGGGGGCCGTTCTAAGTGAAAAATGGTAACTAAAGAGCATCATCCTCCGGACGTTCCGGGAGATGATGCTTTGTTTTTGGCAGATGGCGCTTCTTGCGCAGGTAGGCGGCTTTGCGTGCCTCGTACTCTTCGTAGTGTCGCTCCAGGAAGTTGTCTGCCATATTTATTTTGCCTGTTTATTGTAGATGACGCTGATGGTCACCGGCTCGTGCTTGTTGGCACTGCCTCCGACCAGACGGATGCTGGTGATCGACATGTCGTTGCTCATGCCCGTCACCGTGCTGGTGCTGGTGTAGTAGCTGGTGCTCGATATGCTAGTGCTCTCGACGGGTACGAGTACCACCTTGTTCCAGTTGGGCGAGCCCTGATTGCGAATCTTGTACATGTGGTTGACCAGGCTGGAGATGTTGCTGTATGTATACATGTGATACTGGCTGCTGTAGGTGGCGAGGAAACTGGTGAGATTGTCGCTCTGCTTGTTTTTCTCGAAGAACGAATAGAGGCTGTCGCGCTCGACCATGAGTAGCTCGCTGGGTTCTTCGAGGAGGATGTCGCTCAGATCGCTGTAGTCGGTCATCTTCTTGAAGATGATCTTTGCCGACGTGATGGTGTCGTTCTCGTGTCCGCGCTTGATGTCGTCGATGGGTAGCGTGACCTCGGTGAAGATGCCGGCAGGGGTCTTCAGATAGGTGCACTCGTTGTTGTTGACCAATCGCTGTATGTTTTTCTTGTCGTTCACGATATGTGTGGTCTGCAACACTTCCTCGGTGCCGTTAAACCTGCGGGTGCGTGAATAGAACACGCCGTCCCACTTGTAGCGGTAGTGGACGTTCAGCTGAGTGAGCATGATCTTCGACATGACGCCCAGTCCGTCGGTGGTCTTGATATAGAATCCCGGACACACATTCTTGGTGAAGGTAAAGGAATTCTTGAAGTATTCGGGATGTTCGTAATAGGTGCGCATCAGATAGGTGCCGTAGTTATTGTAGGTGTTGCCCTTCTTGTCGGTATACGGCTTGTTGAGGGCAATCCTGATGGCATAGTAATAGCTGGTGCGCTGAGCATTGCGGGCACTGTCGGTCTGAGTGAGGTCGGCCATACTATAGAGCTTGTTCTGCGAGAGTCCGCCCTCGCGCAGATAGCCTTCGGCCTCGGGATCGAAGTTGGTGTAGTAGGTCCTGTTTTCCTCTACTGGATGATCGAGCTCGGTGAGGTTGAGCTTCATGGCAGCCAGCGAGTCGCCCTGATAGCTTTCGACAACGAGGTTGACGGTGACAGAGTCGGCTATTGGCAATCCTGCGGCATCGATACTCAGCAGGGAGTCCTTGACGGGGAATATTCTGTCGGCCTCGTTTTCGAGCACTACAAACTGTGTCATGTAGTCGCAATTGATGTCGGTACCCGTCTCGGGGTCTTTGATGCGACCGAGGAAGCTATAGGCGCTGCGCGAGAGCACCGAGTCGGCAATGATGGAGCGTGTGTTGACCAGGAACGTGTCGGTAGCCATTGCGTAGCGATCGGATTCGCTGGTGAGTGTGTAGCCCATCGTGTCGGTGTCCTCATCACACGAAGAGATTGCAAGCGCGAGCATTGCAATCCCTGCCATTATCAGTTTATTCTTCATGAATGTTCTTTTCCTTATATTAAATATATTTATCCTGTTGTTGTACTGTTAAAGCTTGTCGTAGAAGTCCTTGTAGGCCTGCGTGAAGTCTTCGCCGGCATAGGGCAGGGTAGGAATGCCTGCCTCCTTGGCATACTTGAGCAGCGCGGCATTGGTCTTCTTGCTACCGGCTATGACGCCGTCGCTGTAGTCGATGGCCAGCTTGCACAGCTCATCATAGTCGAAGACGTCGTTGTACTTCTTGAGCACTTCGGGTGTTGCCTCGCGGAAGTTGATATACTGCTTGAAGTTGGGATCGAGCGTACTGTCGAAATCCTTCGGGAAGAGCGACGTGACCACCTTGGTATTAGCAAACGAGGGCTCTTCGTGATAGGCCGTCTTGATATAGAGAGGCACCACGGCTCCCATCCATCCTTGAATGTGGATGATATCGGGCACCCAGCGCAGCTTCTTGACGGTCTCAAGCACGCCACGGGCAAAAAATACGGCACGTTCGGCATTGTCGCTATAGTCGGCTCCCTGATCGTCCTTGGTCATCAGGCGCTTGGAGAAATAGTCGTCGTTGTCGATGAAGTACACCTGCACACGCGTCTGAACAATAGTTGCAACCTTGATAATCAGCGGATGGTCGGTATCGTCGATGATCATATTCATACCAGAAAGACGGATGACCTCATGCAGCTGTCCGCGACGTTCGTTGATGTTACCCCACTTCGGCATGAAGGTACGGATTTCGTGATCGTTTTCCAGCATAGCCTGAGGTAATGCCTTACCCATCAGTGAGAGTTCGGTGTCGGGAACATAGGGAGTAATCTCCTGGTTAATAAATAGAATCTTCTGTGCCATAAATCTTGCTTTTTACAGCGCAAAGTTACGAAAAAAAATTCTCAAATCATCAAAAACGTGCATATTTAAGGATTTTTAGCCTCAAATTTGGCATATTTTTACGTTATTTTTTCCTTATTTGGTAAAAATGTTGTTATTTTGCACCCGATTTCGAGACAACTAAGAA
This sequence comes from uncultured Prevotella sp., assembly GCA_947164965.1. Lineage (GTDB taxonomy): Bacteria > Bacteroidota > Bacteroidia > Bacteroidales > Bacteroidaceae > Prevotella. Next base: position 42,445 of record CAMUYR010000014.1, on the reverse strand, counting down.
AAAAGAATGAAAGTATTCAATAGGATTGTGGACCTTCAGAACCAACTGTTCGAAGATCGCAAAAAAGGAAAAGAGATTGGACTAGTTCCCACGATGGGCGCCTTGCATGAGGGTCATGCCTCGCTGGTGCGCCGCAGTGTGAAGGAGAACGGGATAACCGTAGTGTCGGTATTTGTAAACCCAACGCAGTTTAACGATAAGAACGACCTGAAGAACTACCCACGGACGCTGGATGCCGACTGCCTGTTGCTGGAGTCGTGCGGTGCCGACTATGTACTGGCGCCGTCGGTCGAGGAGATGTATCCCGTGCCCGACACGCGTCAGTTTGAGTATCCGCCCGTGTCGACAGTGATGGAAGGCGCGCACCGCCCCGGCCACTTCAATGGTGTCTGTCAGGTGGTCAGCCGTCTGTTCTATATCGTGAAGCCCCAGCGCGCCTACTTCGGTGAGAAGGACTGGCAGCAGATAGCCGTCGTAAAGGCAATGGTGAGACACTTGGGACTGGGTGTGCAGATTGTGGAGTGCGACATCGTGAGAGACGACGACGGACTGGCTCGCAGCTCGCGTAACACGCTGCTGACCAAGGAGGAGAGAGCCATTGCTCCGAAAATCTACGAGGCCCTGAAGAAGAGCCTGGCTTACGCCAAGAAGCATACGGTGAAGGAAACGCACGACAAGGTGGTGGCCGACATCAATGCCGTAGAGGGATTGGACGTGGAGTATTTCTCGATAGTCGACGGCAACACGCTGCAGGACGTTGAGTCGTGGGACGATACGCCCTACGTCGTAGGTTGTATCACCGTGTACTGCGGCCATACGCCAATCCGACTGATTGATCACATCAAATATAAATCATAAACCGCTGGAAGAGATGATGATAGAAGTAATGAAGTCGAAGCTGCACTGCGTGACGGTGACAGAGGCTAATCTGAACTATATGGGCAGTATTACCATTGACGAGGACTTGATGGATGCTGCCAATCTGATAGCCGGCGAGAAAGTGCAGGTGTTGGACAACAACAACGGTGAACGGTTTGAGACTTATATCATAAAAGGTGAGCGTGGCTCGGGCTGCATCTGCCTGAACGGAGCGGCAGCGCGCAGAGTGCAGGTGGGCGATGTGGTTATCATCATATCGTATGCGCTCATGGATTTCGAAGAGGCCAAGCAGTTTAAGCCTACGGTGGTGTTTCCGAAAGCGGGAAACAGCCTGTAAAATAAAGGAAGATAGCCGCTGAAAAGCGGCTATCTCCTTTTATCCAATTAATAGTTTTCTGCCTTCACCTGGAAGTAGGCCTGCGGATGGTTGCAGACGGGGCACTCATCGGGTGCTTTCTTGCCGACAACGATGTGGCCGCAGTTAGAGCATTGCCAGATGACGTCGCCGTCCTTCGAGAACACGCGTTCCTTTTTAATATTATCGAGCAACTTGCGATAGCGCTCTTCGTGTTCCTTCTCGATTTTGGCTACACCCTCAAACTTCTCGGCAATCTCGTCGAAGCCTTCCTCGCGAGCCTCCTGTGCCATGCGGGCGTACATGTCGGTCCACTCGAAGTTCTCGCCACTGGCAGCGGCCTCCAGATTCTCTGGTGTCGACTTGATGGCACCGCCCTCCAGCAGTTTGAACCACATCTTGGCGTGCTCTTTCTCGTTGGCGGCAGTCTCCTCAAAGATAGCTGCTATCTGTACGTAACCGTCCTTCTTGGCCTTCGATGCCCAGTAGGTGTATTTGTTACGTGCCTGGCTCTCACCGGCAAAAGCCTCCTGCAGATTCTTCTCTGTCTTTGTTCCTTTCAGTTCTTTCATATTCGTTTAGTGTTATAGGGGTTAGTTTAGTAACTGCGGGCTATAATAACACGATGTTTGGCGGGCTTGCCGCTGACCATATCGGTGCCGGGCGTCTGCTCGTAGGCAAACGGCACGCAGCGGATGGTTGCCTGCGTCTCTTCCTTGATCTGTGCCTCGGTCTCAGCGGTGCCGTCCCAGTGGCAGAGGAAAAAGCCGCCGTCCTTGACGCGCTCCTTGAACTCCTCGTAGTTGTCGCACTCGTAGACGCGGTCGTCGCGATACTTGCGGGCCTTCTCGAAGATGTTCTTTTGGATGTCCTCAAGCAACTGCTCAACATATTCTGCGATTCCATCGATAGAACGGGTCTCTTTCTCCAAGGTGTCACGGCGCATCACCTCAATAGTACCGTTCTCCAAGTCGCGGGCACCAAGTACCAGGCGCACGGGAACACCCTTCAGCTCGTAGTCGGCAAACTTGAAGCCCGGGCGCTTATTGTCGGCATCGTCGAACTTCACGCTGATGCCGGCATTGCGCAGCTTCTCGATGATAGGCTGTACGGCGCTGTTCACCTGCTCCAGCTGTTCGGGCTTGTTAGCAATAGGAATGATGACAACCTGGATAGGAGCCAAGCGTGGAGGCAATACCAGTCCGTTGTCGTCGGAGTGCGTCATGATGAGCGCGCCGATCAGTCGGGTAGAAACACCCCACGATGTTGCCCAGACGTACTCGGGCTTGTTCTCCTTATTAAGATAGGTCACCTCGAAAGCCTTGGCGAAGTTCTGACCGAGGAAGTGGCTGGTACCACTCTGCAGTGCCTTGCCGTCTTGCATCATAGCCTCGATGGTGTAAGTGTCGAGAGCACCGGCAAAGCGCTCGGTCTCGCTCTTCACACCCTGTAATACGGGAACGGCCATCCATTCCTCAGCAAACTTGGCATAAACCTTCAGCATCTTCTTGGCTTCCTCTTCAGCCTCCTCGCGGGTAGCATGAGCGGTGTGACCTTCCTGCCACAGGAACTCAGAAGTGCGGAGGAAAGGACGCGTGCGCATCTCCCAACGCATGACGTTACACCACTGATTGCACATCAGGGGCAGGTCGCGCCATGACTGAATCCAGTTCTTATAGGTGTTCCAGATAATCGTCTCCGAAGTGGGGCGGATAATCAGCTCTTCTTCCAACTTAGCAGCAGGGTCAACGACCACGCCGCCATCGGCAGCCTTCAGACGATAGTGAGTGACGACGGCAGCCTCTTTGGCGAAACCCTCGACGTGTTCGGCCTCGCGAGAGAGAAATGACTTGGGAATCAACAGGGGGAAGTAGGCATTCTGAGCGCCCGTCTCCTTGAACATCTTGTCCAGTTGCTGCTGCATCTTTTCCCAAATAGCGTAGCCGTAAGGCTTGATTACCATACAGCCGCGAACAGCTGACTGCTCTGCCAGGTCGGCCTTCACCACAAGATCGTTGTACCACTGACTGTAGTTATCAGCCCTTTTCGTTAAATCTTTTAATTCTTTTGCCATATTTTTGTACGTTTTCTTAAATTTTGCTGCAAAGGTACAAAATAAATGAGAATTTTCAATTGTTATTTGATAATTATTTTCTATATTTGCATCCGAAAATTGAATGTTTCACTTTTAAATAATAAGATTATGAAGACAAAAATTGTTTCTTTGCTGCTTTGCGTGGGTTTGTTGTTCGCTTGTAACAATACTCAGAAAGGCGCAGGTGTTGGTGCCGGTGGCGGTGCTGTGTTAGGTGGAATTATTGGCGCAATTGCTGGTAACACAGCCGTTGGTGCTGTTGTCGGTGGTGCTGTAGGCGCTGGTGTCGGTGCCGTCATTGGTAACCGCATGGACAAAGCTAAGGCAGAAGCCGCTAAGGTTCAGAACGCAAAGGTTGAGACCGTTAAGGATGCTAACGGCTTGGACGCTGTGAAGGTTTCATTCGATTCTGGTATCTTGTTTGCTACCGGTAAGTCTGACCTGAACGCTACATCTCAAAACTCTATCAAGCAGATTGCTGACGTGCTGAAGAAGAACAGCGACATGGATGTGGCCATTTACGGTCATACCGACAGCACTGGTTCTGACGCCATCAACAATCCTCTGTCAAAGAAGCGTGCTCAGGCCGTTCAGAAGAGCTTGGTTAACCAGGGCGTAAGCAACATTAAGGTAGTAGACGGTCAGGGTTCAAAGAATCCCGTTGCCGACAACTCTACCGAGGCTGGCCGTCAGCAGAATCGTCGCGTTGAGGTTTACATGTATGCTTCTCAGCAGATGATTCAGGCTGCTCAGTCGCAGGCTAACTAATTGGCGGTTAGCTGTTAGCAGTTCGCTGTTAGCCAGAATATATGAAGAAAATCCGCGCTTTCATTAAGAAAGTAATCATATGGATAGTGGTGGCATTCTTTGCCTCCACTATCCTTTCTGTGGTAGCCCTGCGCTGGTTGCCCGTCTACTTCACGCCTCTCATGTTTATCCGTCTGGGACAGCAGGTGTCGGCAGGCCAGGAGATGACGTTGCACCACCACTGGGTTCCGCTGGAAGAAATATCGCCCTCGCTGTCGTTGGCGGTGATGGCTTCTGAAGATGCCCGATTCTTAGAGCATAACGGCTTCGATTATAAAGCCATAGAACATGCCGCTATGCGAAATATGAAGCATCCGGAAAAGAGAAAACTGGGGGCTTCGACCATTTCGCAGCAAACGGCCAAGAACGTGTTTCTGTGGCCTGGTCGTTCATGGACGCGCAAAGGTCTTGAGGTGTATTTTACTGCGTTGATTGAGCTGATGTGGTCGAAGCAACGCATTATGGAAGTCTATCTTAATTCTATCGAAATGGGCAACGGAATCTATGGTGCCGATGCAGTGGCAGAATGGCATTTTAATACGACTGCCGACAAGCTGACCAAGCCGCAATGTGCACTGATTGCTGCCACGCTGCCCAATCCCCGTCGTTTCAATTCAGCTAAGCCGTCGGGCTATATGTTGAAACGCCAGAAGCGCATTCTTCACGAGATGAAATTCGTGAAGCCATTAGAATAACATCATCATTTTTAGGTATTTGCACAAAAATATTCGTCTTTATGGTTTTTATTTGCTACCTTTGCACGCAAATAAAAAGATAAAGAATGAGACTCTCTGAATTGAAGACGGGCGACGAAGCGTTTATCGTCAAGGTAAAAGGACACGGAGGTTTCCGCAAGCGTATTGTGGAAATGGGATTTATCAAGGGGCAACGCGTAGATGTGTTGCAGAGTGCTCCCTTGCAGGATCCTGTGAAATATAAGGTAATGGGATATGAGGTGAGCCTTCGACGCCAGGAAGCCGAACAGATAGAGGTGAGTCAGGATGAAAGCGAGGCTGCCGACATTACCGAACCGCAAAACGTGTCGACGGCGGCTCATTACGCGACTCATTCCGCCCGCCATACCATCAACGTTGCTCTCGTTGGAAATCCCAACTGTGGTAAGACATCGCTTTTCAATTTTGCTTCGGGCGCGCACGAGCGCGTGGGTAATTATAGTGGTGTAACCGTCGATGCCAAAGAGGGCTATGCCGACTTTGAGGGCTATCATCTGAAGCTCGTTGACCTGCCTGGCACTTATTCACTGACGGCTTATTCGCCTGAGGAACTCTATGTAAGAAAACAACTGGTGGAAGAGACGCCTGATGTAATTATCAACGTCATCGACTCTTCCAACTTAGAGCGCAATCTTTATCTGACGACTCAGCTGATGGACATGCACCTCAGAGTGGTGTGCGCGCTGAATATGTTTGATGAAACGGAGCGCCGAGGCGATCATCTGGACATCGACACGCTGAGTTCGCTAATGGGTATGCCGATGGTGCCAACGTCGTTTAAGACGGGTAGGGGACTGCAGGATTTGTTGCGAGAGGTGATTCATATTTTTGAAAGTCAGGAGGGTCACGACAACTACTATCGTCACATCCACATCAATCACGGTCATGAGATAGAACAAGGAATCGCAAATATTCAGAAATTCCTGAAGGGCAACGACTTGCTGCGATTGCGTTACAGCACCCGTTGGCTGGCATTGAAACTGCTGGAGAAAGATACGGAGGCAGAACGTGTGATTACGGCTTTGCCCGAGGCACAGCAGATTATTGAAGCTCGTGATGTGGCGGTGCATCGTGTGAAGGAAGAGACTGGAGAAGATTCTGAGACAGCCATCATGGACGCCAAATACGGCTTTGTACGTGGTGCTTTGCAAGAGGCCGGCTATAAGGTGGGACAGAAAGAAAACACTTATCAAGTGACGCACCGACTTGACGCGCTCATTACCAATCGCTGGTTGGGATTCCCCATCTTCTTTGCCCTGCTGTTTCTGATGTTCGAAGTGACCTTTACCCTAGGTCAATACCCGATGGATTGGATTGATGCTGGCGTAAGTTGGCTGGGTGAGCTGATTGGAGACACGATGAGTGACGGTCCGCTGAAAGCAATGCTGGTTGACGGTATTATTGCCGGTGTCGGTTCGGTAATCGTCTTCCTGCCGCAGATATTAATTCTCTACACATTTATATCTATAATGGAAGACTCGGGCTATATGGCTCGTGCGGCATTCATCATGGATAAATTGATGCACGGCATGGGATTGCACGGCAAGTCGTTTATCCCATTAATCATGGGCTTTGGCTGTAACGTGCCGGCAGTGATGGCTACCAGAACAGTTGAGAGCCGTCGTTCGAGACTGATTACAATGCTGGTGTTGCCTTTGATGTCGTGCTCGGCCAGACTGCCTATATACATCATGATCACAGGCGCATTTTTTGCTGTGAAGTATCAGAGCCTGGTGATGATTTCGCTCTATTTCATCGGCATAGTGCTTTCTGTCATCGTTTCCCGTCTGCTGAGCACTTTCGTTATTAAAGGCGAAGACACGCCTTTCGTGATGGAACTGCCTCCTTACCGTTTCCCGACAGCAAAGGCTATATTTCGTCATACTTGGGAAAAAGGAAAGCAGTATTTGAAGAAGATGGGTGGTGTGATTCTCGTGGCATCAATCATTGTTTGGGCATTAGGATACTTTGGAACATCAGGTGTTGCAGAATCGTTGGAAGAGAGCTTTATTGGCATGTTGGGAAAAGCGATAGAACCATTGTTCGTGCCCCAAGGCTTCAACTGGCGACTGGATGTCAGCCTGATAGCTGGTGTTGGGGCCAAGGAGATTGTAGCTTCAACGATTGGTGTGTTGTATGGCGAGGCAGCTTTCGATTTCACGCCGTTAGTAGCCTATAGCTTCCTGTTGTTCGTGCTCATCTATTTCCCCTGCATTGCTACGATTGTGGCCATCAAAAACGAGAGCGGTTCTTGGCGCTGGGCTATGTTTGCAGCACTTTACACCACAGGATTGGCTTGGGTGGTTTCGGCCCTGTTCTACCAGATAGGAAGCTTGTTCTATTCATGATGATACGGCTCACCTTTAATAATAGTACAAGCCCGATAAAGCTGTTCGGTAAAGGTGAGGCGTATCATTTGGTGGGAAAACGTCATTTTCGATAGCGACAACTGTTCGTTGGCACGCTGATAAACAGCTTGCGAGAAGCCGTAAGGGCCTCCGATAATGAAGACGAGGCGACGGGCTGTCTGCTGTTTCTGTTCGAGCCAACGGGCAAAGTCCACGCTGCGATATTCGCGTCCGTGCTCATCAAGCAAGACGACGGTGTCCGAAGGTTGCAGCTGTTTCAGAATCAGTTCTCCTTCGGCCTCTTTCTGCTGTTCCTCACTGAGCTTCTTGGTGTTTTTCAGTTCGGGAATGGTCACCACTTCGAAAGGCATGTAGTGACTGATGCGTTCCACATAGTCATTAATACAAGCTATGAAGTGCTTATTGACCGTCTTACCAACCTGAATCAGAACAGTTTTCATTTTTGGGCGGTAGCGAATTTTTCACTTTTCACTTTTCACTTACCTCGTTGCATGGAATCCTTCCAGATTCTCATATCTGCGAGTCATCATGCGTTGGTAAATGTTACGCATCCAATATGGCTCGCTGAAGGTGAAGGCAAGGCCGATGACGATGAGAATAAGATAAGCCGTTGTGGCACTGAAAAGAGCCTCGATGAGTAAAACAACTACAACAGGCGCAAACATCGTAACCATCGAGAGAATAGCCTGCCACTTGTTTTCCATCTGGTTCTTTCCGGTAATCTTGTCGTTCAAGGGTAGGGTGTCCTTATTATAAACAGCCATTTGGAAAAGCATGCAATAGATAGGTCCCGTGGCTGTGAACATGTAGGCCAGCAACATCAGGATAGAGAATTGGCCCGTGATGACTGGCGGCAACTGCAGCAGCAAGGGCAACAACAGGATGGCGCAATAGTAATAGTACTTGGCAGTCAGCAACTTCAGGATGTTTTCTTCGTGAACCATCAGCAAATCGATATAATTGCCTTCTGGACACATCACCTTTGTCAGATTGACGGCTCCAAAGAACACAAAGGCATAGAGACACAGGAAGTTGCGGGCAAAGTCGCCTTGATAAATATTGCCGAATGCGATAGCTAGCGAGAAGAAGGTGATGAAGCAGATACCTTGGATAAAGCGTGAACGGATGGCTTTATTGCGCATAGTGCTCTTGATTTCCAACTTCAGGTATTCGCCAATCTGTCCGAAGCGGTTCAAAGCGCTGAACTCTGACACGTGCTTCATCTTGGTCTTCTCTACCTTCGATATCTCGCTGTAGATAAAGCGCATCTGCAAGCTGCGGTTAATTATGAAAAAGATGACGAACAGAATGGCAAACAGGGCAAACGACCACCATGAGAAGGCAAAGGGTTCCAGGATGTTATTGCCAATGAAATCGAAGACTTTATCAGCGACGCCATCAGGAAGCAGAATGAAGGGCGCTATCATCGCTCCGTAGAATGCGATGGGGAGTGCCCACCACCACATGCTCTGGTTGACAAGCGTGCGCACCAGCAGGTACCACTGGCTATTGACTACCACCATGAGGTGCAAAAGGAACAGCATGCCCAAAGCAGCCCACGTGCTTAATCCGCCACACCACACGATGAAGACGTAGGGCAGGAACATCACCATCCAAAACAGGTTGCCGAGGTCAAATACTTGGTTGATCAGGAAACAGTCGATGGCCGAATATTTCTTGATAGGTGTCAGCAGATAGGGCTTCACGAGCATCAATGGTGTCTGCTGCGTCATAAAACGCGAGGCGAAGTCTAATAGCAATATGAAGGGCATGCCATAAAGCAGTACCTCTTGCTCTCCTTCCTTGGCTGCAATCCATCCGAGAAACGTGCCAAGAGCTATAAACTCAACAGCCATGATGCTTGCAAAGAGATAGCCGAAGAATTTACCATATTGGTTGGCTTCGAACATGGGATGGCGCTTCTGACTCAGTTTTGTATGCTTGCGTAAGAGGAAAAATAGCTGTATCTTGTTCATAAGTTATTAATATTCAACGTGTTGTGTTGTTTGTGTGATATACTATCTTAAATCGATTACCTCAGCCGAAGGAAAGTCCTTGGAGTTAAAACGGAACATTCCATCGGACAATGAAGCCTGCTTGAAGTTGCGGATGTCGATGGTTGTCCAACCCTTGCTTTGCTTCATCCGGATCTGTGATGGAACTGACGTTTTCTGCCCGATTGTAATGAACATCTCCTGAATAGGCTTCTTGCCGTTGGCTTTAAGATGAATCACATAGTTCGAGCCCTTTTTCTCCATCGTATAACTGTAGCCGTTCTTGTACATGTAGATGAAGTTGTAGGGGTTGATGGCTGCCAACTCCGACTCCGATGGATTCGACACATTAACCTCGTCGTTCTTCTTCATATAGGTCCATTGTGTCTTGCCGTCAAACCAAATAGTGGCTTGCGGGGTGGTGGCATGAAACTTCTTGCCTTTGATGGCGATGGTTCCGCTGGCGTTCATGTTCTGCCCGCTGATGGTGAACGACGCCTGTGCTCCTTTCTTATTGGACACCACAGCAGCAGCTTTATCCAATACCTGCTTGGCAGTCTGTCCATACGATGCCACTGCCATGAGCAGTGCGAGCATTGTTATCTTTATCCTCTCCATTGTCCTAATAAGTTTTCAAGACTGTTTTCGTCCATAATCAACACTTCACGAGGCTTTGAACCATGAGCGGCGCCCACAATGCCAGCCTTCTCCAGCTGATCCATCAGTCGACCGGCACGGTTGTAACCAATAGCAAACTTACGCTGAATCAAGCTCGTACTGCCGCTCTGCTCACGAACAATCAGACGGGCAGCATCCTCAAACATCGGGTCAAGGTGTTGCATGTCTACATCGCGACTCTCGCTGCTGTCGCCCTCGTCGGTATCAGGCTCTGGCAGCTCGAAGGCTGACATGTAGCCCTGTTGCGAAGAAATAAACTGGTTGATGCGCTCCACTTCAGGTGTATCGACAAAGGCACATTGAACACGAACAGGCTCACCGCCGTTTAAGTAGAGCATGTCGCCTCGGCCTACCAGCTGCTGAGCACCTGGGCGGTCGAGAATGGTGCGTGAGTCAATCATGGCGCCAACACGGAAGGCTATGCGGCTTGGGAAGTTGGCCTTGATGGTACCTGTGATGATATTCGTAGTAGGACGCTGGGTAGCGATAATCATGTGAATACCTACGGCACGGGCTAGCTGAGCAATACGTGCGATTGGCAGCTCAACCTCCTTGCCTGCCGTCATAATCAGGTCGCCGAACTCATCGATAACCACGACGATATACGGCATGAAGCGATGGCCGTGCTCAGGATTCAGCTGACGGTCAATAAACTTCTTGTTGTATTCCTTGATGTTGCGTGCCTGTGCTATCTTCAGCAGGTCGTAACGGGTATCCATCTCCTTACACAGCGAGTTCAGCGTGCGGATCACCTTGGTGACGTCGGTGATGATAGGTTCTTCGCCATCATCGGGCACCTTTGCAAGGAAGTGTTTCTCAATGCTGCTATAGACGCTGAACTCAACCTTCTTGGGGTCTACCAGCACTATCTTCAACTCTGCGGGGTGTTTCTTATATAATAAAGAGGTGATGATGGCATTCAATCCAACCGACTTACCCTGACCAGTAGCACCGGCTACCAACAGGTGAGGCGCCTTGGCAAGGTCGAACATAAATACTTCGTTGGTAATGGTCTTACCTACGGCACAAGGCAACTCCATCGTTGTCTCCTGGAACTTCTTCGAGTTGAGGATAGACTCCATCGATACGGTGGCGGGCTTGGCGTTTGGTACCTCGATACCTACCGTTCCCTTACCAGGAATCGGGGCGATGATACGAATGCCGAGGGCAGCCAGACTCAATGCAATGTCGTCTTCCAGATTTTTAATCTTCGAAATACGGACACCGGGAGCGGGCGTAATCTCATAGAGCGTGATGGTAGGACCTACGGTTGCCTTGATGCTGCTTATCTCCACGCCGAAGTTGCGCAACACGTCCACAATACGATTCTTGTTGCTGGTCTGCTCCTGCATGTCGATATAGGGCTTGCCGTCGCTCTCGTACTTCTGTAGCAGGTCGAGGGTGGGATAGTGGTAGTTCTCCAAATCGCGCTTGGGATCGTAGGGTGTCGACAGGTCACCATAGTTGCCAACCACATTCTTTCCTTTGGCTTCCTCCTCTTCCTTGCCCGTATCAACCGTCATGATCACATCGTCGTCTTTGTCATCATCTGCATCATCGGCAGTTGTGTCAACGGGTTTGGGAGTAGGTATGATGGTTTCCACTGTGTCTTCTTTCTTGTTGTCGTCCATCACAAACTCAATCTCTTCGGCCTGAGGATTGTCAAACACGGTCGGGTCTTCTACGATACCGTTGTTGTCAGTACTGTCGCCGCCTCCCACATTGATCGTCATGGGAATCTTCTTCAGATAGCGAAGCGGATTGAATATCTTGCGGATAATGATGACCGTCTCCATACTGAGATAAGTAAGGAATGCGATGGCAATCAATCCCAATAGGGCCGTCAAGCCTGGTGTGCCGACCAATCCTTCTATCTGCTGACTCATAGCCAATCCGTGGTCTCCACCTGGGTTATAGCAGGCGCTCTCGAAGAAAGGTACCAGGAAATTAGCAAAGGTTACTGAAGCCCAGACCATCAAAATAGCCAGGCACATAAACCACTTCAGCAGGCCTATCTTGTAGGTTCGCATCAGGTTGACTCCCAATAAGATGAGGAACAACGGGATGATAAAAGCTGCCAAACCGAAGCAACGCTTAATGAAGAACCAAGAGACATAAGCGCCCAAACTGCCGCAGGCATTCTGGAATTCATGGTTCTGATTCAATAGTTCGCCATCGCGAGGCGTCTCTATCAGACTCTGGTCGGCTGCTCCCGTCGTGAAATATGACACGAAAGCCCACAACATATAGACCGAGACGAAAATCAGAAAGAGTCCCAGTACAAAATTGATGCGTTCGTTATGGAATATATTGTTGAATCCTAAAGCCTCTTTGAGCGATGATGCGGGCTTGTCGGCTGATGATTTACTAGTTTTCTTTTTTGCCATATACCTTATTATATTATTTTAAGATGCAAAATTACAAAGAAATTCTTAGATTTCATCATAAATTGGCGGTTTTTTTATTTTATTTCACTAACTTTGCACCCAAAATGAAGAAAAGAATATATAGTAAATTTGATAAAACGAGGATTTCGTCGCTTCCGCGAGTGCTCTTCGAGGGTCGTATAGAGGTCGTTTTGACCGAACGCGATGCCGAAAAAGCCGTGCGTTACCTGCTGTCGCAACCCATTTTGGGTATTGATACAGAGACCAGACCCTCGTTTAAGAAGGGAACGATACATCATGTTGCCCTTCTCCAAGTGTCGTCTCACGATGTGTGCTTCCTCTTCCGCCTCAACCAATTGGGTTTGTCGCCCTCGGTGAAGCGTTTGTTAGAGGATACGACGGTGCCGAAGATAGGTCTTTCGTTGCGTGACGACCTTAATTCGCTGCATAAACTTGGCGATTTCAATGCAGGCTATTTCGTTGATTTACAGGATCATGTGCGCGAGGTGGGTATTGAGGACCTGAGTCTTCAGAAGCTCTATGCCAACTTCTTCGAGCAGCGTATTTCCAAACGTGAACAGCTGACGAATTGGGAGGCTGATATCCTGCAGGACAAGCAGAAATTGTATGCCGCAACAGATGCCTGGTCGTGTATCATGCTCTACGAGGAGCTGATGCGACTGGAGCAGACGGGCGATTACGAACTGATAAAAGTGATAGACGATGTACAAAGAAATTCGGCTTAAACGGGGCAAGGAAGAGAGTCTGAAGCGATTCCATCCGTGGGTATTCTCGGGCGCCATACTCAGCATCGATGAAGGCATCGGTGAGGGTGATGTGGTGCGTGTATTGGCTCATTCGGGCGATTTTATCGCTGTTGGCCACTACCAAGAGGGCTCCATTGCCGTGCGTGTATTATCGTTCTCTGACGTCCAGATTGACGATGAATTCTGGCATTCCCGCCTCTCGTCGGCTTTGAAGATGCGTCAGGCCATTGGCATCGCTGACAATCCACAGAATAATACCTACCGACTGGTACATGGCGAAGGTGACAATCTGCCTGGCCTGATTGTCGACGTGTATGGGCAGACGGCTGTCATGCAAGCCCATTCCATCGGTATGCATCTGTGTCGCAAGGAGATAGCTCGTGCGCTGAGCGATGTGATGGAATCGAGGATTTCACATATTTATTATAAGAGTGAGACTACGTTGCCCTTTATGACTGCCGATGATATGAATGGTTTCCTCGTGGGGGGTAGCGATGATAATATTGCCGTCGAGAATGGCTTGAAGTTCCGTGTCGACTGGTTGAAAGGTCAGAAGACGGGCTTCTTCGTTGACCAGCGTGAGAACCGTTCGTTGCTGGAGAAATTCTCAAAGGGCAAGCGTGTGCTGAACATGTTCTGCTATACGGGCGGCTTCTCGTTCTATGCCATGCGTGGCGGCGCTGAGCTCGTGCATAGTGTCGATTCGTCAGCCAAAGCGATTGAACTGACGAAGCAAAATGTAGAACTCAATTTCCCTGGCGATGCCCGTCATCAGGCCTTTTGCGAGGATGCCTTCAAGTATTTAGAACAGGCTGGTTCTAATTATAATCTCATTATCCTTGACCCGCCCGCCTTTGCCAAGCATCGTGGTGCCCTGCATAATGCGCTGAAAGGTTATACGCGTCTGAATCAGAAGGCGTTCGAGAAGATAGAGAAGGGTGGCATCTTGTTTACGTTCTCGTGTTCGCAGGTGGTTACGAAAGACCATTTCCGCAATGCTGTTTTCACTGCTGCAGCCCTTGCCAAGCGTAAGGTTCGCATCCTTCATCAGCTGCATCAGCCTGCCGATCATCCTATCAACATCTATCATCCGGAGGGTGAATACCTGAAGGGTTTGGTTCTCTATGTGGAGTAAGATAGATGCGTATATTAAGAAATATAACCTGCTTAATACTAGCGATTTATATATTATTGCTTTAAGCGGTGGTGCAGATAGTGTTGCTTTGCTTTTGTTGTTGCATGAGGCGGGCTATCGTGTGCATGTTGCCCATTGTAATTTTCATCTACGAGGCGCTGAATCGGATAGGGACGAGGCGTTTTGTGTGGAGCTGTGCGAGAAGCTTGGTGTTGAACTGCATCGTGCTCATTTTGATACGCACGAATACGCCGAACTGCATAAGGTTAGCATTGAGATGGCTGCCCGTGAATTGCGTTATAGCTGGTTTGCCCAGTTATGCAAAGATGTGGGTGCGGCTGGGGTCTGTGTGGCTCATCATAGTGACGACTCGGTAGAAACGGTGCTTCTGAACCTGGTGCGTGGTACGGGCTTGCGTGGGCTGATGGGCATTCAACCGAAGTCGCAAATGTCACAAAAGAACCGTCCCTCTGTGACATGTTTGCGGCCGCTTTTGTGCGTTTCCCGTGCGGAAATTGAGGATTTTTTGGTAAAAAGAGGGCAGAAATATGTCACGGACAGCACCAATTTGGAGGCTGACGTGCAACGAAATAGGATTCGATTACAGGTGCTCCCTTTGCTTCGCGAACTCAATCCAGCCGTTTCGGAGAATATTCAGCGGATGACGGAGAACGTTGGCGAAGCACAGACGGTATTGGATACTATTGTCGATAAATATAGAAATAGTAATATACTAGAAATTAGAGAGTTAGAAAAATACGGTTCAAGTGAATATATCGTCTATGAATGGCTTAAAAACTACGGTTTCAACGGCAGTCAGGTGCGTCAGATTATGGATGCCGAGAGCGGTAGAATCGTCAGTTCTGCTTCGGGCTATGAAGTATTGAAGGACCGTTCTCGCTTGATCGTTGAAGCAATATCAAAGCCTTTGAAACGTAATATCGTTCCCGAGGAAGGTACGTATCGTTTGGATGAAAACATGCTGTTTAGGGTGCGTAAATGTGCTGTTTACGTGTCGAAAATGCCTTATATAGCCACGCTTGATGCTGCAAAAGTAACTTTTCCTTTGACCGTCAGAGGGGTAGAAGAGGGTGACTGGATGATACCCTATGGTATGTCGGGCCGCAAGTTGTTAAGCGATCTGATGACCGATTGCAAGATGACTGTTTTTGAGAAGCGTCGGCAGCTGGTTGTTGTTGATTCTCAGGGAGTTATCGTTTGGGCCGTCGGCTTGAGAACCGATAGTCGTGTTGCTGTTTCTGACCAGACAAAAGAAGTGCTGGAGATTGGACTTTGTGACAATGGGAATTTGTGACATTAAGCACATTCCCATACACAAATTCTATTCACCGCTATTATATAAATTATATAATATTATAATATTATATAATTCTAATACTACTTTTTCTTCGTTCTGCATATTGAAACATCCTTAATGTCACAAATTCCAAAAGTCACAAATTCACAAAGTACTTAGGTTGGTTGTCACTTTCTCTATTTTTAACATTTTAGTAAAGCAGAAATTTGGTGGTATGAAAAATAATGCTTACCTTTGCACGTCATTAAGAAATAAGTAAAGAAAATATCGATATTTATGAGTAAGAGATTTGCCGAACACAAAGGCTTGAATTTAGTGCAGACGAACGATGACGTGCTGCAACAGTGGAAGGAGAAAAACGTCTTCTGGCGCTCCGTGACGGAGCGGGAAGGTTGTCCGCAATTTGTATTCTTCGAGGGTCCTCCATCGGCCAATGGTCACCCCGGAATCCATCATGTGCTGGCGCGCAGCATCAAGGACACCTTCAACCGCTACAAGACAATGAAGGGCTTCCAAGTGAAGCGCAAGGCCGGTTGGGACACCCATGGACTGCCCGTAGAGTTGGGCGTTGAGAAGGAGTTGGGCATTACCAAGGCCGACATTGACAACAAGGAGAGCGACAAGTATATCTCAACGGAGGACTACAACAAGAAGTGTCGCGAGAACGTGATGATGTACACTCAGGAATGGCGTGACCTGACGGAGAAGATGGGTTACTTCGTTGACCTCGACAATCCCTACATCACCTACGACAACAAGTATATCGAGACGCTGTGGTGGCTGCTGAAGCAGTTCTACAACAAGGGTCTGCTCTATAAGGGATACACCATCCAGCCATACTCGCCAGCCGCAGGTACCGGTCTTTCGAGCCACGAGTTGAACCAGCCTGGTTGCTACCGTGATGTGAAGGACACAACGTGTACCGCTCAGTTTAAGATGAAGACCCCGAAGCCGGAGATGACGAAGTGGGGCACCCCATACTTCCTGGCATGGACGACCACCCCTTGGACCCTGGCAGCCAACTCAGCCCTCTGTGTAGGTCCGAAGATTGACTATGTGGCTGTAGAGACTTATAATCCTTACACCGCCGACAAGGTGACACTGGTGCTGGCCGAGGCTCGCCTGAACGCCTATCTGCCCGCCGAGGGAGCCATCACCGATGGTGGAGAGATGCCTGAATACAAGAAGGGTGAGAAGCTGATTCCCTATCGCATCGTAGCCCGCTACAAGGGTACCGACCTCGTCGGTATGGAGTATGAGCAGCTGATGCCCGCTATCAAACCCATGGGTGATGCCTTCAAGGTGATTCCTGGTGACTACGTAACGACCGACGATGGTGCCGGTATCGTACATATCGCTCCTAACTTCGGTGCCGACGATGCCTTCGTAGCCAAGAAGGCCGGTATATGCCCTATCGTGCTGATAGATAAAAAAGGTGCTGAGCGCCCCGTTGTTGATCTGCAGGGTAAGTATTTTGTCATCGAAGACCTCGACCCAGAGTTTGTGAAGAACTACGTGAACGTCGACGAGTGGAACAAGTTTGCAGGCCGTTACGTGAAGAATGCCTACGACGACACGCTGACCGACAAGGACGAGACACTGGACATCTCGATCTGCATGGATCTGAAGGCTCAGAACAAAGTGTTCAAGATTGAGAAGCACGTGCACAACTATCCCCATTGCTGGCGTACCGACAAGCCTGTATTGTACTATCCATTGGACAGCTGGTTTATCAAGTCGTCGGCTTGCAAGGAGCGTATGTCAGAGCTCAACAAGACCATCAATTGGCAGCCTGAATCAACAGGTACGGGTCGCTTCGGCAACTGGCTCGATAATCTGAACGACTGGAACCTGAGCCGTAGCCGCTTCTGGGGCACGCCGCTGCCTATCTGGCGCTCGGAGGAAGGTGAGGAAATCTGCATCGGCAGCGTTGAGGAGCTGTATAACGAGATGGAGAAGGCTGTCGAGGCTGGCTTTATGAAGAGCAATCTGCTGAAGGATCAGGGATTCGTGCCAGGCGATATGAGCAAGGAGAACTACGACAAGATAGACTTGCACCGTCCTTACGTGGATTATATCGTGCTGTGTTCTGCATCGGGTAAACCGATGAAGCGAGAGTCAGACCTGATTGATGTATGGTTCGATTCCGGCTCTATGCCATACGCTCAGGTGCACTATCCGTTTGAAAATGCCGAACTCATCGACAAGCGCATAGCCTTCCCCTGCGATTTCATCAACGAGGGTGTCGACCAGACGCGTGGCTGGTTCTTCACGTTGCACGCCATTGCTACGATGATTTTCGACTCAGTAGCCTTCAAGAATGTGATTTCATCGGGATTGGTGCTCGATGCCAAGGGCAACAAGATGTCGAAGCACGTCGGCAACGTAGTGAATCCGTTCGATATGATTGGCAAGTACGGTTCTGATGCCGTGCGCCTGTATATGATGACAAATAGCGAGCCTTGGGACAACCTGAAGTTTGACCCCGAAGGAGTGGCCGAAATCAGCCGTAAGTTCTTTGGCACCTTATATAATACATATTCACTCTTTGCGATGTATGCCAACGTAGATGGCTTCGACCCGCAGTCGCCGCAGATTCCCGTTAGTGAGCGTCCTGAGTTCGACCGTTGGATACTGTCATGTCTGAACTCATTGGTTCAGGGTGTTCAGCAAGAAATGGACGGCTACGATCCTACACGTGCCGGTCGACTCATCGATGCATTTGTAGATGAAGACCTGTCTAACTGGTATGTTCGCCTGAATAAGAAACGCTTCTGGGGCAAGGAGATGGACAACGACAAACTGGCAGCCTATCAGACGCTGTATGAGTGTCTGATGACCGTATCGAAGCTGTTGGCACCATTTGCACCGTTCTTTGCCGACCAGTTGTATAAGGACCTTGGTGGCGCTTTGGATAGCGTACATCTGGATAAATTCCCCGAATTCAACGCATCCCTTGTCAACAAGGACCTCGAGGAGCGTATGGCCATTGCCCAGCGTATCACTACTATCGTACTTGCCTTGCGCCGTAAGGAGAGCATCAAGGTGAAGCAGCCACTGCAGACACTGATGATTCCTCCCGTTGACAATGCGCAGCGTGAAGCCATCGAGACCGTCAAGCAGATATTCCTGCAAGAGGTGAACGTGAAGGAAGTGAAGTTCGTTGAGGGTGCCGGCATTCTGGTGAAGAAGGTGAAATGTAACTTCCGAACCATGGGTAAGAAGTTCGGCAAGGACATGAAGGCCGTAGCTGCTGCCGTAGCTGCTATGTCACAGGAGCAGATAGCCGAATTGGAAACGAATGGAAAGTTGCAGTTGGATAGCTATGAGATTCTGGCTGAGGATGTTGAGATCATCAGCGAGGACATCCCAGGATGGCTGGTAGGCAACGAAGGCAACTTGACCGTAGCCCTCGATATCACTTTGACCGATGAGCTGCGTGCCGAGGGTATGGCTCGCGAATTGGTCAACCGCATCCAGAACATCCGCAAAAAGAGTGGATTGGAAATTACCGACCACATCCGTGTGAGCATCGAGCCCAATGAGGCATCGACCAAGGCTGTAGAGGCTTTTGGCGACTATATTGCCCGTCAGGTGCTGGCCGATGATCTGAAGTTGGAAGCCAACGATGGTCAGGAAGTTGAATTTGACGATTTTAAACTGAACATAAAAATAGCAAAAATCTAAAGTAATATGGCAGAAAAATTACGTTACACGGACGAAGAACTCGAAGAGTTCCGCGTGATTATTGAAGAGAAGCTGGCATTGGCCAAGCGTGACTACGACCAGATGATGAGTGCCCTGATGAATAAGGACTCGAACGATGTGGATGACACATCACCAACGTACAAAGCCCTGGAAGAGGGTAGTGCTACGCAGTCGAAAGAAGAGATCATCTCGTTGGCTGCCCGTCAGCAGAAGTTCATTCAGGGTCTGAAGGCTGCGTTGGTACGCATCGAGAACAAAACATACGGCATTGACCGTATCACAGGCAAACTGATACCCAAGGAGCGCCTGAAGGCCGTGCCACACGCCACGTTGAGCGTTGAGTCGAAGTTGGCAGGCAAGAAGTAAATGGGTGCACAAGGCAACATAGCAAAACGAGGATGGCTGGCCGCTGCTATCGTGCTAGCCGTCCTCATTATCGACCAAGTCATTAAGATTTGGGTGAAGACGCACATGACGCTGCACGAGCAGATTGAGATCCTGTCGTGGTTTAAGATCGTGTTCATCGAGAACAACGGAATGGCCTATGGTATGGAGATCGGTTCGAAGCTAGTACTGAGCATTTTCCGCATTGTAGCCGTTGGCTTCTTAGGCTGGTACATCGTTCAACAAGTGAAGAAACAAGCGCGCTGGGGTTATATTGTCTGTCTGGCAATGATAATGGCTGGTGCTGCTGGTAACATCTTCGATTCGATGTTCTACGGTCTGGTGTTCAATGCCAGTTCAGAGTATTACACCAGCTATTTCGTACCGTTTGGAACAGGATATGCGCCCTTCCTGATGGGTAAGGTAGTAGATATGTTCTACTTTCCGCTCATCGTCACCACATGGCCTGACTGGGTTCCATTCGTGGGAGGTGCCCCCTATGTATTCTTCTCACCCATCTTCAATTTTGCCGATTCCAGCATCTCTGTTGGTGTTGTGCTGCTGTTGCTGTTTTACCGTAAGGAACTCAGTGAAATAAAATCTGATAACGAGACAAAGAAAGAACAACCTGTTCCCAGCGAAGAATGAAGCATGGCCTGACATATCTGCTGTTGCTGATGCTCGTTATAGCATGTAAGCCGACCGTACCATCGCAGTATATCCAACCCGATGATATGGAAGACTTGCTTTTCGATTATCATCTGGCTAGTGCGATGGCTAAGACTGGTCATACAAGTGAACAGACTGATTTTAATCGTGTCAAGTATTTCAATGCCGTGTTGAAGAAGCATGGTGTTACTGAGGCTGAATTCGACAGTTCGCTGGTTTATTACTACTCTCATGTAGACCGCTTTAAGGAAATATATGCAGAGGTTAACAAGCGTATGATACAGGAAACCAAGGCGCTAGGAGCATCGGTGGGCGATTTGAACCGCTATTCGCAGTATTCAAGTACAGGCGACACGGCAAACATCTGGAAGTTTACGTCAGAGGCTTTGCTGATGCCACGTCCTACGATGAATCGCTTTGATTTCACTTTGAAGGCCGACACCTCTTTCTATCTGGGTGACTCGTTTATGTTGCAGTTCATGTCGGATTTTCTGTGGCAGAGCGGATCAAAGGATGTCATAGTATGCGTCGTTACCAAATATGAGGGTGACAGCATTATTCAAACCATGAATCATGCCAACGTGTCAGGTCTGTCACAGATTCGAATCCCTGCCAACCGCGAACGGAAACTGAAGGAAATGACGGGTTTTATCTATCTGAGCAATTCGGGTGACGATGTTGATGCACGCCGGCTGATGTTTATCAGTCAGATTCAGCTCATTCGTTTCCATAACAAACAATTACCATCACCAAGCAATGAAACCATTCAACGAGACTCACTTAAGGCGGATAGCCTGCAACGAAGTCATCACCCCGGAGGGCCAATGCCTGACTCTGCACGTCGTGGAAATATCAGCGACTTACGTAGTCAACCATTACCCGCTCCGTCAAGAGCTCCCCTTCACAGAGTGGCTCCAGGGCCGGGTGTACCTAAAAAGTGAGGAAGGACATTTGCGAGCATATTATAATAACAAATTAATTACATAAAAATTATAACTATGAATCTGAAGCTTCGTTTATCGGTCATGAACTTCTTGGAGTTCGCCGTGTGGGGTGCATACCTCACGTGTATGGGTAATTATCTGGGAGTAGCCGGATTAGGTGACAAAATTTCTTGGTTCTATGCCATTCAGGGTATTGTAAGCATCTTTATGCCTACGCTGATGGGTATTGTGGCCGATAAGTATATCCAGCCTCAGCGCTTGTTAGGCTTGTGCCATTTGGTGGCAGGTGCCTTCATGATCAGTTGCTGGTGGATGGGAGAACAGGCAGGTTTCGGTAATGAACTGGCAGACAAGTCGCTGTTCATTGCCCTCTATACGCTGAGTGTAGCATTCTATATGCCAACAATCGCACTGACCAACACGGCAGCATTTACCATACTGAAGAATAATGGGTTGGATACCGTAAGAGACTTCCCGCCTATCCGTGTGTTGGGTACCGTTGGCTTCATTGCTACCATGTGGTTTGTCAACTGTGCTTTCATAGATGACAGCGGCTTTGGTTTTACATTGGGTGAGAACGCTCATAAGTTCCAGTACACCTATTTGCAGTTCCTGGTATCAGGTGTTCTGAGTGTTGTGCTCTTTGCTTATTGCTTTACATTACCTGAGTGCAAATTGGAGAAAAAAGAAGGAAAGGTGTCGCTGGTGGAAACCCTTGGCCTCAATGCCTTCAAGCTGTTTAAGCGTCGACAGATGGCGTTGTTCTTCATCTTCTCGGCATTGCTGGGTATGTGCCTGCAGGTCACTAACGGCTTTGCCGGTCCTTTCCTGACAAGTTTTAAGGGTACTCCAGAGTTTGCAGATACGTTTGCAGCCAACAATGCAACGATGTTGACCTCTGTCTCACAGATAAGTGAGGCATTATGTATCCTGATGATTCCATTCTTCCTGAAGCGTTTTGGTATCAAGGTGGTAATGATGATGTCGCTCTTTGCATGGGTATTCCGTTTTGGTTTCTTCGGAATAGGAGATCCAGCAATGCCTGGCGTAATATTCTTCATTCTCTCTTGCATTGTCTATGGTGTCGCCTTCGACTTCTTCAATGTGTCTGGAGGTATCTTTGTCGATCAGGAGTGTGAACCAAACATAAAGGCTTCGGCACAGGGTCTGTTTATGATGATGACAAATGGCTTGGGTGCTACTATTGGAACGTTGGCTGCTGGTGAGATAGTAAATGCTTATTGCCAGTGGGAAGGTGGCTTCCTGGTTGGCGACTGGCAGACATGTTGGTTTACTTTTGCAGCTTTCGCATTGGTAGTTGGTATCACCTTCGCAATCGTATTTAAGCCCGAAAAGAAACCTATTGGTGAAATAAAACACTAAAATATAAAAGAGAATAATTATTTAAAATGAAAGAAGTTCGATTCTTCTTTGTACCAGAAGCCGAAACGGCTAATGAGTTGCCTGCCGAAGAGGCGATGCATGCTTTGCGCGTGCTTCGCTTGAAGATAGGAGATGATATGATGCTTATGGACGGTAAGGGTAACTACTATCATGCTGAGGTTACCTTAGCACATACGAAACATTGTCTTTACAAAATATTGGAGAAAATACCTCAGGAGCGTCAGTGGCAGGGACACCTGCATTTGGCGATTGCTCCTACGAAGATGATGGATCGTGTGGAATGGATGACGGAGAAAGCAGTAGAGATTGGTTTCGATGAACTATCGTTTCTGAACTGCCAATTTTCTGAGCGTCGCCTGGTTAAGGTGCCCCGTATAGAGAAAATCATGATATCTGCAGTCAAACAGAGTCACAAGGCGTGGGCAACAAAAATTAATGAAGTGCATACGTTTGCTGATTTCATTGCTCAGCCTCGTGAGGGTAGGAAATATATTGCCCATTGTTATGAAGAGGTACCGCGTACCTATTTATATGATGAACTTTCCAAGACGGATATAAATGATGAAATAACCGTTTTGATAGGTCCTGAGGGTGACTTCTCAATCGATGAGGTGAAGAAAGCTGTAGAAAACGGCTATCAGTCCGTTCATCTGGGCAAGAGTCGACTACGTACTGAAACGGCAGGACTTGCTGCAGTGATGATGATGCATTTATCAAAAGAACAAAAATAAACAAGAACAATCAATAAAACAAAAACAAATGACTGATGAAAAAATCATGGCTACCATCAAGCCAGATGGGGAGTGTTGGCAGCCGGAAATCGAGAAAATGCCTCGTGAACAGCTCAGAGAGTTGCAAGTAAAGAAATTGAAAGCGAGCATTAATGTTGCATTGAATTCACCATTCTACAAGAAACGTTTAGGTGAACTTGGTATTACGGCTGATTCGATTCAGACACCAGAGGATATCCGTAAGATTCCGTTTACCACTAAGCAGGATCTGCGTGATAACTATCCTTTCGGTCTGGTTGGTGCTAATATGGATGACGCCGTACGTATTCACTCAACCAGCGGTACAACAGGTAATCCTTGTGTGGTTGTTTATTCCGAGCACGACATCTGCTCTTGGGCCAATATGATTGCCCGTAACCTCTATATGGTGGGTTGCCGTAAAAGCGATGTGTTTCAGAATTCTTCAGGTTATGGTATGTTTACTGGTGGTCTTGGCTTCCAATATGGTGCTGAGTGGCTGGGTGCTATGACGGTTCCTGCTGCAGCAGGTAACTCTAAGCGCCAGATTAAGTTTATCAGGGATTTTGGCACAACATGTCTGCATGCCATTCCTTCATACGCCATTCGTTTGGCCGAGGTGTTCAAAGAGGAGGGAGTAGACCCTTCTAGCACCAAGCTACGCACACTTTGTATCGGAGCCGAGCCTCATACTGAGGAGCAGCGACGCCGTATTGAGCGTATGTTGGGTGTCAAGGCTTACAACTCGTTTGGTATGACTGAGATGAATGGTCCAGGTGTAGCCTTTGAGTGTAAGTGTCAGGATGGTATGCATCTTTGGGAGGATAACTACATCATCGAGATTGTAGACCCCGATACACTTGAGCCTGTGCCCGATGGAGAGATGGGTGAGATGGTTCTTACCACGCTTGATCGCACAATGATGCCCATTCTGCGTTATCGTACACGTGACCTCACACGTATCATTCCTGGAGAGTGTAAGTGTGGACGTACCCATCGTCGTATAGACCGTATCAAGGGGCGTACTGATGATATGTTTATCATTAAGGGTGTCAACGTGTTCCCAATGCAGGTTGAGAAGATTCTCGTTCAGTATCCTGGTTTGGGAAGCAATTATCTGATTACGCTTGATACTGAGGATGACAATGATATCATGACTGTTGAGGTTGAGCTCGATGGTCTGAATACGGATGTTTATCCCGAACTGCAGAAGATGACACGTGATATCCAGCGTGCCTTGAAGGATGAAATTCTACTGACACCTCAGGTGAAACTGGTGAAGAAGGGATCGTTACCTGTCAGCGAAGGTAAGGCTGTGCGTGTAAAGGATCTTCGTCCGGGTAGAGGATAATCTTCGTGTACAAATGAGAATACTCTTTATAACTCTGTCATGTTTCTTAGCTTGTGCCTCTCTGGCACAGGTTAAGATGCGTGATGTGCTGAAAAAGATGCCAGAGACATTGGTTCCATATCTGAAAGAAAATGCCCGCCTTGACTTTATCGATTTTATAGATTCTGGTATGCGTGCGGAGGTGAACAACGGATTGGAAGGAAAAAGTGAACTGACAAAACTGACTGATGTCTATGCTTCTATCAAGTTGACAAAAGCCTCTCAGCTGGACATGCGTTTACTCGATGTAAACACTCCAGTTAATGATGCTAAACAGATAGTTTGCTTAGTTCAAACGTATGGTTCCGATATTCGCGAAAGTACCATTAGTTTTTATACAACAGATTGGAAACTGCTTGATGCCTCGGAAAGGGTTGAACTGCCCCAAGAAATGCTGCTTTTGACTTTAGGTGATGAAGAGCCAACATTGATTGCCACTCCAGAATGTAGATTGGATGCTCCTGCTAATGATGAGCAGAAAATGATGGAAAAACCATCAAAAACATTTAAATGGAATGGCGAAAGGTTTAATAAATATTAAATTGTGGCATTTATTTCGAAAAAAGCATTGTCAATTCGATAATTAGTCGTATATTTGCAATGTGTTTTTCATGGTATTAGATTATTAAGGTTAATTTTAAGATTGGTTGTCGTGAGACAATCAATCTTTGTTTTTGTCCATTTATAATGGATAATGACAGAGAAAGGGAGTCCACGTCGGACTCCCTTTTCTTGTTTGTTTGGAATGTAAGTTATTTGTTTTTTACTCTTAGGCCTGAGCTTCAGGAATTACTGAAACATAACTCTTGTCGCGCTTGCCCTTGTGGAACTCTACTGTTCCATCGCAGAGAGCGTAAAGAGTGTCATCCTTACCCATAGCCACGTTGTTGCCTGCATTGTGCTTAGAACCACGCTGACGAACGATAATGTTACCAGCAACAACTTTCTGACCGCCGAAAATCTTGATGCCAAGTCGCTGAGCTGCACTCTCGCGGCCGTTCTTAGAACTACCTACACCTTTTTTATGTGCCATTTCTTGTTCCTCCTAATTTTAAGCGATTACTGATTTAACTTCTACCTGGGTGTACTGCTGACGGTGACCGTTGCGCTTGCGAGAGTCCTTACGACGCTTCATCTTGAAAACGATAACCTTCTCACCCTTTACCAGTGGATTAACCACCTCACATACTACTTTGGCACCTGCTACGGTGGGTGCGCCTACCTGTACTGAACCTTCATTGTCGACAAGCAGTACCTTGTCGAATTCAACAGTTTTACCGGTCTCCACATCTTTCATGTGGTTAACGAAGAGCTTCTTGCCCTCCTCAACCTTAAACTGCTGACCGTTGATTTCTACAATTGCGTACATTGTTTTTTAAAATGTTTAACGGGTTTTTCCGCCTGGCGCACAGCTTCGTGCTGTGGCTTGTTTGAGCCAAAACGGACCAAATCGGGCGCAAAGGTACAAAAAATCTTCTTATCTACCAAATATTCTTTGAAAAATCAACAATATATTAGCAGTAAAGTTCACTATTTCAGCATTTTTCTCACTTATTAACAATAAAATGTGTATCTTTGCATGTGTTTATAACAAATTTATGGTATGATGGATTTACAGAAATTGACTTTCAGTGTTTGTCAGATAGCCCGTGAGGCAGGTACGTATATTAAAAACGAGCGTGCTAATTTCTCATTGAATAAGGTAGAACGCAAACATGCGCACGATTATGTGTCGTATGTTGATAAAAACTCTGAGAAGTTAATCGTTGAATCCTTAAAACATCTGTTGCCTGAAGCGGGCTTTATTACTGAAGAAGGTTTGGCTACTCATACAGATGAACAGCTGTTGTGGGTAGTAGATCCACTGGATGGAACCACTAATTTTATTCATGGCTTTGCTCCCTATGCTGTATCAATTGCTCTTATTCGTAATAAGGAAATTCTATTAGGCGTAGTCTATGAAATATGTGCTGACGAGTGCTTTTATGCTTGGAAAGATGGTGGGGCCTATTTATCTGATTCTCAGCATTCTGCAGAAAATCCTCAGATTATTCATGTTGGAAAGAGTGAACTTAACGATGCTTTGCTTTGCTTGCAACTTCCTTATAATAGTGATGCTTACAAGCCTGTCATTAAGCATCTGATAGATCATTTCTATGGTCATGTTGGAAGCATCCGAATGATCGGTTCTGCGGCTATGGCCCTTTGTTATGTGGCAGCAGGCAGGTTAGATGGTTATGCCGAACGCTATATTGGTCAGTGGGATTATATGGCTGGTGCGTTGATTGTACAAGAAGCTGGTGGCTGTGTTACAAATTATGGTGGTTCTGATGACTTTATGCAAGGTGATAGTGTTGTTGCAACTAATGGCCATATCCACCAGTCGTTATTGGATGTTATAGGGATGATTTAAAGTGTCAGGAAACCATCTTCCTGTTTAATCTTTTCTTCCTCAACCAGATAGGATAGGGCAGCATTCAGTTCATCCGTTGGTAACTGCAAACGGAAGAGTTCGGTGATGTGGTGTCGTTGGCGATCAGCTAATAGTGAAAGGATTTGTTGGCGAGCATTTTCCTGTCCTTTCTTTGTGACGGTCTCTCCATGTTCTTCCAGACAGAAGTCGCATTGTCCGCAATTCTTTGCTGATTTCTCGCCAAAATACTCTAACAACATTCTACTGCGACACCTATGGGAGGTCTCTGCATATTGAAGCATGGCTTTGATTCGCAATTCATATTGTTTACGACGTTCTTCATAGATGGAACGGGGTAATATTACATGTTCTTTGTCCTCACGTCGTTGCATGTAACGGATATAGGGTACTTTCTTTTGTGGAATAAAGCTAATCAATTGGCGTTGTGAGAGAACTTTCAAAATCTCATAACATTGTGGTTGAGAAATACCAGCCTGTTGTGCAACCATGCTTTCATCGATATAACCATAGTCAGCAAACAAACCACCATAATTACGTAACAAAGCTACAATGACCCGTTCTTCATCGGGTGTTACTTGCTCGAGCCTGTACAGGTCTTCACGGCTTACAAGAAATCGTGCACGAGCCTGATTGTCTGCCTCTTCATCATAATCAATATAGCCTGCTCGCTGAAGAATCTGAAGGGCAGAGTGGACGCGTATTGGGAAATGACGGAAACGTAAGCAAAATTCATCGATATTGAATTCATGACTTACTCCATAACCATCGCCAGTAGCTATCTGATAGTAGAAGGCCAAGTGTTCATAGACTTGTCGAATATAATCTTTTTCAGGAAAAGTATCGGCAATGCGTTTCTGTAATTTTGCATTATCGCTGTTGTTGTAGAGCAAGATAGCTTGAGCAGGTTTTCCATCTCTTCCTGCTCTTCCTGCCTCTTGGAAATATGCTTCTAGTGAATCAGGGCATTCGTAGTGAATGACGGTACGAACATCTGGTTTGTCGATACCCATGCCGAAAGCGTTGGTCGCTACCATAATGCGGGTTCTATCGTGTTGCCAGTCTCTTTGCCTCTGGTCTTTCTCAGTGTGTTCTAGCCCTGCATGATAAAATGTCGCGCTCAGTCCTGCCTCACAAAGGTATTCGCTGATTTCCTTGGCGTGTCTTCTGCTGCGTACATAGATTATAGCCGATCCGCTTGCTTGTTGTAGCGTATTGATAATTTCGTAGTGCTTGTCATCTGCATGGCGTACGAGATAAGCCAGATTCTTGCGTTCGAAACTCATTCGGAAGACATTGAAAGAAGTTTTTTCCTTTGTGTCTTTAGTCTTGTCTTCTATTTCTAGTCGTTTGCAGATGTCGTCTACTACATGTGGGGTTGCTGTGGCTGTGAG
Source organism: uncultured Prevotella sp. (assembly GCA_947164965.1). GTDB lineage: Bacteria > Bacteroidota > Bacteroidia > Bacteroidales > Bacteroidaceae > Prevotella. The sequence goes on along the minus strand of CAMUYR010000014.1, from coordinate 13,854 downwards.
TGCCAAAACGGGGGCAGAAGGACATAATAAGCGGATATTCGCAATCTCCAGATAGGAAGGACGGAAATCATAGCCCCATTGGGAGATACAGTGAGCTTCATCTACAGTGATGAAACTGATCTGCATGTGCATCAGTTTCTTTTGAAACAGTTCACTTCCTAATCGTTCTGGTGATACATACAGTAGTTTAACACTCCCCAGGATGCAGTTCTCTAAGATGCGTAGTATTTCCTGGTGTTGAAGACCACTATAGATAGCTTCCGCTCGGATGCCTAATTGGTGAAGATGGTGAACCTGGTCTTTCATTAATGCGATTAGGGGTGTCACCACGATACACGTACCTTCCATAGCCAAAGCCGGAACCTGAAAGGTAATTGATTTTCCGCCACCCGTTGGCATTAACCCTAGAGTATCATGCCCAGCACATATCGATTCAATGATTTCACGTTGAATACCTCTGAAGTCGTCATAACCCCAGTATCTTTTCAGAATGGAACGAAAATCTTCTCTATGACTAGAATGATTCATCTTCCGACGGCCGGATATCCTCTATTTGCAGTTGTACCTCACCACGTTTGTAGGTATTCTCCTCAATCGTATACACAATGTCAAACGAGCGTTTCGATTTGATGTATCGTGCAGCTTTGCTCTGTCCGAAGGCAATGCCATTCATAACCACAGCCGACTTGGAATCAACCAGTTCCAACTTGATATGTTCCTGATGACGTCCTACTACTTTCGAAGTGCCATAGTCGTATACATTTCTAGTGATGAACAACGGCTTTTCATTGCCTGGTCCATGAGGAGCCAACCGTTTCAGTTCATTCAGCAAACGCTTATTGACATCCTTGAAGTCTATTTCTCCGTCGATCTCAAGTGCTTGTTGTGTCTGTTCTGGCATGATGTGCCTGCTCACATATTCTTGGAACCTACGACGGAATTCTGGGATGTTTTCTTGTTTCAGCGTGAGTCCTACGGCATAAGTATGACCTCCAAAGTTTTCCAGAAGATCACGACACGACTTGACTGCATCGTAAATGTCAAAACCAGCTACAGAACGGGCGGAACCAGAAGCGATGCCATCGATGATGGTCAAAACCACCGTCGGGCGGAAATAGAGTTCTGTTAGTCTTGATGCTACAATACCAACAACACCCTTCTTCCATCCTTCATCGTAAAGCACAATAGACTGCATGTGTTGCTGACTCTCCAGGCGCTCAACAATCTCGTTGGCCTCTTCGGTCATCTGCTTGTCTACATCTTTGCGTTGCTCGTTCAGTTCATTGATACGAGTAGCCATTGTCAGTGCCTTTTGCAGATCACGCTCCACCAAAAGCTCAACAGCTTCTCTTCCGTTCATCATACGTCCTGAGGCATTGATGCGTGGACCGATCTTAAACACAATATCGCTCATAGTCAGTTCACGATTGGTAAGCCCGCAAATCTCAATAATGGATTTCAGCCCCGTAGAGGCATTCTGGTTTAGTTGTTTCAGTCCGTGAAATGCCAAAATACGATTTTCGCTCTCTACTGGCACCAAGTCAGCAGCAATGCTGACAGCACAGAAATCGAGTAGGGAGATAAGTCGTGAGAATGGGATTCCGTTATTCTTTGCAAAAGCCTGCATCAACTTAAAGCCTACGCCACAACCGCAAAGGTGCTTGAAAGGATAGGTTGAATCGGTACGTTTTGGATTCAGAATGGCCACAGCTGGTGGCATCACTTCATCAGGCACATGATGGTCGCAAATGATGAAATCGATACCCAATTGTTTGGCATAGGCAATCTCGTCAACTGCTTTGATACCACAATCCAATACGATGATAAGACTGACACCCGTTTCTGCTGCGAATTCTATTCCTTTCCTACTGACTCCATACCCTTCTTCTTCGCGATGAGGAATATAGTAGTCTATATTCGAATAGAACTGCTGCAAGAACTTATACACTAAAGCGACAGCCGTACAGCCGTCTACGTCATAATCACCATACACCATGATGCGCTCTTTTCGTCCCATAGCATCATTGAGGCGGTCAACAGCTACATCCATATCGTTCATCAAGAACGGGTCAATTAGCTCGTTGAGCATTGGCCTGAAGAAGCGCTTGGCAGCACTTTCCGTCTTAACGCCACGTTTGATGAGCAAGCCAGCCAAGATAGGACTCATTCCTATCTTTTCGGCCAGTTCCTTAGCCGCCTGTTGTGTCTCTGGTGTAGGTGGTTCGTAATTCCATTTAAATTGCATTTATAATTGTTTTTATTTTTGTCGACTTTAGTGTATTTCGATGCATATGCACATAATACGATGCCAAAGTTACGAAGAAAATATCATATTTAATTCATATCGCGCTATTTTTTAACAGATATTGTATGTAGAATGTGAAAAATCCATATAAATGAGGATTGTGAGAATGAAAAAATGCCAGTTTCTTTGCACATGAATTGATAATCCATATAATTATAATAATAAGGTGTATTATTTTCTGGTTCATTTGTAAAGAGCCTGACCTTAGGTTACAACATGAATACTTAAGGTGATTATGTTGAGTGCAATATCAATATCTACATCTTGTAGTTCAATTTAATTAATTAAACAACTTCAAAATAGTTAATAACGTTAAAATTAACGGAATTAATTAACTAAAAAGTTTCTTAGTGTCAGGATAAATGCTAATTTTGCACCTGATATGAAGAAGTCTACTATTTGGGTCATAGCCATCATAATGGGATTCTCGTTCCTGGTGCTGCTTTTCCTTCAGTTCTCCTATGTTGAGGAGATGGTAAAGATGAAGAAAGAGCAGTTCGATGAGAGTGTGAATCGCAGTTTGTATCAAGCCTCGCACAATATGGAAGTGAACGAGACGATGCGCTATTTGGAGAAGGATGTTAACGAGACCGAACGTCGTGCGTTCACACAAGATAGTATGGTTATCGACGGTTTGGGCAGTGTGACACATAGTCACCAGTTTTCTGTTGCAGCCGATGATGGTACCATTTATTCTTCGTTCCAGGTAAAGGCGCTGAAGATTAAGCCTGCTTCTATTCCTAAGGCCATGATTCTGCGTAAGGATAAGAATTCTCTGGCTGATGCTACCAAGACGATGCAGGAGATTCTTCGCAATCGTTATGTCTATCAGAGAGCATTGCTCGACGAGGTGATTTATAATATTCTATATACTGCGAGTGACAAGCCTCTGAAAGAGCGTGTCAATTTCCGTATGCTCGATAATGACATCCGTGAACAGTTGGCCAACAATGGTATTAATATCCCATACCATTTTACGGTCTCTACTACGGACGGACGTGAGGTCTATCGCTGTCCGGACTATGAGGAAACTGGTAAGGAATACACCTATGAAACCAAGCTGTTCCAGAATGATCCGCAGTCTAAGATGGGTTTGGTACGTGTCCACTTCCCTGAAATGAGCAGCTATATTTTCTCGTCGGTGCGTTTTATGATTCCCAGCATCATCTTTACCATTGTGCTGCTTATCACGTTTCTCTTTACTATTGTGGTCATATTCCGTCAAAAGCGTTATACGGAAATTAAGAACGACTTCATTAACAATATGACTCACGAACTGAAGACGCCAATTGCCTCTATCTCGTTGGCTGCCCAGATGATGAATGATGATTCTGTAACTAAGTCGGAACAGATGACAAAACACCTGAGTGGAGTGATTACCGATGAGTCTAAGCGTCTGCGTTTCTTGGTTGAAAAGGTGCTTCAGATGTCAATGTTCGATAAGAAGAGCATCGTGTTCAAGAAGAAGGAATTGGATCTTAATGAGACCGTAGAAAATATCGCGCAATCATTTAATTTGCGTGTGGAACATACTGGTGGTAAGATATATACGGAGATTGAAGCCGTCGACTCTGGCATATTTGTCGATGAGGTTCATTTCCAAAATGCCATTACCAATCTGATGGATAATGCGGTGAAATATCGGAAGCAGGACGAACCGCTTGATATCTATATTCGCACTTGGAACGACAACGATAAGCTCTACTTGAGTATCCGTGATAACGGTCTGGGTATCAAGAAGGAAAACCTGAAGAAGATATTCGACAAGTTCTATCGTGTCCATACGGGCAACAAGCACGATGTGAAAGGCTTCGGACTCGGTCTGGCATATGTCAAGAAGGTAATAGATCTCCATCAGGGTGAAATCAAGTGTGAGAGCGAATTAGGCAAAGGAACTAAATTTACTATCTCTCTGCCTATTCTGAAAGAAGATTGAAATAAATAGTTATTAAAATAATGTCAAATTTAAAATGATTTAAGGTTATGGACGAAAAACTGAAAATTCTTCTTTGTGAAGACGACGAGAACCTCGGAATGCTGTTGCGTGAGTATTTGGCAGCCAAAGGCTATCAGGCAGAGCTCTGCCCCGATGGTGAGGCCGGTTACAAGGCTTTTCTCAAAACCAAGTTTGATATCTGCGTGCTTGACGTGATGATGCCTAAAAAGGATGGATTCACTTTGGCACAGGAAATTCGTCAGGCTAATGCCGACATTCCCATTATCTTCCTGACTGCTAAGACTCTGAAGGAGGATATTCTTGAGGGCTTCAAGATTGGCGCCGACGACTACATCACTAAGCCTTTCTCTATGGAGGAATTGGTTTTCCGTGTAGAGGCTATTCTGCGTCGAGTTCGTGGTAAGAAGAACAAGGAGAGTTCTGTCTATCATATTGGCGACTTCCTCTTCGATACACAGAAGCAGCTGTTGGTTATAGGTGATAAACAAACCAAGTTGACGACAAAGGAGAACGAGTTGTTAGCTCTGCTTTGCTCACATGCCAACGAGATTTTGCAGCGTGATTTTGCTCTGAAAACTATCTGGATTGACGATAATTACTTCAATGCTCGCTCGATGGATGTTTACATCACTAAGTTACGTAAACACCTTAAAGACGACCCCAAAATTGAGATTATCAACATCCACGGAAAGGGTTATAAACTCATAACTCCAGAGGAAGAATAAAAGAAAGTGGGCTGACCGTTTGGTCAGTCCATTTTTTTTTTGTAATTTTGCACGCGATTTTTAGGAAATTAATTATCATTGCAATGAATATATCGTATAAATGGCTAAAGGAGTACGTTGATTTCGACCTTACACCGCAGCAGGTGTGCGATGCTTTGACGTCGACAGGTCTTGAGGTTGATGCACTCGAAGAAGTACAAAGTATTAAGGGCGGTCTGAAGGGCCTTTACGTTGGTAAGGTGCTGACGTGCGAGATGCACCCCGATTCAGACCATTTACATGTTACCACCGTTGACTTGGGTAAGGGCGAGCCACAGCAGATTGTCTGTGGTGCACCAAATGTGGCTGCAGGTCAGAAGGTGATTGTGGCCGACTTGGGCTGTGTGCTCTATGATGGCGACAAGGAGTTTGTGATTAAGAAATCGAAGCTGCGTGGCGTCGAGTCTTTGGGCATGATATGTGCTGAGGACGAGATTGGTATCGGCAGCAGCCACGACGGCATTATCGTATTACCTGAGGATGCTGTTGTTGGTACGCCTGCCGCTGAGTATTACCATCTGGAGAGCGACTGGCTCATCGAGGTAGACATCACTGCCAACCGTGCTGATGCCCTGAGTCATTGGGGTGTGGCTCGCGACCTGTATGCCTGGCTGAAGCAGAACGGCTATCAGACGGCTACCCACAAACCCTGCGCATCGACGTTTGCCGTCGATGACAGCAGCCTGCCTATCGAAGTAGTGATTGAGAACCAGGAGGCTTGTAAGCGTTATGCTTGTGTCAGTGTGACTGATTGTGAGGTGAAGGAATCGCCCGATTGGCTGAAGAATAAGCTGACTACCATAGGTCTGCGTCCTATCAATAATATCGTCGACATCACCAACTATGTGATGATGGCGTTAGGTCAGCCCTTGCATTGTTTCGATGCCGACATGGTGAAGGGTCACAAGATTGTGGTGAAGACAATGCCCGAGGGTACTCCTTTCCAGACGCTGGATGGCGTAGAGCATAAACTGAGCGATCGCGACCTGGCTATCTGCAATGCCGAAGAGCCGATGTGTATCGCTGGCGTGTTTGGTGGAAAGGGTAGTGGTACCTACGAGACCACTAGAAATGTGGTTCTGGAGAGTGCCTATTTCCATCCCACATGGATTCGTAAGTCAGCCCGCCGTCATGGTCTGAGCACCGATTCTTCGTTCCGTTTCGAGCGTGGTATTGATCCCAATGGTACTGTTGAGGCTTTGAAATATGCTGCCCAACTCTGTAAGGAACTGGCAGGTGGAAAGGTGTCGATGGAAATCAAGGATATCTATCCAGAGAAGATGGAGAATGCCGTTGTCGACCTCGAGTACAGCTATGTTCACTCGCTGGTAGGTAAAGATATTCCTGTCGAGACCATCAAGAGCATCTGCGACAGCTTGGAGATGAAGGTGCTCGAGGAGACGCCTGAGGCCCTGAAACTGGAGATTCCTGCTTATCGTGTGGATGTTCAGCGTCCCTGCGATGTCGTAGAGGATATTCTGCGCATCTATGGATATAATAATGTGGAGATTCCTACCCAGTTGAAGTCTTCGCTGGTGATTAAGGGCGACGAAGACCAGAAGCACAAGTTGGCAAACCTCGTTTCAGAGCAATTGGTGGGCGCTGGATTCAACGAGATTCTGAATAACTCGTTGAGTAAGTCGTCGTACTACGACGACACACAGAACCAGAACTTGGTGAAGATTATGAATCCGCTGTCGAGTGACCTTAACGTCATGCGTGGCACGCTGCTGTATGGCGGTCTGGAGAGCATCGAGCATAATGCCAAGCGTAAGAACCCCAACTGTCGTTTCTTCGAATTTGGCAATGTCTATAGCTTTGACCCTGCGAAGGAGAACCAGGACGATCCCATGCAGGCCTATAAGGAGCAGTACCATATGGCCTTGTGGCTGACGGGTAAGCGTGTTGAGGGTTCATGGGCTCACCAGAACGAAGATACTTCATTTGCCGAGTTGGATGCCCACGTCGACAACATCCTGGCTCGTATTGGTGTGCAGCCTGGTATGCTGGTACGCAAAAAGAGCGACAATGCCATCTTCTCAGCAGGTCTGACTATCGAGAACCGTGGTGGCAAGAAACTCATCGAACTGGGTGTGCTGACGAAGAAGTTGCAGAAGCAGTTCGACATTGATACCCCTGTGTATTACGCCGAACTGAACTGGACAGCCCTGATGAAGGTGATTCGCAAGCAGAAGGTTGAATTTACGGAGATTCCTAAGTTCCCCTCTGTCAGCCGAGACCTTGCTCTGCTTATCGACAAGAGCGTTGAGTTCCAGCAGATTGAGGATATTGCCCGTCAGACTGAGAAGAAGTTCCTGAAGAAAGTCGAGTTGTTCGATGTTTACGAGGGCGACAAGCTGCCTGCCGGCAAGAAATCGTATGCTGTTAACTTTATACTGCAAGATGCAGAGAAGACGATGGGTGACAAGCAGATCGACGCCATCATGCAGAAGCTGATTCAGAACCTGAAGCAGAAACTAAACGCCGAGTTGCGTTAATTATCAATTATCAATTGTCAATTATAAATATATTAAAATATGGGAAGAGCATTTGAATATCGCAAAGCTGCGAAACTGAAGAGATGGGGCCACATGGCCAAGACGTTTACTAAGATTGGCAAGCAGATTGCCATTGCCGTGAAGGCTGGCGGTCCAGAGCCCGACATGAACCCTGCATTGCGTGCTATTATCGCCAATGCCAAGCGCGAGAACATGCCGAAGGATAATATCGAGCGTGCCATCAAGAACGCAATGGGTAAGGACCAGAGCGATTATAAGGAAGTGACTTACGAGGGATATGGCCCTCACGGCGTTGCTATCTTTGTAGACACGCTGACCGACAACACCACACGTACCGTTGGTGACGTTCGTTCGGTGTTCAATAAGTTTAATGGAAACCTGGGTACTCAGGGCAGTCTGTCGTTCTTGTTTGACCACAAATGTGTGTTTACTTTCAAGAAGACTGACGGTCTGGATATGGACGAGATGATTCTCGACCTGATTGACTACGGTGTAGAGGATGAGTACGACGAAGATGAGGAAGAGAACTCAATCACCATCTATGGCGATCCTTCTTCATTTGGTGCTATTCAGAAGCATCTGGAGGAGAACGGTTTCGAGGTCACGGGTGCTGAGTTTACTCGCATTCCAAATGATCTGAAGGACGTTACTCCCGAGGAGCGCGAGACCATCGACAAGATGATTGAGAAACTTGAGGACTTCGACGATGTACAGACTGTGTACACCAACATGAAGCCCGAGGGCATCGAGGACTAAATTCTTAGTTCCCAGAAAGTCACAGCAGCCGCTGCTGCCACATTCAGCGAGTCCACTCCGTGTGCCATAGGAATGCGCACCACGTAGTCGGCCTCGCTGATTGTTTGTTCTGGTAGTCCGTCGCCTTCTGTTCCCATGATGACAGCCAGTCGTTGTTCTGCTTTCAGTCGTGCGTCGTCCAGCGCTATACTCTTGTCTGTCAGCGCCATAGCTACGGTTCGGAATCCATATTGATGCAGCGTAGGGGTGGGGTGGTCTATCCATGTCCAAGGCACCAGAAATACCGTTCCCATGCTCACTCTCACCGCACGTCTGTTTAGCGGGTCGCATGTGTCTCTCGTCAGCAATACTGCATCGATGCCTAATGCCGCAGCCGAACGGAAGATAGCTCCGATGTTGGTGGTATCTGTGACCGATTCGATGACAACCACACGACGCGCCTCTTTCACTACTTCTTCTACGGTTGGCATCTGTCTCCTTCGCATGGCACACAGCACGCCACGAGTCAGGGTATAGCCTGTCAGTTGTGCCAGCAGTTCACGACTACCAGTATATATAGGTATATCGCCCACGCGCGCGATGATATCCCTTGCATCACCTTCTATATGTTTGCGTTCGCAGAGTAGGGCAGTAGGCTCCCATCCGGCATCCAGGGCCACGCGTATCACTTTCGGACTCTCAGCGATGAATAGTCCGCGTTCTGGCTCCAGTTCCATGCGCAGTTGAGCTTCTGTTAAGGTGCTAAACACCTCAATTCCTGGTTGTTTTAGCGATGTAATTTCAATAATTGCCATATTTCTGCGTGCAAAAAATAAAATATTTCGTAATAATGGCTTGGTAATTCGCAAAAAAGTTGTACCTTTGCACCCGCTAATCGGTCTGGTAGCTCAGCTGGATAGAGCAACAGCCTTCTAAGCTGTGGGTCTCGGGTTCGAATCCCGACCGGATCACGGAGAGTAATTTGCAAGAACTGTTTACCAGTCGCTTGCAAATTTTTTTATTTCACGATAACTTCCAGTATCCTGATATCCTCCAGTGGGCGGTCAAAGTCGTCAGTCGCCATCTCTTGTATGCGGCATACCACGTCCATGCCTTCCTTCACTTCTCCAAACACAGTATACTTGCCGTCCAGATGAGGCGTGCCGTTCTGGCGCGTTACGATGTAGAACTGGGTGGCAGAACTGCGCATCTCAGGATTTTTCTTGTCACCCTCTCTGGCCATTGCCACAGTTCCAAAGCGGTGATAGATGTCTGGCGTGCGGAATTCAGGTTCGATGGTATAATCGAAACTGCCAGTGCCAAGCCGTTGTCCTGGCAGCGCATGTTTGCTGTGTATGTCGCCAGACTGTATCATGAAGTTCTTGATGACGCGATGGAACAGCAACGAGTCGAACACGTGCTCCTCGGCCAGCTTCAGAAAGTTATCGCGATGTAGCGGTGTCTCGTCATACAGCGCTATGCGTATGTCGCCCATCGTGGTTTTCAGCGTTACCTCCTTGGTAGATGTTTGTGCCAGACATACTACCGAAAACATCATCGATGCCAATATGAATAATGCACGTTTCTTCATCATCGTCATTTTTTGCTACCGTACCACCATATATAATACTCCATCTGGAACACATGCTGCCGTTGTCCGTCCAAATATATCGATTCTGGCGACAGGCTGAGCAGACACAGATTGACCAACTCCTTATCGCTGTACTGCAAATACTGGGCTCTGCTGTTGGTGTTGCTCTCTGTGTTGTAGAAGTGTATCTCCACCTGATGCGCCTTTCCCTCGTAGCTGACATTGAGCTTGATGGGTTGCGGATAGATATAGATATCCAGTGGCGAATGGAATCTGTAGTTATAGGCTGTTTTCACCAGAATATCGCTGGTTCCCCTCTCGGCAATAGCCGTTTGTAGGGCCTTCTGGTTTTCTGGCATCTTCTTTACCAACCAACTCAAGGGTACAGCCGACAATACCATTGTGCTGTCGCTGGCGATGCCCCAATTGGCCACCACTGAGTCCTCTCTTTCCTTGTTTGCTGCACACAGATACATTTTTCCGCCGTAGCTGCCTATCGATGCTCTAATTTCTGCGTTCACTTCGTTGACCCATTCCTGCCATTGCTTCTCCTGTTCGTCATTATTGTTGCCCTTCAGGCACGACGTCATACACAGGCCCATCATCAGGACCATCACAATGCTAAATGTTGTAATCTTTTTCATTGATATTCTGTCTTTTTATTGTTTTATTATTCTAAAGTTTCGTAATTGTGGCTGCAAAAATACTATTTTTTCGGCAATAATCGCTATATTTGCAGCATATTTTTGATAAATAATGACATAAACTGATAACATCATGAAGAAGTTGATGACTTTCGGCCTGTTGCTCACCGCATTGGTAGCTCAGGCACAGACAGCGAGAGAATTCAAGTTGAACCTGACACCCGATGGCAAGTCGCACATGGTGTGCTATCTGCCCGAGAAACCCTCTGGCAGAGCGATTGTCGGCGTGCCTGGAGGTGGCTATTCCGTATTGTCGAACAACCATGAGGGTACGATGGCGTCGAAATGGATGAATCAGCAGGGTATTGCCTACTTTGTAGTCAACTACCGCTTGCCCGAGGGCGATCGTACCAAGCCTATCGGCGATGTCGAACAGGGCATTCGTATCGTTCGCGATTCGGCAGTTGCGTGGGGTATCAATCCGCACGATGTAGGTATCATGGGATTTTCGGCTGGTGGCCATCTGGCATCAGTCATCTCTACCCGTTCCGCTTTCGATGTGCGTCCTGATTTCAGCATTCTGTTTTATCCCGTCATCAGCATGGACGAGCGCGTGTCACACAAATGGTCGTGCATCAATTTCCTGGGCGAAGAGGGGCATAAAGACCCCAAACTGGTCAACGACTTCTCGACAAACCGCCAGGTGCGCTGCCATCTCACACCGCCAGCCCTGATCATCACCGCCAACGACGACCGTCTGGTCCCGCCCGTCACCAATGCGCTTACCTATTATTCCGCCATGCGTCAGGCAGGCAACGATTGCACCATGTACGTCTATCCTTCAGGCGATCATGGCTTCGGCTTTGGTCCTTGGTTCAAGTATCACCATCAGATGCTGGCCGATATCTCCGCCTGGCTGCAGTCTCTCAGCACGCCTAAACCCAATGCCGTCCGCGTTGCTTGTATCGGTAATAGTATTACCGAGGGCTATGGTATTGACATGAAGGCCAAATATGGTTATCCCGCCTGTCTTCAGCGACTGTTAGGCAACGATTTTTGGGTCAAGAACTTTGGTGTCAGCTCTCGCACCATGTTGAACAAGGGCGACTATCCTTATATGAACGAGATGGCTTGGCAGGATGCTCTGGCTTTCCGTCCTGATATCGTCATCATCAAGCTGGGCACCAACGATTCGAAGCCCGAGAACTGGCAGTACGGCAGCGATTTCCAGAAGGATCTCGAACAGATGATTCTCACCCTCCGTCCTGATTTGGCACAGCTCAATAAGGGTAAGAAGGCCAAGGTGAGAATCGACGCCAAACCTGAGATATTCCTCTGCACGCCCATTCCCGCTTTTAAGCCGACGTGGAACATCAGCGACGAAGTGATCACCAATAAGATTATTCCTATTCAGCAGGCCGTTGCCAAGAAGTATGGACTTCACGTCATCGACCTGCATACGCTTTACGCCAACGATGGCGACAAAATGCTGGACGATGGCATTCATCCTGACACAAAAGGTGCTCAGCGAATGGCAGAAATCATTGTCAATGAGCTGAAGTAATATTCATAAGAAAATTGATGAATCAAAAGAAATCGTATAAAGGTGGATGTGGCTGTTTGCTTGTGGTGCTGGGTGGGTTTATCCTGGCGTTATCTATATTTGTTGCTGTTGTGATGGTGGTTGCAGACATAGATGCCGGACATAAACACGAAGCATGGGTTGAAGAATATAACCACCAGGTGGCAGTTTTGGACAGCATACAAGATGAGTCATTACGTGATTCTCTTATTGCTGAGATACCACGTCCATATATTCGTCAGGGCGGTTTTGCCGCTATATTCGGTCTGGCTGCTGGCGGAGTAGGGATTATTATCGGCGCTGTTCCTTTGATTATCGGCATTATACTCATCTTTTTGCATCGACGAAATAAGGAATCAGACTAAAAATATTTCGTAAAATATGGACATCAAAGAAATACTGAATCGAAACGACCGCTTCGCAGCAAATGCAGGCTGCAGAATCACAGAGGCAGACAAACAACATGCCGTGGCTGAAATGACCGTTACTGAAACACACCTGAATGGTGGCAATGTGTGCCAGGGTGGAGCCCTCTTCACACTGGCCGACCTGGCCATAGCTGCACTGATGAACAGCAATGGACAACTCACCTTCGGCATTTCCAACAGCATCATGTTCATAGCCAGCGCGCACGAAGGCGATGTTCTACGGGCTGAAGCCTTCTTCGTGGCTGATCACCACAAGATTCCTTCCGTTGAAGTTCGTGTCACGAATCAGGACAATATTTTAATCTGCCATGTCACAGGCATGGGATACAGGAAAAACATTGCTGTTCCTGCGAATTTGCAGTCGAATTAAAATGAGAATAAAATGAAGATTCAAACAATGAAATCATATTCGGCCCGGACGGCTATCGGACTGCACGGAAGCCTGCTTACAACGGTGCTGCTGGCATTGTTGCTAAACATCGTGGCTTGCCAGAACGGTGGACCACTGGTATGCCTCGATGACACCCGCCAAGGAGGTGGGCGGCGACCTGTATGACTACGTGATGCAGGGCGACAAGCTCTACTTTGCCTTAGGCGACGTCAGCGGGAAGGGCGTGCCAGCCTCGCTGTTCATGGCACAGGCCACGCGACTCTTCATGACGCTGGCGAAGCAGGGCATGATGCCAGCCGAGATATGTACCCGCATGAACGATGCCCTCAGCGGCGAGGATAACGAGAGTGGTATGTTCGTGACGTTATTCTTAGGACTCGTGGACCTGACGACAGGTCACCTCGACTTCTGCAACGCCGGACACAATCCACCCATTATCGGAGGCGGTGAGAATCATGGTGATTTCCTCGACATGCTGCCTAACGCCCCCATCGGGCTCTGGCCAGAACTGGAGTACGAAGGTGAAGGGATAGACACCATCAAAGGCCGTCCGCTCTTTATCTATACCGACGGTCTAAACGAGGCCGAGAACCGTCAGCAGGAGCAGTTTGGCGACGACCGTCTGATTGACATCCTTCGCAACACCCACTTCGACTCTGCCCGTCAGGTGATTGAGACATTGGCGGAAGAAGTAAGCCGACACCGTAACGGCGCCGAGCCCAACGACGATTTGACGATGATGTGCATCCGCATAACTGGAAACTAACATACCCCAAAGGAGGCCCGAGCACCATGCCCGAGCCTCCTTTCACACTCTTCATTTTCATTCCTAATTGTCAATTGTCCGCTCGACCTCTGGTCGCTTTGTACCTTTAGGTCAAAGAATTATCAATTGTCAATTAGACTTAATCGCCTTCGCCTGGCTCATCACCATTGTT